>JAFUVE010000090.1 GCA_017483765.1 Bacteroidaceae bacterium | reverse complement strand
AGATGCCGTATTCACGCTTCTCAGGAGTTTAAAAGTAAGTGTCACTTCTGGATAGTAGTTGTGGTTGAAATCGCAATATACGTTTCCTTCGCTTTGTGGTACAATTGTGACGGCATCACTTATCTCTGGCGGAAGAATGATATTGCTTACGTTGATAACGGCGAGGTGATTTCCTGTGTCTGTGGAGTTAGCTACAGACCATCTTCTCTCAGTTCTACCCTTATAAGACTCATCTGTTTTTTTCAACGTAAAATTAAACTCTTTGCCATTATTTAAATTGACAAACTTTCCAGTATACACATACCCATCGAAAGAACCATCCCACTGTGAGGTCATATTACCCTCATCATCTGTTTCCTCGAATGAAAGCTTTCCCTTATCAAAAAGTCCCTCTATGAATAATACATGATTGGGACCATACTTACTATAATAATATGTTCCGCCAGCAGTATTCCCTTTAATCTCAAACTGAGCTACCACTGGAAGATTACCAATTGTACCCTTCATAGAATATATTCCATCAAGGCTAGGTTCATGTGCTTTAAACAAACTGCTAACTTTAAATTTGGATGATTTCTTAATGTTTGCACTAAACGGAATAGTTGTTGATTCTCCGACTCCCAAAGCGGCGATAGCTTCTAATGCTTCTTGGTCGGCAACTATATCTGTGCCATCTTTATACTCAACATCACCATCCTCATCCATAAACTCTACAGTAAAGCTGGGTTCGATATCTCCATCACCATAGCCTATTTCCATTCCTTCTTCCCAAGGAGCAGGAAATCCGGCTTTGATTCTTTTAATCTCAATATTGCAAACACCACTATCATTTACTTTGTAATCTCTGTCTACAACCTCGAAATATTCGCCTAAAGGACCAGAAATCTTGGTTTGACTGGGTTTAAGACCGCCAGAATTACAACTGGATAAACTCAGTAATACTAATAAAATAGTTACGATTAATAATAAAACCGTATTTTTTGTTGTGTAATATATGCTATTGCCTCCTGCAGAAGAAGAGGATTTGTCAATAAAAATATTTGTTACTGACGTACGACTGTCATTAATTGATAGATTTTTCATAAATTCAAAATATTTAAAGTTTAAATATAGAAGTCTTTTCCTGTGACCTAAAAGTCATATTAAGACCATGTTATAATTCTTAAAATAATCATTACTAGAAGTTATATCACGGAACAGAATTAAGCCCGTTATTGTCTTGGTAACATAGGTGTACTCCTAAGAAATTGGGGGAGAACTTTAAATCGTTGTTCTAGTTATTCACCCTTCTTTGTTTGTTTTAGCGGATTATTATAAATTTTTTATTAGTTGATCTCCATATTGTTATTGTTTATTGCATTGCTTGTGCTGCATCTAACATTTTTTGTTGGATTTTGTTAAGACGGGCAATTTGTGTTGATGTCATTTCGCCTTTTGCGTTTTCCAATTTCTTTTGCAGTTCTTCTGCTTTTGCAAGCAGTCCTGGATACTCTGCAATGGCTGTGTCATCTCCCTTATTTACCCTTTCCATCATACGAATATATTGATCAACATATTTTTCATAGGCATCTAACACCGCATTCCAATCCTCAGACGTGTTGGAATTTTGTTCGTTAGAGTCCTCTTCTATGGCGTTCTGACTCAGTGAATTACTGATGTCTTTATTGCCTCTGGAAATTATCCTGTCGTAATAAACGTAGCCAAGGTAGTTTTCGCCCAAGTCATATACTTTCATCCAATTGCCTGAACCGGAGGTGTAATACACTTCATCGCCAACATCGAGGGTTGTTACTACTTCGTAGTTCGTTCCAGGTCCTTTCCGTACGTTCACGTAGTCGTCAACAGGGTCGGTAATGATGCCGGTCATGTATTCGATAGAAGGTGTTGGTGCTGACTTGCTTTTTGTTGCCTTTGTCTTTGTTCCGATGGCAAGACGCATGCCCAAATAACTCTCGCGTTCTCCGGTTTTTCCTTGGCCACGGTAAGCTGACCGGCAATATTTCGCACCGCTTTTCCAACTTCCGCCACGGTTGAGCCAGGTGTTTCCATTATCGGGACCGGTCGGGTCCTGCTCTGGTGAAACGCTATAGTAATTGTCGTCGAAGAAGTCCTCGCACCATTCCCATACGTTTCCACTCATATCAAAGATTCCAAGTTCGTTTGCCTTCTTCGTGCCTACTTCATGGCTTTGACTACTGCTGTTGGCATTATACCATGCCACGTCTCCTATTGCATTGCTGCCGGAATAATTGTAACCTTCGCTCTTTGTTCCTCCTCGTGAAGCGAATTCCCATTCTGCCTCGTATGGCAGCCGGAATGCCTCTCCTGTCAGTTCGTTCAGTTTCTCTATAAATTCTTGACAATCATCGTAGTCGATGTTTTCGACGGGGAGCCTGCTGCCAGAGAAAGAGGAAGGATTGTATTCCATGACCGCTTCCCATAACTCCTGTGTCACCTCTGTCTCACCAATATAGAAGTCTGAAACCGTCACACTGTGAGCTGGGCTCTCACGTGGAAACTCCCCTCCGCTCGTTCCCATCTGGAAGGTTCCGCCTTTCACATATACCATCTTGAATGACACGCCGTTTACAGTAATGGTGCGGTCGGTCGGTTTCTGTTTTGCTTTCTTCGCTTTCTTTACGACTTCATCTTTCTGAGGCTCTTCCTTCTCACCGCTGTTCTTGAACAAAAGAATCGCTGCTATTGCGGCAAGTAATACCGCAATTACGGCTAGCATGATGATCATTGTCTTGTTGCTTTTGTTACCGGAAGAAGGATAGCCTTGTCCGGATCTGGTTTTGTTGGAATTGTATTGGTGCTGTTGTTCTTCTGAAGGCTGAGAACTTTCTCTGTAGATAGTGTTGTCGTTGTTAGTATCCATGGTTGTATTTGGCAATTTTGGTTATTTTCGTTGGCAAAGATAATTTTTATTTTTGAAATTTTATGCAAAAATCTCATACATGTTCGTACATTTCAAAATTGTGTATGAGGTTTTTGATTAATTAGTTGATTTATTGGGTTTTAGCATATATGCACTTTTTTTGCTCTCAACAAAGCTTTTTCTGACTCAGCAATTTTTCTCCCTCCAAAATTGTAATCCTCGTCTTTGCTGGGGGCATGGACATCTCCATTTTGGCTGGGGGCGTGGACATCCTCGTCTCGCCCGTGTGCGTGGACATCCTCGTCTCGCCCGTATGCGTCTCCATTTCGTCTTGGCTGGGGGCGTGGGTGTCTCGCCCGCGCCAGCCGTCAAGGGCTCGATGCCCGAAGACGGCTGAAAAAACGAAAACACCAATTCTCTAATTCTCCAATTCTTGACAAAAAACCTTCAACGATTACCGTCCAAATGTTTTTTTGAGCACTGTTCGAAAATAATCATGTCAATTAAAAAAACTATTCGTGAAAATTCGTTCAGATTAGTGTTCGAAAAAAATCATGTCAATTTAAAGGTTATTCAGGATTTCGTGTGGTGATTAATTTTATTGTCATCTGCTGTCCCTTTTTTCATTCCGACAGGACATCGGCTGGGATAGTGGGCGTCTCGCCCGCACATCTGACCGGCGAAGCACGGTCAAACAATGATATAGGATCTTCTTCCACACATATTCCTGAAGTACCTAATTTATAACCCCTCCCCCAGGGTATAATGAATCCCCGCCACACTGACCTGTGGCGGGGATTATGCTTCACCGATTCACACTGGGGACGTCCACGTCTCCGTCCACGTTATTTGAAGAACTGCAGGAAAGCTTTCACGCAGTAGAGGTGGTCTGCCACGCTGCCCGTCTCCCGGCAGCTGTGCATGGCCAGGATCGGGTTGCCCATGTCCACTCCGCGCAGCGGAATCGACGAGGCGAGTATGTTGCCCAGTGTGCTGCCGCCTGCCACGTCGCTGTGGTTCACGAACCGCTGGCACGGGACCCCCGCGTCTGCGCAGACCTGTGCGAACACGGCGGCTGACACGGCGTCGCTCGCATATTTCTGAGCCGCGTTGAACTTGATGACAGGACCCTTGCCCAGCTGCGGGTGGTTTGTCGGGTCGTATTTCTCGCTGTAGTTCGGATGCCAGGCGTGGGCATTGTCGGCTGAAATCATGAACGCACGCTCCACGGCCTGATAGAAAGCCTCCTCGCTGCCGCTCTGGCTCAGCGCTATCCGCTTGAGCATCGAGGCCAGGAACGGACTGCCAGCTCCTTGCTTCGTCTGAGAGCCGGTCTCTTCGTTGTCGAAGATGGCAAGCACATTCGTCGTGTCCGGCTCATCGGCTCCAAGCAAGGCTGCCAGTCCGGCATGGCACATCGACAGGTCGTCCAGGCGGCCGGAAGAGATGAACTCGTTGTGTGCTCCGAATGTGCATGCCGGTGTGGCGTCGGCGAGGTAGAGGTCGAAGTCCAGGATGTCGCTCTGCTCTATCCCCAGCTCCGAGCATACCACGTTCATCAGCATATTGCCGGCTTCCATCTTGCTCGTCAGTATGCCAAGCAAGGGAAGCATGTCCTTCTGCTTGCTCAGCTTCACGCCGTCGTTCACCGAGCGGTTGAAATGGATGGCGAGGTTGCTGATTTGCAGCAACGGACGTTTCACGTGGAGCAGCAGTGTCCGCGGGCTCATGGCGTCCTCGCCCTTCACAATCACGCGGCCGGCGATGGTCAGCGGCCGGTCGAACCAAGTCGACATGATCGGACCGCCATACACCTCCGTGTTCAGTTTCACGATTCCGCCCTCACACAGCATCTCCGCATTCGGCTTGATGCGGAATGTGGGGGAGTCGCAGTGGGCGCATATCATATGAAAACCTCCTTCAGCCAATGACTTACGGCCTATATGAAATGCATAGATGGATGAGTCGTTTTTCGTGACATACAGTTTGTCGCCAGGTTGAACTTTGCCCAATGGCTCACATGGGTCGATACGCCGGTAGCCGGCATCCTCCAATGTGTTGGATATGTTTTTTACGGCCAAAAAATTCACTGGCGAAGCATTTAAAAAGTCTAACAGTCTGATAATCATGTCTCACAGTTTTTAGTTTTTATTTTTCAGATGACGTGTTCCCTAAGCGTTTGTTTAAGGATTTTATGCAAATATACGTAATTATTTCGAATTTATAAACCAACATGATAAAGAAAGTTAATCTTCTTTAATGTAAAAGTGTTATATTTTCATAAAACAATTGCAGAAAAGCAAAAAAATAGATAAATTTGCAACTTGAAATATTATTTATTATGATGAAACCAGTTAATTTTCCCCAAAAGCCATTTTTAAGTGAATGGTGCTTTAAGTTTTTATTTTTCTCATTATTCTCATTTCTTCTGATTGCGTGTTCTGACAATGATGAAGGAAAACAACCAGCTGATATCCAACAGAAGAGCATTGTCGTTCTCTATGAAAACGATGTACATTGTAGCATTGAAGGATACGCAAAGATTGCAGGGCTAAGAGATGCCATTGCTGCCAGTGACACTGCTTTTGCGGCTGTCGTCAGCAGTGGAGACTTTCTGTCTGGAGGTTTGCCAGGGGCCAACAGTCAGGGTAAGGCCATCGTCAGCATCATGCGTAATGTGGGATATGATGCCATCACGCTGGGAAACCATGAGTTTGATTACGGTACACCATGGATGGAGGAACTCCTAAAAAATATCAATACTACGGTGGTCTGCGCCAATTTCTTCCATAGTGGAGCTACTGAACCGGTTTATGCGCCATATATTATACGTCAATATGGGAAGAAACGAGTGGCATTTGTCGGTGTCTGCACTCCGGAGACCATGCAATCAGAGGCGTATTCTTTCTACGACAAAGATGGCAAGTTACTTTACGATTTGCGAACCGAGCAAGTCTATTCTCTTGTCCAGCAGGCAGTGGACAATGCCAGGGCAGAGGGAGCCGACTTCGTTGTGGTGCTTTCACACTTGGGAGAAGCCGTGAATGAAACGGGCATAACCTCCCATGGGCTCGTGGCTGCGACTACAGGAATTGATGTGGTCCTCGATGGGCACACTCATTCCGCAATTGTGCATGACTATGTGAAAAACAAGGAGGGAAAGGATATTATAGTCACGCAGAGCGGAACAAATTTTATGAACGTCGGGAAACTGGTAATCAGTAAGGAAGGAATTATTTCCACAGAACTCATACCGATTAAGAATATAGAATATGTTAACACAATTGTTGCTGCCTCAACCGATAGTGTCAACAATCTTCTAAATGAGGTGAAATCGAGGATACTGGCCACAAGCGACTATGACCTCCAAATCAATGATGAGAATGGAAGACGTATCGTACGTTCTGCTGAAACCAATCTCGGCGACTTGATAACCGACGCATTCCGGATTACTTTGGAAGCGGACATCGGATTGCAGAATGGAGGTGGTATCCGGTCTTCTATCAAAGCGGGAAATATCAGTTATGGAGATGTGTTTAATGCTTTGCCGTTCAGCAATACTGTTAGCAAGATTGAGGCTACAGGAGAAAAAATCATAAAAATGCTTCAAGCTTGTACAGCAAAAGCACCAGAGGAGGACGGCAATTTTCCACAGGTTTCAGGAATTACTTTCACCGTACATACTATAAGCCATACAATAAGCGATGTCAAAGTATTTGATGCTGATACTGGAGATTTCATCTCAATTGACCCCCAGAAAAATTATACTATTGGGGTAGGTGAATATTTCAACACAGGTGGATATTATGACACGCTGAAAGACTGTAAGGTTTTGATGGATAATGGGCAGCTTGACCGAGATCTTGTAGCATCCTACCTTGAATTGGTTCTGAAGAGAACAACTGGTTCTGCCTATGCCCATTCTCAGGGCAGGATTAAGATGGTTGCAGACTGATTTTTAGAATGGCATTTAATCGGAAAGTCCCATTGACCTTTATCAACCCTTTTACTTGATTTATGGATTCTGTCATCACATTTCTGAAAGAAAACTACGACATGATTGGATTGGTCGTTGGAGTAGTGGGCGTGATTGTCGCTGTATTCTCTCTGATTGATGAACTGAAAAAGCGGAAAAAGAAAAAGGTTAAATAAAGGAAATAAAAAAACAAACAAAAAAACGGACGGCGTTAGGCTTTATTGCTTTGACGCCGTCCGTTGTGGTTATGTGAACAAGAGCTCGGTAAAGAGTACAGCGAAGGCTTTTGGGTGTCACAGACGAAGACCTACAGAGGCGTTCACGTACCAGTCGTTCAAACGTCCACTTGATGATGCGTGCTTGTAGCGAAAATTGCTGAACTGGCCGTTTACGTTGAAGAACCAGTCTTTGAGATTGTAGGTCAGAGAAAGACGAGCGTCGTAATTCAATTTCACGCGTCCTTTCACGGTCTTCTTACCTAATGGCTTAATCCACCATTTGTCGTAGTTGATCATCACATCATCATCGTAGTCGTCAGAATCAATAATGGCTTGCTGGTAAAGGTAAGAATCATAGGTGTAAATCTTCAGACGATTGTAGAACGAAACCATAGGCATCACAGTCGCATTCACCATAAAATTCTTGCCTATCACCCAGTTGTATGCATAACCTCCACCGATGCTGGCCTGCCATTGTTTAATTCGTCCAATGTTGTTCATAAAGAATATTAAGTCGTTGTTAAGAGGTTCGTCGTAAGATACTTTGGAATAGAACATCATAGCACCTAATACGGGAGAACCGGCAGAACGTCGCTGAATGGTGGATTGGTCGTAAGCGGCCAAGTTCGAGAACTTCTTGCTGTTAAAGAAATAGACTCCATCAAACATCACAGTCTTTACTTTAATTGGTTCGAATAGGAGGAAATGTTCAGTGTTGTTATATTCATCAGTTCCATTCTCATCTGTAATATAACCTTCCATGTGGACAACTGGGTTGTCTGTCTGAAAATGATGGATACGAAGGTTCAGAGAGTATTTGCTGCTGGTTGCCGCCAGGGTGAACAGGTTTCCTTTGTCACCTCCGACATTCTTTGCCATACCTATGCCAAAACCCCGGTATCCAACCCAAGCACCAGCATAAGTTGTCACGTCAGTACGGATGCGGGGCTCCCACTGAATCTTTCCCTGTTCTGAATTGGTGTAGGCTTCTGCGTTGATATATGACCTCATTTTCAGATCAGACTGGTTGATGTTGCTACGAACAACAATCTGCCATGGCTTTTTCGGTACCTCAATATAGCGCTGGTCAATTCCGTCAACGGCAGAAGAGTCCAGATAGGCAAGAAGCCACTTCAATATCGACTTCGGACCGGGACGGTTCTGGTCATACGACTCGTCGGCACGAACACTGCCTGACAGGCAGAAGCACATCAGGATGAATGAGAAAATGGTTCTTCTAATTTTCATCTTTGGAATTCTGATAAGTTTGGTCGAAAAAAAATTACTTGCCTCACCGTTTTTTCCTTTGATGCTGGTCATGCAGACTATCGTCTTGTCTTCCTGTCTTCTCGTCTTCTCGTCTTCAAAAAAAACGAGGCAACTTTTTTTCTTACGGTTATTAAATTGTGGATAATATACTTTTGCAAAATTACAATTTTTTTAAACAAATCCATGAACTAAATGTCTTTTTCGCTCAGTTTTTCTTGAAATAATCGAATATACGTTCCCTCTGTCAACAATTTCACCATATCAAGGAAACAAATTTACCCATTGCGTAAACATTTTCTGTGTTCATATATACATTGGAGAACATTATTTTGACAGAAAAGATGTAATTTTGTACTTGAGAAATTACACCGTTTCCATTTATCGAAAATTACTTAAAAAGACTAACTAATATGAAAACAAAACAAACATTTTTGGCTTGCATCATCGCTGCAGCAATGACTGGATGTGGCGGCATGGGAGGCGAAAAAAACCTGGTGACCGTCAATATCGACAGTCCGCAGGAAGGGGCGCCCAAGGTGGTCGCTCTGCAAGTGGTTAACGACAACATCATCCAGGTAAGGGCCACGAGTGAAGACGCCCTGCCTAAGAAGAAGGAAAGCCTCATCATCGTTCCTCAGAAAGCGGACGTGAAATATTCCGTTGAGGAGAAAGACGGAAAAACCACCGTCACCGCACCGGCAATCAAGGCTGTGGTCGACCAAAAGGACGGAAGGATTGAATTCTACGATGCAGACGGAAAGCTTCTGGCCAAGGAGACGGAGAAGGGAAAGACTTTCAAGCCGTTCACTGTGCCAGACAGGGAAATCGGATGCGACCTCGCGAAGGTGAAGGAGGAGCAGAAGCACGGACTCACCTGGCAGCTGGTCATGGACGAGGTGGGCGACGCGCTGTATGGTCTCGGCCAGCACCAGTCGGAGGAACTCAACATGCTCGGAAAGAATGAGGACCTCTTCCAGTACAACACCAAGGTCAGCGTGCCGTTCGTCGTATCCAACAAAAACTTCGGACTGCTTTGGGACAGCTACTCCTTCTGCCGGTTCGGTAAGCCGGAGGACTACCTGCAGCTGAACGGAGCATTCAAGCTCTACGACAAAAACGGAGAGGAAGGACACCTCACCGGCACCTACACCGACAAGGACGGAAAGACACTCGAACGCGCCGAGGACTCCATCTATTATGAGTATGCCATGCCAAAGGCGTCAGAACTCTGCAAGCAGACAGACAACGGAGGAACACAGAACCTGCCTAAGGATTTCGACCTCAACGGAGCCAAGGTGGTCTACGAAGGAGCCATCGAACCCGTCAGGAGCGACTTGCCCGACAATCCCTACCAGTTCATCCTCTACTACGCTGGATACGTCAAGGTGTTCATCGGCGGAAATGAGGTCGTGCCGGAGCGGTGGAGGACAGCATGGAACCCTAACGCATACAAGTTCACGGCAGACGTGAAGGAGAAGACATCCATCAGGATTGAGTGGCAGCCCGACGGAGGAGAGAGCTACTGCGGACTGCGGGTGGCTGAACCGCGAACCGACGAGCAGCTCAAGCAGCTCAGCGTATGGAGCGAGATGGCACAGGACATGGACTACTACTTCATAGCAGGACAGAATCTCGACGAGGTCATCTCGGGCTACCGCACACTCACGGGAAAGGCACCCGTCTATCCCAAGTGGGTGCTCGGATTCTGGCAGAGCCGCGAGCGGTATAAGACTGCCGGTGAAATCGAAGAGACGCTGGCTGAGTTCAGAAAACGTCATATACCGATTGACAACATCGTGCAGGACTGGAATTACTGGAGAATCGACGACTGGGGAAGCCATCAGTTTGAGAAAGAGCGCTATCCAAACCCTCAGGCCATGCTCGACAGCGTACACCAGATGCACGGACGCTTCATGATCTCCGTCTGGCCAAAGTTCTATTGCACAACCGACAACTACAAGGAAATCGACGCCAAGGGATGGATGTACCATCAGGCCGTCAACGACTCTATCTTCGACTGGCTCGGCTATATGGGCTCTTTCTATGATGCTTACGATCCGGACGCCCGGAAGATGTTCTGGAGACAGATGGACGAAAATCTCTACTCTAAATATAATAAAGGTATCGACGCATGGTGGATGGATGCCAGCGAGCCAAACGTGAGGGACTGCACGCCTATGTGGTACCGCAAGGCGCTTAGCGGACCTACCGCTCTCGGAACGACCACCGAATATTTCAACGCATACAGCATCGTCAATGCCGACGCCATCTACAACGGACAGCGAGGCGTAGACCCCGACCAACGAGTGTTCCTGCTCACCAGAAGCGGATTCGCTGGAGAACAGCGCTATTCAACCGCCACTTGGAGTGGAGACATCGGAACCCGCTGGGAGGACATGAGGGCTCAGATGACTGCCGGCATGAACTACTCGCTCTCCGGACTTCCGTTCTGGGGTATGGACCAGGGTGGATTCTGCGTGGAGAACCGCTACGTCAAGGCACAGCAGGAGTTCGACCAAAACGGAACCGAGAACGAGGACCTCAAGGAATGGAGGGAGCTGCAGGCCAGATGGAGCCAGTTCGGCACGTTCATCCCGCTTTTCAGGGTACACGGACAGTGGCCTACACGTGAAATCTGGAACATCGCGCCCGACGAGCATCCGGCATACAAGTCGTTCGTCTACTACGACAACCTCAGATACCACCTCATGCCATACCTCTATTCTATGGCGGGATGGGTCAACCAGCATGACTACACCATGATGCGCGCGCTCGTCATGGACTTCAACGGCGACGAGCAGGTGTACGACATCAAGGACCAGTGGATGTTCGGACCATCCCTCATGGCATGCCCTGTCGGATACTACAAGGCGAGGTCAAGGGATGTCTATTTCCCGAAGCAGTGCGGATGGTACGACCTCTACACCGGAAAACATATCGATGGCGGACAGAAGCAGAACGTCGAAGCGCCGTACGACAGAATCCCGGTGTTCGTGCCCGAGGGAGCCATCATCCCCTTCGGACCTAAGATGGAGTGGAGCGACGAGAAGCCGGCCGACGTCATCAACCTATATGTCTATGCCGGACGGGACGCCAAGTTCCAGCTCTACGAGGACGAGGGCACGAACTACAACTACGAGAAGGGCAAGTTCGCAACTATCGACATAACATACAACGACAAGGCTCGCACGGTGTCCTTCGACGACCAAAAGGGCGACTTCGACGGCATGCTGAAAGCCCGCAAGTTCAACGTTGTCTATATCACCAAGGACAGTGCCAAGGAACTCAACCTCGACAATCCTGAAGGAAAACTCGTGGAATACAACGGTAAGAAAACAGAAGTACAACTTTAGTCAGTCTGTAGAGGGTCGGGGAGATTTTTGTAGAGACGCGCCACGGCGCGTCTTCAATTCCATTAACTAAAGACGCATCGAATGAAACAGATCATAAACCTTTTGTTGTTCACGCTTGCAATAACGACGGCTCAGGCACGGCAACGACAGAACTTCGACGACAACTGGCTGTTTACCCTCGCTGACAGCGCTGACATGGCTAAAACAGCATACGACGACTCCTCATGGAGAAAACTCAACCTGCCGCACGACTGGTCCATCGAAGGAGATTTCATGGCGTCCAACCCGGCAGGAGCCGGTGGAGGAGCCCTGCCGGGAGGGGTGGGGTGGTACCGCAAGCACTTCAGCCACGCAAAAAACGAAGGAGAGCGGACCTTCATCCAGTTCGACGGCGTATACCAGAATTCCACAGTCTATCTCAACGGTCAAAAGCTTGGTACACGGCCATACGGCTACATCTCCTTCCAGTACGACATCACTGACCTGCTCAACGACGGGCAGAACGTCATCGCCGTCAGAGTGGACAACGGGCAGCAGCCCAACTGCCGCTGGTACAGCGGATCGGGCATCTACAGGCATGTGTTCCTCCTCTCTACAAGCAACACGCATATCGCTCAATGGGGCGTCTTCGTCTCTCCGAAACTGACCGACGACAAAAAGACGGCAGACATCGATATCCAGGTTGAGGTGGAGAAGGCGGGAAAAAACACGAAGGTGGTCAACACGCTGATGGATGCCGAAGGAAACAAGCTGGAAAGCGCTTCTCAAAAATTCAATGGAACTCCGGCAGATGGCAAGACCGCCACTTTTAAGTCAACAATCAAGCTGAAGAACCCAAGCCTCTGGTCGGTCGACAAACCATACCTCTATAAGGTGCTGACGGAGGTGTATGACGGTAAGAAACTCGTGGACTCTTACACCACGACCACCGGAGTTCGCTCCTTCCGATTCGACCCCAAGAATGGATTCTCTCTCAACGGCGTGCCGATGAAAATCAATGGCGTCTGCATGCACCACGACCTCGGATGTCTCGGAGCGGCTGTCAACGACGACGCAATAAAACGGCAGCTGGTGTCGTTAAAGGAGATGGGGTGCAACGCCATTCGCATGACGCACAACCCGCCGGCACCCGAACTGCTCGATATGTGCGACTCCATGGGATTCATCGTCATGGACGAGGCGTTCGACATGTGGCACAAGAAGAAGACGAAGTACGACTATGCGACCTATTTCGATGAGTGGTTCGAGCGCGACCTCACGGACTTCATACGGCGCGACCGAAATCATCCGTCCATCCTCGTATGGAGCACGGGAAACGAGGTGCTGGAGCAGTGGAGCTCGAGTGGGGGAGAGGACCTCTCCATCGAGCAGGCCAACCTCATCCTCAACTTCGGACACGACGCATCGCAGCTCAGCAACTCTGACGAGAAGTCCACCAACACGCTGCTGGCTGAACGGCTGGCACAGATTGTCAGGGAACTCGACCCGACCCGCCCCGTCACCGCGGGATGCAACGAGCCGAACCCCAACAACCACCTCTTCAAAGGGAACGCAGTGGACATCATTGGCTATAACTACCACAACCAGAACGTGGCCGACGTGCCCGGGAACTTCCCGGGAAAGCCGTTCCTCTTCACCGAGAGCAACTCCTCGCTCCACACACGCGGGTTCTATGTCATGCCGTCCGACTCCATCGTCAAGGCGCCTAAGGAATGGTGGATGCCATACACCGACCCCTC
Organism: Bacteroidaceae bacterium; assembly: GCA_017483765.1. GTDB lineage: Bacteria > Bacteroidota > Bacteroidia > Bacteroidales > Bacteroidaceae > UBA3839. The sequence goes on along the minus strand of JAFUVE010000090.1, from coordinate 102,920 downwards.
ATTCATGTGCTCGGCGTACGACAACTCAAGGGCTTCATGGGGAAACCACCACGAAGAGACCTGGGACCTCATCAAGCACAACGACTTCGTGTGCGGACAGTTCATCTGGACGGGATGGGACTACATCGGAGAGCCCACGCCGTACGGATTTCCGGCTCGCAGCAGCTATTTCGGCATCGTCGACCTCGCCGGATTCCCAAAGGATATGTACTACTTCTATCAGAGCGAGTGGACCGACAAGGAGGTGCTCCATCTCTTCCCCCACTGGAACTGGATGGAGGGGCAGACGGTGGATCTGTGGTGCTACTACAACCAGGCCGACGAGGTGGAGCTGTTTGTCAATGGCAAGTCGCAGGGCATCCGCCGAAAGGAGAACGACCATCAATTCCACGTCATGTGGAGAGTCCCCTTCGAGAAGGGAGAAGTCAAGGTGGTGGCCAGAAAAGACGGAAAGGCAGTGAGGGAGAAGACGATAAAGACGGCAGGCGCTCCCCATCACATCCGCCTCACTCCAGATAAGACGGTGCTCGATGCCGACGGAAAAAGCCTCGCCTTCGTCACGGTGGAAGTGCTCGACAAGGACGGAAACATCTGCCCGCTCGCAGAAAACCAAATTCATTTCGCTCTGAAGGGCGACGCCACGATTGCCGGAGTAGACAACGGGTCGCAGACCTCAATGGAGCGATTCAAGGCCAACCATCGCAAGGCGTTCTTCGGAAAATGCCTCGTCGTCGTACAGGCAGGAAATTCCCAGGGCAGTATCATCCTGAAAGCGCAGGCTCCCGACCTCGAATCAGCGGAAATCACCCTGAAGGCCCAATAATAAAGCTTTGAGGCCTCGAAGTCTCGAAATATCTAAGTCTCGAGTCTTCGAAATCTCGAAGTCTCGGAAAATCCAAAAATAACCTCAAAAAAATAACTGAAAACTATATCCTAATGAAGAAAACGATTTTATGTACTGCGTTGTTCCTGGTTGCGACTGCGGGCCTTGCGCAGCAGAAGCGCGCCATACCCCGGGACGCTGATCTCGAGGCGAAAATAGAGAACACGCTGAGTAAGATGACTCTCGACGACAAGGTGGGTCAGATGCTTGAGCTCAACCTCGACATCATGGGGCAATACGGTCCGGACGGCAAGTGGCGGCTCAACGAGACACAGCTCGACACCTGCATCTCCAAACACCGCGTAGGCTCCATCCTCAACGCCCCGGGTACGCGGGCTGCTACCGTGGAGCAGTGGCAGAAGTGGATCCGGCTCATCCAGGACAAGTCCATGAAATACCTGGGCATCCCCGACATCTACGGCCTCGACCACAACCACGGCGTGACCTACACGCAGGCGGGAATCCTCTTCCCGCAGCCCATCAACCTCGCCGCGTCGTTCAACACGCAGCTGGCCAAGGACATGGCTGAGGTCACTGCCTACGAAAGCAGGGCTGGAAACTGCCCGTGGGTCTACAATCCGGTGCTTGACCTGGGACGCGACCCGCGTTGGTCACGCATCTGGGAAAGCTTCGGAGAAGATGCCGTCGTCAACGCCATGATGGCGGAGGCTGAGGTCAGAGGATACCAGGGGGACGACCCCAACCACCTCGGAAAATACAATGTAGCGGCGTGCGTGAAGCACTACATGGCTTACGGAGCACCGTTCACGGGCAAGGACCGCACCCCGGCCTATCTCTCGCTGGCTATGCTCCGAGAGAAATACTTTGAGCCGTTCCGTGCGGCTATCCAGGCTGGTGCCCTCACCATCATGGTCAACTCCTCCAGCATCAACGGCGTGCCGGTGCATGCCAGCTATGAGTACCTCACGCAGTGGCTCAAGGAAGACCTGCAGTGGGACGGAATGATCGTGACCGACTGGGCGGACATCAACAACCTCTTCACCCGGGAGCGGGTGGCGAAGGACAAGAAGGATGCCATACGCATCGCCATCAATGCGGGAATCGACATGTCGATGGACCCTTACAGCGTGGACTTCTGCATACTGCTCAAGCAGCTGGTCAACGAGGGAAAAGTCAAGATGGAGCGTATCGACGACGCGGTTCGTCGAATCCTGCGCGTGAAATACCGCCTCGGACTTTTCGAACAGCCCAACACGGGAGGCAAGGGATATGAGAAGTTCGGTTCCGACGAATTCGCCCAAAAAGCACTGCGTGCAGCCGAGGAGTCGGAAGTGCTGCTCAAAAACGACGGAATCCTTCCGCTTGCCAAAGGGAAGAAAATACTGCTCACCGGTCCGAATGCCAACCAGATGCGCTGCCTCAACGGCGGATGGAGCTACTCCTGGCAGGGCTCCAAGGTGGAGGACCTCTCCGAACGCTACAACACCATCTATGAGGCGCTGTGCAATAAATACGGAAAGGAAAACATCGTGCTTGAGCAGGGTGTCACCTACAACGAGAAAGGACAATACTTTGAGGAGAACGAGCCGCAGATAGACCGTGCGGTCAATGCAGCCCAGAGCGCCGATGTCATCATCGCATGCATCGGAGAGAACAGCTACTGCGAGACGCCGGGCAACATCACGGACCTCTGGCTCTCACAAAACCAGCGCAACCTCGTCAAGGAGCTTGCCAAGACTGGAAAGCCGGTCATCCTCGTACTCAACGAAGGACGGCCACGCCTCATCGCCGACATCGAGCCGCTGGCGAAGGCCATCGTACACGTCTTCCTGCCGGGAAACTATGGAGCTGACGCACTGGCCAACCTGCTCGCAGGGGATGCCAACTTCTCTGCCAAGATGCCATACACCTATCCTAAGGAAATCAACTCGCTTGCCAACTACGACTACAAGGTCAGCGAGGAGGTAGGGACCATGGACGGAGCATACAACTACGACGCGAAAGTGTCATTGCAGTGGCCCTTCGGATATGGAATCAGCTACACCTCTTATGAATACGCCAACCTGAAAGTGGACAAGAAGGACTTCAAGGCCGGCGACATGCTCAGCGTGTCGGTGGATGTGAAGAACACCGGTGCTCGCGCGGGCAAAGAGCCAGTGCTGCTCTACAGCAGCGACCTCGTGGCCTCCCTCGTGCCGGACAACAAGCGCTTGCGTGCTTTCCAGAAAGTGGAACTGCAGCCGGGGCAGACCAAGACCGTCACATTCCAACTCCCGGCCAGCGACCTCGCCTTCGTCGGAGCCGACGGCAAGTGGATCCTCGAGGAAGGGGAGTTCCGCCTCTCCTGCGGCGGACAGACGGCACTCATCAACTGTACCGACACGCACAAGTGGGACACTCCTAACAAGGATTGAAAGAGTCCCCTTTTGATGCAGCGTCTGCATACACTAACTGACAACTTATAACAAGGAGGCAAGTATCGCAAACAGATACTTGCCTCCTTAATTTTTCATTATGTGGAATTGTAAAATAATCAGCTCAGACCTACAATCTGGTCATCTATCACGTCGATATGCGTGGCGCTTGGCACCTTCGGCAGTCCCGGCATGCGCATCATGTCGCCGGCTACGGCTACGATGAAGCCGGAACCGCGGTTGATCACGATTTCACGGATCTTGATGGTGAAGCCGAACGGGGCACCATGGCGCTTAGGGTCGTCGGTGAACGAGTACTGTGTCTTGGCCACGCAGACGGGGAACGACTGATAGTGGGGGTCTTTCTCCACGCCGGAGAGCAGTTTGGTTGCTGCGCTGCTGAATTCCACGACCTCGGCACGGTAAATCCGTTTGCATACAGCCTCGATGCGTTCCTTCAAGCTCATGCTTCCATCCACGGAGTAGATGCCGTCGGGCTTCGGGACGGAAGGATTCTTCTCAATCTCCTCCACGACCATGCGTGCCATCTCCGCAGCGCCCTTGCCGCCTTCGCTGAACGCGTTGTTCACCACGCACTTCACGCCAAGCTTTTCCTTGCAGTGGGTAATCACGGCGTTGATCTCGCCTTCGTCGTCGTCGCCGTAGCGGTTGAGTACCACAACCGTGTTCTGGCCGAACTTACGCAGGTTCTTCACGTGACGGTCCAGGTTGCCGAAACCTTCGGTCAGCGGCACCATGTTCAGGTCTTTCATCGTCTCCTCTGTCGCGCCGCCGTGCAGTTTCAGACCGCGCAGGGTGGCCACGAGCACGGTCAACTTCGGGTAAACACCCAGTTTACGGCATTTGATGTCGAGGAATTTCTCGGCACCCAGGTCGGCACCGAATCCGGCTTCCGTCACGACATAGTCGCTCAGGCTCAGGCCCAGCTTTGTTGCCACCAGTGTGTTGCAGCCGTGGGCGATGTTGGCGAACGGACCGCCGTGTACTATGGCGGGCGTGTTCTCTGTGGTCTGCACCAGGTTCGGCTTCATCGCATCTTTCAGCAACGCCACGATTCCTCCGGTGATGCCCAGCTCTTTCACCGTGAACTCGCTGCCGTCCTGACGGTAGCCCAGCAAGATGTTGTCGATGCGCTGGCGCAGGTCCTCAATGTCGGTGGCCAGGCAGAGGATAGCCATGATCTCTGAGGCGGGCGTGATGTCGAAGCCCGACTCCGTCACGATGCCGTTGCCGGCAGGACCCAGGCCGGTCACGATATGGCGTAGGTTGCGGTCGTTCACGTCGAGCACTCGTTTCCACAACACCTGCTTCAACGGAGCCACTGTCGCCCGGTTCTGATGGAAGTAGTTGTCCATCATTGCCGTGATCATGTTGTGGGCGGAGGTCACGGCATGGAAGTCACCGGTGAAGTGAAGGTTGATTTTATCCATCGGAAGCACCTGGGCGTAGCCGCCGCCACAGGCACCCCCCTTCATGCCGAAGCAGGGGCCGAGCGAAGGCTCACGAAGCACCACCATCGACTTCTTTCCGATGTGGTTGAGGCCGAGCGACAGACCGATGCTCACGGTGGTTTTTCCGATGCCGGCTTTCGTGGGGCTGATGGCTGTCACCAGGATCAGGTTCGACTCCTTGGCCTTCTCTTCGTCAATGTATTTGAGTGGAACTTTGGCCATATAGTGGCCGTATGGCTCCAGGTCGTCGTTCTGGATGCCTAAGCTGGACGCTATGGTTTCTATGCGCTCCAAGTGCGCGCTGTTCGCAATTTCTATGTCTGATTTCATTTTTAGTAATTGTTTTTTCCATTCTTCTTGCAAAATTACGAATAAATTCCCGAATTTCAATGAATTTATGCGTCCTTTCGCTTTTTTTAGGTTTCCTTATAGCTTATCATATCCCTACTTGCCATTCCTCCCCCTCAGTTCCTTTCGTTCCATCCAGCTCATGTGCCACTTCCGCAGGCCTGTTAGTGTGCCATCGGATTCTCGCTTATCAGTTGGTATGTTTCCCTGATGGTCTTTATGTCCGTTGTGATGGCATGATTACGACCTTCCACAGCATTGACAAAGGCCTCTGTTTCGTTGAAATAGCCTTGTGAGTATATTTGATTGTTTGCCAATATGGGGGTGAAATTGTTTCGCTGACAGAGGATTTCTTTTGTTTCATGATGGGTGTGCAGTTTCTCCACAGGGATGCCGAAAGCGGTGGAGGAAGTGGGTGAGAAGGTGAGTTCCTCCATTTGCGAGAGATGATAGATTCCAGATTTTGTGCAGACCTTCAGGGTTTCCTCTGCGGCAATCCATGTGCAGGATGTGGAAAGTTCCAGTGTGCCGACGACGTGTGGATGCTGAAGCATGAGGAGGTATGAGTCCTTGGCGACCTTACGGCAGACGAGGATGTCTGGTTTGCCAAACAGGAAACAAACGAGGTCGAGGGGATGGATGTAGAGGTCGAGCAGAACATCACCCTCCGGGTACGCACCTGTGAGGTAATGCAGGTCGTAACTGACAAGATGCGATTTGCCGAGACGCTTCTTCAGCAGTTGCACGGCAGGGGCATAACGTTTCTGTAGTCCAACCATTGCGACGGGCGAGCCGTAGAGCTGCTGTAAATCAATGAGCAAGTCGAGTTCTTCTAATGTCTGACAGGGCGGCTTCTCTATGAAAAGTGATTTGCCACAACGAAGGATTTGTGAGGCTATAGAGAAATGGGACGACGGGGAGGCAGAGACGAAAATGCCCTTGACGGTCTCATCTTTGAGAATCGTGTCGAGTGAGGTAGTGGCTTTCACGCCAGGGAACTTCCGTTCTATCAGTTGTGCTTTCCGTTCTGACGTGACGCAGATATATTTCAACGGCACACCAAGGTAATGCAGTACGGGATAAAGGTTGGTGAGAGAGTGTTGACCCATGCCCACGAAGGCATATTGATGTTGGCACATTTGGCGCAGGTAATTCTCTGTGCGCATCCGCTTGTGTCGGTTGATGATTTCCTGTATCATTGTATTGATTTTAGATGTTTGCGATATGTCTGCTTAGGGTCTGCCGTCCATTGGTATTGGCCGTAGAACTTCTCAATGAGCCATTTGGGCAACAGCCGCTCAAAGTTGCGGACGAGGATAATGTCATACTTGCGATGGAAGTTAATCCAGCAGGCGTTGCAGTGACGGGAGTAGTGGTATTGGGCCTGACAGGCTGATGTTCCGTTGAAAATCGTGTCAAGCGATTGCTCATGGATATTTCCTAACACCACATCAAGATTCTGACAGAGCGGAACGTCACCATTGCTATGCACCACGAGGCAGCTCATGATGCTCTGACAGCGCAGTCGAAGGTGCCCGTTTCGCCATTCGTCATAGAGTGCCACAAAATCGTAATTCTCTTGCGTGTCATGGATGCTTTGGGGAATCTGCTTCACGAAATCTGATGCTGTAAGCAGTTCGCTCGTCGTGTCGAAGAAAGCCATCGTTCCATAGATGCCGATACGGATATCTATGCCGTAGTGCTTGGCAATGTCTATGACATAGGCCATATCTTCAAACTTATTCCACGGTGACAGACAGAACATCAGCGACACAGAAACCTCATTTTTCAGGGCTTCAACCACCTCAATCACCCGGTCGTAGCCATCGCGCCCACGCATCCGTTGATAAGTATCGCGCCCGCCGTCGAGAGAGACGTAAAGATGTCGCGGCTGATGGAGACGGACGGCATCTATAACCCGACGGGGCGCGAGGCAGTTTGAGAGCAGCGTGTAGTTTGGATGGTGCTCATGGAACCACGCCATGATTTCCTCAGCCTGTGGATGAAGGATGAATTCGCCACCCTCCAGACCTACTATTGTCCGAGCGGTCACACATCGGCTTTGCATGATTCGCTGAATGTCACTGAGCGAAAGATGCTCCACTGGCCGTTTCTACCAGATGTTGCAGTGTTTACAGCGTGACTGACAAGCGGTGGTTGAGTAAATCATAAGCTGCGACAGCCGTTTGTGGCGTGGCCGCATGACGTTGTTCAGATAGAGAAGCCCGTTATGGACGTAATCATAGATGCTATACATACAGGTTCGTTGTAATTTTGTTATCTACTTATAAAGTCCAAAATTGCAACGAATGACTGCTTGGTAATTGGCTTATTTCTTCTGTTTGTCCTTACTTTCCATATGTTTGATGAAAGATTCCAATTGTGCGCCTCGATCGATGCGGTTGTTCATAGCCTGTTCCCCGTTATTGAGTTGTTGCGGCTACCACGTAAATCTGATACCTAAGGGCAAGGAGATGTTGAACGGATGCTTCGTACGGTATGTTTCTATTTGAGACCCTGTCGGGATGTAGTATTGCAGGCTTGGCTCTACGAACAGCCCGATGTTGGGCGTGAAATTGTATTGCAGGCCGAGGCCCGTGCTGACCGACCACTGCCACGGAGCATGGATGCTGCTCTTGTCGGTAGCCTCCAATATGCCATGTAGGTAGTAACTTGTGTTGACCGGCGAATAGAGAGGAATCTCCGTGGTGACGCCGAGACTGCCATACAGCGCCCATGTCTTCCTTTTATATATGTTGTAGGTGCCTTTTACGGGGATGCCGAGGTAGTGGATAGTCTGTTGCTCATTGATTGTATTGCCATTTGAACCCATCTCAAATTCGGACTTCAACCTACTATAGCTCAGACCGGTCTCAAGCCCAAAGCGATTGTTCAGTCTGTACTTCAATGCCAGAGAGAAATTGATAGGCATGTCGTGGTGACTCTTGCGCACAATTTTGTCTGTGCCGGTACCGGGGGCATCTCCGGCATTATTCAGCGCAATATACATAATGACGCTTCGGCTATGACTGCTACCGTCATCAGGTTCTTCTGCCAGGAAGGCCGCATAGTCGCTCCAGTTCTCAAAGGTGACAGGAGACGGTGGCTCACCCGTCGTGGCTGTCATCGACGTTTTTGTGAAACTGTACGGACGGTTATAATTCTGTTCTCCAAAACCTCCGGCATATGCAAGATCCACCGACCATTTTTGCTGACGGCGGGTACTGATGGCTGGCTTTTCAGGGAGTAAGTCTGCGATGTCGTAATGTGGCATTTCTGCCTCGTGCATTGTCTTTGCCGTATCATTCGGTATCGTATCTGTATTTGAATGTTCTTGTGCAACCATATTATACAAAGAGTCTGCCTTGGTGGAATCCGTAACCCGTGCGATTTCCAATGGGAGGGTGTCTGTTGCAATAGGGACAGTACGATGCACAGGCAGAATCCCCGACGTTTTGGTGGCCCTGTCGGTAGCAAGAGTCTCACGGTTACCGCCGCCTACCCGTAGCCTTTGGGCAATCGCTGGCTCTTGGGGCTGTTCTGTCAGAGAATCTTTCTGCGATTCTTTCGGCGTATCCTTCTGCTTTGCCACAACTGGTTTTCCATCGTTGACCGCAGTATTTCCTTTTCTGAATAGATAAAACGTAATGGAAACAAGCAGTAACAGTAGGCCGGCTACCCAATACTGCTGCATCATCTTTCGGAGCATCTTCTTCGCCCGTGCCAATTGTGATGACGACGAATGTGGCTCAATACCCAGCATGTCGGCAATCTCCTTATGCGACATCCCCTCGAATACTGACAGCCGGAACACCTGCCCATAGCCATCCGGCAGACGGTCAACGAGCCGCAAAACATCTTCCAATGGCACTCCTCTCACTTCGCTCCCACCTTCAGTTATCTGCAAATGCTCTGCTTCTTCCAGTTGCACGAAAGTCATCTTTGCCAGATGGTCTTTATATTTCGATGCCACATTTCTCGTTATTGACATCATCCATGCCTCTGCCTTTCCGTTGTCGCGAAGCTTGTCAAAAGAGGTGAAGATAATCACGAACGAGTCATGCAATACGTCGCTGATGGCTTGTTCATCACTGATATACCGACGGCACACGCCCCTCATCTTCTGGGTGTATGCCTTGTACAGTTCTCCGAGGGCATCTGCATCACCCTGTCTGCACCGTTCTATCAACTGTGTAACTTCCATCGAAAACATGATGTCTCTATCTATTATGTCCGATAATCATGTAAAAGACTGCACGAAATTACGACTGTTTTATCTAATGAGCAAAATACTACAATAATCTATGCAGGCGAAAGGGAAGTTTCTGATTGATAATGGCAAGAAAATACTATCGTTTGGTGTCTTTTTCGGCTCACCTCTGTTCTTCTTCCACATGGCGAACATGCGGATAAAGGTGTATGTTATGTTATGCCCGAAATATGTGAAAATTAAACGCCCCGTCCCGGCTTTTGCCGAGGCGGGGGTATAATAATCATTCACTTTCAGGATTGCCAACCTGCAGCTAATACAGAAATCCTATGAGCCACAACGGCAGTTTCTTGCCTACGGCGAATTCCATCGAGTCGGCAAGGATGAACGAGTCCTTAACCCCGGCAATCTGATCAAAGGACTTGTCCTTGCCGCCAACTTCGAAAGTGTATGTGCCGTCAACCCGGAAATCTCCTTCTTTTTTTGAATATTCCACGCTGTGGCAGCTTGACAGCTGGTCCACCACGAAGCATTCCCTGACGGTTCCGATGTTCGGCTGGTTGCCCAACGCATAGAATAGGTTCGGATTCGACAGGTAGATCTTGTCCGGTTTCTGCATTTTCGTGACTGACTTGTTGTCGGCGTACAGCAGATGCACTAATTCAGCCCGTTCCATGCTCGACAGATAGCTTAGCACCGTGTTTTTGCTGATTTCCAGATATGCCGCCAGCTTCGCAATGTTCACTTCGTATGGGTTGTTCACTGCCAGGAACATCATCATGGCTTTCAGCTTTCGGGTGTACGCTGGCTCAACGCCACAGAACTGCGTCATCTCCTGGTCTATGATGAAACTCACCACATTCTCAATGCGGCTGTAGTATTCCTCTGCGCTGACGTCGTAGAATGGGTAGTAGCCTACACGGAGGTACTCTTCAAACAATGGCTGAGGGTGGCAGACGCTTGTCACTTGACTGCATATCTCATCATAATTGCTGAGTATCTCTTCCAAAGTGAATGAAGGCAAGCTGATTCCTTTATAGAATATAAGAAATTCTCTGAAAGAGAGTCCTTTCATTTTGTAGCTCAGCACACGTCGCGATAAATCGGCATCGGCGTTCAAGATCTGTATTAGGGAAGAGCCGGAGAACGTCACCTTCATCTCTGGGTAGAGGTCGATAATCTCCTTGATTTCTTTGCTCCAGGTCGGATATTTATGTACCTCGTCCAGAAAAAGATGGCGCCCCCCTGCCAAGTGAAAACGTTCGGCCAGGTCCAGCAGTGTGTGGTTGGTGAAGTACATACTGTCCATCACGCAGTACAATGCCTCTCCGGCGTTTACTCCGTAGCGCTGCTTGATGTACTGGCGGATTAATGTGGTCTTGCCTACACCGCGCGAGCCTCGTATGCCTACCAACTGGCTGTCCCAGTTTATGCTTTTGATGTTGTCGCGTACGATGTCTGTCCGCACTTGGGTAATCAGCATCCGGTGTTTCTTGAATAACGTTTCCATCTTTTGTTTGCTTTGATTCGGACACAAAGGTATAAATTCTTCTTTTAACTATCAAGTTTTTTAAGAAAAAGTTACTGCACTGACCGATTTTTTAACAAAATCGCTCAACGTATTGACCGATTTTTAATAAAATCGTTTACTTCATTGACCGATTTTAACAAAAAACGTTTACTGCATTAACCGGTTTATAACAAAAATCGTTTACTGCATTGACCGATTTATGATAAAAACGTTTACTGCACTGACCGTTTTTTATTAAAAATCGCTTAGTGGAGTGACCGATTGATGGCTAAAACCATTTACTGTATCAACTTCTTTCTGCCTAAAATAAGGACTCAGTTGTTTGATTGTATTCCTGTCCCGTCACGCTTTTCAAATAATATCCTTGCCTTTTATTATAATGTATCAGAAAAAATGACTATATTTGCAGAAAGAAAACCAATTTTATGTATAGTATGATGAGAAAAATCTTAAAGATGAATTTGTTAAGGAGCGTAGCCCTGTTGTTTGCCATCACGGTCATGACGTCCATGGCTCTTTCCTGCTCATGCTCCTGCTCGGCAGAAGAAGAGAACACTTCAGACTCATCGAGTCAGGAAGCAGATAACCCTTACCGCATTCTTGACCTCGACACGATTCCCGGCCGGCATGCACTCGACACCGTCACGGCTGAGTCCTGGCAGCTCGTGGAGGCAACTACTGGCATCCCTATTGCAGGAAAGAACTATAACAATCGGATGTTTCCGGCAAGCCTCACGAAAATCATGACCTGCATCCTCGCACTCGAACGGGGGCAGAACAAGATGAACGACACAATATGCATATCTGAGGACGTGTTCATCTCAAAAAACTCACGAACCCGGCTCAACGACACCTACCTGATGAAAAACCTCATACTTGAGATGATGATGCTCAGCGACAACGACGCGGCTTATGCCATTGCAAAGCACATTGCCGGCGACACACTCAAGTTCTGCAAGATGATGAATAAAAAGGCGAGGACACTCAATATGCGCCGAACCCATTTCGCCAACCCTAACGGGGTGCCTAACCCGAAAAACTACAGCACTGCGGCAGACCTCGTCCGTCTCGTCGACTACTGCATGCAGAACCCGCAGTTCGCCAAGATCGTAGGCACGCTCGAAGAGGACATCAAGCTGGCCGACGGACGACACATGCCCAGCAAGAACACCAACCGGCTGCTCGAGGAATATCCGGGGTGCATCGGCGTGAAGACCGGATTCATCAACGCATCCGGGGGATGCTTAGCCGTAGCTGCACAGCGCGACGGCATCACTCTCTATCTCGTACTGCTCAAAAGCAAGTACGGAAAGCGCTTCTCTGAGGCACCGCTCATCCTCGACTTCGGATTCAACGTCGTCAAAGCTGCCAAGAATGCGCTAAGCAATCGCTAATCCTCCTCTGTCTTCCGTCCCCATGGCTCATTAAAACTTCCAACTTTCTACTTTCACCATTCAACTTTACAGGTTATGGTAACATAGTCCATGTTTATTCTCTTGTTTTTTCATAGAAAGTTTGATCCTTTTTTGCTAACTTTGCAAAAAATCACCATAAACGACTAACTATTATGACAATGAAACGAACGCTGATGTTTTTGCTCATTCTTTTATCTGCAGCCCTCTCCTTCGCGCAATCCTCACGCGAAGTCAGCTGGGACAGCAAAAGCCTTATCATCGGAGGTAAACGAGTTATCCCCGTTATGGGCGAGGTGCACTATTCGCGTATTCCTGCTGACGAATGGCAGACGGAAGTGAGGAAGATGAAAGAAGGAGGCGTCACCATCATCGCCACCTATGTCTTCTGGAACCATATCGAGGAGGAAGAGGGTATCTTCCGCTGGGACGGCCAGCGCAACCTCAGACGCTTTCTCGAAATCTGTAAGCAGGAGGACATTCCGGTCGTGCTCCGTCTCGGCCCCTTCTGCCATGGCGAGGTGCGCAACGGAGGCATACCCGACTGGGCTTTCCGTATCAAGAACAAAGAGGGAAAAAACATCTCGTTGCGCTCCCAGGACCCGCTCTTTCTCAACATCGTGGAGAGGCTTTACCGCCAGATCTTCACGCAGGTGCAGGGGCTTCAGTGGAAGGACGGCGGACCGGTCATTGCGGCTCAGTTCGACAACGAGTTCCGAGGCAAAGGTGAATATCTGATGGACCTGAAGAAAATCGCCACCAATATCGGGTTCGACCTCCCGTTTTACACCCGTACCGGCTGGCCTGAGCTGCGCACGCCGGTACCATTCGGCGAGATGCTCCCCCTTTATGGCGACTATGCCGACGGATTCTGGGAGAAATCCACGAAAGAGACGGCTGGCAACTATTATAAGGCATTCAACTTCAAAGCTTTCCGGTCGTCTACCGCAATCGGGACTGACCTACTCGGACAGCAGCAGGAGAAAATCAGCAAGGGCGACGAGCAGTATCCCTTCTTCACGTGTGAGCTCGGAGGGGGCATGGCCACGGCATACCACCGCAGACCCTTCATCTATCCTGAGGATGCCTATTCCATGGCGGTGGTGAAACTCGGAAGCGGATCGAACCTGCTCGGATATTATATGTATCATGGCGGTACCAACCCGGTCGGAAAACTGAACACGCTCAACGAGTGCCAGACATCTCCAGGAACGGCAAACAACGACCTGCCTGTATGCACCTACGACTTCCAGGCACCGCTCGGGGAGTTCGGACAGGCATATCCACAGTATTTCATGCTACGCAAACTCCATCTCTTCCTTCAGGACTGGGGAGAGACGCTTGCGCCGATGGATTCGTCCTTCCCCTCGCCACAGGAACTGGAGAAAGGGGAAGACAAGCTGCTCAGATGGTCATGCCGCTCTGACGGAAACAGGGCGTTCATCTTCATCAACAACTATGAACGGCTGCAGAACCTCTCTGAGAAGAAGAGCGTCGTGCTGGAGGCTTGTGGAGTGAAATTCCCGAAAATCACTGTACCCGCGGGCACTGTCTGCGTCTTTCCTGTCAATATCGACGGCATACGGTTTGCCACGGCACAGCTCATCGCTAAGCGCGACGGAAAAATTTATATGGAGCAAATCAAGGGCATACCCACCACCATATCCCTCGAAGATGGAAAAGTTCTCAAAAACGTGAAGGCGGCCGGTGTCGACAAGCCAGTGTATAAAAACATCTATCTCTTAGACTCTCAGGCTGCGGAACGTCTCTTCCTTTCCCCGACGGACGAAGGAAAAAAACTGGGAGAGGTTGCTTTCCGGAAAATCCAGCAACCTGGCATGCAGCGCACCATCAGCATGGGTAAGGCTAAAGTGGCTGAGGCACCGACGGATGCTGACTTCGACCATGCGGCGGTCTACGATATTGAGATTCCAGAACAGCGCGACGCGCTCATGGCCATCAACTACAGAGGAGACGTGGCCCGTCTCTATGCCGACGGAACACTCGTCGCCGACAACTTCTACTACGGACGGCCCTTCTTCTTCGCTCTATGGCGTCTGCCTCGCGACTGCAAGTCTTTGCAGCTGAAAATACTTCCCATTCAAAGCGGCATGCCCGTCTATCTGCCCAGGGAGGCTGAGGCTGCGGAAGGAGAGACGGTAAGAGGCATTGACCTGCTGACACGCTGACATCTCATTTCATGGACAGGAATCGCGCCAAATGTATGCAATTATGCGTTTTTCCTGAGTTTTCTTGATTTTTGTATTTGTTATTCCCGATTTTTGTGTATATTTGCCGTTGAGTTGCAATATGAACAGTCAAACTAAAACCATTTACTTATGAAACGTCTTTTATTGATATGCATGATGATGCTTTCTGTAATTGCGATACACGCACAGAAAGTAAGACAGGGATTCCTCAGCACCGGACAGAACGTGAATGTCCGTACAGGCCCTGGAAAGAACTATCCCGTGGCGAGGGAGGATTTCTCAGATGAGAAATGCCAGCTCGACAAGGGTCAGCTTGTCACCTACCTTGGTAAGCGCCAGAACGGATTCTGCTACGTCGAGGTTTCATCCATGATTTATGAGTACCATTGCAAGGGTTGGGTGTCGGCTCAGTATCTCAAGCCCGTCAAGCTCTGTCCTAACTGCAATGGAGAGGGCTACACCGATATCGAAGGATTCGACGTGGGCAAGAAATGCAAACGATGCAAAACTCTGGGCTATCTCAAATAGTAACATAAAATTCTGTCTTATAGTTTGCTACGTTTCAGATACGTACTGCGGATATATGTTGCGTATACCGTACAGCGTACCTGAAACGTATTTCATGTAAAGACAGAATCATTACTTACGATGTCCTCTTGTATCTTGCTTCAATATAAAAAAATGGTTATTCAGGATTTCGTGTGGTGATAAATTTTATTGTCATCTGCTGTCCCTTTTCTCATTTCGACAGGACATCGGCTGGGATAGTGGGCGTCTCGCCCGCACATCTGACCGGCGAAGCACGGTCAATTCGCAACATAAATATTTCCAAAAATCTTCGTCCAGAAAATCTTCGTTTGTAAATAAATTTCAAATCTCAAATTTCAAAATTACCTGAGCTCCGGGTTCAGGTTTCGTTTGAGGAAGAACTGCTTTGTAAACGCAAAGAACGTCGCCGCTCCCAGTGCGTTCACCCCAGCCACGGTCCAGAAAGCCATGCCGTAGCCCAGAAGTTCTGAGATCACGCCTCCTGCCAGGATGCCCAGTCCCATCCCGATGTCCCACGAAATCAGGATCGTGGAGTTGGCTGTGCCTCTCTGGTTGTTGTGTGCCACGCTGATGGTCATGTTCTGGAATGCTGGCCACATATGGCCGTTGCCGAGGCCGATCAGGATAGCAGAGCCGTAATAGCCCGTCCATATCGCCAGCGGGTTTCCCGGAAAGAGGGTAGGGAGGGCGATGAACAGGGTGTAGCCCACGAGCGAGATCAGGATTCCCTCCCCGGCGTTATGGGTGAGCAGGCCTTTGCGGAGCGCCTTGCCTCCTTGGAGCCTGGACAGTATCAATCCCACGGAGCAGAGCAGGAAATAGGTGCCGGTACCGCCCGTGATTCCCAGCTCTTCCTTTCCGTAGATGGCCAGGTAGTTGCTCAGCACACCGAAGCAGAATCCGAACGCCACCATGTTCAGGCCCAGCAGCCATCCGCGGGTGAGGAAGAATCGGTCGAGCGACAGCTTCGATTTGTTCACCGCGATTTCCTTCTGGGCCATCTTCACCGTGCTGTCCACCGCCATGCCTGCGATGGCAACCACCAGCGCCAGCCAGAACAGGAATTCGAAACTCTCCGTGTATTTGTAGATGAAGATGCCGATGGTGGGGGCGATGGCCATCGCCAGGTTGTTGCTCATGCCGTAGTAGCCGATACCTTCTGTCCTGCGGCTCGATGGCAGCATGTCGATGGCCACTGTAGAGTTTGCCACGGTCAGTGCGCCGAAGGGACCGCCGTGGAGGGTCCTCACAATCGTGAACAGCAGCAGCGTCGATGCCGCCAGGTAGCCTGCGAAGAAGATGGAGAAGGCGGCGAAGCAGACCATCAGCACATGCTTCCTTGGAAACGAGTCCACGAAATAGCCGCTGAAGGGACGGAAAAGCATCGCCACGATCGTATACCCGGACAGCACCATGCCTATCACGTCTTTCGTCGCATGAAAATGTTCACTGAGATAAATTGGTAGCAGTGGAGTCAGCACGTAGAAGGCAAAGAACAGCGAGAAATTCGCGGCCATCACCTTGCAGTAGTTACTGTTCCACAGTCTTTCTTTGTTTGCGTTTGTTTCCATAATCAGAAATTCAACGCAAAATTAAGAAAAAAATGGGAGAATGTGGCAGTCAATCACGAAAAACGTGCTTCCATCGCTATAAAAAACGATGGAAGACACGCGTCAGAAATTCAGGTTTAGGTTTCGATTTTTAGGTTTAGGTGGATTTTTTAGGGCTTATATCGCTGCTCCGCGTAGAGGATAACTGACGAAAGCGGACAGGCCGTTGTACTTGCTCACGGTGTTGAAACTGATGAGAAACAACTTGGCGATTCTGCGAAATGCCCTGTTGAGGAATGATTGCTTATAGTTATGTTTTGAAGTGTTCATGACCGATTTTTTTATGAATGATTTATGATTCTTTTTCTGCTGTCGGAAAATGTCTTGCATTCTCTTGTTGACGCTGCAAAGTTACGCCCATTTTCCAGCCCAACGAAATTTCATGCCCTTTTTCCTTCAGCTTCGTTGCGACACCCTCCCGTTTTTGCGACAGACAGCCTCTCTTACTCTTTATTTTGTCGCATAGCCTTTCAGGAATCGTACACAGAAGTAACTGCACTTTTCACTTTTCACTTTTCACTATTCACTTAAAATAAACTTTTTTTTCATTTTTATTTCGTAACTTTGCAAAAGGAAACCAAAACTGTCAATATATGAAACTGTTACTGCTTGGAAGTGGCGGACGCGAGCATGCCTTGGCATGGAAGATCTGCCAGAGTGAGAAAATCGACAAACTCTTTGTCGCACCGGGTAATGCCGGAACGGCCGACATCCCTGCCAACGACAGGGTGGGGGAGCACACGTTCGCTCCCTGCGAGAACGTCAACATCAAGGTGAACGACTTCGATGCCATACGCAATTTCGTCATTGCCAACGCCATCGACATGGTGGTGGTCGGACCGGAGGACCCGCTGGTCAATGGAGTCTACGACTTCTTCAAGGCCGACCGGCGACTTGCCTCCATCCCAGTCATCGGTCCCTCCAAGGCCGGGGCCGTACTTGAGGGGTCAAAGGAGTTTGCAAAAGGGTTTATGCAGCGCCATGACATCCCTACCGCCGCTTACCGCGCTTTCTCGGCCGACAACCTGGAGGAGGGCTACCGGTTCCTCGAGACGCTTCAGCCGCCTTACGTGCTGAAGGCCGACGGACTCTGCGCCGGCAAGGGGGTGCTGATTGTGCCTACCCTTGAAGAGGCGAAGAAAGAGCTGGCGCAGATGCTCGACGGTATGTTCGGACAAGCCAGCGCAAAGGTCGTCATCGAGGAGTTCCTCAGCGGAATTGAATGTTCTGTCTTTGTCATCACCGATGGAAAAAACTACAAGATACTTCCTGAGGCCAAGGACTACAAGCGCATCGGAGAGCACGA
The DNA here is from genome assembly GCA_017483765.1 of Bacteroidaceae bacterium. GTDB lineage: Bacteria > Bacteroidota > Bacteroidia > Bacteroidales > Bacteroidaceae > UBA3839. Next base: position 85,014 of record JAFUVE010000090.1, on the reverse strand, counting down.
CACAGGACTCAACACCGGAGGTATGGGCAGTGTCTCGCCTGTCCCTTTTGCCGACGATGTATTCATGAAGAAGGTGGAGGACCGCATCATCCGCCCCACTGTCGAAGGACTGGCGGCGGAGGGCATCGACTATAAAGGCTTTATCTTCCTCGGGCTTATCCGCGTCGACCGCGACTATTCCTGCGCAAAGGCAGGCGACCCGATGGTCATCGAGTATAACGTGAGGATGGGCGATCCGGAGACGGAGACGGTCATGCTGCGACTGAAGAGCGACATAGTCGAGCTTTTCGAAGGGGTGGCAGAGGGCAACCTGGATCAGAAGTCCCTGGAGATTGACCCACGCTCTGCTGTCTGCGTCATGCTCGTCTCAGGCGGATATCCCGAGAAATACGAGAAGGGATTTCCTATCAGCGGCATCGACCAGGTCGACGGTTCTGTCGTCTTCCATGCCGGCACGGCAAGCAAGGACGGCCAGGTGGTCACTGCCGGCGGCCGTGTCATCGCTGTAAGCTCATATGGAGCCGACAAGGCGGAGGCGCTCCAGAAGTCTTTCACCGAGGCAAAGAAAATCAATTTCGAGAAGCGGTATTTCCGTTCCGACATCGGAGCAGACCTTTGATTCTGCTCCTTCCCTCGAAATGCCATCGCATAGGAATGTTGAAATATCGTTGCATCGAATCCACGAAAAAACAATCCGCTTGGCTCTTTAAACTTTAATCTTCAAACTTTCAACTAAACAAGCCGTCCGCATGGCTCTTTAAACTTTCAACTTTAAACTTTCAACTAAACATGCTGGAGGCATATTCTAAAAACAGGCTGGTATGGCCTGTGGCACTCGTGTTCACGTTCTTTGCGTGGATTATGAACGGATGGTTCGGATTGGGCGGGAAGATACCGCATACGGTGGTTCTGTCCCCCTTCTTCGACTATCTGTTCGGCATGGTGGCCTGTGCGGCTGCGGTCTATCTCATTGCAGAGCTGGCCACGCGCTACAGCCTGCTCGGAAACACCGACCGCACCATCAGCCTCACCATGATGCTGCTTGTGGCCATGGCCACGTTTGTACATCCGCTCCAGAAGGCGCAAGTCGTTGTCGTTGCCTATCTGATTGCCTATATCATGCTTTTGGGCGCTTACCAGTCGAAGCAGGCGCCACTGGCGGCATTTTCGGTCAACCTGGCTTTAGGTGTGGCCACACTTTTCTGCCCCCAGCTCGTCTGGCTGCTGATTGTCAATCTTGTCTCGTTTGGCATCCTGCGTGAACTCTCGCTCAAGGTCATTGTCGCCTCCCTGCTCGGCGTCTCTGCCCCTTATTGGTTTTGGGCTGGACTCTCCCCATGGATAGACGTCGAAGGCGGATGTTCCGCCCATCTGGCTCTCATGACGCAGTTCGCCTCAGGCGGCCTCGGCATCATGCCGCCCAAATTCCGTTGGTCTTTCTGGGTTGCGCTGTCCATGGCTCTCGTGGGGGGTGTCGATTTCTTTGTCAACATCCATCTCAACCGCAGCCGCATGCGCATGGATTATTATGTGGTATGTCTGCATGCGGCATCGGTTTTCTTTTTCATCTGGATGGAGCCCCAGCTTTTCCGTTTCCTTTTCCCTTTGGCTATGGTCAATGCCGCCATTCTCTTCGGACATTTCACTTCCTTTGCCAAGGGGCGCATCCCCGACATCCTCCTCTCCCTTATCCTCATCCTCTGGCTCATCGCCACCCTCTTCGTTGGATAATGGTATGTGAACAGTTTAAAGTTTAAAGTTTAAAGTTTAAAGTTGAATGACGCCCGATTTATGCCTAGTCATCCATTAAAATTCATAATGTCTAGAGCATCTAGAATCTCTAGAGCATATTAGCCCCTCTCAGCCGCATGGCTAAACCTCAAACCTCAATTCTCGTGCAAGCGAGAGCAGAATGAAGCTCGCTTCAATTATGCCGAGCGCAGCCGAGAATCATGCTAATAAATTTCAAACCTCAAAATTTCAAATCTCTATCTCCCGTATTTCTGCGTTTTTCATCGGCACGATGTCCTTCACCTCGTTTCCTGCCAGCACACATTGAATCACCCGGCAGAACAGGCCATGGCTGATGGCCAGCACGCGTTTGCCGCCATAAGTGCTGCGCACGAAGTCCAGAAATATCCGGGCGCGGGCTTTCAGCTGGCCCATGCTCTCGGCGTCTTTCGGAATCTCTATCCAGGTCTTTCCGTCGGCTATCATCCCGGTAGCCGATCCCCAGCCACGTTCACGAAGCAGAGCGGTCGTCACCATCTCAGGAAGTTCTGGTATCTCCTTTTTCAGAATCTCGTACGTGTCCGTACACCGTTTCAGGTCGCTGCACAGCACGGCATCCACCGCCAGTCCTCTCAGCTCTTCGGCGGCATCGACTGCCTGGCCCTTCCCGGCCGCGGTCAGCGTTCCGGGCATATGTCCCTGAAGAATATGTTTCACATTCTCTTCGGTCTCTCCGTGGCGTAGCAGATAGAGTTTCATATCAGTTTAAAGTATCTTTTTTTGTTTAAGTGATATTAAAAAAATAACTTGCCTCACTTTATGTTGACTGTAGGGACTTACTTTATGTATGTCCGTCTGGAGTAGAGACACCCCGTGGGGCGTCTTCAAACTAAACCCCGTCACCACTATGGACTTACTTTCTGTATGTCCGTCAGATGACTATCGTCTTGTCTTCTCGTCTTCATAAAAAACGAGGCAACTTATTTTTTGACTGTTACTAAAGTGTCTTTTGGGTTTAAAGTTGAATGTTTAAAGTTGAGTGAAATTTGTCTTTGCAGATAGATAGCCTCGTTATCCTAGTTTTCTAGAGTTTCTAGAAAATCTAGAGTTTCTAGAACATCTAAAAAATACAGAGCGCCTAGCCACTTTCGCCTGAGTAAATAAACTTTTCACTTCGTAGAATCTTGTCACGACTCGGCAAAGTTTAAACAAGTTTGACTTTGCACTCGCTGCTCCAAGATTTCACTATTCACTTTTCACTATTCACTTAAATATCCTTCCATCTTCTTAATCACTCCTGCCCATCCGGCCTTGTCGAAATAGCGCTTCACGATTCGGTAGCCGTCGCCGTAGATGGGGCTCGGGTCTTCCTGAAGCATCTGTATCTTCACCTCTGAATGTTGGGTTTTTATCTGACTGTATATCTCATAGCTGCCCAGGTCGCAGAAACCTTCGCTGATTCGGTTTGGGGCATTCAGCCTTCGCTGGAATTGCCAGATATGAAGAATCTCGTGCGCCAGAATCCCCACCATCGCAGTGTGCGACAGGTTTTCCAATACGTGGATGTAATAACGCCTGCCGTTACTTGAGGCAAGTCCCAGCACGTCGCCAGATGTCATGCGGTGCATCTCCTCCACGCTCACCATCTCCAGATGAAACCGTTCTATCACGCCCAGCCCTATCTTTTCGTAGTGAGCCCTGATCATCTTGATCATCTCCTTCGCGTCTTTCAGTGTCGTGTGGAAGTTCTGGCAGCTCGAGCACAAGTACTTCCCGCCTCCCACTTCTATGCACCCGCTGTCGCAGAATCCAGAGCAGCTCACGCAGAAACGACGGGGATGGGTAGAGCAAAGGCTGTGGTCGTAAAGGTCGGTGTAATAACGCCCGACAATGGGCTTCCCGCAAAAGTAGCAAGAGTTCGTCTTGAACAACGGACTGTCGTGATAGCTGCGCTTGATGTCATCTATCAAGTTGCGGCTTTTGTCCAGCAGACTGCTGAAGGGGGATGTCGGTTTATCTGGGTTCATTGCGTGTTTCAGATGCTTTGAATCACAAAATTATATAAAAATTATGGATTTTTGACCGATATGACGTGAAAATCCGATTTTTTTGCATAAATTTGCAAAAATATTGTGCTCCGTTGCACGGAATTAATCATTGAAGATATGAAAAAGACCATTTTGTTTGTGGCGGCTCTCTTCCTGCTCCTCGTGAGCATGACGTCGCCGATAGGTAATATCAATATCCCAAATCCCTTCAAGCCCAAGTCGGTGTCGTTATCGTTCAACTACCTCCGTCAGGACGGTCCGGGATCCAACCAATATGCCGTCTGGGTTGAGAATGAGAAAGGCGAAGTCGTGAAGACGCTCTTCGTCACATCGTTCACCACGAAGGGCCGTCTGCGCGAAGGGGAGCAGCTGGTACGTGGATATGTCAAGCGCCCGGCCTGCGTGCCTACGTGGGTGGAGCATGCTCATCCCGAGCTTTTGTCCGATCAGGATCTCGATGCTTTCACGGGTGCTACTCCTCGTAGTGGCAACCAGTCTTTCAAGTGGGACTTCAAGGACGCATACGGCATGCCGGTGCCTAACGGAAAATACACCATCTACCTCGAGGCCACGCTCTTCAACGAAAGCTCTGTCCTGTATGCCCACGAATTTATGCTTCCAGCCAAGCGTGCGAAGAAGACGCTCACGGCACAGGCGGGAGGCAACGACCAGTCTCATCGTAAGATGGTGTCCGATGTCAAGGTCAGGCTCAGATAGCATGATGCCATTCTTTCTGCCTTCGGATTTTGGTTGAAACAATAAAAAAAAGACGCATGCCTATGCGTCTTTTTTTTATGCAATCCTGTCTCGGCAGAAATAAGAAGTCCTCCACTGTGTTGGGGAGAAATAACTGAGTAAGCGAGGTCGGTATGATGAAAACTCGTTTTCAATCATATGGCCGAGCATGAGGTTTTTAGCCGTAGGCAAATTACGAACTTCGAGCTCAATAAAAAGCCATGCGGCAATTTCTTTGCGCTCACTTCTCACTTGGTTCCTCGTCTTCCTCCTTTTTGGGGACTTTCCATAGTGGCAAGTCCATGATGTCCATGAGGCTGTCCCATCCGTTGAGGATGTCCTGGGCAGGAATCCTCACGACCTTGCCTTTCAGCGACACCACCACGTCCTCGCCCTTGGCGGCTTTCTCGTTGAGCATTAGTGTCTCGCTCAGCTCCAGCGCCTTTTCCAGCAAGTCGCTGTATTGTTCATATTTGTTGTAGTCGTTTTCGTATGTCTTAATGCCCATAATGCTTGATTTGGTTGAATATAGTTTCGTCTTTGATTACCTCTTTTTTACCACCGAAGCCGAAGGCCACATTTTTTCTCGGGTTCATGCTGTTGTCGTGGATCGACCAGAAGTCGCACATCGGGATGAACAGTTCGAATAGGTTTTTTATGCCTCGTTCGTATCTCCTCCTGATGACATCCTCAGGAATGTTATGTCCTCCCTCGCTCACTCGGTTTGCCACGCGCTCGACAGCCAACTCAGGCGAGTTCAGCCAGAAATAGAGCAACACCACCGCGTATCCGTTGTCTTTAGCCCGTTGTAGAAGCCGATGGTAGGAGCGGGTGGAGAGGGTGGTCTCGATTGTGAAGCTCTTTTCCTCTTCGATTAGTTCGTTTATCCGTATGAGCATCCGCCTGCCTGCCTCTACCGCCGCGCTTTCGGGGGAGGTGGGGTTGATCTTTCGTGCGATGTTGTCGGCGTTGACGAATTCAGTCCGCTCGAACATCGTCGGCAGAAGGGTGCTGGCTGCGGTCGTTTTTCCTGCCCCGTTGCAACCGCTGATGATAAACAATTTTTTATCCATGTTCTCAAGTGCTTAACATGTTGCAAAGTTAATGTTTTTTCATCGAACCACAAAGCGTATTTCGCTCTCGCCCGTTTATTTTTGAAAAAATTAATCATTGGATATGGATTTTTCTTGTATTCATGTTTATGAATGATTCAAGTTCCGCAAGTTGTAAAATGAAGTGAGATAAGGGATTTTAATAGAAGTAATAAGCAATTTGTGCTGGATGGCACTCTATTAGCAGCAAGACTATCGTCCTGTGCGAGCACATTACTTCCATTTTTACTCCCCTTTTTACTTCCCTTTTTACTTCAGAAACTTAAGTGAACTGTTGTTCTGCGAATCCCCAAAAGAGTCGCCTTCAGCGGGATGTCTTACGCAAATCAAATACAATAATCAAATAATTTTGCGATTTTATTTGGTGCATTCATAAATAAAAAGTAACTTTGCGTAAAAATTACACAAATAAAGAAAGTGACATGAGAAAGGCGGTTGTGATGGGCGGCAGTTTCAATCCACCCACCTTGGCACATTATATGCTTATGAAGGAGGCTCTTGATGCCCTGGAGGCAGACTTTGGGTTCTTTGTGCCTGTCAGTGACGCTTACCTGAAACGGAAAATGCGTGACTGCCATCCTCCTGTGGTTCTTTCTCCGGATTTGCGTGTACGGATGCTTAAAAGAATGTGTACGGATGGAAGAATGGTCGTGTGTGAGAAAGAGATTGGCACGATAGAGGCAAAAACACAATCGACACTCATGGAACTTCAGGAAGACTACCCCGATGCAGAACTCTATTTCCTCATGGGCGACGACAAGCTGCGCCTGCTGTCACATCTGGCCGACAAGAAAGGTTTTCTGGATACCTCCAAGGTTGTTCTCTATTCAAGGGAGAACGACACGTTAAAACAGTCATTACTGTGTCATCCCGTCCTTTCCAACTATCTCGACCGAATCGTCGTACTGCCGCAGCCTGCGGGCAGCGCGGGGGTCAGCTCCTCGCTTGTGCGGGAGCGGATGCTGAATGGCGAGTCCTGCCAGGATTTGTTGTGCCCTGCAGTCTGGGACCTGTTAAAAGATTTTACTCCGGCCGATTTTCCAGACACCGTCAACCGCTTCAGAGATGACTATGCTTTTCTTTCAAATCGCTTTCCTTGCCGTTTCGTCTGGCGTGGTTTGACTTTTTTAAGTGCCGAGGCTGCATTCCAGGCGTCCAAATGTGCTGATGAGTCGGACCGTCGTTTTTTTGCTGGTTGCTCTGCCGACAAGGCTGTGATGAAGGGGAACAGTCTGACTCCCTATCACGGTTGGGAAGCGGAACGACTTGCCATCATGGAGTCCATCCTGATGGCCAAGTTCTCTCAGGACGCTCTCTTGATGAAGAAGTTGGCAGATACGGGAAACCGACTCCTGATAAATGGCAACAATAAGAAAGATACGTTCTGGGGGGTGGATCTCTACAGCTGGAGAGGAGAGAATCATTTAGGCAAGTTATTAATGAGAATAAGAGATAAACAGAAAAATGAAGTACGACATTGAAAAAATCAAGGAAATCGTCAGGCTGACACCCGATATCCAGTTTGTCTATTTCTGGAAACCTGTTCAAAATGCAAGTCAGATGACAGAGGCATGCCTGAGCCAGTGGCACGACTGTTGCTTTGAGGTGGACGGCCTTCGTTATCACACGGCCGAGCAATTCATGATGGCCGGCAAGGCACGTCTTTTCGGTGACCAAGAGGTCCTGGACCAAATCATGGCTGCCGACAATCCCCACGACGTGAAGAAGCTTGGACGTCTGATCCGGGGATTCCAGCAGGAGATGTGGGATGAAGCCAAGTCTGCCATCGTCGTGGAAGGAAACAAGGCGAAGTTCAGCCAGAATCCGGCTTTGAGGGAGTTCCTGCTCTCCACAGGTGATGCTGTGCTCGCAGAAGCCAGCCCCTACGACAGGATATGGGGCATTGGTCTTGACCGTGAAGCCGCAATGTCCGTAGGTGTTGAGGGTTGGAAAGGCGAGAATCTGCTTGGCTGTGCTCTCATGGAAGTGCGCGACTGGCTGAGATAATTCGACAATGAATCTATAAAAAAAAGGACCCATCATCTCGATGAATCCCTTCCAAAAAATTAAGAGTTACAAACCTTTTTAAATACAGATGTGTCATGTGCTTCACAGCACGAATCTATTGACACAATATGTTATGATTGGATATACAAAAATGTTGCTCTTGTGTATTGTCTAACTTTTCGAGTGCAAATATCATAATAATTTTTGAAATAGCAAAACGCTTTAACTTTTTTTTAATGTAAAATAAGCACTTATCCAACAAATTGAATAATAATTGCGACATATTGAAGAGTTCAATGCGTAAAATTTATGTATTTGATATGCATTTATTATGCAATAAAAAAAATCTCTTCTGGTCGTTTTTGGGATGAGAATTTGTATATTTGAAAAATTCTTGCTAAATTTGAAAACGAATTGAATTCCCAACAAAAAAACTACTAAACTTATTATGAAAAAAATCCTGATACTGGCTCTGGCCTTGGTTTGTTCGCTCAGCATGGCGGCACAAAAGCATTATAAGAAACGTGGCAACTTGCAGAAAGGAAAGTACTACCTCTACTGCCATATGAACGGAGGGGTGGCATGGACGGCTTATGCTGTGAGCAAGGACGGGGAGAATTTTGAGGACGTCATGAATGGCGACTCCATCTTCTCCGACCATGAGATGGCGCGAATCGAACACCGAACTCGCGACGCATACATTTGCCGTAGGCACGACGGAAAGGGCTTCCTCATGGTGACCACCGACATGGACGCCTCTAACCGCAGCCGTGACAGGATGGGCAAGAAAGAAACTTGGGACAACTACGGCATCAACCTGCTCACAAGTCCGGACCTCATTCATTGGACATCCACAACTTTCGACTATCGCAAAGGACGCTCCATCTTCATGAATCCCGACGCAAAGAGTGCGTACAACGACTGGAGCACCATCAACCGGGTCTGGGCTCCTCAAATCATATGGGACGACGAATTCGTATGGCCGGACGGAAAGAAGGGAGGATATATGATTTACTATTCCATGTGGAACCGCTCCGAGGAGAAGTACGACCGAATGTACTACAGCCATGCCAACGATGACTTCACCCGGCTCACACAGCCACAACTTCTCTTCGACTGGGGATATGCCACCATCGACGCAGACATCAACTGGGTGGCTGCCGACCAAAAGTGGCACATGATGATCAAGAAAGAGGGAGGTACTCCCGGACTCTTCACTGCCACAAGCCATAACCTCACCCACGGATGGGGAGAACCTGTTGACGATGACTATGTGAATTTCGAGGGTAAGAAGAAGTGCGAGGGTGTGTCGGCATTCCAGATGGCGGGCGAGAAGACGTGGAGGATCGCATACATCGAATATTCCTCCAATCCTAAGAACTACCGCATCTGCGAGGCCGACGAATTCATGCGCAACTTCAAGAACCCCAGCAATATCAAAGGAGTTGCCAGACCGCAGCATGGAAGCTTCATGCGCATCACAAAAAAAGAATACAAACGCCTGAAACAATTGAAGTGAGACCAAGCCTGATGGTTCAATAGGTAAAAACAAAAATGTAAAAATGCCATTTTTATGACATTATGTAAAAAAACAACGAAATAATTTGGTTTTAAAGAAATAATGACGTAAATTTGCATTTGAAAATACAGGATAAAGAGAGGGTTCCGATACAAACGTGTATCGGGATTCTTTTCTTTTTTGACGCCTAATTTTGTATAATAATCAAAAAAATAAAAAGAAAATGTCTTATATGTCACAGGAGGGCTACGATAAACTGAGAGCCCAAATCAAACAGTTGGAAGAGGTGGAAAGACCGGAGGTCATCCGCCAGATTCAGGAAGCACGCGAAAAAGGAGACCTTTCTGAAAATGCAGAATACGACGCAGCAAAAGAGGCACAGGGAAAACTGGAGACCAAAATCGTGGAACTCAAAGCCGCTCTTGCAAGCGCTAAAATCATCGACATGAGCAAGATTCAGACCGACACGGTTCAGATTCTCTCCAAGGTGGAGATTAAGAATGTCAGGACTGGGCAGATCATGAAATACCAGATTGTCAGCGAGAGCGAGGCAAACCTACGCGAGGGAAAAATCTCTATCGGAACGCCTATCGCCAAAGGATTGTTAGGAAAGAAAGTGGGTGAAGTGGCACAAATCAGCATTCCTCAGGGAGTGATTGAGTTGGAGCTGATCAGCATCTCAGTTTAGTCCGACCTGTCCGACTTGCCTGACCCGTCCGACCCGTCTGACCCGTCCGACCCGTCTGACCCGTCCGACCAGTCCGACCAGTCTGACCTGTCTGACCTGTCTGACCCGTCCGACTTGCCTGACCCGTCCGACCTGTCTGACCTGTCCGACTTGTCCGACCTGTCCGACCTGTCAGAATAATAATAATGATTTCCTGACTAAATTCTCATTAAACTCTAAACCCTCAACTCTCAACTAACAATGTCAATATTCTCAAAGATAGCAGCTGGGGAGATTCCCAGCTACAAATGTGCAGAGAACGACGAGTTCTATGCGTATCTCGATATCAATCCGATGGTGAAAGGCCATACGCTGTGTATACCCCGTAGGGAAGTGGACTATATCTTCGACATGGACGACGATGAGATTGCGCGCTTCCAGGTGTTCGCCAAGAAGGTGGCTCTGGCCGTGAAGAAAGTATGTCCATGCGTCAAGGTAGGAGAGGCTGTGCTCGGACTGGAAGTCCCTCATGCCCATATCCACCTGATTCCGATGCAGAGCGAGAAGGACATGCTGTTCAACAAAGAGAAGCTGAAGCTTGAACAGTCAGAGTTCCAGCAGATTGCTGATGCAATTTACGCTGAATTCAAAAAACTGTAACTTACGATGGAGAAACTCACCGTTATCAAGGTAGGCGGTAAGATCGTGGAGGACGCCGGGAGTCTCGACCGTCTTCTGGACTCTTTCAGCCATATCCCCGGCAATAAGGTGCTGGTACATGGTGGCGGCCGGTCTGCCACGAAGATCGCTGCCTCTTTAGGCATTGAGACGACGATGGTAGGAGGCCGGCGAATTACAGACGCCGAGATGCTGAAAGTCGTCACGATGGTATATGGCGGCTTGGTGAACAAGAACATCGTGGCAAAGCTGCAGGCTCGTGGTGTGAACGCGCTTGGACTCACCGGTGCGGACATGGACGTGATGAGAAGTGTGCGCAGAAAGCCGGTCTGCGTGAGGGCCGATGTTGCCGGCACGACCGACGACATAATGGTGGACTACGGATTTGTGGGTGATGTGGAACGTTGCAACGGCGGAATGCTTGCTACACTTATCCAGAAGGACATCGTACCCATCATGGCTCCGTTGACACACGACGGTTGTGGAAGCCTTCTCAACACGAACGCAGACACCATAGCAGGAGAGACCGCCAAGGCCTTGGCACCTTTCTTCGACGTCACCCTCGTCTACTGCTTCGAGAAGTCTGGCGTGCTGCTCGACGAGAACGATGATGACAGCGTGATTCCGTATATCAATGAGGACTCATTCAAGAGATATGTCGCAGATGGTGTCATCAATGGCGGCATGATTCCGAAGATTGAGAATGCGCTGTCGGCTTGTAAGGATGGCGTCTCAAAAGTCGTCATCACCAAAGCTGAGCATATCGGCCAGGACAAAGGCACCGTTGTGGGGCTGGCGTGTTCGCAGGATGCCGTCCAATAAAAGTCAATAAGACGCACAAAATATGGTGCAAAACGAAAAAAGGAGGCGAAGGCCTCCTTTTTTCGTTTCATTTGCATATATGCAGATGTCTGGTCTGTCGGTTATGGTTCCCCGCTTTCAGTCTCCATCCCCGAAAGCACAAGTCATCACATATCCTTTCTGTTCATGTGTCTCTGTCATGAACTTGCAGTGCGTGGCCCTGGACAGCACCCTGTGGATGTCGGAGCAGATGCTTCTTCGATTGGGAAATCCTGTATGTGCTCGTTGATGTAAATCAATTTAAGTGATGTTAAAAAAAACTTGCCTCACCTTCTGTTGACTGTAGGGTTTCTGTCCCCCGATAACGGGGGAACCGAAGGGGGTGTAAAGACCATTGATTACTTTATGTATGTCCGTCAGATGACTATCGTCTTGTCTTCTCGTCTTCCTGTCTTCTCGTCTTCATCAAAACGAGGCAACTTGTTTTTTTTCTGTTACTTAATTCTCCTTTCCTATAACTTGAATGATCTTGTCGATGATGTCCTCCGGCTTTATGAGAGCCATGCAGCGCAGGTCGCCGAACTGGCAGGGCTTCTTGCCGTAGATGGAGCAAGGCCGGCATTCGAGTTCTGCTCGCTGGATGATGTTGCTGATGGGCTGTTGCCATGCGGTGAATCCTGTTTTGGGATGAGTTGCCCCCCATACTGAAACGATGGGAATGCCGACGATTGCTGCGATGTGCATGTTCGCTGAGTCCATGGCCAGCATGGCGTCCAGGCGCGACATGAGAAGCATCTCGTTGTGCAGCCCGCCCAGCTGGCCGCAGGTGCTCACAATATCTTTTCCATCTGCCCATGCCGACAGGCATTCTTTCTCACTCTTTCCGGCTCCGAACAGGAATACGCGGCATCCACGCTTCACTAACTCCTGCGCCACCTGATGCATCTTCTCAAGCGGGTAGATCTTGCCGGGGTGCGCTGCGAAGGGGGCGATTCCAATCCAGTGCTCCCCCGTCTTTTTTTCTCCATACAGCTCGTTGAGTAGCGAGAAGTCTTCCCCTTGCGTGCTGAAGCAAGGCAATGCCTGCAGGCTGACATTCAGACCGAGCGAGTGGAATACCTGTGCGTAGCGTGTCGTCATCAGTGTCAGCGTCTTGGCGTCGATGCCGTGGCCCAACAGCCGCTTCTTTGAAGCCTTGTCCTTGTCGATGACGCTGACCTTTGCTCCTCCCAGTCGGAACCGCCATCGCAGATACATGGTGCGGAGCACGTCGTGAACGTCAGCCACAGCGTCGAAACGCATGGCTTTCAATTCTCCGTAGAGCCGGTTGAGACCGGCGATTTTTTTGTATTTGTTCAAGTCTATCCCCATCGTCTTCACGTTGTCTGGCATCCAGCCGTACAACGGAGTCAAGTGCTTGCGTGTGAGCACGGTGAACTCCGTGTCCGGGTGCTGGGTCGCCAGACATTTCACCACGGGGACAAGCATCGCTACGTCGCCCATGGCAGAGAATCGGATGATGAGGACTTTTCTCATTTGAGACTGGAGCTTTTTTCTAGATATTCTATAACTTCTATATTCTCTGGATATTCCAGATTCTCTAGATATTCTAGCTATTCTATGAGTTTAGCCTATTTCTTTCCGTAGAGTACAGGGTTGGTGCTGGGGTCATTGTACATCTTCATCTGCTTGTAGACTTTCATGTACTTTCGTCCGGCCTCGATGTCGCAGAGCAGCTGGTCGATGGCAGAAGAGAGGTCTTTTTTCTGCTCAAGCAGCACATTCAGTTTCTGCTGGCATTTCTGGATATGCTCAGCTGTGGCGTCTGTGCGCTCCGTCTGCTCTTTCATGTGGTAGATCTTCAGTGCCAGGATGCTCAGGCGGTCGACCGCCCATGCCGGGCTCTCGGTGTTGATGGTGGCGTCAGGCAGAACCTCTACGTCCTTGTATTTGTCGAGGAAATAGCTGTCGATCATCTCGACAAGGTCCGTGCGGTCCTGGTTGCTCTTGTCGATGCGTCGTTTCAGCTGGATTCCCTCCTCGGGATTGATGTCCGGCTCGCGGATGATGTCCTCGAAGTGCCACTGTACGGTGTCGATCCAGTTTTTCAGATAGAGGTAGTATTCGATGGACGGCATCTCGTAGGGGTTGTTGATCGGCTGGTCCACGTTGTCGAACTTATGGTAGTCGTTGATTGCCTGTTCGAATATCGGCATTGCTAATTCCGTAAATGTCATAGTCTTTATGTTTTAATAGTGTGAAATGAAATGTTAGTGTATGGAAAATTGAAAAATATCCAAATAATTGTAAATCAGAAAATTGCTTAATAATTAAATAGCTAAATAAATCGTAAATCGTCAAATCGTAAATACCAATCATTGTCCTGCGATGATGTTGATGACGGCCACGATGTCGGAGATGTCCACGTTGTCGTCTTTGTTGACATCGGCATACCGGTATGTCGCAGTGCCTGCTATCTGGTTGATGATGGCCACGATGTCGCTGATGTCCACAAATCCGTCTTCGTTCACGTCGCCTGGTTTGTTCTCCGGCTCGGTGATGGTGAGAATGCCGTTGGAGAGGACAAGCTCATATTTGTCGCTTTCTCCTCCTGTCAGTATGATGGCATATTCGCCGGCCGGTGAGTTTGGGTCTGCCTCGCATGTGATGGTTGGCGGAGTCGTGAGTGTCGTCTCGTCGTCTCCGTTGACGAAGCCTTCGTAGGTGATGGTGAGCGTGGGCAGCATCTCGCCTGCGGTCATGAACAGACTGTCGGCCTTGGCGGTCAGCTGAGCCTTGCCCACGTTCAGCTCAAACGACTTCTCCAGCTGTTCGTAGTTCCGGTCTCCGGCTTGTGTGGCTGTGATGGTGGTGGTGCCACTACCCACGACTGTGAGTTTGTTGCCGTCTATGGTGGCAACGTCTGAGTTGCTGCTGGTCCATGTGATGGAGAGTCCTTCTGCTGTCTGTTCGGGCAGGGTCAGTATGCTGTCTCCGTAGGTCATGTCTGCCAGCTCGGAGAGCGTGATGGACTGCTCCTCCTTGAATTTCTTCATGTAGTGGAGCGTCACCGTTCCGTCAGCGTTGTTTTTGATGTTGTAGAGCGGCTGGTTCATTTCCTCTGGGAAGTCTCCCGTCGTGGTGTAGACGAACTGGTCGGGACCTTCGAACGAGGTGACTTTCTTGTAGCCAGGGTAGAGGTCTCCGTAGGCCGAGTACATGAAATTCTTGTACTGCTCTTCATTTTTGACGTACATATAGGAGTCGAGCACGCCGTCGGCGGGCATGATGGTCATGTACTGATGTTTGGGGTCGGTGTTGACGATGTTGCTGCTCCATCTTGATGCCACGTAGTCCACGTGCGTGATGAGCATACCGTTCATCTTCGAGTATTCGTCGCCTCTTCCTACATAGAGGTCCCAGCCACGCGACTGTCGGTTCTCCAGCACGTAGAATTCGTTCGGATTCTCTTCGTTAACCACTTTGTAGGCTTTCCATTCCTCGTCATAGTCGTGAAGATAGTACGAGCTGGTGGGGTAGAGCGTCAGTTTTTGTGGCTGGTAGGGGTTGAGCGTGTTGAGTTTTGTCCATCCCATAAACTCGCGTTCGTATGCCGTGTAGTTGCAAGGGCAGTAGCCTTGGTTGCAGTAGCATCCAGAGTCCATGATGTCCCAGTAGTCCATGCCGTATGCCACGTAGTTGGTGTCGTAGAAGTCGGGCAATCCGAGTGCGTGGCTGAGTTCATGGCAGAACACGCCGATTCCGTCGGTCTTCCCTTTGTACACTTCGTTGCAGCAGGCATAGCATCCGTATTTCGTACCGTTGATCGTTCCGCCTGAGCTGCGTTCCTGCGGCCAGATGGTGTTGGTGTCGTCGCATCCGTTCTGCCCTTCTCCGGCATACACGAAGAACGCCATGTCGACTGTGTTGTTGTTGTCGTTGTCGAAGGTGCCCCAGTTGGTGTACACTTTCTGGGCGGCCTTAATTGCGTCGCTGTAGAACGTGGAGAGGTTGGTGTCTTTCGACGAACCGTCTCTTCCGTAGTACACATAGCTGTTGTTGAGTGTGACGGGGCCTATGATGACGAACTCAGGCGTGAACTGTCCGTTGCTTTGGTCACGGAAATATTCGGTGATGGCTCCATGGCTTCCAGCCTCGGTGTAGTATTCCCCGTTGCCCAGTCCGTTGCAGAACTTATAGTAAAACTCGTTGACGAGCATCTCATCGTCTTCCGAGTTGCATTCGTAGGGGTTACCCTTGCTGTCTTTGAGTCCGCTGGTGAATTTCTTGTCGGAGAACTGAACGAGAATAACTGGTACCTTGGGACTTCCGAGTGCCTTGAGCGGTGCCGTCTTCTGCGATCCTAATTTCCATGGCCCTTTCATCCTTGGGCTGATGGCCGCCTGTTCCTGCTGGTCGGCAAATACAAGCGGCTCGTAGTGTCCGTCGCGTGGTTTGACTGTGGCGGATAGGGTGGTGCAGTAAATGAAAAGTAATATGAGTGGTAGAAGCCTGTTCATTTTTTGAGTTTTCGAGATTGATTTGGAATAAATGATGACCTTTTGTTTTATTCTTTATGTCCTGTATGTCTATAAATTGCAAAGATACGAATAAGTGTTGGTAAATCAAAAATAATTTTGGATTTTTGCTGATTTTTTGCAAATATTCGTTTTCTATTCTTGTTATTGAAGCTTCCCGGTCTTCACTTCGGATTTCTATGTGATTCTTGCGGTGGAGGAATCTGCTGGTGGAAGTGTTGTGGATTAAGCTTTTATAACATAAAAAAAAGGCTATACCGTTTCACAACGACATAGCCCGAATAAAGATTCTTATAGAGAATCGGGGAGAAATATGATAACCTTAATCAGCGTTGCTGATTGTCTTTTATTTCT
The DNA here is from genome assembly GCA_017483765.1 of Bacteroidaceae bacterium. Taxonomy (GTDB): domain Bacteria; phylum Bacteroidota; class Bacteroidia; order Bacteroidales; family Bacteroidaceae; genus UBA3839. The sequence continues at coordinate 68,824 of JAFUVE010000090.1, read as the reverse complement.
GTGTCAGAATGGTGGAGACGGATTTTGACACCGTCTCTCCAAAGAGGGGGATTACAACTGAGGACCAGCTGCTACGAGAGCCTTACCTGCCTCGTTTCCGCAGTACTTCACGAAGTTCTTCTGGAAACGCTGTGCGAGGTCTACGGCCTTCTTCTCCCACTCAGCTGCGTCAGCGTAAGTGTCGCGAGGATCGAGGATTGCAGAATCTACGCCCTCAAGCTCTGTAGGTACTTCGAAGTTGAAGATAGGAATTGTCTTGGTAGGAGCAGTGAGGATAGAACCTCCGAGGATACCGTCGATGATACCACGGGTGTCCTTGATGGAGATACGCTTGCCTGTTCCATTCCATCCTGTGTTCACAAGGTAAGCCTTTGCACCGCTCTTCTCCATCTTCTTCACGAGTTCCTCAGCATACTTGGTAGGATGCAGCTCGAGGAATGCCTGACCGAAGCAAGCAGAGAATGTAGGAGTAGGCTCTGTGATACCGCGCTCTGTTCCAGCGAGTTTTGCTGTGAAACCAGAGAGGAAGTAGTACTTGGTCTGCTCAGGAGTGAGGATAGAAACTGGAGGAAGTACGCCGAATGCGTCTGCTGACAGGAAAATCACGTTCTTTGCAGCAGGACCTGCGCTCTTTCCAGCAACCTTCTGAACGATCTTGTCGATGTGGTTGATTGGGTAAGACACACGGGTGTTCTCGGTCACGCTCTTGTCTGCGAAGTCAATCTTGCCTTCTCCGTCAACTGTCACGTTCTCGAGAAGTGCGTCGCGCTTGATGGCGTTGTAGATGTCTGGCTCTGACTCTTTGTCGAGGTTGATCACCTTTGCATAGCAACCGCCTTCGAGGTTGAACACGCCCTCGTCGTCCCATCCGTGCTCGTCGTCGCCAATGAGCAGACGCTTCGGATCGGTAGAGAGTGTGGTCTTACCAGTTCCGGAAAGACCGAAGAAGATAGCGGTGTTCTTGCCTTCCATGTCGGTGTTGGCTGAGCAGTGCATGGAAGCGATGCCCTGAAGAGGAAGGTAGTAGTTCTGCATAGAGAACATACCTTTCTTCATCTCGCCACCATACCATGTATTGATGATAACCTGCTCACGAGAAGAAGTATTGAAAGCAACGCAAGTCTCTGAGTTGAGTCCAAGTTCCTTGTAGTTCTCAACCTTTGCCTTAGAAGCGTTGTAGATAACGAAGTTAGGTTCAAAGTTCTCCAGTTCCTCTTTTGTAGGCTGGATGAACATGTTGGTAACGAAGTGAGCCTGCCATGCCACCTCTACGATGAAGCGCACTGCAAGACGTGTTGCCTCGTTTGCTCCGCAGAAAGCGTCGACAACATAGAGATTCTTGTTGCAAAGCTCCTTCACTGCGATGTCCTTCACAGTTGCCCATACCTCCTCTGACATGGGGTGGTTGTCGTTCTTGTATTCTTCTGAAGTCCACCAAACCTTGTCGTGTGACTGTGCGTCGTCCACGATGTACTTGTCCTTAGGAGAACGTCCGGTGTAAATTCCAGTCATCACGTTCACGGCGCCGAGTTCGGTCACCTGTCCTTTGTCGAAACCTTCAAGACCTGGTTTGGTCTCCTCTGCAAACAAAACCTCATAAGAAGGGTTGTGAGCAATCACCTTTGAACCGGTGATTCCATACTTTGCTAAATCTAATGTTGCCATTTATTTATTTAAATTTTTGTTATAAGCAAAATGTATATGCAAATGCTGTAGCTTCTCTATTTTTTATTTTCAGCTTGCATCAGGCTTTGCCGAAACAGTAATCTCCTTAAAGCATATTTCCACATAACAAATATCGATTCCGTTTTTATCACTACTCTCATTTTTTAAATTGAAAGTCTTTAGGATGAAAAACAAATCAACGTTTGCGAAATGCTTATTTATCGGCTTGTTATGTAAAAAAACTTATGGCGTTGTCAAGGCCATGGTTTTTTACATTTTGAAGCCTCTTTCAAAATCGTGTGCAAAGATATTTATTTTTTTTGAAACTATCACACGTTTTTCTCGTTTTTTTTGTGAAATGAACGAAAAAATGCCGAAATTGACAATTTTTAAGTTAAAATCGTGCTTTGTTGCCATTTCTGCGTTACAAAAACGTTACATATTCATTCTTGTTTTGTGTTTTGGGGCTCGTGGAAGGTCGTTTTGTGTGATTAATCTGTTTGCTTTGGGGTGATAAAACCATGCGGCCAGCATGTCTTTTGCTGATGGCCGCATGGTTGTTCTGAGTCGGACGGTACTATCTTCTGTAGTATCCTCTTCTTGGTCCACGGTAAGGGCGCGGTCCCGGTCGGTGTCTGTAGTGGCGGACTGGTCCGCGGCGGTAGCGTGGAGGTGGGCCTGGACGGTGGTAGCGGTGAGCCGGACCTCTGCGTGCGTAGCGTGGTGGTGCGTTTCTTCTTGCCCTGGCTATCGCCCTGCGTCGTTGTGCCTGACGAACATTAGCTCGTTTTCGTGGTTGAGGCCGCTGCTGGTTTTCCATCGTTGCTGTTGTCGATGGTGCGATGGCGGCGTTGTCGAGCAGAGAGAATTTGCTTTTGGCGTTGGCAGCCATAGTCATCATCGTCAGGATGACTAAAACTAATAATTTTCTCATTTCTCTTAAATTTTTTTGGTTAATAAATAAAAGGTGTGGTTATATGGGCCTGTTGCCCATTTGTCTGCAAATATATACAAAATTTCGTTTGCGTGCAAACTTGAATGCATTTATTTGACGCGTTGGTTTACTTTTTTGTTAGAATGACTTAACGTGCGATATTTGAGGGAGAGTAAAAATGCGCGACACTGGTTTGATGGCGGGCACACATAAAATTCTTGTCTGATTTGGTGGTTTGTCAGAAAATTGTTAACTTTGCCTTGTTTTTAAAACGAGAGAGATATGAAGAAAAAACTTGTATTTATTACCGGTGCAGGAATATCCGCAGAGAGCGGTATACGCACCTTCCGCGACAGCGACGGCTTGTGGGAGGAATACCCCGTTGAGCAGGTCGCCAGTATCCAGGGCTATAGACGCGACCGTGAGTTGGTGATTCGTTTTTACAATGAGCGTCGTAAGCAGCTGCTCGGCTGCAAGCCCAATGACGCCCACCGTCTGGTGGCAGAGTTGGAGAAGGACTTTGATGTGACCGTGGTGACTCAGAACGTCGACGATCTTCACGAACGGGCCGGGAGCACAAAAGTGATCCATCTGCATGGCGAGTTGATGAAAGCCACGTCGTCGAATAATCCTAACGATCCTAAATGTATTGTGGACTTGCCAGCCGACAACCCTGTGATTAATATCGGAGACAAGGCAAAGGACGGGTCTCAGCTACGTCCGTATATTGTGTGGTTTGGCGAGCCTGTCCCGAATATGGAGCCCGCCATTTTGGAGGTGGCCCAGGCTGACATCGTGGTGATTGTCGGAACTTCACTGAAAGTCTATCCCGCCGCTGGCTTGATCAGCTATACACACTACGAAGCCAAGATATTCCTCATCGACCCGCATCCGGCGAATGTCGACCCCACGCTTCGCGTTCACGTCATCAAGGACGTTGCCACGTCTGGTATGCGTCAGCTCGTGGACTTGCTGAAGGAGCAGGCGTGAGCCATAGTAAGTTTTGCTAGGAAAACTAGGCCAACTAGAAAAACTAGGGAAACTAGGCCAACTAGGGAAACTAGGCCAACTAGGAAAACTAGGCCAACTAGGAAAACTAGGCCAACTAGAAAAACTAGGTCAAACTAGAAAAACTAGAAAAAACTAGTCTTTGTCTGCCTAGTTTAATTCCATGATTTCGGCAGGGCTGAAGACAACGTCGACAGCCTTGCCGCTTTTTGTGCCCTTATATCTGAAGATGAGTCCCATCTGTCCGCCTTTGAGCATACGCAGCAGATGGATGGTCTCTGGGTCGTGTGTCGTTTTCAAAGATTCACGTGTGCCTTCTTTCATTTTGGGCTTGGCTTGCGCTACGGCATCCATATTCACTTTAGGTTCCTCACACATATAATAATATACGGCGTCGTTGCCTTCGACGGTGAAGTTCTCCACGGTGACGCCCTCTTCTACTTTCACCGGCAGCTTGGCGCATACGTCTTTGATCTCGGCTTTCAATGCCTCTTTGTAGACTGTGGGGGAGTCCTTTTCGTCGGTTTTCTCCGACGGACTGGCTTGCTTGGTTGAAACACCGTCTTTCTTGTCGGATTTGGTTTTCTCTGTCTTGACGGTCTTTTCTTTCTTTGTCGGCTTTTGAGGTTCTGAGCATGCGGCGCAGATAGCCATGCAAATAATAATAGCTGTAGATATCTTCATTTTTTTGAGTCTTTGAACTTTAGGGGTGTTCTATAAATTATGTCGGATTGATTTTGGATTTTATGTGAGTGGATTTTTGTTAGCATTTGAGGGCGCATAGCGAGCTATGTAACCGAAAATGATGACAAAAAGACACCACAGAAAGCCAAAAGCAACCGAAATTATATTTCCAATTAGCAGGAGTATTCTAACATCAGAATTTTTAGAACACCCCTTTATTGAAATGATTTTCGGCTGCACTCAACAAAGCTCAAGCAAGCTTGGCTTTGTGTCCTTTTCCTTCTAAAGGCTTCAATCTGTCTGCAAAGTTATATTTTTCTGTGAATAATAGCAAAAAATCATCACTGTTTTATTTGCTTTTTTTCATTCTAAATCGTAACTTTGTAAAAATAATCCTTAGCACAATGTCTTTATGAAATATCCGTTGGGAATACAGTCTTTTGTGAGCCTGCGTCAAAATGGCTATTATTACATTGATAAGACCCGGTTTGCCTATAGAATGGCAAACGAGGGGAAATGCTATTTTCTCAGCCGGCCACGACGCTTCGGAAAATCATTGTTCCTTACGATGCTGAGGGCGTATTTTGAAGGCCGCAAAGAACTGTTCCATGGATTGGAGCTGGAACAGCTGGAAAAAGAGTGGACGGAATATCCTGTGTTTTACATGTCATTGAACAACTCCACTTTCACAGAGAATAATAGTGTCGGACAAATCTTGCATCACTTCTTATGCGGATGGGAAAAGCTATATGGCGTTAGTGGTAGTGAGACTACTTATGCCCTCCGTTTTGGAGGTGTTATCCAGCGGGCTTTCGAGCAGACGGGCAAGCCGGTTGTCTTCCTTGTTGACGAATATGACAAGCCGTTGCTCCAAACAATCGATAATCCCGTCCTTCAAGACCAATACCGAACGGAACTGAAAGCTTTCTATTCTGTGTTGAAAGATCAGGATGAGTATGTTCGGTTTGCTTTCCTCACGGGGGTGTCGAAATTCAGCAAGGTGAGCATCTTCAGCGACCTCAACAACCTCAACGACATATCGTTGGACCGTGATTATGCCGAAATCTGTGGCATGACCGATGCCGAAATCCATGCTAATTTCGATGATGGGGTCGAGTTGCTTGCACAAGAGAACGGCATGACGAAGGATGAGTGCTACCTTCGGCTGCGTAAGGAATACGACGGCTATCATTTCGCTGATATTTCCGCAGGCATGTATAATCCCTATAGCTTGATCAACACGCTCAGCAAGAGGCAGTTCAAGGATTATTGGTTTGAGACCGGAACGCCAACCTACCTCGTGAAGCTCCTGAAGGATGCCAACTTCGAATTGAGAGATCTCGAAGGGGAAATCGACGCCGACACACTGCAAAGTGTGGATATGGAAACCGAGAACCCGCTGGCGGTGATATACCAAAGCGGCTATCTTACAATCAAAGGGTATGATACGGAGTTTATGCTTTATAGGCTCGGATTCCCAAACGGGGAGGTGGAACGTGGGTTTACAAGGTTTTTAATGCCGGCTTATCTTCCTATGCCAAAGAACAGACCACTGTCTGTTTTGTCTCAATTTGTGAGAGAAATTCGTATTGGTGATCCTGAATGTTTCATGCAGAGACTTGACGCCTTCCTCGCTGGCGGAAACTATCAGATTGCGGGTGATGCAGAATTGTATTTCCAAAACGCTATATTCTTGATCTTCCGGTTTATGGGGTATTATGTGCAGGCGGAATATGCTTCAAGCGATGGAAGAATGGACATGATTGTGCAGACGTCGGATTTCATCTATATTTTTGAATTCAAACTTGACAAGAGTGCCGACGAGGCGTTGGCACAGATTGAAAAAAAAGGCTATGCCGACCAGTTCGCTTTCGACAAACGCAAGTTGTTCAAAGTTGGCGTGAATTTCTCCTCGGAGACTAGACGAATCCAGGAATGGAAGGTGGGGTGATGTAAATTGCTGGTTATTTGATAGGGTATTCAGTTCGATGTTCTGAAAGTCCTTCTGATAACATCAACCTGTAGGGACTTACTTTATGTATGTCCGAGAATCATTAGCTTACAACGTGCATTAGGAAAAGATAATTGGAAACACAGGACTGAGCACCCTGGTTATTTGAGGATAGATGTTGCTGTGGAAAAAACGTTTTTTCATTACTACAGCGTCACGGTTTTCACATCGCCGAAGTACTGGAGCTTGAGGAAAAGGCCTACGGAGTTGGCTTGGGTTCCACGGAACGCTCTGACGTCGTCGAAGAAGATGTTGACCTCGTAGTTGCCGTCGGCGTCGGTTCCTGATGTTGGCGGTGATGGGATGGCATATGTGTACCAGTATCCCCAGTTTCTGGCATTGTAGTTCCAGTCCGTCAGTGTGTTGGAGGTGGCCAGGGCGGCTGTGCTTTCCACGCTGACACCGAATGATCCGTGAGCCGTACCCGCCTGCGTGTCGCTGTATGCATTGAGTGTGCTGGTAGCGAACTTGATTTCGATGGGGTAGAGGCCAGAAGGGTATGAGCCCGGAATTTTGAATGTCAGTTTGTAAGTGTCGCAAGTGTAGTTCTGGTTGGAAATGCGCAGCGTGCGTGTGGTGCCGTTCACTTTCGTCAGCGTGTAGAGCAGGTCAGGCGTCTGTCCTCCTTCGTTCAGCTCGATGAGACGGAACTCGTCGATGGTGTAGATGTTGATGTTTCGCGACATACCGTAGGTCTTGTCGGAGATGTTTATTTTCGCCGTCTGCAGCTGTGTGCTGATGGTTCCGACTTTGAATGCGATGTGCCCGATGCCGGTGTTTTGGTCATAGTCCGCGATATAGACGTCTGAAGTGCTGGAGGAAATGGCGCCTGTGTTGTCGACGATGGTCATGAAGAAGTTGCTGGCGTCCACTTTCGTGGTGGTCTCGTTGCCGTCGGCGTCCAGCTTGTAGGGTGCGCCTCCGCGCACCTCGTCGATGAAGGAGAAGGGCAGTAGTTTCACCTGTCCCTGGTCGTTGGCAGCGCTTTGGTAGATGATGGATGTCGTTCCGTTGTTGACGTCCATCTCCACCTTACCGTTTGTGAGTACGCTGACCTCTTCCGCCACGCTGACCGTCTGTCCGTTGGAGAATGTCTTCGTTGCCGCCGCCTCGGCGAAGGTGTGGTATCCCAGTTCAAACGGGAGTTTTCCTAGGTTTATGACGTATCGGTGTCCCCTGGTGACGGTGAACTGCCTGTTTTCCGTGTCCTGCAGCAGCACGGTCTGGTAGCGTATGTTCCCGTTTCCGATGTTTCCGACTTTCGACTGAAGGTATTTCACTTTGAGGATGACCTTCACCGTGTTTGTGGCCTCGGTTTCTCTGAGGTTGACATCCTCATAGAGGAAGAGCGGATTGGTGAGCGGTTCCATCTTCGACTCCAGTGCCGTGTATCGTCCGGCGGTGGTGTATTCTGTGAATGCGTTGTTGAGGGTGTTATTGCTAGGGTTGTAATATCCGGAGAACGGGTCGGTGTTGGATGAAGCTTGGTTGAACGGCGCGATAAAGCCGCGCTCCCGTCCGTTGGATATGACCCAGCTTTGTATTTCCTCGATTGCGTCGTCGTTTGCCGACCCCCATTTGACGATGGCGCGGTCAGGAAGGAAATAGACGGTGTTTCCCCCGACGAGCCATTGCTTCATCTCCTGCGAGTGTTCTTCGCGGTGGTATCCCCAGAACACAATTCCGTTGCTGTTCTCGTAGTAGGTAGATGCCTCCTCCGACTGCATCATGATGTTTTCCTCCTCCCCGATATATGTGGTGCTCAGTACGGGTATTTCGTAGTTGGCGATGAAATGGATTCGTGCCGTCACTTCCGGCACGGTCCCCTCGAAATAGCCGTTGTCGGGTGAGTTGTGATTGGGTGTTACGGTGCCGGCCGAGCGGCTTCCCACAAACAGCCCGTAGCTGTCGAAGCAGAGCATCTGTATGGATGATACGTAGGGGTATTCCTCGCCTGCGAGCATTCCTCGGGTCTGCGGGTCGGAGTTCAGGTTGGTCTTGAACCGCACGGGGATTTCCTTCATCGCAGTCGGGTGGTCGTCGACAGCAATGTCGTCGGACTGGCATGCGGCAAAGAGCATTGTGCCGATAAGCAGGGTGAGTATGTGGGAGATATATTTCATAAGTTGAGTGTTCGTTTATTCTTTGCTGTTGATGGCTTCTACTTCGGCGGGGGAGAGGTCGCGGACACAGCGGACAAATGTACCATTTGAGCCTGTGTATTCAGCATTAGTAGCACTTGTACCATCAAGCGTATAGTAATTTCTTGCAGTCAGAACTTCAGCCATAGATTCTGATGTCTGCGAGTTATATTGATAGTTTATGATAACAGATACTTCTTCTTTTGTAGGTAGTCTCCAGCCTGTATAGGTTGTGCCATCTAGAGCAACTTCTACATATTGCGAACAATGTTCAGCAGCTGTTGCACCATTTAGTCCGGAACTTCCCCTGTCAAAGGCACCAAGTTGTGAAGCAATCATAAATGCAGGTGAAACGACATGATCTTGTGACAAATGTGTTGTCGCATCAACTATCGGTCTTCCTAATATATAATCATCGCTTGTACTTGCTATCTGTATGATATACATGTGATTATTTGAGTAAGTATAACCTTGATTGTCAATTACTGCTATGTAGTTGCCATTAGTTCCATTTTGAGCTATTCTGCGAATTATGGTCCCATTGAAGACTTTTGCAGACATCCAACTATCTGCTGTAGTCTTACTTCTGGGGTATCTATTTTGAGAATCTTTGTCCCATATTACCCAGTTGGTATTAACTTCTACATCTCTATAATACATGTTAGCATAGTAGTGGGTGACATTTTTATAATAAATTCTCCGATAATATGTTAGGTAACGATAATACGTATTAGAAAACCATCCTTCTGTATACCAATCGTAGTTATTCCTGTTTGCATTATTTGTGGTGCTACCAGTTCCCCAATACCAATAATCACTGTCTTCGTCTTTATACGCATTTGACTCAGAATTGGCACCTTGACGAGAATTGACAGGGACTGCATCTCTGAATGCTGTTTGTATCTGACTGTTGTTGCCACCACTCTGTGTTGTTGAAGCCCGGTCGTGATCAGATGGTGTTCCTATAGGATCTTCAGTGGTTGTTGTATATTTCCCTTCTGTAGCTTGTGCATATGTTGATTCGGAAACTTCTATGCTTTCATATCCGTCCCAACTGTCCCATCCATCAGCTTCTGGATTGCTGCTATATTCGCGAATGGTTCTTGTGGTTCCTCCATCTTGCTTGTATGAGAACCATCCCTCCACATTCTGAATGTTATCCGTTGGGAAATGCTTGATAAACACATCTTCAGTTAGCGTCTGTGTCTGGTTGTTTTCATCCACAAAAGTGGTGAACGCGGTGAATGAGATGCATTTCACCGCCTTGTTGGCTAGTGCTTCGGAAGATATGCTGATTGTTCCGTCGGCATTGACCGTGATGGAAGTGGGTTGAGCTATGTTATTTGGTGTCGTAAATGACGAGAATACATTGTTCAGCTGAGTGTTGTTGCTGCCGTATTGATAAACGGTTGTACCACTACTATTGTAGTAGTAAATCTTGACGTTCCTTACTTGCACGACGCTTCCTTCCGGTGCATAGTACGCCAGGTCGACGGTCTGTGTGTCGTTACCTCGGAGTTCATATCTCTTCGGTGTGACATAGAAATAGTAGAATTTCTCCGCCAGAATGTTGACGACTTCGTTTTCGTTGTGCGTCCAGTCGACGACCTGGTAGTTGAGTCTTACGTCGTTGACACGTCCGCTGAGCGAGGTGCTTCCTGATCCTGAGATGGTTGCCTCCACCTTGTAGATGTGGTTGCGTTCAAGTCCTGTGTTTTTAGTCTGGTCGCAGAGCGGGATGCGGTAGTAGTTGAATGTGGTGATGGTGTTGGTCGCTTCTGGTGACTCCTTGGCGTAGAAGGGGTAGCTGAGCAGCATGTATGGTGCCAGTTCCTCTGCGTTCTCCCCCCAGGTGTTGCAGTAGTCGTAGGTGACTATATAGCAGTATGGAACGCCGTCGACGTAGCGTTCATCAGCGCTGGGGTATAAGTCGAGGTATCTGTTTCCCTCCGTGTCCTTCTCGTTCTCCGTGAAATAGACTTCCACATTTTGTCCCACTGCGTCGAGTCCCTCGTAGTGGTAGTATTTCTGGTGGTTGAGTGTTCCTGTCAGAATTGCGTTGTTACGTCCCGTGTTGGTTTGCAGGGTGGGCGTGATATCAGGCGCGTCGGCGAAAACCTTAGAATCGAAGCACCAGTTGGTCCATTTCCATGCCGGGTTTCCGATGGGCGATGACACGTAGTTGTAGTCGATGAGTGATGCGTAGAACGCTGGGTCGAACTGGATTTTCGCCACGATCTTAGCCTCCGCCCTTTTGAGCGGTACCTCTATTCGCTGTAGTTGGTCGTCGTTCTCGAGCGTCCATACCACGTGTCCGTCCATCATCATACGTCTTGACTGGTCGTACTCGTTTCCTTGGTTTCCGTAAAGTTTATATACGTTAGCGTTGTGGTTGACGAGGTTGAGCAGTGCCGTCTTGCTTCCTATATGCGCGTTGGTCATCGTGTTGTTGACCGCCACGAAGACGTCGTATTGGTTACCAACAGTGAGTTTGAGGTTTGGGTTTCCCTCCGACCCCATGGTCTTCCATGCGTCGGTGAGCAGGTCTGCCACCTGGTCTTTCACGTTGGCTTTCAGACCTCCGGCGAATGTCTCCCCTTGGATGAGGTGGAACTCCTTCCAGTAGTCGTCGTCGATGCCGGAGATGAAGACGTCGAGGTGTGTGCCGAGGTCGTTCTCCATGAGTGCGTCGTCGGCCGGCTTGGTCTGCCCCTGTTCCCATCCCGTCTCCTCCTCGTAGTAGTTGGAGGGAGCTCGCGTTGCCAGTTGGTCGTAGATTTGCGGTGTGATGAGTAGTCCGGATGAGGCTTGCGGTTGTGGGTCGATGAAGTCGAAGTCATCCTTCGCACAAGAGATGAATGCGGCAGCCCCGACAATCAGGATGATTGCCTGGCTTAGCAGCTTGTATGTGAAAGAAATGCTTCTCATTGTTTCTTTTAGTTTTTAGGGGGCTTCCCGGAGATTCCGGATTTTCCGGATGTTCCGGAGATTCCGGGCATTTATAATTAGTGACCGTATTCAACCAGAGTGACCCCGTTTTCGGTGGTGTTGGTTGTGTATTCGGTCGGTGTGACGTAGTAGAACTGAGCCAGAGTGTGGTCCTGTGGCCCAGGGAGAATGGAGTTCCAGGGTAGTCTTCCGGCAACGTTCTCGATACCTCCATCGTTTTCCCCCGCCGATGCGCTGGAGTGTTCTGTGAGTGTTACGTGGACGAACCTGCTAGGCGGGTTTGAGATGTTGAACTCGTATTTTGGTACAATATAGAAATGCGTCTCCACGTTCGTCCCCGCCGGAATGGTGATGTCGTCGAGTATTTCGGTGTATGTGTCGATTCCCTGGTGGTAGATGACGAATCCATAGTTGGTGTTGTTTGTCTGAATGTGCAGGGTGTTAGACGATGTGGTAGTGAGTCTTAGCCATGGCGAGTAGAGCGGTCGTCCGCTATGGAATCCGTATGCGATAGCGCAGTAGTTATTATCCCAGTCATGATTCCAGTCTGCCGGGTTGGCTCCGTTGTTGTACAGCTTATAGGTGAACGTCCCCATTCCGTCCGTTGTGGGGTTGTAAGTCTCGTCGACGAATAGCTGTACGCTTGTTTTTGAGAAGAACTTCATACTACCTCCGACGTCCCATGGCTGGACCATAGGTGTGACGTAAAGTCCTTCCTTGAGGAAGTAGGCATAGACGACCCAGGTGTGGTTTCGCGCGAAGTCCTGGTCGCGGTACATCTCGAACGATGCGCTTTTTGGGTTTCCTCCGTAGGTGTAGTATATGGTTCCTGTGATTTTCTTGCCGGTTTCGCGCAGGTAGTTGTATCCGACTTGTACGGCTTCGGGTGTTGCCTGCGCAGCTTTCCCCTCGATGAAATCGACGTACTGCTGTGCAGTCTTGGTGCTGTTTCCGTTCGACACGCAGTCGCTTCGGAGTAGTGCGGGGTCTTCCACCTCCGGTATGTCGTTGTGGCTGAGCAACGGGTTTGCCGGGTTTGCGTTGGCGAACCGGCAAACAGACGTGGAGTAGGTCACTCCGTCAGGCAGGTTGGCATACTCTGTGTTCAACTGGTTGGGTAGGACATACTCCATGTCGGGTAGGAGTCCTGTGTTGATTTCAATCTTGTTGATTTGCACCTGTGCCGTCATGTTTTTCTGCTTTGCGAAGAAGAAAGCGATACGTGAGACGGCCCGTTTGAGCAGTACGGTCTCGTTGTAGCGGAGGTGTAGCGGTCCTCCCACCTGCAGCATCTCCGCCAGGCTGAGGTTTTTCCGAATGGTGGACATGGGCAGCCCTTTTCCCGCTTCCACGGTTGTTGCAATAGGTGCCAGCGTGGTTGGGTTGATTCCGAAGTAGTCACCTCCGAACGTGAGTGCTTCGAGTTGGTTTCGGGTCATTGTCGGTGATGGCGCCTCCGTCATGATGGATCGGTAGTTGGCAATGAAATAGAGGTCGATTTTGGATGATGTGTTCTCCATGAACTCTTTCGGCAGGAAGAGCTGCATGGTGACTGTTGCGTTTTCGTAGAGTGAGGGGTTGGCTGATGGTTGGGTGTCGATGCCTGTTCCACTTCCGATGTTCTTCAGTTCGGCGTATCCGATGGGTGTGGCGTTTGCTCCGTCTGTGTTGTTGTATGCCCACACCTGAATGTCGTATATCTTGTTCTCGTTGCCCGTTCCGGCTACGTTGCCTTCGAGGACACGAGTATGGATGGTCTGTCCTGTTGCGATTTCAAGAGTCAGCTGCACATAGTCGTCGCCGTAAACGCCGCCGTTGAGGACGTCGTCGTCCGCATCGTGGGAGCACGAACCGAAGGCTAAGAGGGCGATGAGGATATATGTGAGTGACTTGATGCTCATTTTTTTTTGTCTATATTTTTTTCTTGTCGATGTTTCGATTGCTCGATGTTTCGATTTTTATTTGAGGTTAGAAGTCGGGGTTGTATTCGCCTCCGGGTTTCCAGTTGAAGGTGACGCTGACTCCGACGGAAGGGTCGGCTATGAGCAGGACACCTTTCTCGTCGATTTTTGCCTTGTAGATTTCGGCGTTTCCCGCCATGAGGGGGTTGTGGATGTTGAGAATGTTCTCAGTGGTGGATCCGTCGTTGAGGGTGATGTACACCTTCATGCGCCAGATAGGGGCGTCGGCGCTGGTTGCCTGGTCGCGCGAGGGGAAGCAATAAGCGTAGAACGCCTCCCGTTTGTTGTCGGGGTAGGACGTCATGTCGATTTGCCGCGCTTCGATGCTGCTGCCGTTGTAGGCATATGTGCTGTCAGCGATGTTGAACGCTGTCGCCACGTCCTCGACGGTGACGCGTATGTTCTGTACCTGATATCCCGTTGTGTCGATGACGAGCACCGCTGCGCTGTTGGCCATATAGAGGTAGACATCTCCCGCGAGTTCTTTCTGTCCGGTGGCGTCGAGTGCCGCACGTCCCGTGTAGAGCGCGATGCTGTGGTTTTGCAGGGTCTCTCCTCCGTTTGCAGTGAGCCGTGATGTTGTGAGCGTCTCTTTTCCGCTCAGGGTCACGGCAGGCTCCTGGTCGCTGTTGCCGATGGCGAGGTTCGTGTACTGGTCATGCTCAAGATAGAACGTGTAGGATGCCTGGTTACCGTTGATGGGCTGAATTTCGTTGAGTTCCTGGGTCCCGTTCTCCGTCCGGTAGAACGCGAGGTCGAGGTTGTTGGCATATTCCTTGAAATAGCCGCTGAGAACGTTGTCCACTGCCATTGCCACGTATTGGTCGTTGGCGGAATTGAGCACCGTCCTCACTTCTACGTCTTTGTTGGTGATGAGCCTGACGTGATAGTTGAGGTTGAAGTTCTTTCCGCAGTCCGACAAGTCGTCATCGATGCCCAGGAAGTTATCGCACGACGTCATCGTTGCAAGCATGGCGCAGAGGCAAAGCAGGCCGGCTGATTTCAAGTGTTTCATCTTGTCTGATTCTAGAGGTAGTTTGAAAATAGAGTTATTATGTGTGTCGGAAGAAACTCCTTCCGACACACATGATATGCAGATAGATTAGAGTTCCACGTTGAATGTCAGGCCTGCACGCCACTCGAGGTTCACGCTGAGTCCGAGCTCGAGTTTCGGGTTGCGAAGGTCGGGCACCACGTTGTATGCGTTGGCGAAACCTTCCGGCAGGTCGGAAATGCCGTCGTTGTCAACATCGCCCTTTCCTGGCTTGATGGTGAAATTCACGAGGGTCTTGTAGTCCTGGAAGAACACGCGGTTTCCTGTGTCGCCTGATCCTGTTGCTGCGTTGGCAGGGTCAAGCTCTGCAACGAGATAGAACTTGCATCCTGGCTCGATGATTCCGTCGATACCCATGAACGGCACTTCAAGAGTGTTCTCGAACTCCACTGCCACCTTCACCTTCTCTCCCGGTGCAGTCTGCAGGGCGAGGGTGTAGTTTGTTCCCGCATCAGCGCTGGCTGTGAGGACGTTGCTGGCGCTTGTGGTGTTGATGGTATTGTCGTAGATGACATAGTTCTGGTTGTTCACTATCGGTGCGAAGTTATATCCCACCTTGTTCTGTCCGCCGATGAGCACGCCGGTGAAAGTGAAACCGTTAGCTGGGATGGCCACAACCTTACCCTGACGGTCGTAGTATGTGGTCTCGCTGAGCTTGTTCACCTTGGTGTCGAGCCGCCCTACAGCATACTGAATCTGGTCGTTGATGGCAACGGAGAGTGTAGAAGAAGAAACGGACGTTCCATCGGTGTACTTGTCCAGAATGGCCTGCCATGTGTTGTTTGCCGGAACGTAGTCTGCCTGGCGTGTTTCGTTTGAGGTCTTCACGCTGCTGTTGGCATAGTAGTAGAGGGATGCAGGATAAACGAACTTGTCCATGGCTGCGATGTTGAGGTCTGATGCACCGGTTGTGACAGCTGTAGCGACAGCAGGAGCTGCGTTGCTCCATGATACGGCAGCAGCTCCGTCCGGCAGGTTGTTGTCAGCAGGGTATCCATTGAGAGACGAGTCGAATGTGAGCTTTCCGCTTGAGTCTGCAGTTGCTTTTGTCTTGATGGCATTGCAGATGGCTACAGAAATCACGTCGGCATTGTCCTTCAGAGAGGTGTAGAGGTCCTGAACCATAGCCTTGATGTTGGCAGAGGAAGCGGCCTTCACCGTGATGAACTTGCTGTAGAGCTCTCCGAGACCTACACTGTACCAGGGCTGAGTTGCGTTGCTTGCGTCTGCGCACTTGTGCCATGCGGCGTCTCCGTTGGCGGCGGCGGCGATGGCGGAAAGATAGCTTGCGAGAGCAACACCGACTGTGGTGTTGGGAGAGGATGCGATCTGCACGTTCTCGAAGTAGATGTCGGCTGACTCAGCTGCTGTCTTCACGTTGGTGTTGAGGTAGCCCTCAGCAAATCCGTCTGTACCCACTGCTTTGCCGTAGAACAAGAAGCCTGACGTTCCGATTGGGATGGTCACGTCGTTGTAGAGCACGGAGTTGTTGTTGGCCACGAGGGTGCCGGCTGGGATAGAGTTCTCCACGGTGGCGGTAGTAGGAGCGATCATCTTGGTCAGGGAGATGTTGGTGCCTGCTCGCGATGTACGGTCGGTTGCACTCATATAAGGTATGAGCACGATGTCCTGCATGCCGCGGAAGCTGGCGATGGTCTGGTCGAGCTGAACGGTGGCGGCTGACTGGCGTGTGCCTACTGCGCTTCCGTTGAGAGAGATGTTGAATTGGGTCTTCACGGTCTCACCGTTGAATGTGGGGTTAACCGGTCCGTCGCTGTCATCGCTGGAGCAGGAAACCACCGTTGCGCCTGCAAGTGCGATGGCACCTACGAATGCGTAAGATAAGAATTTCTTCATAATGGTTAATTTTTTTAAGTGGTTATTACTATTTTTACTTAGTTTAATGTTTAAAGATTTATGTGATGTTAGTTCCTTCCGTCGTTTTGGAATTCCGACGTTTCAATGTTTCAATGTTTTCAAGTAAGTCCCCGTCCGCATGGCTAAATTTCAAATCTCAATTCTCGTGCAAGTGAGAGCAGAATGAAGCTCGCTTCAATTATGCCGAGTGCAGCCGAGAATCATGCTAATAAACTTCAAAATTCTATTCCTTCGGGTTTGAGCGACGCTTTTCCGATGCTTTTATTGAATTCCCATGCCCTTTGGTTGTAAGCTTTGGCTTCAGCGTTCTCTTCGAGAACCTTTTTCAGGCGATCGTAGTTGCCTTTGGCTGTGGTGTCGCCTGCGTCGGATCCGCGTTTGAAGTATTCAAGGGCTTTGTCGTTGTTTTTGAGGAAGAAGAATGCAATACCCATCTCGTTCCATGCACGGGAGTCGTGCTGCACGGTGGTAAGCAGTTCGAGTGCCTGGTCGTACCGTTTGTTTTTGTTGAGCTGCTGGGCCTGCTTGATGATTTGCGCGTTGGTGTCGGTGACGTAATCGTAGTATATTCGGATGTATCCGGAGTTTCGCTGGTCCTTCAGGAGGTTGTCCTTCAAGTACTGGTAGGTCTTGCCACCGTTGAGTGCCTTGATATTCCTCTCTTTCATTGCCGGACTGTCACTGCCGTCGATGATGGCGAGAACATCAGCCTTGCCGTCGAACGACGCGTCGTTCACTTGGTCGCGGAACTCGCTCCACGCCTCACCTCCGTTGGCCACGTCGAAGAGCGGCTCTGTGGCGTTGGAGTGGGTGATGATGTAGTTTTTGAGGGCGTCGGCACGTCCCTGGCCCAGCTGCTGGTTGTGCGACTCGGCTCCTTCTATGGACGCCATGCCTACGATTTGGATGATTTTCACGTCGGAAGTGGAGTCGGCAAGTACTTCGTCCACGATGCTGATGATTCGGTCCAGAGTCGGTGCGTTGTCGCGGAAGTCTCGTCGCAGTTCCGTCTTGTCGAGAGGGAAGTAGACGTAGAGTGCACCTTTCTCCTTACGCAGTATTCTGGAACTGTCGTACGGTTTGTACTGAGAGATATGTTGAAGCACAGGGTTGTCCTTCTCCAGCATTCCCGCCTTGCCGGTGTTGTCGTGAATGGTGCCGTGGGTGGGCAAGAACACAGCCATACGCTTGTAATTTGCTGGCTTGGACTCCCTGATACGCAAGAGCTCAATCGGTTTTTCTGGTTTCTGACCGAACTTGTAGATGATGTTGACGCCAAGCTTGGGCATGAGGAAGAGGTCGTCGTCCTTTCCTTTGTAGGTGCCGCAGTTTCCGCACTCGTAAGTTTTGGCGTCGTAGTAGCCGAGGTGGATGCCCAGATCGGCCTCAAGGTTCCATCTGTGGTTGAGCTCCCAGCTGTGGCCGCCGAAAATGCCGACAGCATAGAGGTTGCCCTGCATTCGCTGGTTTCTCACCTTTTTATATAATCCAAATGGGAATTTCACGTTACTCGCATTGAAATGGGAGTAGACCAGGTCGGCGCCCACGAACCATCCTGTGAAGAACCTGGCTGGTATGTCGTAGGAATCGGGGGTCATCACGCCCTGATGCAGCGTACGGCCGGTATTCGGGTCGTAAATCTCCCTATAAACTATTTTGTCGCCATCCACGTGTGAGCCCTCATCTTTCCGCTTAAACCAATATCTTACTTGAGGCGACACCATGATGTGCTTCCATTTCTTGTCGTTGGAGAATGTCCATGGATTGTATCCCGCGTTGAACTCGAAAGACCAATGAGGTGCCAACTTCGTCTCCACGCCGAGGTTGAACGACAGCGTGGCATCGTAGAGCAGGTTGTTTTTCAATACGGTGTTCTGGCTCTGCGCTACTGATGGGATAAGGCACAGGAGAGTGAAAACCAGGACTGAGATATAGGTTTTCATCCGTTTCCTTTTGTTCATTGCTTCCATTTCGTCGGTGTAAGTAGGTTTTGGTTATTTTCCTGGATAAATGATAGTAATAGTCAGGAGGTTGTCGGTTCTGTCAAGTGTGGCTGAATGCTCCCCAAAAAACGTCTGATAACAGTGGATTTGGTTTATTGAGCCCATCCCTATGCGAATATTCTCGCTGTTTTTACCTTTTTTCGTTCGCAAAGATAATGAAATTAGCATTATTTACAAAAAAAATGAAAAAACGGTAGATGCTATTAACATTTTTTAATATTTAAGGTAGCTAAATAGACGCCTTTTTTGCTGAATTGGGCTTGGAAATGGTTTAAGGGGTGTTCTATAAATTATGTCGGATTGATTTTGGATTTTAGCCATGAGAAGGGAATGGCATGACAAAAAAATCAAAAACAAAAAATAATACCTAAAAAGCTCATGGAAATAGAAGTAAAAGTCAATTGTCAGGATGGATGAAAAATATGGATTTTCTATCAAATTGTATGGAGAATATTGCATGTTTTAACTTTTTCTGAGCTTTTCCGTTTGATTTGTTACTGATAAGTGTTACATTTGCACCCAATAATGATTGTGATTTAGACGCTAAAAAAACCGAAAGGCGGTTTTTGATGAAATGAATGAAGCTGGGTGGAGACAATATAATAATCCACCCGAGACTGACACCTTTTTTATAAAACAGACGCTGACCTTGAGAGCTCTGATGCCACGATGGCCGCTTAACTAACTAATTTATTTAGGCAGGTTCTAAAAATTAGCTTTAGGCTGTGTTTAGACTATTTTTGAGCAGATTTGCCCGCAAACTCGCAGAAGCGTAGCGAGCTACGGTTCAAGAGGTTAAGGACAAAGATGCCAAAAAGAGACAAACACAGACAAAGATAATTCTTTTGGATTTATTAATTATTAGAACATGCCTTTAATCAATTGCATCATTATGAAGAAATTTGGACTTTTATTGACATTGTTGGCGCTTTCCAGCATGACTGCATTTGCTCAGCGACAAACGGACCGTCTCGACCGCGGTCTTGTAGCCATACCTGACGGAAACACGGGAAGCAGCACGTCGAACATGGTGACATGGCGACGTCTGGCCAACGAGTATTACGGGGTGACCTACAACCTCTACAAGAATGGTTCGCTGCTCGCAGGCGGACTGACTACAACCTGCTATTCCGACAACAACAATGCACCTTCAGGCACGCAGTATCAGGTGGCGGCGGTGATGAATGGCGTGGAGCAGGCGCGGTCGGCTGTTCAGCGACCATGGACTCAGTATGTGTACAAGCTCACAACCCGATGTGCAACTGGATATATCGACCTGCCTTTGGCACGTATTACAGACGGAAGCGGAAACGACATCACAAGCCACTATGTGCCCAACGACGCCGAGTTTGCAGACCTCGACGGAGACGGACAGCTGGAGATGATCATCAAGCGTCTGAACACCGTGGACTCAGGCAGCAATTTCGCATACAACATCCAGGAACATGACCGCATCGACGCATACGACATCAACTGGCAGACAGGAGAGACGAAGTTGTTGTGGTGGATTGACGTCGGACCGAACATGGTAAGCGGTGGAAGCCACGAGCTGAATATCATCGCATACGACTGGGACGAGGACGGCAAGGCTGAAGTTGTGCTGCGTGGAGCAGACGACATGTTCGTGTGGTGGGCACGTGGCGGCAGCCGAACACCTTATCCCTACCGCATAGGCCAGAAAGGCGTGAACACCCGTAATTCCATCACCCACACCGCCAACATGACCTATACCAACACGGGAGCCGAATACCTTATTTATATGAACGGTGACACCGGCCAGCCCTATTGGGTGATTGACTATCCGTTGGCGAGAGAGAGTGCCAGCGCATGGGGTGACAACTACGGTCACCGCTCCAGCAAGTATTTCTTCGGTGCTCCCGTGCTGAACGGTCGTAAGGCAAGCCTCTTCCTGGCACGTGGCATCTACACCCGTCACAAGATGATTGCCTATGACATAGACCCTTCCACCCATCAGCTCACTCAGAAATGGAGATGGGAGAACAACGGCGGTTGGAGCGACCCTTGGTATGGTAACGGCAACCACAACTACTGCATCGCCGACGTTGACGAAGACGGAAGGGACGAGATCGTATACGGATCGATGGTGATAGACGACAACGGCAAAGGCCTTTCGACCACCGGACTTGGCCATGGCGATGCCCTTCACTGCTCCGATTTCGACCCCTACCGTGAAGGCCTGGAGATATTCGCATGTAACGAAGACGAGCCCTGCATGAACTACCGCAACGCGACCACCAGCCAGCTGTATGTTCGCCGAACGAGCTCGAGTGATGACGGCCGTGCGCTTTGCGGCAACTTCTCCAACACCTATCCCGGTGCTACGGGCCGTTCGACCCAGACCGGTATGATTAGCTGTGTGAAAGATCAGGACATCCCCGCCTACAGTGGCGACAGCTTCATCGCCTGGGGCGACCTGAACTTCCGCATCTACTGGGACGGCGACCTTCTGTCGGAGGTGTTCAACTCACCCGGCACAGAGCGCGACTGCAAGATAGAGAAGCCTGGTACCGGCCGCCTGTTCACCTCCTCCGGCTGTAACACGAACAACTGGACAAAGAACCACCCCTGCTTCCAGGGCGACCTGATTGGCGACTGGCGTGAGGAGATCGTGATGCGCTGCGGCAGCAACGTCCGTATCTACACGAGTGGCATGTACACCAGCCACAGCATGCCTTCGCTCTGGCTTGACCACCAGTACCGCCAGGCCATGGTATGGCAGATGCACGCGTACAACCAGCCCCCTCACCTGAGCTACTTCATGGGCGAGCTGGAAGGCTTCACCCAGGCACCTCCGCCACTGACCCTCGAGGACCGCACCGTCGTCTATTCTGGCAGCACGATGACCTCATCGCTGAACGGCAAAGACCTGCTGACCTTCGGCTTCACCGACAACACCTACAGTGTGTCCGGCCGTGTAGCACCAAGGCTGCTCGTGATGCATGTTCCGACGCTGACCGAAGGCAACAACAACAATAGCAACATCGGCCATTTCACGATGACGCACACGCTGAACTTCACGACCAATGACGCCGGTCTGGAAGGTCCGATGAGTTTCGTCAAGCAAGGCAAGGGCACACTGAACATATCGAAGAAGACCCTGGCCTACACGGGACGGACCGACATCTGGGCTGGAGCCGTGAATTTCAACGGAACACTCAGCAGCAGCCCGGTGTTCATGAACCGCTTCACCACACTGAACTCCGACGGCGGAACATTCGGAGGAGGCATACAGATGCTCTATGGATCCACCCTGATTCCTGGAGGACAGAACCATAGCGGAAGCCTCACCACAACGGCTCTGGACCTGAAATATGGTTCACGGGTGAAGATCGACGTGAACAGCGACTATTCTGCTGACCGTCTGAATCTGACAAAGCTCATCATCGACCGAAAGACAGGTGACAACTGGACCAGCTTCGGACCTCGTTACCTCGCACCTGTGTTTGAGTTCAACACTCATGGCACGCTCAACAACGGGCTCTATTATCTCGGCAACCTCGGACAGGTTGAGGGAAGCCTCTCCGACATCATCGTGGAAGGACTCGGTGGCTACACCTATACGCTGGCACACAAGCAGGGTGGACTCTGGCTGAAGATCGGCAGCGGAGAAATCGGTGAATGTGCTGAGCCGGACATTGCACAGACTGACTGGAGCAACGGATATCCCGTGGTGACCGTCACACCTCAGCCGTTCACTTACAATGGACGTACTGCCACCCCGGCATTGAGTGCCACTTTCACTGACAGTTATGGCAACACCAGTCCCGTCACTATCGGCAGTGCCGGAGGTGCGAACGGAAGCGGCTACAGCGAGAACTATGAGAACGTGTCAGCTGTCAGCGGATGGACCACCCCTGGCGCGGCTATCAGCATCGGAAGCGGTGACGGAGGTTACGGCAAGTACTTCTACATTGACACTCAGCGAACGAACACCCGTTATGCTTACACCAAGCCGTCTGGAGTGAACGTCAGCCCGTGGAACGACTATACCATCGAGTTCGACCTGGCAATCAAGTCTGGCAACACCGACGGAGTGGAGTTCTGCGTGATGAGCCAGAACGGAGTGATGCCTACCAATGTATGGGACAACTACGCGGCCATCAACGGCAACCGCAACATGCTCTTCGACGTCACTGCGGGAAAGAACAGCACGACCTATTCTGTGAACGGCACGTCTACGACTACGAATCTTGGCAGCGGAACATGGTACCACTACAAGCTTGTGGTCAGCCAGGGTTCGGGCACGGTGAAATGGAGCATCAGCAATGGCAGCGGCGGCACATACAACCTGCCGTCGGGAAGCAGCGGAGCATTCTCTGGCTTCTACCTCGTAGCAGGACGTTATTACTCCACATTTAAGCTTGACAACATCAAGGTTTATAAGAACTCTTCGGCTCAGACCGTCTATACGCAGAACCACGAGAGCATGAACGGTGTGAGCGGTTGGACTGCTCTCGACCCGGGCAACATGAGCCTGGTAAGCGGAGACGCTACCTACGGCAAGTATTTCCGCTACAGCAACAGCGGACGTACTCGCTACGCATACTCCACGATAGACGTGAACCTGGCGGCTGCAAAGGTTTATACCGTGGAATTCGACGCGGCCCTGGCTTACACCTCGCGGTACAACGAGCAGACGGAGCTTTGCGTGATGACCAAGGGCGGTGCCCTTCCTGGAAACTGGAATCAGTGGGATCAGTACGCTTACAAGAACGGCGGGGCCAACTATCTGTTTGAGCTTGTGAACGGCGGTAAGGCCTCGACCACGTACACCCTGAACCAGGGCAACCAGACCACGAACCTGGCATCCGGCGCTTGGTATCACTACAAGCTGACTGTAGACCGCTCGACCGGTACCGTGAACTACTCAATCTCCAACGGCACCAACGGAACCTTCGTGCTTCCTGCCGGAACCAGTCCCGACTTCTACGGATTCTACTACGTGTCGCCTCGTGCTGACTCATCGTTGAAGCTCGACAACATCAAGGTTGTCATTACCGAGGAGTCTGACTCTCCGACTGTGGGAGGCAATACCTTCACGTTCACACAGAACGGTACGCTGACCGTGACTGCAAGCTACGACGGATGTCTTCCGGCATCAGCATCCTACACCTACACGTCTGGTCAGGTGAAGCCGATGAACGACGAGATGGATGAGGAAGACGAGTCGACCGACATCGAGACAGTACGCAAGGAAGACCCTGCACTGAACGACGTATGGTACAACCTGGCCGGTCAGCGAGTGGACAAGCCGACGAAGGGTATCTTCGTGAACGGAAACGGAAAGAAGGCTATATTCAGATAGACCCTTTCTTAAGTCTTTGACTATCCTGCAGACAGTGAATAGGCTGTCTGCAGGATTTTTTTTGCGATTGTGGGGCGAGGGCTGAAATGGAGATTCTTTGTTGTTAATTTGCTTATTTTCAAAAAAATCCGTAACTTTGCACTCGAATTGAATGAATGTTAACAGAAATTCGTCTCCGTGATGGTGTTACGAATTTCAAAAATTACGTATTGAATGAAAATGAAAGTAATGTTGCTGGCTTTCAGTTTCCTATGTCTTTTTTCGACTGTGGATGCTCAGAAAGCCACGGATTCAGAGTGGAACGACCTCATCTGGTCGATTGCACAGCATGAGAGCAAACAGAACCCCAATGCAAGGAACGGACAGTATCTGGGAATCCTGCAGATCTCACCCGTCCTCGTCAGCGAATGTAATAAAATTGTGGGTCACAGGAAGTTTACGAATGCTGACCGTGCCAGTCGCGAAAAGTCCATCGAGATGTTCAACACCATTCAGGGACGTTACAACCCGCAGCATGACATGAATCTCGCTGTCCGCTTATGGGCCGTCGGGCTCTCTGCACTTAAAAATCCAAGGGCAGGACAACGTGCCTACCACGAGATTATGGTAATCTATAACCGCAGGCGTGCAGGGAGGGCGTGACAAGTTATTATTGATTCACGATTTATTCTGCTATTTTGATTTTGGTTGATCTCAATTTTTTTCGTATCTTTCTCCTTTTGCCAGTAGAGACGCCCCGTGGGGCGTCTTGTAACCTTATCCTTTTGCTAGTAGAGACGCCCCGTGGGGCGTCTTGTAACTAAATCTGTCGGTAAGATGCGACATTTGGCTCAGAACCCTACGTCACTCACACAAAAAAAACTCTCCGTTGTAACCGAAGAGCTTTTTTAAAAGTCGGGAAGAGGCGACATTTGGCTCAGAACCCTACGTCACTAAATAAAAAACGTTCTCCGTAACCGAAGAACGTTTTTGTTGAAAATGTCGGTAAGATGCGGCATTTGGCTCAGAACCCTACGTCACTCACACAAAAAAAACTCTCCGTTGTAACCGAAGAGCTTTTTTCTTAGTCGGGAAGAGGCGACATTTGGCTCAGAACCCTACGTCACTAAATAAAAAACGTTCTCCATAACCGAAGAACGTTTTTGTTGAAAATGTCGGGAAGAGGCGACTCGAACGCCCGACCCCTACGTCCCGAACGTAGTGCGCTACCAACTGCGCTACTTCCCGTAAAAACATGCCATATGACATGACCGTTTTTAAATTTCGGATGCAAAGTTACAAAAAAATATTGTTATGACAAGTATTTCTAGTAAAAAAAATAATAATGCGTATTTTTTTTTGAAAAAATTTTGTCAGTATTAAAAAAATGCCTAACTTTGCACCCGCAAACGAAACCAAGGGGTTTTGAAAAGCAAAATTGATGATGGTGCCATAGCTCAGTAGGTAGAGCATCGGACTGAAAATCCGTGTGTCCCCGGTTCGAATCCTGGTGGCACCACAATGAAATTTGCCAATTACTTGATAGTTAAGTAGTTGGCAATTTTTGTTTTTTGCCAAAGTAAAAATTTGGTGTATCATTGGTGTATCAGACAAAAAACACCTCCAGCCATCACGGCTGAAAGTGTCTAAACAAACATTAATTCTTCTTCTTTGTATGAGAAGATAGTGCAAAGTTAGAAATTTATTTTGAATTGGCAAAAATTTTTTCAGAAATAAAGCATTCCAGCAGAAAGCCGTCCACCATCCATCCCGGACAGCAGACGGCGGAGTGAAAATCGTTAATATATATTGAATAATGTTACGGAATGGGTGCTAATAAAGTGGTGTAAAAGAAAAAATCCTTCTTACATCTCACCTTTTCGCCCACATTCACGGCACACTCATGTTATTTTCTCGCTCTCATCGTGCTTTCCCTCCATCATGCTTGAAAGTGTTTCCGCAAGTTCCTTGTTGTTTTTAATGGATTCACAAAGTTTATCAGAAATTTTGTACGTTCTCGGCAAAATAACATCTTCAACGAAATATCCCTCTCTGATGGCCGCAGCGGTTGCCCATCTGGCCAACTGCACCCTGTATTTTTGCTGATAGCCGGAAAAGCAGTTTTGTGAAAAATAGGATATAATTTCTTCCTGGCTCCATGTCATTGAAAGTACCTTTGGCCAATATGCAATCTTTGCATATAGATCCCGGCACCACTCTTTTACGTCCGGTTTGCCGTAACTGATAGCCAGTTGTATTTCATTGGCATCGGTGTTGATGTGTTTTTTTCTGACTATCATTTCAGCATCGTTTTGATTGTTTCCGCTGCTTCCCGGTTGCTCTGTTCCCGGGCTTTCCTCTCGGCAATGAATGCGTTAAACTCGGTTATGTTCTCCGCCTCAATGGCTTTCTCACATTCGTCGATTCTCTCCTGGCTTTCCTTCCATTCTCGCAATTCCTGCAGTTCGGTCTGCATTGCCTTTAGGGTGTTAATTATTTCTTGCATATATAATTGATTTAAAACGTTAAACAATACTTTCCTCATACGCTTTTCTAAGCCACAAAGCCGCCCCCATGTATTCTTGCCGTTCCTTCTGAAAGTCAATGGTCATGCCACCTTTAACCCATTCAGTCTTTAGTGTGTCCTCGGTGGCTCGTAACAGCCACTCTAACGGCTTTTTGTGGACGTTGTGTTGCTTTTCCCACTGACGGAGGTCTCGCACATTCTGGCGCAATTCTGAAAGCAAATGAAGGTGTGTAATACAATCCTCCGACAAAGGTTTTTCAACTCTCGCAATAGTCAATGCGTTGAGGTCATTAAATTCAAACAATCCCGATACCTCGTTGAGGTGGATATGTTTCTTGTGCGACCTTACAAACCGCTCAACGGCTTTTACGTCTTTCTCGGCCTTCTCGCCTATCTTCGTCCAGCCATCGGACAGCCTGTCCGTTGTGGCGGCATCAAATAGGCAATTATCCTTAACCGCTTTTATTCGCTCATCAATGAATTTGGTTAGCCACTCCAAAGACACATCAAGAGGGGAAGGGAGCCCCAACAGGTCTATATTTGCCGATAAGCGGCCGTAAGCCTCGTTGGCTTGTCTGATGGCCTCTTTCAGTCTTGAAAACTCGTTGTCGTAGTCCTGTCTCGGCACAAACATATTTTCTTGATTCTTCATATCAAAAACAATCTTTAAAACCTTAATATTTTCAGTTGCAAAGATAAGTATAATTTAGACACATTCCAAATAAATATACAATTATTTTTCGGATTTTTTTTCAAAACCGAAACAAAAAAAGCGGCTGAGACACAAAGCCCCAGCCGCCGGATATAAAGGTCAGACGTTTAAACCTTTGTTAATGACGATAACAGGTGTAAAGCATTGCCCATTGCTATTGCGCAGTCTTCTATGTGGTACAACAATTCAGGGTCTTTTCCTCTCCATGAATAACAATTCCTGGCTGTTATCTCAATAAGTATTTGCATTGATTCCATTGTGTCCCCCAAATAAGATAAGCCGCCATTATCTTGCAGAACTTTATTGAATTTTTCCACGTTGATGTGGTTTGTTTCCGCCATATCATTTATTAACTTTGCCATCATTTAATTGATTTTTAAGCTGATTATAAACTTTGTCGCAGAATTGAAGTGAAAGCAACTCGCCGACTTCTTCTCCTTTGTTCCTCAACTCGTCCAGTGTAATTATGTCGAGTTGGGAGTTTTTTATTTCGCGTGATTCAATGGGTAAATGAAAAGAATGTCCGGGAAGCTCATAATATAAATAATAGTCAGAAACCGATATGAATATGTCTATAAATTCCACATATTCCCATGTATCTCTGTCGAAATAACAACCACGATCAATGATGTCTTCTTTTTGTGTCTGATAGTATTCTTCTTCGTCATCGTACCTCCTGACTTTTCTTTTCCTCTCGACTTTGTGAAGGCATACAGGTGCGGCAAAATGTGTCAAAAGAAAATCTTTCTTTTCATATAAGTTTATCATTTTCTCTTTTGCACTATCCTTGTACCGCTCATAATCGCTTTTTTCCATTTGGTTTCGATAATTCTTGGCTCTTTTGTTGTAGCTATATAGAACATCAGATAGCATTTGAGGGCTAACAACTCCCTCGCATAAGGAACTCAAATAATTTTTGGGTGTTCGCATACTTTTTAATTTTAATTTAAATTTATACTATTGCAAAGATAAAAAATAATAATTTAAATATCAAAATATTTGTGTAACTATCCGATAAGTAACATTATACAAATTATGTATCTTATTTGCTTGCTTCATCTGAAAATACAAATTAAAACGTGAAAATTTGCTGGTTTCATCTGAAAATACAAATTAAATATTTTTGAAAATATTATATTCTCGGGGTGTAATATCCCTTAATTGTAAACTCGACTTTGCAATATAAATAAGATGATGTGAAAATACTAATATCTCCCCACCATCCCAAAGCGTCTAAATGATGGTGGCAATACCATCAACAATCGTCACTAACTTCAATTTGACAGCTTCCTTCAATATCTTTCTGGCTTCTTTCTCCGACACCTTAAACACTCCAGTTATGAATGTTGTCAATATGCTTTCCGGCTTGTTGTTGCCGTGCCACTCTTTAAACCATTTCAGTTTGCCCGAAAATAATTTCACATCTTCTTTTGTCATTCTTGTTATTTTTATTGTTATCACTGAAAAAATCTAATTGCAGCTGCTTCGTCCATCTGCATGGATCATCGCCGCTGACAGTATCACGAATTTGGGTGCAATATCCAGTCCATTTGTCATCATGAACAAAGTATTGCTTGCATACCATGTTTGAACAATCTAAACACTTCATCAATGCTGAAAAAAATAAATAAAATAATGTACACATTTTTCGCTGAAAGCTTGAAAAATGTTATATAGGAATTTTCTTTATTATTATATTCTTTATATATATTCTTTATGTTGTCAGATTTCTGCTAACATAGTGGGTTATCAGATTTCTGCTAACATAGTGGGTTATCAGATTTCTGCTAAGGGGGCTGTCAGTTTTCTGTGTTTTTTTGATTTCCCGAAAGCGGTTAGTTGGGTTACGGCGGGTTAATACCGCACTCGTCCGGGTATTCTTCAGGGTTGAAATAATCATAGGTTACGGCGGTGTTATAATTGTTTTGAACGTTGACATAATGCCCCGAATCGTCTTTCCAGAGATATGTAATAATCGGGTCTTTTGTTTCTATTTTTTTATACAATATAGCATCAGAAAATGCCACAAAGCCTTTATATAATTTGTCGTCAGAATTGAGTTGATAGCACCATTTATCCCGCAAATATTGCATAATCTTTTCTTTTCCACCCGGTGTTAGTGGAATCATTTTGTGCTGATATTTCTTGGTGTGGTGTTCGTTGTATAAACTAAATCTTGCATCAAAAACAGTCTGCAAACGGTCACGGATTTCGTTAATTTCTTCTTCATTAATTGTTTGTATATCTGCATATTTTTGCATGATTTTAATAAAGTAATCATACGTCGGGGTGCCTGTTTTGATGTATTTGTCAAGATGATTTGTCAATACCGCATAATCAACAAACAAATTAGTGTGTGGATTGTTTAAGAATGATCCTTTGCTTACTTTAAGCCAACCCGCACTCTCAAATTCATAAAGGATTTTTTTTGTTTTCGTTTTTTTTATGCCCGTTTCCTCGTATATCCGATTAATAGAAATATTAAAACTGTTTACATCTTTGCCCAAACAATGTTGTTTGTATAGTAGATAGTCAAAAAGAGTCCGTTTGCTTTCACCCACGCAGTAGTCTGGCACCATCTTAAAAAATGTTGACAGGAGTAATGAATCCCCGTCACCAGACTTTGAATTGTCGTTATTTTTTTGTATTTTTGCCATAGGAACTTTTTTTAGCGGTCGGCGTCCTTGCGGTGTCGGCCGCTTTTTGAATGAAAAAAATAAAAATTTTTCTGGGAAGTGAATCGATCTATTCGCAAAGTAATTTGGGGGTGGGTGGGGGTGTTTTTAACGTTTCCTTTTGGCCACCCCGTATTTCACTGCGTTATCTATTTCTATCGCATCATAGAGCACTCTCCTGTCTATTCTGTGAGCGGTCAACCAGTGATTCTTTGTGTATTTCAGCAAGGTCGGGGGCGTAATGTGAAGCAGTCTGCACACCTCATCGCGGCTGTAATACTTCGGTTCTTTGGTTGTTCCCCTTTCGTCTATTTTTGCTTGCAATCTCTCACTTACGCCGTCAATAACGTAATCGAGAATTTTAGTCAAAATATCTTCCATATTCCTTGAATATTAATTGGTTATTGTTATTTTGATGCAAAGTTAAAAACAAAAGAAAATACAAACAATAAACCGATATAAACATTATGTCTATATCGGTTTATTTTGATATGAAAATCAGTGTGTTAGCTAATTAAATTTTTTAATTCTTCGTGGTATTCCGATGTGTATTTTTTTTGAAATTGGGTAAAGCTATCCGGGGTTATCTTGGGCAGAAATACATCGCCCACTGCGTCTTTTATTTTATTCATGTTTAATTTCAAGCAGCAAAGAAAGTCGATGAGTGACGCCGCACTTACTTTGTCTTTGTTTCTGCTCTGCTTCTTCGTCCATCGTATCTTTTTGAACTCATTATTGTCTATGCCCAAAGCAGACAGCCAGTCTGCTAACATTGTTTCCCTGGCTATATATCCATCCGCTTTCAGCCGTTCCAGTATCGTTGCTGCTCGTGCCTTGCTGATATTCACGCTAAATCTTTTCTGCTCTCTCCTGGCTGTCGGTGTTGTGGTCTGCCCCTCAGCTTCCTTTTCGTGCCCTTCCTGCCACTTCAACAGCCTTTGCAGTGCCCTGTCTATTGCCTCGGTTGTTTCTTTTAGGTGCGTTGGTTGTGGCCGTTTGCCGTATCTGCTGAAATGCTCATCGGCTCTTTGCTCTGACGCTTTGATGTATTCTGCCACCATCCCTTTGCCACCATCCCATCTTGCTTTCAGTTCGTCTGGTGTGTTGCCTGATACCTCCATCCACTTTTCCTGCGTGTTGTCCGGCTCTTCACTGATAACGTCTGCAATATCCAGGCCGTTAACAACCTTTTCCACCTCTACAAAGGTTATGCCATGTTCATTTCTTTTAGCATCCTGGATTATCACGTCTATTGCATTTGATAACGTGTTTATGTATTTTTTAGTTTTTTCCATGTTCATTAAAATATATCTTCATCACCTTTTCTCTTTTGCATTTCGTCCGCCACATCATCGCCGGAAAGTTTAATGTAGTCGTTGAATGTTTTGAGCTCTTTATGCCCTGTTACGTGCAACATTTGCCGTGTGTCGAATTTGTCCGAAAGATACATTAATGTTATGCCTGTGCGCCTTGCGGTGTGGGTTGTTATCATTTCCCATTTCTCCTTTACTGGCTTCCCTTCATTGTTCCTCTTGTAGGTGGTTTCTCCTCGCTCTTCCTTCGCCTTCTCCTTCATTGTTAGCAATGTCGTATACTCTTCTTTCATTGTCGGCATCTTGTCCGCCAACATTCGACAAATGTCTTTGATATATCGGTTTATTATCTGGTCAGGGATCGAGGGTAGGTTATATCCGTATTTCTCCGCCAATGTGACAAGATTCTGATTTAAGATTGGTATCTTAACCAAAGTACCTGTCTTTTGCTGTCTTAGCTCAATTATTTGAGTTCCGCGGGGGGTAGTCGTGAAGTTGCTTTCTTTTAGCCTGGAGTAGTCGCTTACTCGTTGGCAAACGTAACAGCCGATAAGAAAAATATCCCTTACTTTCTCTTGAAGTCCTGAAAGTTTCAAATCAAACAGCCCTTGCAACTCGTCCGCTGTCAAATACACCTCGGTCGCTTTCTTTGATTCATCAACCTTTGGTTTATTGAAATATTCAGTTGCTTTTGTGTTGTCGTGTTTCCCTTCCTTTCCTGCCCGGTTAATCAATGCCACAAACTCGCCAACATATTTGTTTCGTGTCTTTGCCATGTAGCCTTCATCTTCCAGCATCCCCACAAACCTGTTAGCCAGTTTCTGGTCAATATCCTTCCAAGTGAATTTCTTTTTAGCCATGAAACGCCGTAGGATTCCCAGCAAGTTATTCCACATCTTAATTGTGCCTGCCGTGTACCGCTCGCCCTTGTGCTGTCCTTTGCCACTGATACGCACATCGCCGTTTTTCATGCCCTCTATCAGGTTTTCAAGGTATGAAATAACATCTGCGTCCGCTTTTGCCTTATCCGCTTTCTTCCTCTCTTCCTCGGCCTGTTTCTTCGCTTTCTCCTGTTCCTCAACTATCCTATGTGATTCTATTGCTTCTGCATATCTCACATTATTAACAGCCGCCTCAACGCTTTCTTTTGTGCAGTCCGGCAGCTCCATCACCAATGTAATTGCATCGTCTATCACTTCAACCATCTTCTTTATTTCAGACGGCATGAAGTCCCAAACCGATTTATTTGCTTTCCCTGCTGACTTCTTTTCAGCATTTAGCCATGATGCCACGTCAACTTCAACACCTGTGTTTAGTTGTACCCTGAAATTGTTTTTCCTGGATAAAATGCGAGTGTACAAAGGTGCTTTGCCATCGCTTTTTCTTGTCCTCAAATAATACGTTCTCATGCCAAAAATTATTAAAGAATTAATGTTTTGTTGTTTGTTGATGCAAAGTTAATAAAAAATTCTGATACACCAAAATTTTTGGTGTATCATTGGTGTATCATTGGTGTATCAGCCGTTAATTTTACTTAATCTTACTTTTCTAACTATAATTGAAAATCAGATAGTTAGTAAAATTGCAAATTAAGCAAAAGTAAGTAAAATTAAAAATTATGGTGCTGGTGGCACCACAATAAAAAAGCCAAATGTCAGAATATCTGATGTTTGGTTTTTTCTTTTCTAACAAATACTCGGAGTTCGGGGGATATGGGGGTGGAGAAAGCTGAGGACATCCGTCCCCAAAAATATTTCTCATTATGTAAATTTCTTTGTTTTTCGTTTTTCATTCTTCGTTTTTTTTCGTATTTTTGCATCTTGGAATATTATCGGGCGATGAAATTTATGGATATATTCCTTAAGACACAGAAAATGAAAAGAATACAAATGCTGTTATTGCTGGGACTGTTCGCATGGCTCCCAGCCGCTGTCTCCGCACAGAATGAATTGGAACACGTGGTGAACTTGATCAAGCACGGTCTGCTGTTCAACAAACTCAATCCTCAAGAGAAAGTATATCTACATTTCGACAACACCGGCTATTTCAAAGGTGAGCGTATCTTCTTCAAGGCCTATTCCATACGGACGGACACTGGTGCACCTTCGAATATAAGCAAGGTGCTGTATGTGGAGCTGCTCAATCCGAGCGGCGACGTAGTTCAGACGCACAAGGTGAAGATGGAGAACGGGGTAGGGTATGGCGACCTTCCGCTCGACAGCGTGTTCGGCACCGGCTTTTACGAAGTGCGTGCCTACACCCGATATATGCGCAACTGGGGAAACGACGTCGGTTTCTCACGTGTGTTCCCTGTCTACCGAAAGCCGAAAGTGGAGGGCGACTACATGAAGCCACAGATCGACGAACTCAGCTATATCCACCGACTTCCCGACGGAAGGGCGAAGCTGGACGCAGGATATGTGCCCGGAAAGAAGCGTTCGTCTAACTCATATAAGGTGGGATTCTATCCCGAAGGCGGGGACCTCGTCGTTGGTCTCACAAGCAAGGTGGCATTCCGTGTCCTCGACGAAGACGGACGATTCGCCGAGGTGATGGGCATCGTGACCGATCCACAGGGCAACGACGTATGCACCGTAAGCTCCAACTCCGACGGACTCGGCTTGTTTGAGCTCACACCATCTATCGGAACCTATAAGTTCGTCCTGACCACGGCAGAAGGTAAGCGTCAGGATTTCAAACTGCCTGAGGCCAAGGCCGACGGATGTGTGCTCAGTGTGAACACGCTCGACGACAACATCACCGCAGGCATACGCTCGTCCGACGGTCTGGAGGGACAGCTACTGGGTTATACGCTGATGAACCGAGGCAATGTCGTGTCCTACGACACGCTAAGTGCCGAGCCACTCGTGGAATTGGAATTCGACCGCCAGCAGTTGCCGGCAGGGGTGAACCAGCTCACCGTGTTCAACGCACAGGGACAGATTCTTGGCGAGCGACTCTTTTTCGTCTGCCCCATGAAGTCCGACAACGACAGCATACACCTCACCACCACGACCACGGAGCTGCGTCCGTGCGGGAAAGTACGTGTGGAAGTGAAGTCTGCACCAAACGCCGAACTCTCGTTCTCCGCCATGGATGCCGCAACGCTGACCGACGGAAAGACGGGCAATGCGATGACGTGGATGCTGCTCAGCAGCGACGTGAAAGGATATATCGCCAACCCCGACTACTATTTCGAGGTCGACGACCGCCAGCACCGTCAGGCATCCGACCTCCTGATGATGGTGCAGGGGTGGAGACGCTACGACTGGCATCTCTATACCGGAGCTAAGAAATGGAAGGACATCGATGGGTTCCCCGGCAAGTTCCAGCCAATCGAGAACCAGCTCTACATACACGGCCAGCTGAAACCCGACATGAACAAATGGCGAAAGAAGCACCCCGTGAACGGCGTCGACCTGCGTGTGTTCCTCTTCAACACCACTGGCGAGAACGCCACAGGAGAGCATTATACGGGTGAGGCGGTGACCGACAGCGTTGGAGGCTATGCCTTCAAGATGCCTGACCTGGAGGGAGAGTGGGAGATGCAGATGCAGACGAAGTACAACGACAAGAACGCTGCCTATACTGTGGCCATCGACCGCCATTTCTCGCCGGAGCCCCGCTACCTCTCACCCTACGAGACCGAGCCGGTTCCGCTGCCAGAACCTTTCGTCAAAGCCAAGGAAGAGGCTGCCAACGCAGAGAAAGACAACACCCTGGCAAAGCGTAACGGCGTCTACGTCATTCCCACCGTGAAAATCAAGAAGCGCTATTTCACGGACTCGTCCAACTCACCGTGGTTTGACGAGAACACAGGAGCCAGAAAGTCAACCGTCTACTACAATATCGACGAGGCCACAGACCAGATACAGGACAAGGGCGAGCCGCTGCCCACCATCTACCAGTGGCTCAAAGAGAAAAACGCATTCTTCACCGGCGACGACGAACTGAGAGAAATGTATCAGGTGACCACGATCGACGAGGAAGGCGACGTGGTCAGCACACAGACGAACGGCGAGATTGTACCCGTGGACGGCGACGTGACCGACGACTACCGCTACGTGATTTACAAAGGAGGCCTGCGATACAAGAACCGGCCGATCCTCTGGATTGTGAACAACCAGTACGTCACCATATCGCAGTACACGGCCAACACATATACCGTCAACTGGACCGGCAACACGAGTGGTGCAGAGCGTATGCCCGACTTCATCGACGAGGTGAAGAGCGTGTACGTCTCCGAGGACGACGACGCATACACCAACTACATCCGTGCCAACGAACTGGCTTCGATGCACCCCATCACAGTCTATCTATACGTACACAAACGCTTCTATAACAAGGAAAAAGGTATCAGACGTACTCACTTCCAAGGTTTCAACAAGCCCACCACCTTCCAGATGGAAGACTACACCAACCTCCCTCCGATGGAGGACTTCCGACGCACCCTGTTCTGGAAACCCGACCTCAGAACTGATGCCAACGGAAACGCCGTCGTTGAATTTTTCAACAACTCATCCTGCAAGCATATTTATTACTCTGCGGAAGGTATCGACCAAGAAGGAAAGCCTCTGGTAAGTGAATAGAGGAATATAATGAATAAAATATATTCGGAAAAGTATTTTGACATGAGTCAGTTTAGTCGCAATCAAACAATAATGAGCTCAAGAATAGATTTTGAAGTTGATTTAATAAAAAATATGAATCAAAGAAGGCATAACTCTATATTACACCAAAAAAGTAAACATTTTGGCGTGCGTATAATTAAACTTGTAAGGTCTTTGAGTAGTGACTATGCTCTACGCCCATTACATTCTCAGTTACTAAAATCAGGTACATCAATTAATGCAAATGTGAGAGAGTCGGAATTTGCGCAAAGCCCTGCGGATTTCGTAAATAAATTATCAATTGCCTTAAAAGAAGCAAATGAAACTGAGGGGTGGTTGGAATTATTATATGAAGCTGAATGCTTAAATAATGCAGGATATGAAAGTATGCAAAAAGACTGTGATGAGCTAATCGCTCTGCTTATCTCTTCAATTAACACTACAAAAAGAAATAATAATTTATAGAATGAACATGTTTTGGGTCATTGAAAAGGTAGTACAGGAAAATGATTCTTCATTCTTCATTCTTCATTCTTCATTATAATTATGGAAAAGCCGCAATTTGTACATTTGCATGTACATACGCAATATTCGATTCTCGACGGACAGTCGAAGATAGACAAGCTGGTAGACAAAGCTATAGCCGATGGGATGAA
Organism: Bacteroidaceae bacterium; assembly: GCA_017483765.1. Taxonomy (GTDB): domain Bacteria; phylum Bacteroidota; class Bacteroidia; order Bacteroidales; family Bacteroidaceae; genus UBA3839. Next base: position 32,738 of record JAFUVE010000090.1, on the reverse strand, counting down.
AGGCATGGCCATCACTGACCATGGCAATATGTTCGGAATCAAGGAGTATTTCAACTACGTGAAGAAACTCAAGAAGAAGAACCCCGATGTGGACTTTACGCCCATCTTCGGCTGCGAGATGTACTGCGCCCGACGGTCGATGGACAAGAAAGAAGGAAAACTGGACACAGGAGGATGGCACCTCATACTGCTGGCTAAGAACGAGAAAGGCTACCACAACCTCGTGAAACTCGTGAGCCACGCATGGACCGACGGATTCTATATGCGTCCACGAACCGACCATGCAGAGCTGGAGAAATACCATGAGGGCTTGATTGCCTGCTCAGCATGTATCGCAGGCGAGATCCCAGACGCCATTCGCAAGGGCGACATGCAGAAAGCAGAGGAAGCCACGCTATGGTTCAAGAACCTCTTCGGCGACGATTTCTATCTTGAGCTACAGCGCCACGAAGTGAAAAACCCTAACCAGCGAGCCAACCGCGAGACCTTCCCACTGCAGCAAATCTGCAACAAAGGACTGATAGAGCTGGCACGGAAACACAATATCAAGTTGGTCTGCACGAACGACGTACATTTCGTGGACGAAGAGAACGCCGAGGCGCACGACCACCTCATCTGCCTGTCGACCGGTCGCGACCTCGACGACCCCAACCGTATGCTCTACTCCAAGCAGGAGTGGTTCAAGACCCGTGCGGAGATGTACGACGTGTTCTCCGACATCCCTGAGGCCATGGAAAACACGTGCGAGGTGTTGAGCAAGATTGAGACCTACAGCATCGACCACGACCCTATCATGCCTAACTTCCCCATACCGGCGGAGTTCGGCTCGGAGGAGGAATACAGGCAACGTCTGACCGAGGAGGACCTGTACAACGAGTTCACACAGGACGAGAACGGCAATGTGGTGATGAGCCGCGAGGACGGTGAGAAGAAAATCAAACGACTTGGCGGATACAACAAGCTCTACCGCATCAAGTTCGAGGCAGACTACTTGGCAAAACTGGCCTACGACGGCGCAAAGCGACTGTATGGAGACCCGCTTCCAGAACACGTGGCAGAACAGATCAAGTTCGAGCTGCATATCATGAAGACCATGGGCTTCCCGGGCTACTTCCTCGTCGTATCCGACTATATCAACGCGGCGAGGAATGAGCTCGGCGTGTGGGTCGGACCAGGCCGAGGGTCAGCAGCAGGCTCCACCGTGGCATACTGCCTGGGCATCACGATGGTGGACCCCATCAAGTACGACCTGCTGTTCGAGCGATTCCTCAACCCGGACCGTATCTCCCTCCCGGATATCGACGTGGACTTCGACGACGACGGACGAGGTAAGGTGCTGCAGTGGGTGACCGACAAATACGGGGCCGAGAAAGTGGCCCATATCATCACCTACGGAAGTATGGCAACAAAATTGGCTATCAAGGATGTGGCACGTGTGCGGAAGCTGGACCTCAAAGTGTCGAACGACCTGTGCAAGGCCATACCAGACCGTCTGCCAGACGGCATGAAGATGAACCTGAAGAACGTCATAGCCTGCGTGCCAGAAGTGAGGGACGCGGCTACCTCTCCCGACGAGAACCTGCGCACCACCATCGCCTATGCCCAGATGCTGGAAGGCAACGTGCGCAACACCGGTGTGCATGCTTGCGGTACCATCATCTGCCGAGACGACATCAGCGACTGGGTGCCCGTGTCGACCGCCGACGACAAGGAGACGAAAGAGAAGGTGCGCTGCACGCAATACGACGGCCACGTGATTGAGGAGACAGGACTGATCAAGATGGACTTCCTGGGACTGAAGACCCTGTCCATACTGAAGGAAGCCGTGGAGAACGTGCGCGACAGCATGGGTGTGGAAATCAATATCGACAACATACCCATCGACGACAAGGCCACATACCAGCTCTACTGCGACGGACGCACAATCGGTACCTTCCAGTTTGAGTCTACAGGCATGCAGAAATACCTGCGTGAGCTGCAACCCCATGTGTTTGAGGACCTCATCGCCATGAACGCCCTCTACCGGCCGGGACCTATGGACTATATCCCTGACTTCATCGACCGTAAACTCGGCCGTAAGCCCATCGAGTACGACATCCCCATCATGGAGAAGTACCTGAAGGACACCTATGGTATCACAGTCTACCAAGAGCAGGTCATGCTCCTCTCCCGACTGCTTGCCAACTTTACCCGTGGTGAGAGCGACACGCTGCGTAAGGCCATGGGAAAGAAGCTGAAAGACAAGCTGGATGAGCTGAAGCCTAAGTTCATCAACGGAGGACAGGCCAACGGACACGACCCGAAGACTCTTGAGAAAATCTGGGCTGACTGGGAGAAGTTCGCGTCTTATGCCTTCAACAAGAGCCACGCCACATGCTATTCGTGGGTGGCATACCAGACGGCGTTCCTGAAAGCCAACTTCCCTGCGCAGTATATGGCTGGCGTGATGACACGCAACTATGCCAATATCAGTGAGATCCGTAAGCTGATGGACGAGTCCAAGTCCATGGGTGTCGACACCTATGGACCCGACGTGAACGAGAGCAACCAGAAATTCTCCGTGAACAGCAAGGGCGATATCCGTTTCGGACTTGTAGCCGTGAAGGGCGTGGGCGAAGGAGCTGTGAAGGCACTCGTCGACGAACGCAAGAAAAACGGTGCCTACACCACCGTGTACGACTTCTTCGAGCGTGTGAACCTCAACGCGTGCAACCGCAAGTCCATTGAGAGCATGATTCTCGCCGGCGCGTTCGACCGCTTCGGAATACCACGCGATGCCTACTTCAGCAAGACACCTCAAGGCGACACATTCCTCGACGCGCTGATGCGCTACGGTGCAAAATTCCAAAGCGACAAGCAGCAGACGACCAACTCACTGTTCGGCGACATGGGCATCGCCGTGGAGGTGGTGCACCCACAGCCGCCAACCGACTTCCAGCGTTGGAGCGACATGGAGCGACTGGACAAAGAGCGTGATTACGTGGGCATATACCTCTCTGCACATCCACTTGACGAATACAGCATCATACTCAACCACGTATGCACGGCTCACATGTCGGAACTGGCTGATAAAGAGCGCCTGTCGAAGATGCAGGAATTTACCTTCGGTGGCATCGTGACCAACCTCCGACAGGGTCAGACCAAGAATGGAAACCCATACGGCATCGTCACGATGGAGGACTTCGAAGGAGCGGGAGAAATCGCACTCTTCGGAAAATCGTGGCTGGAGGTACATCATCTGTTCATCGTCGGAACACCTCTTTTCGTCAGGGCTAAATACGTGCCAAGACGATTCAAGGAGACCGAATACGACATCCAGATACTCTCTGTCGACCTGCTTAACGACGTCAAGGAGACGGCAGTACAGAAACTCACCATCAACATCCCCCTCGACCACATCAACGACATGCTTGTGGAAGAGCTGGCAGACATATTGGTGCAGACACCCGGAAAGTCGGAACTCTACTTCAACATCCGTGGAATCAACAACCTGCATGTCAATATGCTCTCCCGCAAATACCACGTGAGGGTGGGCAAGGAGATGGTGAATTTCCTCAACGACCACGCAGACGAATTTGAGTTTTCGATCAACTAAGAGATATCAGAGTCCTCAGAGCCCTCCGATTACTCCGATTACTCTGATTACTCTGATTACTCTGATTATTCCGAGTTCTCCGATGCTCAGGCCGATGCATTCTCGTCTTTTTTCTTCCTTTTTCACAAAAAATGCGGATATTTCCGCATTTTTTTGTTTCTTTCAATAATTTTTTGTAATTTTACGCAATATTTTTGAAATATCAGAGAAAAGAAAAAATAAATTATTAACCATCCTAAAAAAACGCTTAATAACCTCTAACTAATTAAGGAAAGATTTGAATGCACAACCGCCCCGGTGGGGTTACCACTAAGACTGGAATCCTTAAACGGCTTGCACCGCGGCACAAAATCCATTCGCATACAAGGAGCAAAACCGACAGATGTCGCTTTTAATAACTGAGAGGCATCTTCGCAAAAAGGCTGAATCCTGAATAACCACACAACTCCTTTCTGCGAACCGAAAACCACGAGAAAAACAAATTCGCGCAGACAGGCCGAAGACGCGGAAACCTTTTTACTAACAAAAAACACAGTTTTATGAAGAAAGTTTATTCTTTTTTAATGCTGGTTGTTGCACTGTTCTGCTGCTCAAGTGCCTTTGCGGCTCCTGTGGATGTTCTGACATTCCCTGGCGAAAAAGCCACACCGATCGGCAGCTATACGGCAGAATGGACCGCCGAGACGAACGGCAAGACATGGACGTTGTTTGGCTTCAACAACAACAATAACGGCTGGGCCTTCATCAAGTCTGGCAGCAAGAACGGCGAGACCACTTCAACCATTACGACACCGGCCTATGACGTGGCCGTGAGCGACATTGTATTCACCGTAGATTTCACCGGCTTCGTGACTTCCGCTAAGGTTGACGTTCTCAACGGCGACGAAGTCGTTTCCACTGTCGACATCTACGACCAATGGAAGAATGGCGAGGTAGACGCCAAGGTCAGCGGCGCAACTGGCAACAGCTACCGCCTGACAATCGTCAATGCACAGACCACAAGCAACGGCATGACGCAGCTTTCACAGGTCGCTGTCTATGGTGCAGGTGAATACACTGCTCCAACAGTAGAGAACCTCACGGCTGTTGATGACAAATTCTGGAATTTTGCTGACTTCACTGCCGGCGATATCACAGAGCCAACCATTGTTGACGGTCTGGAGCTGTACGGCACAAGCAGCAAGAAATTCAGCATCGACGGAAATGAAAAGTCCATCGACGACATCAACTTCACCCAGCGCCTGAAGACAGGAGGTTCTGGTGCTCCCGACGGACGCTATATCCGCTTCAGAGTTGCTCCCAGCACCTGCATCACTATTTATGGTATGTCTGGAAAAGCCGACACGGAGCGTACTCTGAACATCGACTTCGTTCAATTCGGTTTGAACAAGGCGTCTCTCACTAACGATGGAAACGCTATCGACAAGGTGGAGTATGAATACACTGGCACAGAAGATGCTGACGTGTATGTTTACAGCACCAACAGCGGTTTCAACGTGTATGGCATCAAGGTAGAGCCCATCAAAAACAACTACACCATCAACGTGAGCACAGCCGAGAACGGAACGGTGGAGACTGACGTGACCGAGGCCGAGGAAGGCGCCACAGTCACAGTGACCGTCACACCAGCTGAAGGCTATGAGTTGGATGCCATCAACGTAACTTACCTTGATGAGGCCGGCGAGCAGACCGTAGAAGTCAGCGCCGACAACACCTTCGTGATGCCGGCATCCGACGTATACGTAGGAGCAACGTTCAAGGCTGAGCGGGTAAAGAACGAGCCCGGCGAGTTTGAAGACACACCACTTACGAAAGACCTTTACAAGACATGGGACGGCTTTGACGATTATGCCAAGCCAACCGACGCCGCTCCAGCGTGGGATGAATATACATTTGGCACAGAAGTAGAAGGCGGTGCAGTGATTTACGGAAATGGTTCAGTATACAACACAACTTACGCAGACATTACGGGTGCAACCGTTATGCGTATCACCGGAACCCCAGGACTTACCGTGCGCTTGATGATGAACCGTCAAGAAGATAATAGCTTGACAGAGGTTCAGCCTATAATCGGTGAGGACGGAAAAGTTGAGGTAGACCTCAGTCCATATCCATACGTTCATCTGAATGCAATCAAGATACAATGGGGCAACACCGGCGCTGTTGAGAGCATCATCCTTAACCCTTCAGATGCGGAAGAGAAAGTAAAGAACGAGCCTGGCGAGTTCGCAGACACCCCGCTCACCAAAGATCTGTTCAAGAGCTGGGACGGCTTCGATGACTATGCTAAGCCAACTTCGGCTACTCCAGCTTGGGATGAATACACTTACGGAACTGAAGTGGGACAAGGCAGCGTGATTTATGGAAATGGTTCTGTTCTTAACAGCACTTATGCTGACATCACTGGTGCAAGCATTATTCGTTTCACAGGCACACCAGGACTTCCTCTTCGTGTGATGATGAACCGTCAGGCCGACAACTCCCTCACAGAGAGAAGAACTGAGATAGGTGAAGACGGTCAGGTAGATTTGGATATCAGCGATCTTCCCTACGTTCATGTCAATGCCATCAAGGTAGCTTGGGGCGACATTGTCGGTGCAGTCGAGAGCATCATCCTTAACCCTAGCGAAGACGAAGAAGAAATTTCCGGTGAGAACTGGACATTCGACGAGAATCCTGATGACGTTATCACCGTGACTACACAGGGCTATCAGCGCAATATTCCTGAAGGCAGCGATCAGATCACCGGTCTGCAGCCTGTTACAGGATGGACTCCTGGTGAGCAGGATCAGTCAGATCCTGGCTTCTCCGCTGGTATCTTCAAATACGGTTCAGAAAACTTGCTGAACAACAAGGTGGCAGCTCCTGCTGCAGCACCGGAAGGCTCAGAATCACCTTCTGCACTCGGACTGTCTGCTGTATGGGGCGGTATCGCTCAGTACACCCAGCCGATTACACTTCAGCCAGGTAGCTACAAGTATGTATATGTACTCTATAACGGCGCCAACACCGGTGCCGTGACCAAGAACCTCTTCGGATTCATCGCTGAGGATGGTACAGAATATCTCTCTGACAAGACCACATTCCCTGTAGGCGAATGGGACGGCGGCGAAGTGAGCTTCACCCTTGAGGAGGAGACCACTGGTAAGTTGTCAGTCGGCTTCATCGGCGGTGGCGGTTCAGGCAATGCACCTCATCTCTTCGTGGACTTCATCGACCTTGAGAAGATCGACGAGGCTGACGTAGCAAGGGATGCGCTTGAGAAGGCCATCGAGACTGCAACGGCTTCCAACAACTATGTGATTGGTGACAACGTATTCCAGTATCCTGAAAGTGCTATCCAGCCATTGACCGACGCTATTTCTGCCGCTCAGACCGTTTATGACAATGAGGAGGCCACCGCAGAAGAAATCAACGCTGCTACTGAGACGCTCAACAACTTCGTGGCATCATTCAACCCGGCATACAACGAGCCAGTTGAAGGTCAGGCATACACAATCACGCAGGTGGCATCCGGTCTTGAGATGCTGCTTGACGGCGGTGTGAAGATTTCGGAGAACGGATCAGACATCTATTTCGTAAAGCAGGAAGGCGGGTATGCCATCACTGCAAACAACACAGAGTATGCTAACTACACCGGAGCCAACACATGGTCCATGGGACTTACTGCCGACGCTTACGGATGGACATTCACCGCACTGGCGGACGGAAACTACCTCATCAGCGGAAAGAACGGCTATGTAGCCACCGACAACGCTACCGAAGGCTCTGCTGCTTATGGAAACAAGGCAAAGGACAACGCCAATGGCGTATGGGGCATTGCTGTAGCTGAGGCAGAGGAATTCCTGCTTGGCGACGTGAACAAGGACAAGAAGATTTCTATCGTTGACGCCACAATGACTGTAGAGTTCGCACTCGAAAAAGCAACTCCTACAGCATACCAGCAGAAGGCAGCCGACTATGACGAAAGTCAGGAAATAGACGTGGTAGACGCTGCCCTTATCTTGCGTGCCGTTATGAACTTCGACTACGACGCAGCCGGAACGAAGGCACGTGAGTTCGTAAGCAACGATTATCTCGTTGTCAACGGCAATAGCATCGCTCTTGAGAACAATGACACTTACGTGGCATTCCAGATGGACATCACCGTCGACGGTGAGTTTAACGGCGCAGAACTCTCTGCACGTGCAGCAGACCACCACATCGCATACAACCAGATTGGTGAGAACAAGTACCGTGTGATTGTGCTCTCTAACAGCAACTCCGCATTCAGCGGCAACGCAGGAGAACTTATCAACCTCAATGTGAACGGCACTTACGAGCTGAGCAATATCCGCTTCGTTGATTCAGAAATCCGTCCGGTATACATTGGTGTGGACAACACAGCAACGGGTATCAATTCAGTTCGTGCACTTGAGGCAGGTGCTGAAGGTATCTACACATTGGGCGGTGTGAAAGTGAACACTCTCCAGAAGGGTGTGAACATCGTTCGCAAGGCTGACGGAACAACTGTTAAGGTACTCGTTAAGTAATATATAATGTATGAGAGTGTGGCGGAACAAACACCGCCACGCTCATCATCCTTTACATAGTCTTAAACTTGAAAAGAGACAAGACTATACCTATGATAAAAGTTCAAATTGCTTTTTAATTATTAACTAAATATTTTAACTTATGGACAAAACAATTGGAAAATGGCTGTCATTGCTGTTGCTGATGTTCTGTGCCGGTAATGCGGCTTTTGCTCAAAAACTTACGGCTGAAGATTTCTCCATCAAGGCCGGTGAGTCGAAATACATTACCATCGTCTATGAAGGCACAGAGGCAATGCACGGCTTCCAGACCGACATCACTCTGTCTGAAGGACTTTCCTGCGATGATTATCCAATGGGAATTGCACTGTCTTTCTTGAACAATTCTAATAAGCTGGGAACCAATGTCTACCGAGTGGCTGGCTATAATGAAGAAGGTGGTACCGCCAGCAATGGAGACGGCATCATCGCTCTGACCGTGAAGGCATCAGATGACTTCACGGGCGGCACGATTAAACTCACCCACACAGAGATTTCCTTTGAAGGCGACAATGCCGTTAATCCTGAAGACCTCACCATCAACGTAACTGTTGAGAAAGAGCCCGTTGTGGAAGGCGACAAGTATGCGCTTTTCACAGGCGACATCGAGCCAGGCGACTACATCATCTACTATGACGGCAAGGCCATGAATTCGACCATTGCCACAAACCGACTTCAGTATGAGGAGGTTACTCCAGTAGATAATGCCATCGTGAACCCTTCAGCGGACATCGTATGGACCATCGCCAAGGACGGTGACAACTACACGATTTACAACGCTGCCAACAAAGGCTATGCAGCAAGCAACGGAACGAAGAACCAGGCTGCTTTCGCTACAGAAGTAAGCGACAATGCAAGATGGACCGTATCTGGCACTGAGACTTATGAGTTCGTCAACGTTGCAAACAGCGCAGCTGGCGTGAATGCCAATCTCCGCAACAACGGCACTTACGGATTCGCATGCTATTCAACTGGAACAGGCGGCGCGCTCACGCTCTACAAGAAGGTGGAGGCTGGTGAGGTTGTGAAGCCTGTGCTGACTGAGAGCCAGAACTTCGACTCTCCTCTGACCATTGAAATCACCGCCGAGGATGGTGCAGACATCTACTACACCACCGATGGCAGCACTCCTACCGAGAGCAGCACGAAATATACAGAGCCGTTCTTAGTGGTTGAGACGACCACAGTCAACGCCATTGCTGTGAAAGGCGGTGTGACAAGTGAGGTTGCCACAGCAACCTACACACGCGTAAACCCTATCCTGATCTCAGAAGCTCAGGCACTGGATGCAGGCTCCGAAGCTTACATCGTCGGTGCCTGTGTGGCATCTGCCGCCAACGGCGCAGTGCTCTATGACGGGTCTGACTACATCTACTACTACAATAATGCGAACGACCTTGAGGTTGGCAAGTATTACAGTGTGAACGGCATCTTGAGCTCATACGGCGGCGCGAACCAGTTCACAGCTGCTGCTGATGTGAAAGAACATGCACCTGCAGACCTTGCTATTCCTACAGACGTGACCGAACTGACTGCTACAGACCTCGACGCTGCTGTTGAGGCGAAAGTGGTTGACCCGCGTCAGCTCGCTTCAATCACGGGTACACTCGCCATCTCAGGTAACTACGTAAACCTCACCGTTGACGGCACTGAGACCTCCATGGGTTCCATCGTGAAGCCCAAGGAGGACATCTCTGCATTCGACGGCAAGAAAGTTGTCGTAACCGGATATGAGATGTACGTGAACAACAAGTACGTTTACTTCGTGGCTACGAATATCGAGGAAGCACCACTGGTAGAGGAAGGCATATACTATCTCTACGATGAGAATTCTAAGAAATTCATGTCGCGTGGTGCTACATGGGGAACCCGCGCAGTTGTTGACAACTATGGTCTTGCTATCGAGCTCGTCCTCGCTGATGGTGCTTACAAGCTGAAGACCGTAGACGGCCAGGCATTCTATGGCGACAACGGTGATATGTACACCGACTGCACCGGCGACCGTGAGCGCTCGTACACTGTCGCAGCAGAAGGCGAAGGCTACACCTTCACCAACACGGCAAATGCCAAGCCCGTATTCGTGACCGAGGAAGGCTTCATCAATAACGGCGACGGCACAGCCACCGTTTGGAAGCTTTTGAGCCAGGAAGAGCGCGATGAAATCGTTCTTGCCCGTGAGAACGCCGAGGTTATGGCCGCATTGGAAAAAGCCGGTATCGCAGCCGACACACCAGAATCCAAAATCAGTTTCGCAGAGCCTACATCGCTTACGTTCAAGACTGGTTCTGCATGGACATTCGCACCAGAGAGTGCCCGTGGTGCCAGAGTTGCCACGAACGACTTCGGCTCAGAGGTATTCCAGGGCAGCGGTACATTCACCCAGAAGGTTGAAGGTCTTGAGGCTGGCCTTTACAAGGTGACCATCCAGGCATACTACCGTGATGGTGCCAACGAGGCAGTTGCAGCCAACTACGACAAGGGCTACAATCTCTCTCTTGCTTATCTCGATGCCAACGGTACCAATATCCAGGTGCTGAGCTGGGGTAAGGACCGTGCTGCTGACAACAACCCTAACGGTATGTCTGAGGGTGCTGCCCTGTTCAGCCAAGGCAAATATATCAATGAAGGCATGGCATACGTAGGCGAGGACGGAGTTCTCGACCTTACCCTCTATCAACCTAACTTCATCGGATCTGGCTGGTTCATGGCCAACGAGGTGACTTACGCCAAGGTGACTGTTGAGGAGACCAATGCCTTTGCAGTTTTCGTGGACGAAGAGCTCGAAGGTGGCACAATTACCGCAGAGCCTGCTGAGGCAGAGGAAGGCGCAACCATCACGTTGACCGTCACTCCGGAAGGAGACAACAAGGTGGAAGACGTGGTTGCTTATTACATGGTACTCAGCACCAATCCTGACACAGGAGAATTAGACGCAGAAATGCAGGACATCGACGTGACAGCGGCTGAGGACGGCACATACACGTTTGTGATGCCGGCCGCTGATGCTTATGTGACCGCAACATTCCGCACGAAGAACGAACCGGGCGAGTACAAGGACACTCCTCTCACTCAGGATATGTTCAAGGGCTGGGACGGTTTCGACGACTATGCTAAGGTGAATAACGAGCGTCCTTACTGGGATGCAGATCCTGTTCCTGGTAACTTTACAGCAGGCAAGACCGTATACGGAAGCGGAAACGTGACCAACTCAGACTATGCAGACATCACAGGTGCCCAAACTATGCGTATCAACGCTACTCAGGGTATGCAGTTCCGCGTGCTCATCAACCGTCAGGCCGACAACAGCCTCGTTGAGCTCAACCCTGTAGTCGGTGAGGAAGGCTATGTTGACGTTGACCTCTCTGAGTACGAATATGTTCATGTGAATGCCATCAAGACAGGATGGGGTTCATCCGAAGGCACCATCGAGAGCATCATCCTCAACCCGAGCGAAGAGGAAGAACCGATAGAAGGCGAGAACTGGACATTCGACGAGAATCCTGATGACGTCATCACCGTGACTACTCAGGGATACCAGCGCAATATTCCTGAGGGTAGCGACCAAATCACTGGTCTGCAGCCTGTGACTGGCTGGACACCAGGTGAGCAGGATCAGTCAGATCCTGGCTTCTCCGCTGGTATCTTCAAATACGGTTCAGAAAACTTGCTGAACAACAAGGTGGCAGCTCCTGCTGCAGCACCAGAAGGCTCAGAATCTCCTTCAGCACTCGGACTGTCTGCTGTTTGGGGCGGTATCGCTCAGTACACCCAGCCGATTACACTGCAGCCTGGTAGCTACAAGTATGTATATGTACTCTACAACGGTGCCAACACCGGAGCCGTGACAAAGAACCTCTTCGGATTCATTGCTGAGGACGGTACAGAATATCTCTCTGACAAGACCACATTCCCTGTAGGCGAATGGAACGGCGGCGAAGTGACCTTCACCCTTGAGGAGGAGACCACCGGTAACCTGTCTGTCGGCTTCATCGGCGGTGGCGGTTCAGGCAATGCACCTCATCTGTTTGTTGACTTCATCGACCTGGAGAAGATCGACGAGGCTGACGTGGCTAAGGACGAATTGGAGAAGGCAATCGAGGCTGCACAGGCTAAGGAATACGTGATTGGCGACGAGCTCTTCCAGTATCCTCAGTCTGAGATTGATCCGCTCGACGAGGCCATCGCAGCTGCTCAGGCTGTTTACGACAACGAGGACGCTACAGTTGACGAAGTCAATGCAGCTACTGAGACGCTCAACAACTTCATCGAAACCTTCGATCCGGCTTACAACGAGCCTGAAGACGGCACTCCTTACATCATGACCCTGACCACCTCAGACGGCCAGTTCCCGCTCGCAATCGACGGCACAGCCAACAAGATTGTTGAAGAGGGCGAAGAGACCTACATCTACTTCGACAAGCAGGAAGACGGCACATGGGGCATGAAGACCGAGGACGGCGACTACATCGCTTACGAAGGCAGCAACAAATGGACCATGAGCACTTCAACAGAGCCTTACGGATGGACCATCGAGGCTCTGAAGGACGGCGGTGTGTCGGTAAGTGGCACTAACGGACTTTACGGCACTAACACCAGCGACGGCAACGCCGCCGGCTCCGCTATCTATGGCGACAAGACCACAGCCAACGGCAACTACATCTGGAACATCAAGCCCGCCGAGCAAGAGCCTGAAGGCACACTGTACAACGGAACGCTGACCCAGACCCTTGCTATGCCTGACGGAACCGTGATGGGCGAGGAAGTTGACATCGACTACGATGTATTCATCTCTGCTCCTGATCCAAACAACGGCGTTCAGATCCAGTTCGTCGATGGATTCACCTTCCCGGTTATGGGTACTGTAGTGCCTGACCTCATCGTTGACGCACAGATGACAACAAATGAGGATGGAAGCATCTCTTACAGCAGCGAGCCATTCACTGTCAGCGTACCACGTGGTATGATGACCGTGACATTCAACGCTACCCTTACCGGTACGCAGGAAAACGAAAAGGTAAATCCTGTTATCACGCTTACTCTTTCTCAGGGACCTACAACCAACACCGTTGTCTTCGGACCACGTGAGGAAGGTGTCTTTGCCGTTAATATCGACGAAGCCATCGAGAACGGAACCGTTGAGTCTGACAAAGCGACTGCCAAGGAGGGCGAGACCGTGACTCTCACTGTAACACCTGACGAAGGCTTTGAACTCGATGTACTGAGCGTCACCTATCCTGAAACCACAATGGAAGCTGACGGTACCGAGTCGACTGAGATGAAGGAAATCGAAGTGACAGAGACCGCTGACGGCTACACATTCACTATGCCGGCTGCTGACGCTTTAGTATCAGCTATATTCAAGGCAACTGAGCCCGGACTGCCCGACTACGTATTCGTAGCAACTGAGTGGCAGGCAGGCGACCCTGCACGTATCTCTGCTGATAACGTGACTGTCGACGAGACTGCAAACACAATCACTGTGAACAAGGACGGCAACCAGAACGTGAACCTCCAGTTCAAGGGTATCGACTACAACGTGCCTGCTGAGAACAAGTACTTCGTAGTTCAGGCTACTGGATGTACTCCTGACGGCGCACAGCTCTGGTGGATGAACAACGACTGGATTGGCACCATCACTCCTGAAGTTTACACCGTAGGTGATGAGATTCTCTACGCTTGGCCGCTTGAGGTACTCAAGAAGAACGGTGGAAGTGGCGAACCAATCACTCTCGCTTCTGACACAGATGATGCTCTCTTCAATTACAACAGCCAATGGAGCACTTGCTTCGGTCTCACACTTGCTGACCCGAATACTCCGGCTGTCATCACCAACATTGGATTCACCAGTCAACTTCCTGAGATTGCTGTTGGTATCAACCGCATCAGCATCGACGGTGCTGACTTCGCTGCAACAATCGACAATGCTCTGCGCAATGGTAAGGTATTCGATATCTCTGGCCGCAAGGTTAACTCGGTTGTGAAGGGTGGCATCTACATCGTTGACGGTGTCAAGATGGTTGTCCGCAAGTAATAGGTTTTTCTAGTTATTCCAGAAATTCCAGATAATCTAGATATTCTAGTTTTTCTAGATACGCTAGTTTTTCTAGACTTGCTAGAGAATATAGCTAAATCAGGCGGCTCGGTTCTAAACCGGGCCGCTTTTTTAGTTTTTTTTTCTGTTAGCACAATTATTTTGTTAAAAAATGTAATGTTCTCGGATTTTTTTTGTTAATTTGCAGTGGTGAAAGGTTTTATGGGAGTTTTTTCCAGAAAATCCAGGAAATTTGGAAAAGCCGGAAAGTCCGGAAACTCCTATACTTCCATATACTATAGCTGATAACTAAAAACCATAATAAATATGAAAAAACTATTACTTTCTATTCTGATTTGTGTCAGTGCTCTTGTTTCGGCCAGTGCACAGAAAACATTTGAGTGGGGAACTCCAACTTGGAATATCGAGGACGGTTGGACCTTCGAAAGTTATGAGGATTATGCGCAGACGGGCATTGTGCTTACTTACACTAATCCTGCAAACTACACACTGACATTCTTTAATATCATAGCTGTGGACTATTTGGTCTACAAGGACGGTGTGGAGGTGCCTGACACTGCTGTGTCAACCTGTCAGGGGGACGCAGCACGTAAAGACATGCCCGTAGAGCTGGATTATGGCTTTATGGAGGGACACAGCTATAAGGTGGTGACGACGGGGGCGAAGTTGGCTCAGGCAAACTTGGCTACAAGGGTGACAGACACCATCTCGGTCAATACTGACTCCTATACCATCTCTTTCACTATCAAAGGTCCGGAATTGGTGAAGACGATCAATGTGGAACAGCGTATGTCGCTTGCGATAGAGAACCAGGAGGATCCGTTGACGTTCAGTCTGATAAATACGAATGAGGTGCTCGAGTTGCTTGGGATTCCATCAATCTATGACGCTACGATTTACGGGTTGCAGGCAAATGGTACTTATGTCTCATCTGAATGGTACGGGCCGGCTTACTTTGACGGCTGGAGGGATGCAGACGGCAATTACACCAAATGGAATGGTGGATGGAATAACTTGACTGGAGGAAATGCTCATCCTGCGGTCTACAGCATCAAGCTGAACGAGACCTGCGACACTGTGAAGTATTATTTCTATGACTACTGGCGGGATTATGACCCCGATGAGCCAGAGGAAATGGGAGGGTCAGGAATTAACCCGGTGAAGGGCCGTGCTCCAGAGGCTGTTGACATCCGCAAGGCTCCCGACACTCACTACAACTATGTTATTGTGGACTGGTATGATGAGGAGAATGACACGCTATACCAGTATCGCCGAAACTACCGCTGCGACGTGGGCAGTGACTACAAGGCGTCGTTCGTGGTGAAGACGAACGAGAAATACGTGCAGATCAATGCCACCATGCATTTCGTGAGTGAGGAGGATTATCTGAATCCACCTGTGGCGGGCAAGAAAGGTGATGTCAATACGGACGACAAGGTTGATATATCTGACATCGTGGCAATCATCAACCAGATTGCCGGCACCGCTAACTATGAGAATGCCGACGTGAACGCCGACGAGAAGGTAGATATCTCCGACATCGTGGCGGTGATAAACATCATAGCGAGTGGAGAGTGATTGCTCTCTTATATCATCGAAAAGGCTCCGCACATCCTTGTGCGGAGCCTTTTCGATGTTTTGCTGGAATCTCGATTGTTCGATTTCTCGCTTTTCGATTTCTCGAATCTTTGATATTTCGAAATATCGAAATTCCGAAATCTCGATGTTTTGATAATACTTACTTCTGCTGGTTCGGCATTTTTCCGTCCATGGCGTCTACAAGCATGCCGAGGAGTTCGTCGGTGGGGCGGGAGAGCGTCATGTTTCCGATTTTTGTCATCGGCTGACGGTTGCCTTTCTTGATTTCCTCAATTCTGTGGAGCAGAATCTGCTTCATCTCCTGCTTGTACTTGGAGTCCACGGCCGGGTCGGCGAACGGCTTCACCCAGTTGGCGAGCTGCATGTCGTTCGCGTCGATGGAGTTGTCAGAGAGGTATTCCTTGATGTATTTCAGGTAGGAATCGTAGTCCTTCTGCTTTTCGGCAAGCAGGATAAGCGGTGTGAGCTTGAAGTGGTTGGCATTGCGCATGCCGGCATCCTTTGTCAGCTTAACGAATGCATCGTAGTTTGCCTGGTCGAGAGATGCGGTTCCGTCTTTCTCCACAACAAGCTTTCTCATGTAGTTTGTCAGTACGTTTTGAACCTTCATGTCTACGGCCTCGCTTCCTACGGTGCCTTTCAGGATGACGTCGGTCTTCATGATCTGCTTGAAAGGCTTTGAGAAGGGGTTGTTGATGTGCTTCATGAAGATGCCGGCGAGTTCCGGATCCATGGCGAAGGTCTCTTCTTTCCCTTCGAGAATCGCCTCAGCCACATCGTTCGCGTCGTCAACCTTATAGCTGGCTGTCAGCGTCTTGAGGTAGTCCTGGAGAAACTGTGGGTCGCGATCGCCACTCTTGAATCGCTGCTCGAGGTCGGACGTGTTGGTGTCCATGCTGTTTTTCCCAACGTTTTCGATGAATTTCACTCCGTCGCTGCTCCCGAGGAACCGTCCCACTTCCTTTGCGTCGCCGTTGAAGATGACGAAAGTAGGGTAGGCCGTGATTTGGAGTTTCTTTGCCAGAGGCGTGCCGTAGTCGCTCTCCATGTCCACCTTGATGTTGACGAACTTAGGATTCATGTAAGCGCCCACCATTTCCTGTGTGAACACATCTTTTGCCATTTTCTTGCAAGGGCCGCACCACTGGGTGTAGCAGTCCATAAACACCAGTTTGTTCTCGGCTTTGGCCTTTGCCGCTGCCTGTTCGAGTGTCGTGCCTTCCGGCTCGAACACCATTCCTTGTGCCATGAGGGTCAGACCGACCATCAGTGACAGCATTGTTGTTAAGGTCCTTTTCATGTTCTTTTAAATAATAATGATTTTATATGTTTACTTGATTTCTGGTTGTCCTAGTATTTCTAGTTCTTCTAGTTGTCCAACTTTTATCTACTGCATCGAGAACTTCCACGCCATGTCCTTGACTTTGCCCGGGACGGTGTATTCGTAGTGGCTGGTGGTGTCGAGTATTCCGCTGGCGGGGTTGATGAGATACTGATAGACGTGTCCCTGTCGTGTCTGCTCGTTCCATGTGGCGATATGAATGAGACGGTCGGATGTGGGCACCATTCCATAGGAATAGATTGTTCCGTGGTAGTATTTCATGATTCTCACGCAGGTGACTTCCTCGCCTTCTGGTGCGGTCCAAGCGACCGTAGCCGGCTGCTGGCTGTCGTATGCGAAGTTGTAGACTTTGTCGTTTGCCGTGTAGTAGATGAAACTGCCGACATGACTTGCCGACATGGATGTGGCTGCCTGGATGTCAGGACATAGTTGACTCATCGGATAGAGACCTACACCGATGTTGGTGTCGGTGGGATATGTGCTGGCGAAGTTTGTGACTGCCAGGAAGCGTTCGTTGCCTTTCTCCATGATGAGGTAGTCGAAGGGCCTGAGTCCGGCACCCTGGCTCAGTCCTCTTCCCCAGTCTCCCATGACGAAGTCCATTCCAGTGTTGTTGATGTCGAACGCGGCGACGTTGAGGTCTTGCTGTGCGAATTCCTCGAGTCTGGCGCTGTTGTATCCGGCATATCTGAATTTGTGGTATGTCTGGTCGTAAACCACGATTCCGTAGTTGAGTGTGTTAGGGATTTCTGCGTTCCAAGGCGCCAGTTGTCCGATTCCGTCTGCAAATTTAGCGACACCGAATTTTGTGGTCCTGCCTTCCGTCGCGCTGAACGAGTAAGTGTTGGTGTAGATGGTGTTGTCGTTGATGAGCACTTCGGAGCTCTGTCCGGACATGACGCCCGATCCGTGCTGCCCGTACCAGATGGGGCGCATGGTGGCTGGTGGATCGTGGAAGAAGTCGTTAAACTCGAGTGCTTTCTCGATGCCGTTCTCGCTGACGCCGACGAGTGTGTAGTCCGTGCATAGGCCCACGTAGTTGTTGCCTGATGCCAGCGACACCGCAATGTCGAGGCAGCGTATCGGGTGCCCTTGTAGTGGCTCTCCGTTTGTGACCTCATAGAGGTTGGTGTACGAGCGGTTGTAGTTAGCGTTGAGTTTCGTCCAAGGGTTGTAGATGAGTGCGACGTCGGAGAATCCCGGCTGGTCGCCCCTCTCGTAGAAGACCATCCATCCTCCGTCGAAGACCTCGCTCACAGCCACCGGCAGGCGGAAGAACTGCTTGATTCCGTCGTTTCTGTTGGTGACTACCAGTTGTACGAAGTAGTTTCCTCCTGTTCGTGTGATGACAGCTTCGAGCTCTCGTTGTGTTCCAATCACGTCGACCGCCGTGTTCGCTCCTAAGCCTGAAGTGGCGGAGAAGATGGTCCACTCGTAGTCCAGCGGGTAGTCCTTTGCGTCGTCGACGAGCTCTCCCTGGAAGAATACGTTTGGAGAAAGCCTGAGCGTGTCGTATCGCATGATGGCGTATTCAGGCTGCATCCCTGTGGCTGTCGTGTCGATGGCCACGGCCTCCAGTTCATGATAGTCGTAGTTGCCTTTGTCGTCGTAGCAGCTGAAGAGCGTGACTGATGACAGCAGCAGGGCAGATATGTAGAGATGTTTCATGTGTTATTTTTTTTCTAAGGATACTAGGGATACTAGGCTTACTAGCGATACTAGTGATACTATTGAAAACTATACTTGTCAACTTAGAATGTCACTGGCAGTCCGAACTCGTCGGTGAGCGGTGCATCGTGCGACTCGTTGTATTCGAGCAGTGCTTTCTGCATGAGTTGCTGGAGGTGGACGGCATAGACCGATGACACGACGTTGAGTTCCTCGTCGTATGCCGTCTGCGTGTTGTAGTTGATTTCGAAGTCGATGAGACCGAGCACCTCTATCATGAACTGGTATTTCACGCGGCTGTAGGTTCCGAAATACTTAGAGAGCGGAATCCGCGGAAAGTTGGCGTTGTCCCAGTTATCGGGTTTTGCCAGGTAGTTCTTGAGAACGACGGTGAACTGCTGGTGGTTCTCTGTCCCGACGGCGAACTCGTCGTTTTGTTTGAGTCGGAAGTTGATGTGCCCGTCTTTGTCGGCGAACAACGTAGGGGAGGAAAGCAGCTGGGTGTTGAAATGCACCTGATAGGTTCCGCTGACTTCTCCTGCCGGCAGGACGTACTCTTCTGTGCGAATGGTGTTTGCCATGATTGCAGAGTCTCCACCGAACGGCTCGAGTTGGAATTTCCGGTCGTGGTCGGCTGGCATGCCGCTCAGCTGTGCATAGAATGTGACGCTTCCTTCCTCGTAAGCGTATGAGTAGTTGTATGTGGCAGACTCGTAGACAGCTCCCGCCTCAGTCCCCACCCATATGTTGAGAGCCGTACGGGTGGTGTCGTAGGTGTCCACCTCCTCCTTTGAGCAGGCGGAGAGGATTAACAGCAGGGTAAATACCCAAAGCATAGTATGTAGTTGATGTCTCATATATTTAGTTTTTCTGGGGTGGATTCTAGTCTTTCTAGTTGTCCTAGTTGTTCTAGACCTAGTTATTATGTTTCTTTGTCCGCATGGATACAAACTTCAAACTTCAAATTTCAAACTTCAAATGCCTATTTGTTGGCC
Organism: Bacteroidaceae bacterium; assembly: GCA_017483765.1. Taxonomy (GTDB): domain Bacteria; phylum Bacteroidota; class Bacteroidia; order Bacteroidales; family Bacteroidaceae; genus UBA3839. The sequence continues at coordinate 12,916 of JAFUVE010000090.1, read as the reverse complement.
TCGCGTTGAGCAGCTTCTGTCTCTGTGATTGGCAGCGGGAAGGTGTACGACTTCGTTGCCACCATGTCGACGTCGGAATAGAGAATGTTCTGTCGGTTGAGTCGTTTGTAGAGGAAGAAGAGCTGTCCTTCTCCGATGAATTCCCTTCTGTATTCTTGAATGAGTGCCAGGTCGAAGTCGGCTGGCAACTCTGTCAGAGCCGGAAGGTTGCGCGCAGTGCGCAGTCGGTTGAGTGTCGCCCTGGCCGCTTCGGTGTCGCCCTTTCGGTATTCCACCTCGCTTCGTATGAGATACATCTCAGGGACGCGAATGAGCGGCATCTTGTTGGCGTAGTAGATGTTGTTGCCGCTCGGTGCGTCGTATTTGGTGGTATATCGGTTGTTGACGTGCGTTGCAGATCCCGTCTTGAACAGGAACGTGTATCTGTAGTCCTGTGTTGCGTTTTCGAAGTAGTTGAGCAGCCGGTCGCGGGTCACTGCGAAGCTGTATTGAGAGTCGTCGGAGAAGTACACGTTAGCGATGTCGGCCGTGAGGGTGAGGTTGTTGAGTGCGAAGATGTGCTCCGTGGCCATTGTCCGGTCGTATCCTGCCTGCATGTTGCTCACCGTAGCCCACTCGAAGCGGTTGGATTCGATGACGTTGTTGGCGGCCTCCATGGCCTTGTCGTATTCCCCTGTCCACATATACACTCTCGCCTGCAGGGCTTTGACGGCATAGTAGTTGATATGGAGTTGACGGTTGATGAGGTATCCGTTGTCGTTGGCCTCTGTGATTTCCCGTCCAGTCACGATCGGGTCGCTCCCTTTCAGCAGCACTTCAGCTGCGTTGAGGTCCTGGAGCACTGCGTTGGCAGCTTCCTTGACCGTGAGTTGCGGGAAGACGCGGTAGGACAGGGCCGTGGAGTAGGGAATTGACGGCTGGTCGGGGTTGACGGCGAAGCTGACACCGAAGCATCTGAGAAGGTCGAAGTGCAGGAAGGCCCTCAGTGCCAGAGCCTCTCCTTTGATGACGTCGTGGTTGTCGGTGGAGAATATTTTTGTGTTGTCGTCTATGTGTGCCAGGAGGTTGTTGACGTTCGCGATGCCGCTGTAGTTGTTGGCCCAGATGCTGCGAAGGTAGTTGGTGGGGTATGCCGCCTCGTAGTCGTATTTCACTGCGTCGTCGTACTGTGCAGAGTAGTAGAAGTCCCATTCCTGTCCGAGCACACCGATAAGTCCGTATGTCATCTCTTTGGAGTATGTGGAAGTCGACACCATGGAAGAGTAGACGCCCGCCAGAGCCTCCTTGAATCCGCTCTCAGTCTCAAAGAGTTCGGTGTCCTCCACCTGGCTACGTGGCTGCACGTCGAGGTAGTCGTTGCAGCTGGCGCTTCCCAGCAGAAGCCCCATCCAAACCAATATGTATGTTATTTTCTTCATCTAAATTTCAAATTACAAATTACAAAATATCCATATAGTCTTCCATCGGCTAAGAAATAAATTTCAAATCTCAAACTTCAAATTTCAAAGTCTCCATATAGTCTTCCATCGGCTAAGAAATAAATTTCAAATCTCAAACTTCAAATTTCAAAGTCTCAAAACGTTGCGCTGAGGGAGAATGAGAAGGTGTGGGCGTAGGGGTAGTTCAGACCACGCTCCGCCTTGACGGATGAGAGATGGAACACGTCGTTCATGTAGAACGTGGCTTTGAGACGCTCGAGTTTGATCCGCTGGAGCCACTTGCAGTATTTGAAGTCGTAGTATGCGGAGAGCGTGGTGAGGTCGAGCATGTTGTTACGCTGCACGAAGCGGGTTGATGCGTATGTGGTGGTCGGTGTGCTGGAGATGTGCTTGTAGAGGGCGATGTCTCCTGCCTCGTTCCAGGTGTCGCTGAACACCCGCCTGTCGACGTTGTTCGCGATGTTGACGTTCTCCACGCGGTCCACGAGTGTCTGGTTGTAGTAATCGCCTCCGGCCTGATAGGTGAAAAGCAGGCTGAGGCCGATTCCTTTGTACTCGCCGTTGAATCCGAAGCTGCCGTGAATCTTGGGGTTGGAGTCTCCTGCTATGATGTAGTCGTCCGTGGTGTAGTCGTATGTGGTTGTTCCGTCCTTCTTGAGGAATAGCTCCCGTCCGGTGGCTGGGTCGATACCTAACGACTTGACTGCCCAAATAGCGCTCATAGACTGGCCTTCCTCATATCTGACGATAGGGCTGGTGGTGTTGTTGGCGTCCTGTTCCCGGTTGAAGGAGCTGAGCGCGTCGCTGATTTTTGTCACTTTGTTGACGTTGTGAGCGATGCTTCCGGTGAGGCTCATGTATGACTGTCCTTTCTGGAAGAAACGCCAGTTGGCCGTGGCCTCGACCCCTCGGTTTTCCACGTTTCCGAGGTTTTCCATGTAGCTGGTGAATCCGGTGGAAGTAGGGATGGACATGGCGATGAGCGCGTCCTTGGTCCGGCTGTTGTAGTAGTCGAATCTTAAGTTGAACTTACGGCATATGCCGAGGTCGAGTCCCATGGTGAAGTCGCCGGTCTGCTGCCATTTCAGGTTGGGGTTCGGCATGCCCATGAGATACGCTCCCGAGATGTTGTCGTAAATGATGTTGTCGTAGAATTTGTATGTGGCTTTTGCCTGGTATGGGGAGAAGTTCTGGTTTCCTGTGAGTCCGTATGTGATGCGGAACTTGCAGAGCGTAAGCCATTTTGCTGAGGCCATGAATGGCTCCTTGTGCAGGTTCCATCCTGTGCCGACGCTCCAGAATGTTCCCCATCGGTTGTCGCTCCCGAACACGCTTGAGCCGTTGAAGCGGAGGCTGGTGTCGAATAGGTAGCGTTCGTCGTAAGAGTAGTTGGCCGTACCCGTGATACCTATGCTTCGTGTGGTGCTCTCGCTTCCCGACGGCTTTCCCCCTTCTGCGTACTGCTTGGCGAAGGTGATGTGGTCGACATGATTGTTGAGGAATCCCCAAGCCGTCATGCCGTCGCTGTTTGCGTCGGCTGTCTGTAGAGAGTATGCAGCGTTGGTGAGGAATAGGTGTTTTCCCCACGTGTGCGAGTATCGTCCCGTGATGTCGAGTGCGAGGCTGTTGCTTTCTCCGTTCGTGATGGTGTAGGTTCCCCGTTGGAAATATCTGTCGCCTGTCCAGTCGTAGAATCTCGTGTGGTCGCCCGGATAGAAGTCTTCCCTTTTGTTGGTCTGGTGTGTGTATCCCACACGGGCCGTGAATCTGAGGTCTTCAATCGGACTGTATTCGAGATAGAAGTTCTCTACGACCTCCGTATATTTTGAGAAGTTCTTTGTGCCGATATATGCGTTGTAAAGCGGGTTGTAGTATGTGATGGTGCTTCCGTTTGCTCCTGGCGAAGTGTAGGTTCCCAGTACTTTGAGCACGTTGCCGTTGTCGTCCCGTGGAGCGAAATAAGGGTTTACGCCCACGTAGTCAGAGAAGCTGCCGTAGGGACTGTCGTCTGCACGGTTTCCGGTGACGGTAAGTGAGTTTCGGAACATCCACTGCTTGTATCTGTAGGAGAGGTTGATGTTTCCGGAGAGGGTCTTTCTGTCGGACTCCTTCATGACGCCCTTGATGTCGTTGTACATGAGACTGGCCGCGTAGCGGAGTTCCTGAGTGCCGCCTTCCATGTATGCCGTGTGTTTCTGTCCCACGCCAGTGTGAAGCGGCTTGGCAAGCCAGTAGGTGTTGACTCCCCTTGCGATGTTGGCGGCGATGTCGTTGTACTGCTCGTCGAGCAGAGCTTGGTAATAAGGAGATGTGGCAGTGTATCTGCCGGCGTTCTGCTCCACTTGTAGCTTCTCTCTTGCGTCGCAAAGGTCGTACGATGTGAGGTCGGGGGCTTCGAGGTTGATGTCTCCGGTGTATGTGATTCGAAGTCTTCCCGGCTCTGGCTGTTTCGTCTCGATGACGATGACTCCGTTGCTGGCTTTCGAACCGTATATGGCCTTGGCGGCTCCGTCTTTCAGAATGGTGACACACACGATTCGGTTGATGTCGAGGTCGAACACCTGTTGTTGGGAGGCCTCGAACCCGTCGACGATGAACAGTGGAGCGTTGGGGTTTCCGTTATAGTCTCCTTGCAGTCCGCTGAACGATGCGTTGCCACGGATGGTGATGTCGGACATGTAGTTCGGGTTTGATCCGTTGATGTTGTTCATGTCGACGACGAATGATGGGTCGACCGCCTGCAGAACTTTCAGCACGTTGCTGTTACCCACGAGCTTGAGCTCTTCCTGGCTGTAAGTTGCTGTCGATCCGGTGAAGGTGGACGACTTGAAGTCGAAAAGACCCGTCACCACCACCTCGTCGATCATGTTGCCTTCCTCCATCATTGTGATTTGTTCGTTCAGCCGGTTTCGCTTTCCGTCGTATGTGATGGTCTGTGTCTTCATTCCGAGGTAGCTGAACCTGACGTTCGATGCTTTGTCCTTTGGCAGTGTGACAGAGAATTTGCCTTCGGCGTCAGTCATGGCTCCGGCTTTTGTCTCGAGCACGTACACGCTGGCTCCGATGAGGGGTTCTCCCGTCTCGTCCTTCACAACACCTTTGAGCAGAACTCCGTCGCCCAGCGGGTTTTGCGGCTTCTGTATGGTGAGTTGCTGCATGGGCACGCTGGTGGGCTTCTGTCCTTCGTCCTGGGCGCTGGCCGTCGGTATGGATAGGAGAGTCAATAAAATAAAGAATAGGAAAGGCAGGCTTGCCAATAATCCTCCGCTTCCCCTTCTGTGGTGTTCTTTCCGTTTCATTGTTTTTGCTTGTCGTTCAAAATGCAAAGTTAGGAAATAAATTTGGTGATGACGAAAAAAAGTCAATGTTTTTGAGCGGATTGCTATTTTTTTCTATGGGGACTATGGAAACTATGAGGGCTGGGGGACTGGGAAATTTAAGGTTGCCAGGAAATTCTGGAGTACTGGATGATCTATTTTTGTAAATACTCCAGGAACTGCTCTGGCCAGTAGTTCATGATGAGTTCAGGCGGGAATCCCACTTCTTCGACAAGTGGCATGACCCGGTTGTAGTCTGCGATTTGGAACGATATGTGGGCGTCGCTGCCGAGAATGAGTGGCACGTCGTGCTTCTTGCAAAGCCTCAGTATTTCGAGGTTGTTGGCTTTGGCGCTGAGCTTGCTGCGTTTGGGCGACAGGGAGTGATTGTTGATTTCCAGTAGGGTGTGTGCTTCTTTCGAGGCCAGGACGAGCGGCTCGAAGTCCAGGTCGGCGGTTCCGTCTCCCGGATGGCTGATGATATGAACGTAGGGATTTCGTATGACTGCCTCCATGCCTTCTGTGTTCTGCGCTTTTGTCCCTCCCTTCCAGCACATGATATGTATGCCGGCAATTCGGATGTCGAGGTGCTGCATGTAGTTTTCTGGTATGTCGAGATGCCCTTCTGTGTCGAGTATGTTCATCTCGCAGCCCATCAGTAGCCTGACACCATACATTTGCCTTGGGATGCAGTGCATGTTTTTGAAGTAGAGTAGAGGGCATGTGCCTTCGATGCTGGGGCCGTGTTCCGTCACTCCCAGAATTTGAAGTCCTCGGCTGGCAGCTGCCTGTGCCATCTCTTGAAGGCTGCTGTAGGCATGGCCGGATGCCACGGTGTGAGTATGTACGTCGAGTAGGGGGGTCATTTTGTCAGTTTGCTTTTATAATCGGTTTTTTACTCATGCAATCTAAGAAAAAAACGCCTGAACAAATGCTCAGACGTTTACGTTTTGTCGGGAAGAGGCGACTCGAACGCCCGACCTCCTCGTCCCTAACGAGGTGCGCTAACCAACTGCGCTACTTCCCGGATGGAATGCGTCCTTTTTGGGGTCAAGACGCCCTCCTTTTTGAAAATCGGTGCAAATTTACGGATTTTATTTCAGATGACAAAGGATAAATGGAAAAAATTTTCATTTCAATGATGGATTGTTTCTTGCTTGGGGTGAAATGCGCTTGAAATGGTTCGATTTCTGATTGTTTTTGTTGAAAGGGGGCTGAATGCTTGCGAGCGACACTGTCGCCCGCCAGACGACAAGCAATGGACGGGTGGGCTTGATGGGTTGACTGGCTTGATGGGCTACAATAAAAAAAGGGTGCCTGCCGTTGTCTCTGGTGAGAATTACTAGCAGGCTCCCTCCACTACTTAACTAAGATGGTATATTACTGATTTTCTTATTGCCGGGACTGTTATCTGATGACTTTCTTGCCGTCGATGATAAAGATTCCGTGTCCGTTGATGCTGTCGAGCGTACGTCCTGACAGGTCGTAGATGGTATGCGGGCCGGACCCGGCATTGAGTTGGTTGATGCCGGTGTTAGCCGGGTCGGGTATGATTTTGATGATTCCTGCCGCCTCGAGCTCCGATGTGTCCCAGATGAATCCGTCCTTAGGTGTTGCTGGCATGATTGTTGGATCTCCTGTGATTGTGATTTTTCCTGTTCCAGTGAAGATGTTGAGCACTGCATCGTCGGGATATTCGTTTGTTGATAGTTCTGTGATGTCGAAAACGGGTGAGGTGAGTCTCACCGCTCCCGCCACCTTGAATGCGTCGGAGTTGGTCTTGGTGGCAGTAGAGCGTGTCCTTACCCTGATGATACCTCCGTTGGCGACCGTGAGGTTTCCGTTGAGGGTGATGGTTCCCACAATCACGGCGTTTGCCTTTCCAGCGCCTATGATGCCGCCTTTCTGTACGCTGACTGTCTGTGTCTGGCCGGTTCCGTCGAGCAGTCCCCCGGTTCGGACGTTAATCGTTCCGGATGTCGTGGACTTGCTGGTGTTCATCACCTGAAGCTCTCCCTCATAGACGTTGACAGTTGCCGCTGATGCCCCTGTGAGGGTAAGTACGCCCGTCCCGTATTTGTTGAGAATAGCTGCGGCGTTGAGTATTCCCGCGTATGTGGTGTTGGTGTTGAGGAATCCTACGTTCCACGTACCAGTTCCGATTGTGCAGTCGTTGGCCGTTGACTTAAGCGCGCCGATTTTGTGCGTCATGTTGGTCTGGCTGCTGCTCTGGCTGGCATATCCTGCCGCCGACACGCCCGACTCCAACTGGAACGTTCCTTCAGTGAGTTCGAGAGCCTTGGTGATGTGGAACTCACCGGATGTGACATTGAGTGTTCCCTTGAAGTTCTTGGTGTCAGTGCCGAAGTCACCGCGTACATAGGGATAGCTGATTTTCATTGTCCCCTCTCCGGAAAGTGTTCCCTGCACCTTACATCTCTGGCCAGTTCCGACGGTGAGCGTCTTGCCCTTGTCGATGATGATGTTGTTTGTGATTGTTGGTACCGCGCTTGTGCTGTTGTTGTTGAACACCTTCAGTGTTGAGTTGCCTGTCACGTGAATGGTTGAACCCGCTTTTCCGAGCGTGGCATTCCAAGCCCCCTGTGATAAGGTGCCGGCTTCGAGAATTGTGCCTCCCCAAGGGCTGGAGCCTCCGAAGTTGATGTTGAGCTGTCCGTTGCCCTTCTTGACGAGCGTGCCGTTGTTACCCTTGAGTGCGGCCTGCAGCGTTAATGTTCCTGTTGGAATATTGATGGTGGCAGTGTCGGTGAGGGTGATGCTCTTGTCCGTTGCCGCATTGGTGTGGTTCACGGTGAGCATTCCCCTTGACATCTCTATGTTCTTTCCTGCTCCGAGTGCGCTGGGGGTGCCTGCCTTCTCCATGTTTGCCACTTCTACAACGCCGTCGTTGATATACGTGGTGCCGGTGTAGTCGCTGCCGGTGGAGTTGAGCACCACCGTGCCCTTCCCGTCCTTTACGAAGTCACCGGCTCCGCTGAAGCCACCGTCGCCGGAGAACGTGTATTTCTTTGTGTCGTTGGTGAACTCCACGCCGTCAGTCACCATCTTGTCGGTGAGTGTGACATTGAATTTCACCGCCTCGTCGTTGAAGATGACCTGGTCGTTGGCCACGAATGCCGTGTTTTCCTCGTTGATGCGGAAGTTGTTGCTCTGGTAGTCCCACTGTGCGTTCTCCTGTCCTGTCCAGATTACCCCATGCTGTGCGGTGCGGGTTTCCTTGATGACGAGCACAATCTGGTTGTCTCTCACCTCTATGGAATAGTTGAGTCCCACGAGTCCCCGTGTCTTGATTTTGTCGGCATCAGCCGTGAGTTTGCCGGTACATTCCATGAGCACATACTCCCCTGGTGCAGGTACTTCCTCAGCCAGTACGAACGAGAGCGTGTTCTCTTTCTTCAAAGTCAGGTCGCCATTTACTTTGAGCTGGTCCACCTTTGTCTCGCCCTCCGTCTGTAGGTTGATTTCAGTGAAGGTTCCTCCAGTGAGGGTCAAGTCACGGTTGAAAGTGATGATTCCGAATGGCTCCTCTTCAGATCCCGGCGAGAGGCGGCATCCCTCGTAGTTGAGTCCTTCCTCGAAGACGATGGCGTTGTCCACGGTGGCATTTCCTGCCAGGGTGCCCCTCGCCTTAAGTGACACAGGCGAGCTGATGGTTCCGTTGACCACAAGCGTACCCTCGCTGATGATGAGCGAGTCGGGCGATGTGATGTTCCCGTTGAATGTAGAAGTGCCGAGCATGGACTTCACGATGGTTCCCCCTGCAATCTCTCCACTGAAGGTGTACTCATGCTTGAGCGGGCTCATGATGTAGAATTCAGATGGTTTGGTTCCTGTCGGGATTTCGATGGACTGACTGTTGTCACCGCTGACATCGAAGATGACGCTCTTTCCGTCAGCGAAAGCGGAACTCTGTTTCTGGTCGAATGACGTGAATCCTCCGTTCCATCCCCCAGTTTTGTATCTGAGGTCGGTCTGCATGACTGGTGGCAGCGGGGGTGTGGGCATCTGAACGCCCAGATAGAAGCTGGTGTTGGGGTGTTGGTAGTATCCACGTGTTGTGCAGTCGCCACGGTAGTGCGGGTCTTGCTGCAACCAGTAGATGCTGTAGTTGGTAGGCATGTTGGTCGTGTATCCGACGAGTCCGGTGCAGGAGTTGTCGTTCTGAACGGCCAGGATCACTTCCTCTCTCCAGTCTCCGACAACGTCTCCCATGAATGCGGGGCGTGTGCCCGTTCCGCCATGGCTTCCCCAGTTGGCTTCCCTTGAGAATTCAATGAGTCTGTTTTTTCCCCTCACTGTAGTTACCTGCATGTTGGTTCCGTATCCGCTTCCGCCCGGCGAGCTGATTTCCTCACGTAGCAGGTCGTCGTTCCACCATACTCCCTCAAACATTGTTGAAATTCCCCATTGACTTCTGGTCTCACCAGTCGGGGCTCCGGTGCAGTCGTATAGATAGTCATCTGTGAAGCTGTAGATTTCATATCCTTTATGGTTTGGGTCAATGTCCATGCAAGCACCCCTTCCCACATCATACACGCTGGGCAGGTACCACTCCTTGATTCGTTCGCCTGTGGCGGGGTCGTAGATGATTTGTCCGAGCAGCGCGCTTTGCTGAATGGCGTAGCACTCCATTCCGGGCCTGTCGGGGTTGATGTCGGAGAGAATCCACCTGTCTCCGTGTCCTATACCCGGGCTGTGGAAGGTTCCTTTCACGGGGTTGACGCTGTATCCTCCCTGCACCATCTCGTCGAATCCGTCGCCGTCGGTGTCAGCCACCCGGAGCTGATGGAACTCGGCAGGCCAAGGTGACTTGTCGTTGCGGCTCCAAGTGGAGCTGTGGTGCCAGTTGGACGGTGTTCCGTTGCTCCAATCGTATTCCCATGAGAAGACATAGTTGTGGTGTGACTTGTTCGTGTCCCTGTCGAGACATTCCATGACGAGTGCTGGGTGGATGCCATCGACATAGCATATGGAGAAATGTCCATCGAGAACGGCATAACTGAAGCTCATGTATTTTGCCCTGCTGTTACGTGTGTAAGTGTCTGTGCCGTCATGTACCTCACTGTACTTCAGCTCGCTGCAGTCAATCTCCTCGCCTGTCTCTCCGTCGATGACTGAGACATAGAAAGGGGGCAGCTTGGATGCCTGGGTGCTGTAGTCCACCACTCCGTCGTTGTCGGTGTCCGCTTTGTCGCTTCCGTTGGCGTATTTGCCCCATGTGTTGTTTGCTTTGTCCCAGAAACGGGTTCCGTCAGAGCTTTTGATGATGACTTCGCATCTTCCGTCGCAGTTGATATCGTATGCCACGACCATGTCGTTCTGCCCGCCGCAGATGTTGATGTTCGGCCCCATGTCAACGGTCCAGAGCAGGGTTCCGTCGAGTCGGTAGGCCTGGATTTTGTGTGTGGTGGTGAGAGTGAACTCCGCGTCGCTTTCGGCGTCGTCCGACCCTCCTGCACCCGCAAAGAGCCTGTCAACGACCACCGCGTCCATCTCCCCGTCACCGTCGAGGTCCATCGGCCAGCAGTATTTTGTTCTGTAGTCGTTGCACGCAATGACTTTGTTGTCGAAGTCGAACTTGAACCAAGCGTTAGGCCATTGTGGTGTGGTGTATTTATAAGGACTGCTGAGCTGGCCCTCCACGCCGTTGACGACGGGAGCGACGGCATATTCGGCTCCGTTGGTGAGAGAGGACGGCACGTAGTTTGTCTTGTTGAGGTTGGTGGCTACGATTGTCCACGAACTGGTGGCATTTGTCCGCTGGTAGAGGTTGTAGCGGGTGCCTTCGGGCTCCTGAGCCAGCTTTCGCCATGAAATGAGTTTTCCTTGTGTCCCAAACCGTGTCATGGAGTTGTTAGTTCGGTCGATGGCGACGACTCCTCGTCCCGGCTGCTGGATGATTCTTTGTGCGAAGGTGCTGGCTGTCAAACAGAAAGCCAATACTGCAGTAAATAAGTGTTTCATTGTTGTTAAGTTAGTTTATGTCGTTTTCTTGTTCTGTTGAAATCGCGGAAGCCAAAGATGGTTTTCCATGTTGCAAAGTTCCGAAAAAAACATTAAAACTACTTATACTCACGTATAAGATTTTTATAAAATTGTAGCAAAATGAGGTCTGGAGGGGAGAGATTGTGGGAAGTTGATGAAGTATTGACTTTTGTCGGTGGGTATATGTGGATGGGAGGGAGGAGGTGAGTATGAAGACGCCCCGCGGGGCGTCTCTACTTCGTGATGTGAATCCAGTCGATGTCGAGCCATCCCCTGCTTTTCTTGAGTTGCCTGGATTCTGCGAGGAAACCGAACTTGGAGCCAATCCATTTTCCTTTTCTCATGGCAAACGGATCGCCTGCCGGCAGGAATTTTTTGCCGTCGAGACTGTACTCAAAACAGCAGTTCCCTTTGTCGACAGCCATGCGGAAGAAGATGTCGACATAGATGGCCGGAGCATATTCCCCTTGGTCGCGTTCTGTGGGCTGAAGGGTGGCGATGGTGGTCTGTGTCTCCGTTTTTCCTTTGTCGGCGTCCTTGCAGCTGTGCCGTTGGAGTAGGAAGCTGTCGCCTTGTCGCAGTACCACGAGAGCTGAGTAGTCCATGCCCATCATGATGACCCCGCCGTATTGTCCGTCTTCCTTTGAGGCGAACCGAACCTTGGTCGTGGCCGTGAACGCCGGTGCTGACGGTTTCTGAAGTAAGAGATTCGGTGCTTCCCAGAGGCTGACGAATTCTTCGGACAGGCAGTGTGTGTACATCCTGTAGACACCGCCCGGAGCTGCCATCCCGTACGTCTGGTCGTAGTTGGCATGCCATTGCCATTGGAGTCCCGGCAGCCGGTAGTTGAACTCGTCGTCCTCCTGAGGGTTTACTATGGCGGAGTTGTTGGACTTTGGCTTCTTGTGTGTGACCACCGGCTCACCTTCCTTTCCCATGATGGGCCATCCCGACGACCAGTCCACTGGCTGCAGATAGACGACACGGCCGTAAGGGCCTTTGTCGTTGAAATGCAGGAACCAGTCTTCGCCGAACGGGGTGTGTACCCATCCTCCTTGGTGCGGTCCGTTGATGTCGGTTTTCCCTTGCCACATCACTTTTTTCCATTCATAGGGGCCGTATGGCGAAGAAGCTCTCATCGCGAGCTGCCATCCCATCTCCACACCGCCTGCCGGACACATAATCCAATAATATCCGTTGTGCTTGTAGAATTTGGGACCTTCTGTGGTGTGGTTTTCCTGACCGCCGTCAAACACGATGGCCGGCTGTCCGATGGGGTGGGTGCCATCGGGCGATAGTTCGCGCACGGTGAGCACGGAGTTGAACCCGGCGCGGGAGTTTGCCCACCCGTTGACGAGATAGCATCGTCCGTCGTCGTCCCAGAGGGGGCAGGTGTCAATCATTCCTTTTCCCGGAATGACGCAAACCGGCTCGTCCCATTCTCCGGCGGGGTTGTCGGTCTTGACCATGAAAACGCCTTGGTCGGTGTCACCCCAGTAGATGTAGAACATTCCGTCGTGGAATCTGATGGACGGAGCCCATACACCGTTGCCGTGCTGTGGACGGTCGAACAGCTCTTTGGGATGCTGCTCTTTGAGCGCGTGTCCGATGATTCTCCAGTTCACGAGGTCCTTGGAGTGCAGGATGGGGAGGCCGGGGATGCAGTTGAATGAGCTGGCGGTGAGGTAATAGTCGTCTCCGACGACGCAGACGTCTGGGTCGGAGTAGTCTGCGTAGAGCACGGGGTTGGTGAATGTGCCGTCGCCGTTGTCGGGACACCATACTTGGGAACGCTGTGCGCAGACGGCTGTTGCTGCCACTGAAAAAGCCAGCAGAAGAAGCTTTCTGATTGTCATATTCTATGATAATGTGTTAGGTAGTTGTAAATTATGTGCAAAAATAATGCTTTTTTTTGAGCCGTGCAATAGTTTCCTTTGAAGTTTGAGGTTTAGTGATGTTTAATTAATAACTTGTTCAGTCTGATGTTCAGAATGTCCTTTTGAAAACATCAGTCTGTAGGGACTTACTTTATGTATGTCCGTCCATGGTTCAGAGTACCCGTTTATATATGTCCGTCAGTTGACTATCGTCTTGTCTTCTCGTCTTCCTTTCTTCTTGTCTTCATCAAAACGAGGCAACTTATTTTTTAATTGT
>JAFUVE010000089.1 GCA_017483765.1 Bacteroidaceae bacterium | reverse complement strand
GTGTGTGTGTGTGTGTGTTACAAAATTATTTGGAACCACCAAATAATTTTGTACAAAATTCGTTAATTTTTTATTTAATTCACACGCGATCATACACATCACATTTTTTATTCCCGTCAAACGAGGAAAAGGTATGTAATTCATTTAACACGGCAAAATTAACAAAAAATTAAACAAATGCAAAAAAATTATTGCAATTTTATAAAAAAAACATAAAAAATTTACGATTCGACCCGTTTTATATCCTTTTTTTGCAAAACACAGTCATAAATCAAAACAAACTCCCCAAAAAAGTGAAAAACGATAACCCCGTGTAGTGGCGGTTTCCAACCGCTGGAGCATCCACGCCCCTGACTCGTACCCAGCCCATCCACACTGGGGTTGTGGACGTCCTCGTCCGCACCAAAGACCGGCGAAGCACGGTCAACAACCATCAGCTTTCATGTAAGCCGCTGTTTTCTGCGGCACATCCGACCGGCGAAGCACGGTCAAGCCATCCCCAAAGTAACTACACTTTTCACTATTCACTTTTCACTTAAACTTCCTCACCATTTTCCGACAGTGCACAGAAAGGGCTTACAAAGGTGATTCTCTTTGTAAGCCCTGGCTGAGTACGCAATTAATTCGTCTTCACGAATGAATCTGACGCTTATCTTGCGCTCACATACTTGTGCAATGTGGCACGAACGGCACCCTTTCCGGCATACAGCTCCTTCACCATGCCTTCGATCTGCTCTCCGAGTCCGGCCTCGTAGAGGTCCAGCCCGAACACGTCCTTACGTGAATAGAGCGCTTTCAGGCAGCTGTAGTCCTGGTCAGCCTTCCCCACTTCCAGCGGAGCCACGATGGCCTGCAGCTCTTCCAGAAGCGGGTCGGGCGACGGGGAGAACGCCTCTCCGTTGTCGTCGATTCCCTTCAGATAGCGGGCGTATCCTGCCAGGGTGAGCGGGATAAGCTGAAGGTTGCTCATGTCCAGACCGCGTGCGATATACTTCTTGATGGTCTCACCAAACCGGATAGGCAGCTTCTGACTGGTGTCCATAGCGATTCGCTGAGGGGCGTCAGGCATGAACGGATTCGGGAGGCGGCGGTTGATCACCGCGCCGATAAACTCGTATGGAATCAGAACGCCAGGGTCCGTCACCACCGGCATCGCTTCCATATACCCGATCTTCTGGATGAAGGCACGGATGTCATCATCCGCCATCTCTGCGCTGATGAGCGTATATCCGAGCATGCATCCGTAGATGGACATCGCCGTGTGGAGCGGATTCAGGCACGTCGTCACCTTCATCGTCTCAACCTTGTCCACGGTCTCGCGGGTGGTGTAGAGCGCACCGCCCAGGTCGAGCGGAGGACGACCGTTCGTGTAGTTGTCCTCGATCACAAGATACTGAACCTCCTCGGCGTTGACAAACGGCGCGGTGAAAGTGTGCTTCTCTGTCTCGATGTAGTTGTTGTCCTCGAATCCGTCGGCAGCCAGAAGTTCCTGCACCTTCTGATGAGGACGTGGCGTGATCTTGTCAATCATCGACCAAGGGAACGTGATTTTCTGCTCGTCCTTGAGGTAGTCGACGAACGCAGCCGGAACCAGCCCGTCGGCCACCCACTTCTCTGCGTATGCGAACACGCCTGCCTTCACCTTGTCACCGTTGTGCGAGCAGTTGTCCATGCTCTGAACGGTGAGCGGCAGTGCGCCGGCGTTGAACCGTTCAAGCAGCAGCGCCGCCACCTTGCCCATCGCCAGCACAGGGGTGAGACCACGTTCCAAATCGGCAGGAGCCACGCTGTAACCCTTCTCGGTGATGGTGAACGAAATCATCTGAAGCGACGGATTGCGGAATATCTCCACAAGACGCTTCCAGTCGTCGAACTGATAGTCGGCCTTGAGGGCCTCTGTCACGGAGGCGATCACCTTCTTCTCGATTGTGCCCGACGACTGCAGGCTGACGAGCAGCGAGAGGTTGTTGTAGGGCGCATAGGCCTTGTCTATCACCTCGAAGTCGAAGGTCTCTGCCACGATGACACCTCGGTCGTACTTGCCCGTGTTGAGCGCGTCGTTGAGGATAGCGGCGGGAAAAGCCCTGAAGATGTTGCCGCCTCCGAAATGTACCCATGTAGGCTCGTCGTGCGTCTTCTGCGCTACTTTCTGTATGTCAAACTTTGGGAGCTCATACCCTTTCTGCTCCCATTCGGCAGGATTGAAACTGCCACTGTATATGTCTTTGAGTTGCATTGTTTTTTTAGTTGAGAGTTTATGCTGTTTGTTTTAGGATGCCTAGAAAGCCTAGTATACCTAGTATGCCTAGGAAGCCTAGTATACCTAGTAAGCCTAAAGCACCTAGTAAGCCTTCCTCCACTAGAATATCAAACTTCTCTGAAAACTGAAAACTGAAAACTGATAACTATTTTCTTTCCCTAATCAAAGAATCCCGGCTGCTTGTATTCGATTCCCAGCTCGCGGTCCACGGTGGCGAGGATTCCCTGCACCTGGCCGAGGGCAAACATACGTCCGAGGAACGAGTATCCGGCGTTGTAGCCCTTGTCCTCATCGCCCAGCATCGTCATGCCGTGGTCCACACGCATGGGAAGCTGAGGGTTCTCTTTCTCGAAGATGCGCGACAGCTCGATGATGTCGGCACGGCCGCCGAGGTGGCTCGCCTCTGTGAAGTCGCCGTTGGGGAAGATATGGCATGAGCGAAGATGTACGAAATGGGTGCGGGGAGCAAACTTACGAGCCATCTCCACTACGTTGTTGTAGGCGCCGGCACTGAGCGAACCTGCGCAGAACGTGAGGCCGTTGTGCTTGTTGGGCACTGCGTTGAGGAACCACTCGATGTCCTCCTCTGTCCGTACGATGCGCGGAAGACCGAGGATCTCGATTGGAGGGTCGTCGGGATGCACGCACATGTTCATGTCGCACTCCTCGCAAACCGGCATGATGGCCTCGAGGAAATACTTCATGTTCTCGCGAAGCTTAGCCTTGTCGATGCCTTTGTACAGGTCGAGGAAGTCGCGGAACTTCTGTATAGGCGCCTCGTCGTCCTCTTTGAAGTTGCCCGACACGAAGCCCTGCGTCTTGATCACGATGTTCTCCACGAGCTGGTGGTCTTTCTCAGGAGTCATCGTCTTGGCCAGCTCGTCGGCCTCGGCCAGGACATTGCGTCCCTCGCCCACTCCCTCCGGGAAGCGGAACTGAGCCCAGTCCTCGCGTGCCCCTTCGCGCTTGAGGATATAGATGTCGAAATAGGCGAACTCGGCATAGTTGAAATAGAGGTTCGACGCGCCGTTGGGATTGTCGTGAAGCAGGTCGGTGCGGGCCCAGTCAAGCACAGGCATGAAGTTGTAGCAGATGGTGTGGATGCCCTCAGCTGAGAGGTTACGCAGGCTCTGCTTGTAAATTTCGATCTGCTCATCGCGGTCGGGACCGCCGTACTTGATGGTCTCAGTCACTGGGAGGCTCTCCACAACGCTCCAACGCATACCGTAGCTCTCGATATACTCGCGCAGGTCGCGGATCTGCTCGCGGGTCCACAGTTGTCCGAGCGGAACGTCATGCAGCGCGGTTACGATTCCCTCAACTCCGATTTGCTTCAGCATGGCAAGCGTGATCTTGTCCTTCTTGCCAAACCATCTCCAGGTTCTTTCCATGTGTATAAGTTAGTTTAAATAGTTAATGAATATCCGATGTCGAAGAATTCGGAAAAGACAGTCAATTTCCTCCGAAAACTTATTGCTATTGCAAAATTAGGAATAAAATCCTAAAGAAGAAAATCTATTTCCCGTTTTATTCCGCTTTTGAAACATGATTATAAGAATTCGTTACGATTTTCATGGTGCAAAGGTACGGTTTTTCAGATTTGAAGGCTTTTTCCAATTGTACGGATAGTGTGTCTTTCGTCCGCATTTCCCCAGAAAATCCAGAATATCTAGAAAATCTAGAAAGTCTGAAATGTCCAGAAAGTCTGAAATGTCCAGAAAGCCTGGAATGTCCAGAAAGCCTGAAAGCCCGGAATGTCCAGAAAGCCTGAAAGCCCGGAATGTCCAGAAAGCCTGAAAGCCTGGAATGTCCCCACCGCCCTTCAGGCTGGCAACCACCTCTCTCATCCCCGCCCACGTCCCCGGTGTTGAGTGGATACCATCCGCATGGCCAATTCTTCATTCTTCATTCTTCATTCTTCATTTAATTCCCCTCCGCATGGCCAATTCTTCATTCTTCATTCTTCATTCTTCATTTAACACCCGTTCGTCTGGCGATGACGTAGATGATGATAGGCGCGCCTATGAAAGGCGTGACGGCATTGAGGGGGATGACCCCGCTGTCGCCGGGGAGCATGCAGATGGCGTTGGCCAGCAATGCGATGGCGGCGCCTGCCAGCATGGTAGCCGGCAGCAGTTTCTGATGGTTCTCGGTTCCGAGGAGCATCCGCGCGATATGAGGAACGGCAAGTCCGATGAACGCGACCGGTCCGCAGAAGGCTGTGGTGATGGCAGCCAGCAGGCTCGTGACGAGCAGCAGCATATGCCGCACCCGCTTGATGTTGAATCCGAGATTGGCGGCATAGTCGTCGCCCAGCAGCAGCGCGTTGAGTGGCTTCACCATCAGGACTGCCGCCAGCAACCCCATACCGCTCACGATTATGAAGACGGGAAGCCGCTGCAGAGAGACACCCCCGAAATTACCCATTCCCCACACCATATACGACTGCACGCCCTCCTCTGTGGCGAAGAAGTTGAGCAGCGAGATGGCTGACGAAGCAACGTACCCGATCATGATGCCGACGATGAGCAGCATGACATTGTCCTTGACGACAAATGAGAACAAGAGTATGATGGCCATAACCAGCATCGCACCTGTGAACGCAGCCACAAGGACCGCCATGAATCCGGTGATGGAGAAAGAGGAGGTCGTGATGCTGCCTCCCCAAAGCAGCATGACAAGCGCCACACCCACAGACGCACCGCTGTTGATTCCGAAAATCGAGGGACCCGCCAGTGGATTTCGGAAAGCTGTCTGCAACATCAGTCCGCTCACGGCCAGCGACGACCCGCAGAGCATGGCTGTGACCGCCTGCGGCAGCCGGCTCTGCATGACGATATAGTCCCAAGTAGGATGTCCGCTGTCGTTGCCCCACAAGATGGAGAAGACGTCGCCAATGGGAATGTCGACGGCTCCTGTCAGCAGATTCACCACAAAAAGCAGTATGATCGAAAACGGAAGAATAATATAAAGTACGTTATTGGATCGGCGCATAAATTATTATTTTTAATATCTAAAGCATCTAGAGCAACTATAACTCCTATAAAACCTATAGCCCCTAGAAAAACTAGAGCCCCTAGAACTCCTATAAAATCTATAGCATCTATAGTCCCCCACCGCCCTTCAGGCTGGCATCCACCTCTCTCATCCCCGTCCACGTCCCCGGTGTTGAGTGGATACCATCCGCATGGCCAATTCTTCATTCTTCATTCTTCATTTAACACCCATCCGCATGGCTCTTTCAACTTTAAACTTTCAACTTTAAACTATAAAAATCCTATCTCACCGGCTTGAAATAGACCGGCTGTGGAAGATTCTTCAGTCCTGGATGCGTGATGGCCACGATATCCCGCAAGAGCAAGGCGGGATTGAACGGTGTCTCCTCATAAAAGGACGATGTGGCTGTGTTGCACCCGTAAGCCCGTCGCTCACGAAATGCCTTGAACTGGTTGTATCCCGGGTTTTCGCTGAGCAGCTCCTCATAGGAGATGTCATGCGGGCTGTTGTAGCGGAAAAGCCAGATGTCGGCAGACGACGCCTTGTCGAGCACGCTCTCGAAAGGAAGCGACAGGGAACCGCTGTCGTCGTTGGAACTCCACGGATAGACGGTGGCAGCATCGGTGATGAGCCGGCCGACCGTGCTGTGGCCGCCTGGAACATACCACACACCTCCCACCATCTTGTCCATCAGGACCGTGAGGCGAGAACCGTCTGCTTCGGCCGTCTTCTTCAGGGAGAGATATTCGGTCTCCACTTCGTGAAAGAGGCTGTCGGCACTTTGTTCCGCTCCGAAGAGCAGTCCGTAGAACTTCATCCACTCGGCCCTCCCCAGGGGCGAGCTCTCCATATAGTCAGCGGTCTCGATGATGGGCACGCCGAGATGCTCGAGCTGCCCGTAGCCGCCGCTGTTCTGGAACGGCGAGAGGAATATGGCGTCGGGATTGAGGTCGATGATCGTCTCCACTGTAGGGCTGAGTCCGCTTCCGCAGTCGGAGATCTTACCGCTCTTCAGCCTTTCGAGCACCCAGGGGATATGGATGTACTGGGGTTCGCAAATCCCTGAAATCGACTCACCTTTTCCCAGCCGGATCACGAGACCGCAATGCACGCTGGTGGAGACCACCGCCTTGCGCAGCGGAGTACGGACAAGCGTGCCCTCGGGCAAGTTCGAAGGGACGTCGCTCTCCGACGGTACAAGCACATAGCTGTGCAGCGTCTTGCCGCTGTTCCATGGGTCGGCAAGCGTCACATGAGTGTAACCCGCATGACGCACCACCTTCAGACGGCTGGCATAGCTCAGAGTAAGCGTGTCGCCCTCCTCCCTGCCAGGATTGCCTCCCGGGCAACCACAGGCAGAGAGCAGTGCGACACAAACCAATGACATAAGGAGATGCTTCATCCTTTTCAGTTTTCTTTTTGGGTTATTCAAGATTTAGTGTGGTAATCACTTTTATCATCATCCGCTGTCTTCTCATTTATCACGACAGGACATCGGCTGGGGTTGTGGACGTCCCCGTCCGCACATCCGACCGGCGAAGCACGGTCAAACAACCACACACAATCTTCTTAACACAAAATCCCTCATTTTCTCTCCGGTCTTTCCGGAAAACATCAATTAAAGAACACGATCTTCTTGGAATTCACGCCTGTGGACTCAAACATGCTGACATACTCAAGCTTCTCGTTGAACACGTATATCTTGCTGTTGTTCGTGAAGTCCGTGGTCATGACATAGAGATAGTCGTTGTAGGGGTTGAACTCCATGGCAAAGACGCTGGTCGAAGCCAGTTCTGCGGGGGCGTTCTTCAGATATGCACCCTCGGTGTACTTGGACTTCTCCACGTCGTAAGTGGCGAAGTAGTTGGTGGTGGCGTAGGTGTCCCAGTCCGTCACGCTGTTCACCGTGTAGATCACGTCGTCGTTCTCTGCCCATGTCGAGGCGTTGCCGATCTTCGTGAACTCACCCGTGGTGGTGTTCACCTCGCCCCAAGGATAGTCGAACGCGTCGCCATAGCCCTGGATGAACACACGGTCGTCCACCTCCATGATGCGGTCTTGATTGCTCATCGGCGTAAAGAAAGTGGCTTCCTTGAATTCCTTGATGTCGATTTTTGCCAAGCGGTTGTCGGCCTGGTAAGACTCGTCGGTGGAGCTGGTGCAGTAGATATACCCGTCTTCCTCGATAAGGCGCTCAGGGCGGTTGCCAACTGTAACCTTGCTTACGTATGAGAGGTCAGACTTCTTGAACTTGGCCACGCAGTTGCCGTAGCACGACACATAAAGATAGTTGCCTTCAACCACTCCGTAGCGGGGTGAGCCAAGGCTGGCGAGCTCTCCCTGTGAGAGGTCGGCACGCACCAGCTCCTTGCCGGTCTTGTCGAGTTTGGCGATATAAGCCGAACCCCATACGATGAGGAACATATTGTCTCCGTCCTTCACCAGGTCCTGACCCACATCACCCACGGCTTGCTGGTTCTGAGTCTTGTACACACATTCACCACCGAAGAGGGTGTTGTCAGCCCAGTAAAGTCCTGTGATTGAGGCGTTGTTCTTGCTCATTGCCCCCTCATTGAGGATAAAGGCCACTTTGTCCTTAGTGTCCCCGCTCGACGGGTTGTTGTTGTTGTCGTCATCATCACTACAGCTGGTGAATCCAGCCGATAATGCCAGCACTGCGAGTGCGGCAAAAAAGAATTGTTTCATTTTCATAATAACTACAGTTTTTAGTTTATAGTTTTTATTTTTCACTTTTCACTTAAAATTCATGAACATTCATGTTAAAAAAACAGATTCGAAAATATTCGTCCAAATTCGTGTTCGAAAAAAAACATCCGCAACAAATTCGCTTGGATTAGTCTTGGCTGGGATTGTGGGCGTCTCGCCCGCACCAACGACCGGCGAAGCACGGTCAAGCCATCCCCAAACTAACTAAAATTCTTCATTCTTCACTATTCACTTTTTCTAAAGCGTAACCCGTGCCGTCAACTCAGCCGACCGTCCGGGCATAGGATAGAACTTGATGATTTCGTACTGAGCGTCGGTGAGGTTGCGCACAGAGCCGATAAGGTCGAGCCGCCATCCGCTGAACTGGAACGAACGACTGAGCGTGAGCGTATGCTCCCAGTAGGCGTCAATCTTGTACGTGTCGGTGTTTTGAGCACTGCTCCACCGTTCACCCTGCATCACGATGCTGTAGCCCACGTTCACCCAGGGATTGTTGAGCGAAAGGGAGATGTTGCCGCTGTGGCGCGGCGTGTAGGGCAGCTGCTTCCGGTAGGAAGCCGACTGCCTCTGACGGTCTACCGCTTTCTGGTAGCTGTAACCCAACGTGAGGACCGCTGACACCCGTTTCGTCACTTCGGCCTCGCCCGCCATCGTGATGTCGATGCCGTTGATGACCGCCTTTCCGAAGTTCGACATCTTCCAAACGTAGGTCGAGGGGAATGCGACGATCTTGTCTGTCACGTTGTTATGGAAAAGGTCGGCAGTGACACTGAGGTAGCGGGTCCAGGAGAGCGGACGCCCGGTCCAGGTGATGCCTAAATTGTACTCTTTCGCTTTCTCCGGCCTGAGTCCCGTGTTTCCGATACGTCGGTAGTAGAGGTCGTTGAACGTAGGCATCCTGAACGTGCCTTTCGCCATGGCCCTCAGGCGAAGCCCGTCGGCTCCCGGCACCTGCCAGCTGACGGAGAGGAAGGGAGAAAGGCGGTGCTTGTCGCCGGGCTGCCTTCCATGCGCCACCCGCTCATGCGCGTATGTACCGACCAATCCGCCGTCGAGGCTGAGTCGCGTGGGGGTCCAGTGGGCCGTGAGTGCCGTGACCGACGTGGTCCGGACGGGATTGGATGGTCCGTCGTTGGATGCCACATGCACGTTGTTGCGCAGCGTGTTGACCGAGACGTCCTGAGCCAGCGCCACCGAGAAGTTGTCGGCGGGAAGCCATCCCAATGTCACGTTTCCATAATATTCATCCTGACGGTTGACGTCACGCATCTTTCCGCTCACGTAGTTCGGACCGTAGTCCTCATACTGATTCCAGGAATGGGTGAATTTCAGGCGAGCGGCCAGCTTCCATTCCCGGCCCATCTGCCGGCTGTAGGAGGTCTGGGCGAAGAAGTCCTCGTCCCACAGCCGCTCGCGGGCCGTTCGGTTGTAGTAGACCACGCTGCCTGGCAGACCTCGTTCTGAGTAAAACCAATACAGCTTGGTGTCGAGGGCGCTTCCGTCGGAGAACGTATGGAAGAGATTGGCCTCTCCTTTCCAGGAGTTGATGTCGCTGTTATGCCGCTTCTCGTCGGTTCGGTTTTTCCCGTTCACCAGCTCGTAAGGGTATGCGCCGTCAGCCCGCATATACGTGCCGTCGAGCGCAAGCACGGTCCGTCCACCCAATTTCTGCCAATACCGGAGGGAGGGACTGAGCAGGCCGAAGGAGCCGGCACGAAGCTGGGCTTTCAGACGGTAGCCACGACCGTCTCCAAACGTAGGCCGCTCTGTGCGGACCGACAGGATTCCGGCGCTGGCATAATGCCGGGCAGTCTGCATGAGGCTCTCCTCGTTGCCCACGGCCATCGTCACGCTCTCTACGTTGTCGAGCGAGAAGCGGCCGATATCGATCTGACCGGCCTGCGTGTTGCTGATGGTCAGACCGTCGTAACTCACGGCCGTATGCTGTGCGCCGAGATTGCGTACACTGACCGTCTTCATGCCGCCGATGCCGCCGTAGTCACGCACGTTCGAGCCGGCAAAGCGTTTCACCACCTCGCTGAGCTCGTTCAACCCCAGACGGTCGATCTCCTCGCGCGTCATCGTCTGTATGGGCTTGGAAGACGACACGTTTGAGACTACACGCGACGCAGTCACCTCCACCTGACGAATACGGCGAAGGGAGTCGGCGGGAGTTTTGTCGGCTGATTGTGCCCAGGCATTCCACGAGGCTGAGCAGCAAAGCAATGTCCAAAGAAAAACAAAAATTCGTAAACGCATCATTATTAATGACCTATCCTCGAGGCCGTTAATTAAACATAGGCAATGGCAGGTCTTCTGACTTCGCCGACCGCACTCGAACGTCTTCCCAGAGTCTTTTCGTCAGGAACTCCAGTGACCATCTGTTCGCGCGGAGATCTTCGGCATACAGCAGCGGGACTGTCCAGGAATCTCACCTGGTTCCCTTTTCATCACATCGTGTGAACCAATTGCGACTGCAAAGTTACGAAAAAAATTGCGAATAAGAAAGCAATGGGTCAGAAAGTTGAGTACATACACAAAAAAGTGGACACACTTCACTGTACGTCCACTCAATTGAAAATCATTATTTTTATAGCAAAGACTGCCCTCTCTGCTTCGAGTGATGTTTTAAAAAAACTTGCCTCACCCATCGCCTGTAGGGACTTACTTTATGTATGTCCGGCCAGTAGAGACGCCCCGCGGGGCGTCTTCTAACTAAATCCGTCGCCTGTAGGGTTTCTGTCCCCCGATAACGGGGGAACCGAAGGGGGTGTATAGACCATTGGTAGGATCAGAAATTACCGATAAGGGCCTCTACCTTGGCTTTTGTCTCGTCGGTCTTCTGCTCGTCGTTCTTGGCGGTGACGATGCCGGCATCCTCCACGCTCCAGTAGTTGCAGATGTCTTTGTATTCAGCAATCGCACCGCTGTATACTCCTGGTGAGTATGACGACATGAGCAGAGCCATCTTCTTCACGTTAGCCGGCTTGTTCACGCAGTACATCCGCTGGATGGGGGCCTGGATCTGTGCACAGAGCGTGAAGTAGTAGATTGGGGCCGCAAGGACGAGTACCTCGGCCTCGGCCATCAGCGGATACAGTTCCTGCATGTCGTCTTTCTGGATGCAGGCGCCATTGCCTTTCCCATGGCAGTACTCACAGGCCAGACACCCGGCTATCTTCTTTTTTGACACATCGACAAGTGTCACCTCATGTCCTGCTGCCTCGGCTGCAGCCTTACATACGTTTGCCATCCATGCGGTATTCCCTTTCGCACGGGGCGATGCTTGAAGAATCAATACTTTCATAACCAATTTGTTGTTTTTGTTCAGTTTTACGTTTATTTACTCAATGATGCAAAGTTACAACAAATTTTCATAAAACCAAAATTTGACACCAAAGAATTCAGCTGAAGCCCAATCAGAATCAGCCACGGCGTTGGCAGTCGTCTCCAAATTCCCACCGCCCCCCGTAGTAGCGGCGGTATCCGACCGCTGGAGCACAAACGCTCCTGATTCGCACCGAGCCCATCCACACTGGGGTTGTGGATGTCCTCGTCCGCACAAAAGACCGGCGAAGCACGGTCAAATCAACCGCTTTCTCGGCTCGTACCCCCGTAGTAGCGGTGGTATCCGACCGCTGGAGCACAAACGCTCCTGATTCGCATCGAGCCCATCCACACTGGGGTTGTGGACGTCCTCGTCCGCACAAAAGACCGGCGAAGCACGGTCTGCACATTTGCCGTCATCTCAAGGCCTTGTCATCTCGTCACCTCTCCACTCATCCATATTCATCCATATTCATTCACTTTTGCCTTGCCGCCCTCCAGTGTGGCAGAGCCTCACTCATCCCCATCCACGCTCCTGGTGTCGGGTGTCCATTGCGTTTCCGTCTGTACTAACCCCTCAACCTCCAGACTGGCATCCACCTCCCTCATCCCCACCAACGTCCCCGGTGTTGAGTGAATACCGTCCGCATGGCCAATTCTTCATTCTTCATTCTTCATTCTTCATTTAATACCCGTCCGCATGGCTCTTTCAACTTTAAACTTTCAACTTTCAACTTTAAACTTTAAACTTCAAACTAACCACGACCCAATTCTTAATGATTCCTAAAAAATATGCAGAATAAGGATTTTTTTCGTAACTTTGCAAAAATTATACATTTAAACTTTTTCATGATACGAACGTTTCATGCAAAAACACCGGCCACCAGCTGGACTCTGCTGGTGGTGCTGGCTTTCGTCGCAGGCTATGCCGCTTGGAGAAAGGAGGCCGTGATGCTGGCGCTGGCATTAGTGGTGGTCACCATCATCATCGACCGCATCATCCACACTGAATATTCGATCGACAACGGAACGCTGACCATCAGGAAAGGACGCTTCAGCAAGCCTCACTCCATCAACATCGGAGAAATCCAGCGAATCGACCAGGCAAGCGGCATGAGAATCGGCGGCAAGCCCGTCGGAACCTACCTCATTCTCATTCTTTCTGAAGACCGAGAGCTGACGGTCTGCCCTAAAGACGAGACGGAATTTATCAAACAAATACACAAACAACGACATAGAAATGAAAATGAATAAGACCATTGCCGCCTTCATATTACTCATGGCCGGCATTGCTTCACCCATCCATTCTCAGGAAAACAACGACATTCAGGTTAACAACGAAGTTTCCAATTCAGAGAACGGCATCAACATCACTCCAGCCACCACTGAGGAGGCTGAGCCGAACTCAACACCAGAGAGTGCCGAGAGGCCTTTCAGGGAAATCGCAAATCCCAGCTCTTGGGAATACAAACTGCGCAACAGACTGACACCTCTCATCACAGAGGCAAAACGAAGCAAATACTCCACAGGGATCTGCGTCTACGACCTGACGGGAGACTCCGTCCTGTTTGAGTTCAACTCACAGAAACTCATGCGCCCGGCTTCAAACCAGAAGCTGCTGACCAGCATCACAGCTCTCGACCAGCTGGGAAAGGACGGGGAGTACAGCACGAGCGTATATGTGAAAGGACGAATCAGCAGAGACCAGGTGATGAAAATATCGGAACGAAGGATCGCCGACGAACACTTCAACGAGGAAGTTGGAGGAATGGTGACCAGCGAAATCATACTTTACGACACGGCATACGTCTACAAGGAAGTGCTGCACGGAAACATCTACGTGAAAGGCACTTTCGACCCGCTTTTCACAACGGAAGACCTCAACGACCTATCGCTTGCGATCGGAAAGCTGCCATTCGAGGAAATCGACGGTGAGCTCATCGGAGACGTCAGCATGAAAGACTCAATCGTGTTCGGAAAAGGATGGTGCTGGGACGACATGCCGTCATACTACGTGCCATGGCTCTCACCACTGCTCTTCAACGAAGGAATACGGCTGAAGCCCAAGTCGGACGTATACATGAAAAATCCTGACACCTATTTCCTCAACAACCTCGTCAACAGCCTGAGGGAGAAAGGAAAAGACATTCGCAACGACCAGGTCAGACTCAGCTTCGTACCCACTGACGCGGAGACAGGAAAACAAATATACAAGAAGACTCATACCGTGGAGGAGGTGCTGAACAGGATGATGAAGAAGAGCAACAACCAGTTTGCAGAGTCGATGTTCTATCTGCTGGGGTACAACAACGGACAGGTGGGACACCCCACTACCGCAGACGACTGCGCAGAACGCATACGCGAAGTAATGCGGAAGGCTGACTGCAAGGACGTGGAGGAAACCACCATCGCAGACGGAAGCGGACTCTCGCTCTACAACTACGTCACCCCGGAGAACGAAGTGCTCATGCTTCGATATGCATACAACAACAAGCACATATTCGACCCGCTGTACAAAAACCTGCCCATCGCTGGTGTCGACGGAACAATCAGCACACGCATGAAGAGCGGTGCAGCATATAAGAACGTACATGCTAAGACTGGCACTGTGAAAGGGGTGTCCACCCTCGCTGGATATATGCGGGCATCGAACGGAAACATGCTCGCATTCGCCATCATGAACAACGGCGTCGCCACTTCCGCTCAGGGACGCAACTTCCAGGACCGCGTCTGCCAGGCATTGGCTAAATAAGCAGGCTGTTCAGTTTGATGTTCTGAAGTTCCTTCTGAAAACTGTAGGGACTTACTTTATGTATGTCCGACCAGTAGAGACGCCCCGTGGGGCGTCTTCTAACTAAATCCATCACCCGTAGGGACTTACTTTATGTATGTCCAACTAGTAGAGACGCCCCGTGGGGCGTCTTCTAACTAAATCCGTCACCCGTAGGGACTTACTTTATGTATGTCCGACTAGTAGAGACGCCCCGCGGGGCGTCTTCTAACTAAATCCATCACCCGTAGGAACTTACTTTATGTATGTCCGACCAGTAGAGACGCCCCGTGGGGCGTCTTCTAACTAAAATCCATCGCCTGTAGGGACTTACTTTATGTATGTCCGAAAAAGTTACAAACAACTGCATGAACGCCCACCATCTCTCACAAGCCCAGATGGAGATTTACTACGCCTGTCAGTCCCATCCCGGCAATGTGGCATACAACCTGCCGCAAGTCTTTCCGTTGTCAAAATCCGTAGACACCGACAGGCTTGCAGCTGCACTCAGAACCATATGGGAGGAACGGACCACGCTGCACACCAGAATCAGGACAGGGGAAGACGGAGCACCAAGGCAATGGGCTGACATGCACACGGACCTGCCACTGCGCATCATCAGCATGGAAGAGAAGGACGTCAGCAGGCACGTCACACAAGACTTCATACGACCCTTCTGCCTCGAGGGAGAAGAGCCGCTCGTGCGGTTCGAAATCCTCATCACTGAAAAACACCACTATCTGCTTCTCGACATCCACCACATCATAGCCGACGGCTACACCATCTCCGAATGTATCGTCCATCACGACATTCCTGACGCCTACGAAGGGAAGACGCTGCGCAGCGAGTCTCTCTCTCTCCACGACTTCGCTGACGAGGAGCATGGACATACGGGAGACGAAGACTATGAAAGAGACAAGGCGTTCTTCCTTTCACGTCTTCATGCATCAAGCTTCTCACGCCTCTCCACCCCCTGCGCCTTGCCCCTGGGCAGGCACCTGCAGGCTGTTGCTGACATCGAAGGCAAGTCGGTGGACTCTTGGTGCATAACAAACCACGTGAGCCACAACATCCTTTTCTGCGCCGCTTTCGCGCTCGTTTTGTCACGGATGGGAAGAACGGGATCTGCCGTCTTTGCCACACTCAACCACGGACGGACGGATCGCAGGCTCAACAACTCCTACGGCATGTTCGTCAAGTCCATGCCCGTCTTCGCTGACTGCGAGGAGAACCTGACAGCAGAGGAACTGATGCTCAGTCTGAAATCATGGATGTTCAGCACAGCACGCCACCGGCGTTATCCTTTCGCCCACCTCTGCCGGGAACTGCGGCAGACGCCGACTGCCACCTTCGCTTTCCAAGGCACCACCATACAGGAATATCTGCGGCTGGAAGGTGAGACCGCCTTTTCCTACCAGCCCATAGCGGGAGAGACGGTGAACGACCTCAGCTGCATCGTCTACCGCAAAGGCGACGTATACGAAATACGGACGGAAGCCAGCGAGGCGCTCATCGGAAAGACGTTGCTCCTGTCCATTGCCAAGGCTACCGCCACTGTGGCTGCAGAGATGATGCACGACAAGACACGGCTGCTGAAGTCCATCCCTCTACTCTGCAAAGAGGAAGCTGACGAGATGAGACTACTGGGGACCGGAGAACCGCTGGACTACGACAACAGCCAGACTTTTGTCAGCCTTTTCCTCAGCCAGGCTGAGCGTACTCCCGGACATATCGCAGTGAGCGACGGGCTGCGAGCGCTTACCTACAGACAGCTGGCAGAAAAAAGCGCCTGCATCGCTGAACAGCTCATTCAGGACGGAGTGCAGCCGGGCGACAACGTCATCGTCAACGCAGGACAGACTATCGAATTTCTTATGGCGGCCATTGCCGTGGAGCGATGTGGAGCTGCCTACGTGCCCGTCGACCCGTCGTGGCCACAAGCACGCATCAAAGAGACGGCCGAAGACTGCCATGCCCGGCTAGTATGCAACGGGACGACAACGGCAACAGCCAAGAACCCAAAAATCAACCTCGCTAATCCCGGACAGACCGCATATATCATCTACACGTCGGGAACGACGGGAAGGCCGAAGGGGGTGAAGATTTCCAACCGCTCGAAACTCGCTTTTATCCAGTCCATTGTCCACCTGTGGAATCTCAACAGCGAATCCCGCATCTGCTGCCACTCATCTGTCGCATTCGACGCATCGGTGGAAGACCTCTACCCCGCCCTTACGGTCGGCGGCACAGTCTACATCATACCGGAAGAAATCAGACGCGACATACCTGAGATCCACCGGTTCATCGCTGACAACAAAATCACTGGAGGATGCTTCACCACTCGCTTCGGACTGATGCTGCTGCAATATGCTGATCCACACATGCACTACGTCTGCCTGGGCGGGGAGAAACTCACTACCAGCCCTCAGACGGAGACGCCTGTCGTCAACACATACGGGCCGACTGAGTTCACTGTCGACGCCACATACCACTGGCTGAAGCCTGGACGAAACGACTCCGACATCCCCATCGGACGGCCGTTTCCGAACCAGAGCGCACTCATCCTCGACTCCTGTGGACACATCCTACCCAAAGGGGCTGTCGGCGAGCTTTGCCTGAAAGGGAGTCAATGCTTCAGCGGATATCAAAACGGGAAGCCTTTCGACAAAGACTATTATTCCACGGGCGACCTCTGCCGATGGAACGACGAAGGCGAACTTGAATATATCGGACGGACGGACCGACAACTGAAAATCCGTGGTTACAGGGTGGAGCCCGAAGAAGTGGAGGCGGCACTGATTGCGACGGGACTGGCCACCCAAGCCTGCGTGGAAATGGCTGACGACAAACAGCAACTCATTGCATACTACAGCGACAGCGACCACGCTCTCCCGACGGACGAGACTGAAATAAGGCGACGGCTCTCTCATCTCCTGCCGCCTTACATGATTCCTGCACGGTTCATCCGAATGAAACAGCTGCCGCTCTCTTCCACTGGCAAAATCGACAGGAGCGCATTGCCCAAGGCTGAAAACGTCAGGAGGGAATACCACCAGGCCACCACGGAAGCGGTGGAGAGATGGCGCAGACTGTTTGCTTCGGTACTCAACCATCCAAACGTGGACAGTGACGACAACTTCTTCGAGATGGGAGGCACTTCCCTCCTCGCCATCTCATTGCAGATGGAGGCTGCGTCGGAAGGGATGGAGTTGCGCTACAACGACATCTTCGAGAATCCCACGCCCAGACTGCTTGCGGAACTCACGTCTGCAAGCTCCAGCCCTGCCTCGTCTGTGACCGACGACATATCCAGCTATGATTACAGCCGTATTCACCAATACCTCTCCAACTGGCATACGACATCCCCAAACACCATCAACCCGGCGTCAAGCAAGACGGTATTGCTGACCGGAGCCACCGGATTCCTGGGAATCCATATACTCCGGGAATATCTGTCGACATGCCAATGCGACGTCGTTTGCCTGGTCAGGAGGAAGGACGGCAAAGGGGGTCGAGAACGCCTGGAGGAAGCTGTTTCAAGCTATTTCGGAAAAAACTCGCTTCGGCCGTTTGGCCACCGTATTCACATCATAGAGCAGGACATACTGAGTCTCTCACCCGACGACATCCCCTGCCCCGTCGGCACCATCATCCACTGCGCCGCAGATATCCGCCATCAGCATGAAGGTAAAGCGATTGAGCACACCAATATCGAAGGGACAAGACGAATGATGGCAATAGCAAAAAAGCAGCAGGCGCGTCTCGTCCATGTCTCCACCGTAAGCGTGGGCGGAACCGGGGGACTCGTACCGCTCACAGAGCGCAACCTCTACGTGGGACAGCAACTGCAAAATCCGTATGTTCGCAGCAAATTCCTCGCGGAACGGGACGTGCTGCAGGCGGCAGCCGAAGGCAAGATTCAAGCTACTGTACTGCGAATCGGGAATCTCTCTCCAAGAAGGAGCGACGGACGTTTCCGCCGCGACGGCCTCACAGGAATGGAAGATGCGATGGAAGGAATCCGGATGCTGGGATGCTACCCGCAGTCGCTTGCACAATTACCCTTCGACCATTCCCCGGTAGACGAGACGGCCAGAGCCATAATTTGCCTCGTCAGCAACAACTGCCCGAACCATCTGCTCATGCCATTCTGCCCCCAACTGCACACCCTGCGCCAGATTTTCAGCGCTTCCCCTGTCAAAGAAGTAGCCGACCAACTCTTCATGCAGCGGCTCCACACCGCCATGACCGACAACGCAAAGCACACTCCCCTCATCCAGCTGCTCAATATCCACTCCCAAGCAGCAGAATCCACAGCCACTCCCACCCCCACAGACAACAACCTGACAACCGACACCCTACACTCGCTCCACTTCAATTGGAAAATCTGAAGTGAAATTATAAGTGAAATTATAAGTGAAATTATATAATAAATAGTGCATAGCGCACAGCGCATTTTCTCTGTTGAACTGTCCTCGGGACGCTTCCAAATTCCCACTGCCCCTCACAAACCCCACCTCCTGTAGAGACGCCCCGTGGGGCGTCTAAAAACCGAAACCCCACAAAACCCATCCACACTGGGGTTGTGGACGTCCTCGTCCGCACATCCGACCGGCGAAGCACGGTCACCTCAACCACTTTCCCGATTCGTACTTCCCCCGTAGTAGCGGCGGTATCCGACCGCTGGAGCACAAACGCTCCTGATTCGCACCGAGCCCATCCACACTGGGGGGTGGACGTCCTCGTCCGCACAAAAGACCGGCAAAGCACGGTCACCTCAACCACTTTCCCGATTCGTACTTCCCCCGTAGTAGCGGCG
This sequence comes from Bacteroidaceae bacterium, assembly GCA_017483765.1. GTDB lineage: Bacteria > Bacteroidota > Bacteroidia > Bacteroidales > Bacteroidaceae > UBA3839. The sequence goes on along the minus strand of JAFUVE010000089.1, from coordinate 3,807 downwards.
GTATCCGACCGCTGGAGCACAAACGCTCCTGATTCGCACTGAACCCATCCACACTGGGGTTGTGGACGTCCCCGTCCGCACATCCGACCGGCGAAGCACGGTCAAATCAACCGCTTTCTCGGCTCGTACCCCCGTAGTAGCGGCGGTATCCGACCGCTGGAGCACAAACGTTCCTGATTCGCACCAAGCCCATCCACACTGGGGTTGTGGACGTCCTCGTCCGCACATCCGACCGGCGAAGCACGGTCTGACAACGATATATGCCCCCCCACACCAATTCCAGAAGTACCAATTTATGATTAATTTTTGTTTAATGTCTGCCACGCAGTGGCACACAGAATTATTTTCTGATTAAGATTTTCGTTCAGATTCATGTCAGATTTACGTCCCCCAAAAAACTCCTGTCCAAATAATATTCATGTTAATTCTCTAATTCTTTTCACTATTCACTTTTCACTTAATAACATTCATGGACATTCGTGTTAAAAAAACGTACCGAAATCAATAAGAATACCATCACCAAAGTAACTAATACTTTTCACTATTCACTTTTCACTCAACACTTAACACCGACTTCCAGTCAACAATATTGCGTTCCTCCGACGAAAACGAAATCCCGATCTTCACAACTGGCCGCCCGTCCGCACGGTACTTATCCGCATACCCTCGTTCCTCAATCTGCTGCAGGGCAGCTTCCACCGTCTCATCATACTTGATTTCCATCACGTAAATGCCAAGCGGCATGCGCAGCACGATGTCGGAACGGCCCTTGGCAGAAGCCTGCTCTGAACTCACGTCGGCGCCGAAGGCCGTCAGCAGCGTATAGAGAATCACGTGGTAGTGGCATTCGTTCTTATTGTCCAGGTAATAAGGGATGCCGGCGAAGAACGTCTTGATGGCTTCGATGAAGGCAGGCAGGTCGCCCGTGTCACGGAAGTCGTAGTAGGCCTCACGGAAGTAGTTCTTCTCAGGACTGTCGGGGCGGATATTCGTGAGCAGGAGGAAGAGGTTGTCGGCAAAGCCCCTGCGCACCTCATCGTTCGGAAAGCCCAGCGTGTAGGTATTGCGGTCGGCTATGTAGTTTTTGATTGTGAGGTAACCGCTCTGGTAGAGCACAGGAAGAGGACTGATGAAACTGCTGAAAGAGAGGTTGAACGCGCTCTCAGGGCAGCGGCTACCCTCCAAGTTCGTCAGCTGGTGGGATGGCATCTGGCTCAGCATGGTGATGAGCGCGGTGGGAGTGGCGCTCTCAAACCAGTAGTCGCCCAGCTCTGCTGAGGCAAAAGCCTTCACCACGCTGTAAGGATTATATATGTCCGTCATCCGCTTGCTGAAATGGTAGCCGTCGTACTTCTCCTTCAATGCCGAGAGCATGTCATCGTAGCTCAAGCCCGCCTCTCCTGCCAGATGCTCGATGTCCTCATGCATCACCGTGGTCAGCTCATCCTCACTGATGCCGCACACACCCTCATACATCGTCCACATCGAAATGTTGTTCAGCTGGTTCAGCTGACTGAAAATGCCCATCTGAGAGAATTTAGATATGCCTGTGATGAAGATGAACTTGATGTGGTCGTCCAGACCCTTCAGCGGGGCAAACAGTCCGGAGAAGGTCTCACGCACTGCCTCCACCTTCTTATCGTCTCCGATCGCCTTCAGCAGCTGGTTGTCGTACTCGTCCACCAGCACTACCACTTTCTTGCCGGTCATTGCCTCTGCAGACATTATGATCTGCGACAGACGGGCGGCATGGTCTGTGATGACGGTGCTTATACCGTATTGCCGCTCATAGTCTGAAAGTGTAAGATTGATATAGATGTCCAAAGACTCCATCCCCTTAGACCCCACCTTGCTGAAATCAAAACGCAGCACAGGATACTTCTCCCATTCCCAGTCGGTAGTGGCGATAAAGAGGCGAGGCTGAACCGTACCGTCTTTCAGAGTGATTTCTTCAAACAGCTCACGGCGACCCTCAAACACAGCTCCAAGCGTCGACACCAGCAACGACTTGCCGAAACGACGTGGACGGCTCAGAAAATAGGTTTTTCCTGACGACAACATTCTATAAACAAATGAAGTCTTGTCCACATAAACGTAGCCGTCTGTACGTATCTCTTCAAAGCTCTGTATTCCCGCAGGGTATTTTCTCATTCCAGCCATAAAACATTAATTTTCTGCGAAGATACGAAAATCCGTCCAATAAAGAAAGAAAAACTTCAGGAATTAAAAGAAAATATTTTTAGTGAATAGTGCACATCGCATTTTCTCTGTTGAACTGCCCTCACGACGCTTCCATATTCCCACTGCCCCTCACCCCCCGTAGTAGCGGCGGTATCCGACCGCTGGAGCACAAACGCTCCTGATTCGCACCAAACCCATCCACACTGGGGTTGTGGACGTCCCCGTCCGCACAAAAGACCGGCGAAGCACGGTCAAAAAAGTCATCCCTCGCACGTCACGAAGACGGGCGAGGGATGACAACGGGTTACAATAAAGCGACGAAACTATTTGTCACCATAATGGCCATAGGCCGAGAGCACATCCACATGCACCTCGGTCTCGAAGATATCGTACATCAGCCTATTCTATTTAGGAATTCGTCCAACGACTCATTGGGCAGCATCTTGATTCCCTTCCCCTGCCTAATCTCTTCACGAGCCTCATCCACGTGTTTGAAGAACTCCTCTTCCGTCATCAGCGTCTGGTCTGCCTTCTTGCTGGCTGCCAGTTTCTTGGCATACTTCAACAGCTTGGTCATCAAGGTCTCGTCATCGGCAATCTCACCCATGGTGCGAAATAGTTCCGCATTCAACTCTATTGCTGTCATAATCCTAACATGTTTGGTTTTAACTGCAAAGTTAAGTAAAATATCCGGAATAACAAAACATTAACATCATAAAACAAATGATTATTCAGGATTGCGTGTGGTCATTACTTTTATTAACATCTTCTGCCTTCTTGTTCATCACGACAAATCCACACTGGGGTTGTGGACGTCTTCGTCCGCACAAAAGACCGGCGAAGCACGGTCACCTCAACCACTTTCCCGATTCGTACTTCCCCCGTAGTAGCGGCGGTATCCGACCGCTGGAGCACAAACGCCCCTGATTCGCACCGAGCCCATCCACACTGGGGTTGTGGACGTCCCCGTCCGCACATCCGACCGGCGAAGCACGGTCAAAAAAGTCATCCCTCGCACGTCACAGAGACGGGCGAGGGATGACAACGGGTTACAATAAGGCGACGAAACTACTTGTCGTCATAATGGCCATAGGCCGAGAGCACATTCACATGTACCTCGGTCTGTTTTGATCCAATTTAATTGGTGAAGAATTCATGCGGAAGTGTTTTACGCTTTCGCAAGTAACTGAAATACAGATAGAAATACGATACCACCGAAATTAAACGGTACAAAAAAGTGCAATAGCAAAAAAATGGGAAATCTAAGAGTTTTGCAGAACAAAACCAGTCTTCAAAGGTGTGCAACATTTAACATTTCGTTAAGATTATTTAACTTTTAATTTTGAGGCAATTTTGCCGTTTGCTAAGTCTGGCTGACAATAGGAAGTCATTTTAGGCTTTGCCGATTGCTCGAAAATTGACTAAAACCAGGGTTCTTGTACCGCAGTTGTATCTCGGATGCTCTAAGTATATGGGATTCAACGACGGTTAATAATTCAAAGTCAACGAATGACACAAAAAATGTGCTGTCAATTGTATCAATGTTTATGTGTCACCAGACAGATAATCTTTGGTACAAATTGGTTAAAAAGGTCGGGAAAAGAAAGGTTGAGGTGACACTTTGAG
>JAFUVE010000088.1 GCA_017483765.1 Bacteroidaceae bacterium | reverse complement strand
TACAACACGAGCATCTCTGCCTTCATGATCTGCCTGAACGAACTCAACCAGCTGAAATCGACCAACCGCGAGGTGCTGAAGTGCATCGTCACGCTGCTGGCTCCCTTCTGCCCCCACCTGTGCGAAGAGATGTGGGAACGTCTGGGCCAGGAAGGCAGTGTCTGCGACGCGCCGTGGCCTGCCTGGAACGAGGACTACCTGAAGGAAGACAGCATGAACCTGACCATCAGCTTCAACGGAAAGGCACGCTTCCAGATGGAATTCCCTGCCGACGCCGACACCGCCACCATCGAGGCAGCTGTGCTCGCCAACCCTCAGTCGCAGAAGTATATGGAGGGCAAGCAGCACGTGAAGACCATCGTCGTGCCAAAGAAAATCGTGAATATTGTCATTAAGTAGTTTAAAGTTTAAAGTTTAAAGTTTAAAGTGAAGTTAGTTATGCAATAGAATATCACTATCCACATTAAACTTTCAACATTAAACTTTCAACTAAAAAAATATGCAAAACATCTATCTTGAAGTCCGCGACTTCATATTGATAACTTTGGGTCTGGCCATCTATGCGATGGCCTACACCTGTTTTATCCTCCCTTACCAAATCACAACGGGAGGCGTGGCTGGTATTGCTGCCATCGTATATTATGCCACTGGCATCGAGGTGCAGGTGACCTACCTGCTTATCAACGCCGCATTCCTCATCGCCGCGATCAAGGTGCTGGGCTGGAAGTTCTGCCTGAAGACCATCTACGGTGTGCTGATGCTCACCTTCCTGCTGTGGCTTTTCCAGCGGCTCATCATCCAGGACGACGGGTCGCTGCCACAGGTCCTGGGCAACGAGTCGTTCATGGCATGCGTCATCGGTGCCCTGCTCGAGGGAATCGCCTTGTCCTTCTGCTTCCTCAACAACGGGTCGACGGGCGGTACCGACATCATAGCCGCCATCGTCAACAAATACAAGAACATGAGTTTGGGCGTGGTGCTGATGATCTGCGATGTCATCATCATCAGCTCCTGCTACTTCGTGTTCGACGACCTCGACACGGTGCACCGCGTACAGAAGGTGGTCTTCGGTTTCTCGGCACTCATCATCTCAAGCTTCACACTCGACTACGTCATCAACCGGCAACGCCAGTCCGTGCAGTTCATGATCTTCTCACGCAACTACTCCAAGATTGCCGACGCGCTCAACGCCACGGGTAGGGGAGTGACTGTACTCAACGGGGAGGGATGGTACACCAAGACGGAGCGCAAGGTGCTGGTATGCCTCGTGAAGAAGCGCTTCTCTGTGGAGATTTTCCGTCTGATCAAGCAGATCGACCCGTATGCCTTCCTGTCCATGGCCAATGTGCAGGGTGTGTATGGTGAGGGATTCGACCAAATGAAAGTAAAGAAAATGAGCAAAAAGAAAACCATCGTCTTTGCCACGAACAACGCGCACAAGCTCGAGGAGGTGCGCGCCATGCTTGGCGAGAAATACGACATCCGCAGCCTCGATGACATCGGTTGCCGTTCCTACATACCGGAAACGGGGGCCTCGTTCCAGGAGAACGCGCTGCAGAAAGCCCAGTTCGTGAAGAAATACTATGGCTTCGACTGCTTCGCCGACGACAGCGGGCTGGAGGTGGCGGCCCTCAACGGCGCGCCTGGCATCCTCTCTGCCCGCTATGCCTCGGAGGAAGGACACGACAGTGCTGCCAACAACGCCAAGCTCCTGCGGGAGATGGAGGGAAAGACCGACCGACGTGCTGACTTCCGAACCGTCATCGCATTCATCGAAGGCGACACCACCACCTATTTCGAAGGACGTGTGGATGGCGAGATACTCACCGAGCTACACGGAGATGGAGGTTTCGGCTACGACCCGCTATTCGTGCCTGAAGGATGCGAGCAGACCTTCGCCGAGATGACCCAGGAAGAAAAGAACGCCATCAGCCACCGCGGACGGGCTGTCGCCAAGTTCGTGGAGTTCCTCAAGTCAAGGGAATAGCTGAAGAAAGTCTGACCTGTCCGACTTGTCTGACTCGTCCGACCACTTTTCCCCCAAAAAACAATAAATTCCGCCGATTTCCGTTATCTTAAATAAACTGAAACCCTTATGAAACGAATCCTATCATTCATATTCCTTCTCTGCGCAGTCTGCACTGCATCTGCCGACGACGGAAACTGGCATATCTACGCCGCTTACCACAATGCCACCAAAGTGGTCCAGGTGAAGGACCTGATTTACGTGCTGAGCGACGGAAACCTCTATAGCTACGACCCCGAGGACACGAGCATCACAACCTACGACAAGACAACCGTGCTGAGCGACTTCGACATCTTCGACATCGTGGCATGTGAGAAGACGGGAGAAGTGGCCATTGTCTACAAAAACGGAAATATCGACCTCCTCGATGCCGACGGAAACACCTTCAACCTCTCGGAGCTGAAGACAAAGATTATCCCGAACAAGACCATCAACGACGCGATTGTGGAGGGCGATATGATGTATATCTCCATCAACTCCGGTATCGTATGCGTCAACCTCAGACAAAGGGCTTTCGCCGACTATTACGACCTCGGACTGGAGGTCAGGAGCACGGCTCTCTATGAGGGAAGGATCATGGCGCTCACACCATCGGGCATCTACACCGGCGACACTGCCACAAACCTGCTCGACCCAAGCAACTGGCAGAACGTGGGAACAAACCTCACCTACTACCAGAAAATACGTAACATGGGAGGGACTCTCTATATCAAGTGGGTGGGGGGACTGGCCTATATCCGTGATTTGGAAAATTTCCGCACTAGTCAGGTCTTTGCCGACCGAGTCACCAACGACATCTGGACAGACAACGGAAAACTCTATGCGCAGACCAGCACCAACCACTTCTATGAGGTGACCAGCCCTACAGAATATGTGGCGTACGACAATGAAGAGGGCATACTGTCAAGCTGCTACAGCAACTCCACTTACTGGTGCGCATGCGGAGAGAAAGGACTGCAGGGACTGTCGCTGAACGACGGCACAATCGCACCAAAGGTGGCATCGGTCATTCCTGACGGACCGATACGCGACTATGCATACAAGCTCAACATGATAGGAGACAGACTGCTCGTCGCTGGTGGAGTCTTCAACTACAGCGGAGAGATGCAGCGAAGGGCTACCGTCATGAAATATGAGAACGGACAATGGACCACATTCGACGAGTCTCCATACGATACTTTCGGAGACCTCTTCTACCGTAATGCCAGCGACGTGGTGCAGGACCCCGTAGACCCCGAACACCATTTCGTAGGCACCGTACGTTCTGGAATCTACGAGTTCCAGGACTACAAGTACGTCGACCACTTCACATACGACAACTCACCTATCACGTCTATCTTACCCACTTACGAGACGAGAGGACAATATGTACGTACCACAGGACTGGCATTCGACGCACAGCGAAACCTCTGGTTCTGCAACACCGAGTGCGACACCGTCATACGTATCTTCAAGGCTGACCGGACTTGGACGTCTTACTACGTGCCGGAAATCAAGGGATTCCCTACGTTCGACCACATCGTGTTCGACCAGAGGGGATGGGCATGGATCAACAGCCGGCGGTCGGGAGGAAATGGTGTAAAGGCCGGATTCCTCATCGTCAACACGAACAACAACCCGGGAAACCCATCAGGATTCTCGCATAAGTTCGTCAACCAGTTCTACAACCAGGACGGAAATATCTATGCGCCGGTGCTGATGACCTGCTTCTGCTTCGACCTCAACGGAGCGCTTTGGCTGGGCTACGACAAGGGACTCTTTATGGTGCCTGACCCCGTCGCCCTATATAACAGCACGGAAAGGGAGCCGGTATTCCAGCAGGTCAAGGTAACGAGAAAAGACGACCCAACCCTGGCAGACTACCTGCTCAGCGAGGTGCCCATCAAATGCATCACCATCGACGGAGGAAACCGCAAATGGATCGGAACCAGCGGACAGGGAGTATATCTCATCAGCCCGGATGGACAAGAGACCATCGAGCACTTCACAGCGGCAAACAGCCCGCTCACGAGCGACGACGTCTACGACATCAAGGTGAACGGAAAGAACGGGGAGGTGTTCATCGCAACGGCAAACGGACTATGCTCGTTCATCGGTGAGGCAACAGACCCAGTCAGCAAGTTCGATAAAGACCTCGTGAAGGTGTACCCCAACCCTGTAGGACCGGAATACGACGGAAAGATCGTCATACGGGGACTGATGGCCAACACCAACGTCAAGATCGTAAACGCCGCCGGACGACTCGTGCATGAGGGAACCAGCGTGGGAGGTACCTATTCCTGGAACGGACGACTTGCAAGCGGCAAACGCTGCGCGTCCGGCGTCTACTACATCCTCGGCACCAACGAAAGCGGCGACGAAGGCGTGGTCGGCAAATTCGTAATCATTTAAGTTTTCCCGGAACCCCCGGAATATCCAGAATCTCCGGAATATCCGGAATATCCGAAAAAATCGCATATTCTGCATAAAAATACGTATATTTATGCATGATATGCGATTTTTTTGCATTTTATTCCTAAAAAATTATGAATATTTGCATATTTTTCGTAACTTTGCACTGTTTTTAGTAGAGACGCCCCGTGGGGCGTCTTGTAACTATAACGATCGACTACCCGTAGAGACGCCCCGTGGGCGTCTTGTAACTATATCCATCGACTACCCGTAGAGACGCCCCGTGGGGCGTCTTGTAACTAAAAAAACTTGTAAAGAATGAAGACGTCCGCAGGGCGTTCTACAGGAAAAAAAGATAAAATTATGGCAGAAAATTTGGTAATCAAAGAATTGAACGATGTTGCAGTACGCTTTTCTGGCGACTCAGGCGACGGAATGCAGTTGGCCGGCAACATCTTCTCAACCGTGTCGGCAACGGTCGGCAACAGTATCAGCACTTTTCCGGACTATCCAGCCGACATTCGTGCACCCCAAGGCTCTCTCACGGGAGTGAGCGGATTCCAGGTGCATATCGGTGCTGACATTGTGTATACCCCGGGAGATAAATGCGACGTGCTTGTGGCCATGAACGCTGCTGCACTCAAAACGCAATACAGATACGCCAAGCCGGGAGCCGCCATCATCATCGACACCGACTCATTCGCTCCGGCTGACCTCAAGAAGGCGGCGTTCGCCACAGACGACCCGCTCAAGGAGATGGGGATTGACCCCGACCGCGTCATCGCTTGCCCGATCACACAGATGGTGAAGGACTGTCTGGCCGACAGCGGAATGGACGTGAAGAGCATCGTGAAATGCCGTAATATGTTTGCACTCGGACTCGTATGCTGGCTCTTCGACAGAGACCTCAACGTGGCTTTCAATTTCCTCAGAGAGAAATTCGCCAAGAAGCCCGGTGTGGCCGAAGCCAACATCAAGGTGATACAGGCTGGATACGACTACGGACACAACACGCACTCCAGCGTGGCGAATGTCTACCGCATCGAGACCAAGCACAAGGTGCCGGGAAGATATATGGACATCACAGGAAACAAAGCCACGGCATACGGACTGATTGCCGCTGCGGAGAAGGCAGGCCTACAGCTATACCTCGGTTCTTACCCCATCACACCGGCCACCGACATCCTGCATGAGCTCTCGAAGCACAAGTCACTCGGAGTGAAGACCGTGCAATGTGAGGACGAGATCGCGGGATGCGCAAGCGCAGTAGGTGCGTCGTTTGCAGGAGCGCTTGCTGCCACTTCAACTTCAGGACCGGGCATATGCCTCAAGTCGGAGGCCATGAACCTGGCTGTCATCATGGAGCTCCCGCTCGTCGTGCTCGACGTGCAGCGAGGTGGACCTGCCACTGGACTGCCTACGAAGAGCGAGCAGACTGACCTGCTGCAGGTCCTCTTCGGACGTAACGGTGAGTCGCCTATGCCGGTGATCGCTGCAACTAGCCCTACCGACTGCTTCGACGCTGTGTATAACGCAGCCAAGATCGCGCTCGAGCACATGACGCCCGTCGTGCTCCTCACTGACGCCTACGTGGCTAACGGATCGGGGGCATTCAAACTGCCTGACCTCAACGACTATCCTGACATCAAGCCGCCTTACGTGCCGGAAGAGTTCAGGGGAACATGGACGCCCTACCAGCGCGACGAGCAGACCGGCGTACGCTACTGGGCAGTGCCAGGACGAGAGGGATTCGAGCATATCCTCGGAGGACTGGAGAAGGACAACAAGACGGGAGCCATCAGCACCAACCCTGAGAACCACGACTTGATGACAAGACTGCGTAAGGCGAAGATCGACAAGATTCCTGTACCTGACCTCGAGGTGGAGGGCGACAAGGACGACGCAGAACTGCTCATCGTGGGATTTGGAGGCACTTACGGACATCTCCATGCTGCCATGGACGAGATGAGGGCGGAAGGAAAGAAAGTGGCGCTCGCTCAGTTCAAATATATCAACCCGCTGCCGAAAAACACGGCCGACGTGCTGAAGAAATACCCGAAGTTGGTCGTGGCAGAGCAGAACATGGGACAGCTTGCCGCTTTCCTACGTATGAAAGTCGACAACTTCGTGCCGCTACAGTTCAATGAGGTGAAAGGACAGCCGTTCGAGGTGGAAGCCCTCAAGAATTATTTCAATTCCATCATCTGAATAAATTAGTTTCAGATTACTCCGAGTATTCCGATTACTCCGATTACTCAGATTACTCAGATTACTCCGAGTGCTCAAAAAAAAACAAAAAAAAACATCAACAATGGAAACAACAACATATACACAGGCTGATTTCAAGAAAGGACAGCCGAGGTGGTGTCCGGGATGCGGCGACCACTTCTTCCTCGCATCGTTGCACAAGGCAATGGCAGAAATCGGAAAACCTCCTTATCAGAACGCTGTCATATCTGGTATAGGATGCTCCAGCCGTCTGCCCCACTATATGGCCACTTACGGCATGAACACCATCCACGGACGTGCTGCTGCCATCGCCACGGGATGCAAGGTGGCTAACCCGGAACTTACGGTATGGCAGGTGAGCGGCGACGGCGACGGACTCGCCATCGGAGGTAACCACTTCATCCACGCCAACCGACGCAACATCAACCTCAACATGATTCTGCTCAACAACAGGATTTACGGACTGACCAAAGGACAGTACTCGCCTACCTCCCCACGTGGATTCGTCTCAAAGTCCAGCCCTTACGGCACGGTGGAAGACCCGTTCCGACCGGCTGAGCTCTGTTTCGGAGCACGAGGACATTTCTTCGCACGCGCCGTGGCCACAGATGCCAAGGGAACCATCGAAATTCTCAAGGCGGCAGACGCGCACAAAGGTGCGTCTGTATGCGAGATACTGCAGAACTGTGTCATCTTCAACAACGGTACGCACGACAACGTATATTCGCCTGCTGAGCGTAAGAAGAACGCCATTTACCTCGAGCACGGGAAGCCGATGGTATTCGGAGAAAACAACGAATACGGACTCGTGCAGGAAGGATTCGGTGTGAAGGTGGTCAAGATCGGTGAGGATGGCTACACTATGGACGACGTGCTCATACACGACGCACACTGCGAGGACAACACACTCCACGCGAAGCTCGCCATGATGGAGTGGCCGGTGGCCCTGGGAGTCATACGCGACGTCGACGCACCTACATACGACGACTCTGTCACAGCACAGATTGAGGAGGTGTCTGCCAAGAAGAAATACCACAACTTCGCTGAGCTCCTCGAAACCAACGACATCTGGGAAGTAAAGTAGAGACGCCCCGTGGGGCGTCTTGTAACTTCCCCCATCAATTATCCTATAGAGACGCCCCTTGTGGCGTCTCTACTATTTTATAGACACACATGTTTTGTTTTCTCAAAAATAAATCGTAATTTTGCACTTGAATCAAAATTGACTTCTATGGCAATACATTACACAAAGAAAAAAGACAAGCAGACGGACAACACCGCTGACCCCTGGAACATCTACGGGGCGAATTTCGGAAGGGAAAACAAGTCGGACTCCCAGAAACTGACTTGGGAGGAGACCACAATCAGGGAAGCACCATCCCAACCGCTGCAGCCCGCCGATAATAGCCAATCAAAACCGTAATCATTCCGCGTATCCCATTCCGCATATCCCATTCCGCGTAATCATTCCGCGTATCCCATTCCGCGTAAACATTCCGCATATCTCATTCCACGTATCCCATTCCGCGTAAACATTCCGCGTATCCCATTCCGCGTAAACATTCCGCGTATCTCATTCCGCGTATCTCATTCCGCGTATCTCATACCGCGTATCTCATTCCGCGTGCAACTTCCTATAGTAGGGGAAAACTCCGTTTTTCCACGCACTTACGCCCCTGATACGTACGTCCCCAAATAATAAAATATCCAAATAAATAGTAAATCGTAAATAGTAAATCGTAAATTGAAACCTTGTCAATCAACACCGTAATCATCCCGCGTGCAACTTCCTATAGTAGGGGAAAATTCCGTTTTTCCACGCACTTACGCCCCTGATACGTACGCCCCCAAATAATAAAATATCCAAATAAATCGTAAATTGAAACTTGATGAACTTTTCATGCACCGTTGCATACAGCTTGCCCGCAACGGATTCCAGAACGCCCGACCAAACCCCATGGTCGGCGCCGTAGTCGTACACGACGGACGTATCATTGGAGAGGGCTATCACATTCGCTGCGGTGAAGGACATGCCGAAGTCAACGCGCTGGCTGCCGTCAAGAAGGAAGACGAGCACCTGCTAAGCGAAAGCACCATATACGTCAGCCTGGAGCCTTGCGCCCACTACGGAAAGACCCCGCCATGCGCCCGACTTATCGTGGAGAAAGGGCTGAGGCGTTGTGTGGTAGGCTGTGTCGACCCGTTTGCCAAGGTGCAGGGCCGGGGAATCGCCATCCTCCGTGATGCAGGCATCGAAGTCACGGTTGGCGTGCTGGAGGACGAATGTCGGGAGCTCAACAAGCATTTCATGACCTTCCACAGTCTACACAGGCCGTTCATCACGCTGAAATGGGCTCAGACCGCCGACGGATTTATCGGGAGGAAAAACCAGACACCTGACAGTCCACTCATCATCTCCAACTCTCTCACCTCCATCATCTGCCACAAACGGAGAGCAGAGCACCAGGCCATTCTCGTGGGGCACAACACCGTCGTCAGCGACCGGCCCTCGCTCAACGTCAGGCATTGGAGCGGACCAAATCCCTTGCGCGTGGTACTGGCCCATGAGGACATCGACGGATACGACGCCCTTTATGTGCGCACACCAGAAGAGGCCATCCGAACTCTGCATGAGAAAGGCATCCAGTCCCTCCTTGTGGAAGGTGGCGCACGTACCCTCCAGGCTTTCATCGATCAGGACCTCTGGGATGAAGCCTACGTCGAGACTGGCAACACGACCATTGGAGACGGAGTGAAAGCCCCAGTCCTTAAAAATGAAATCGCTCTATCAACCAACTGCTACGACAAAAACACCATAATCAGTTTCAAGCGTATGCAGCCAGCAAAATAATCAAATTCCCAAAGACCTCGTCAATCTACATCGTAATCATTCCGCGTGCCCCCCCCTATAGGAGGGGAAAACTCTGTTTTCCCACGCATCCACTCCTCTGATACGTACGCCCCCAAATCATAAAATCCCCAAATACCTCGTCAATCTACATCGTAATCATTCCGCGTGCACCCCCCCTATAGGAGGGGAAAACTCTGTTTTCCCACGCACCCACGCCTCTGATACGTACGCCCCCAAATAATAAAATATCCAAATAAATCGTAAATCGTCAATCGGAGAACTTTGGAGCAGCGAAAACAAAGCCAAGCTTGCTTGAGCTTTGTTGAGTCGTGACAAAGTTCATGAAATAAATAGTAAACAAAAATTCACTTTTCACTCCCCAAAATCCCTTTAATAGCTTAAAAAACACGAAAAATTCCTATAAAATTATTTAAAAGTCACATTAATAGTTGAGAATCGGAAAAATTGTTTGTAATTTTGCAAATTGAATTATAATGCGACTTTCTAAAATGACGAAAAAAATTGCTATATTACTGCCCGTGGCAGCCATCGCTTTTTTGATGTTCTCATGTATCGAATCAGACGAAGACGACAACACGGGGATTCCTTCATGTGTCATCACATCGTTCGCTGTGGGAGACATCAAGTCTGACTATGCCACAAAGACTATCAACGGAAAGGACACCACCTATGCCAGGACCATATCAGGAAAGAATATCCATTTCAATATCGACCAGGTCAACGGACGTATCACAACCGTGGACTCTCTTGCATACTGGGTGAACCTTAAGAAGGTCGTACCAACTATCAACGGCATCGGAACTGCATACTACCGGAAGGCCGGCACAACCGACGACTATGTGTTTTTGAGAAGCGGTAGCGACTCCATCGACTTCACAAGCGGCATCGAGCTCAAGGTGGTGTCATCTGACGGAAACTATTCAAGGGACTATATCGTGAACATCCTGAAGAGCCGATATGAGACTGAGGCGCTCAACTGGGAACAGCTCAAGGGTAACTCTGACATACAAGGAGCTCACCGCACTCTCTCAGCAAACGGAAAACTGTATGTATTTGCAGAGGACGCAGGTAACTCCATGCTGACCGTGGGAACTCCCAACGACAACGATGTGGAGTGGGGCAGTACGACGACCACGAACAGGTTCGTAGACTATAAGTCCGTCACAGTCTTCAACGGCTCGTTCTACGCTATTGACCAAAACCACCAGCTTTGCTTTTCGGAAGACGGAGCAGATTGGAGCGTGACCACTTCAAACGTGATCGACCGCCTGCTGGCAGCAGACAAGACCAAGCTCTATGCGTTCGACGGAACCTCCGTCATTTCCACTGCAGACGGAACGAGCTGGGAGGAAGAGACGGCCGCCGACATCAATAACCTGCCGCAGATGCCGGTGTCGTATGCTGCTTATGCACTTAGCACGAACAGCAACCTCCAGAACGTGGTGATGACAGGATGCAACAGCACCCTCTCCTCAACGCCTGTGTGGTTCAAAATGTCAGCAAGCTCTAACGAGTCCGACCAGAACTGGGCTTATATCAACATCACCGACGACAACCCATATGCACTACCGGTGTTCGACTACGTGCAGATGGTGAGATACGACGGCGTGCTGCTTGCGGCGGGAAAAGGAAGTGCAGACGGCAACTACGCTCATATCTATATGTCGCCCGACAACGGCGTCACATGGCACGTGGACGACAACACCTACAGAATGATATCAGGCATCGCCGGATCGGAACTGCCCATTTCCATGACGGTGTGCGGAGACTATATCTACCTCATTCAGGCCGGAGGAGCTGTCTGGAGAGGTGTGAAATAAAAAGAGAAAAAAAAGACCTGAACCAGAAGTATGACCCATAATCACTCCATAGGCCGTAGGGCCGGACGTCTGTCTGGAATACTGAGATATGCAGCGACATCCGTGCGCACAGCAGTCTGTGTGCTCGCTATGGCGTCTGCCTCTCTCAACGCGCAGGCTCAGGAGCTGGAATACGCGATGGAGGTGGGACTGATGGGAGGAGGAAGCTTCTATCTGGGGGACGCCAACTACTCCGGATTCTACAAAAAACTGTGTCCGGCGGGAGGCGCTTTCGCAAGATGGAACATCAACCCCCGTATGGCGGTCAAGTTCAACGCGCTTTACGCCGGACTCAAGGGCGACATCCGTTCCACGGAGACAAAATATCCGCCTGCTGAATTGGCAAAGGTGGAAAAACCGAGTTTCAGCAACTCGGCTGTAGACGTGAGCGCAACTTACGAGCTCCATTTCTGGGGATTCGGTACTGGGGCAGCATCCTATAAAGGCAATAAGCGATGGTGTCCGTACATTCAGCTCGGACTGGGCGGAACATACGCCAACAAGGCGTTCACGATGAACATACCCATCGGATGCGGGGTCAAATTCAAGGTCAAGGACCGTCTGAATGTAGGACTGGACTGGGCAATGCACTTCACGCTCAGCGACGAACTCGACGGGGTGAAGGACCCATACCGCATCGAGAGCGGATTTCTTAAGAACAAGGACAGCTACTGCGTCACCAGCATCTACATCTCCTACGACTTCTGCCCGAAACTCCGTAAATGCCCAAGTGTGGAATACTAAGGCTTAGGGCAGCAAATTCAGATTACTCAGATTATTCAGATTATTCAGATTACTCCGATTACTCAGACAATTGAATGTTAGAAAAACTCGACATATCAAGGCTTCCACGCCATGTGGCCATCATCATGGATGGCAACGGACGGTGGGCGCAGGCTAAAGGACTCGTCAGGACTGACGGCCATTCTGCTGGTGCCGACAACGTACACGACATCATCACGGCGGCTGCTGAGCTCCATCTCGGATTCCTTACTCTCTACACCTTCTCTACCGAGAACTGGAACCGGCCGAAGGATGAGGTGGACGCGCTCATGCACCTCCTCATGCGACATCTGGAGGGAGACATCTTCATGAAGAACGACGTACGATTCCGTATCATTGGAGACAGAAAGCGGCTTCCGCTATTCGTGAGGGAGGGCGTAGAGGCGCTGGAAGACCTCACAAAGAACAACAAGGGGACTTGCCTTGTGCTCGCGCTCAGCTACTCATCTAAGTGGGAACTCACCGAGACAACACGCATCCTGGCACGTCGCGTGGCAAAAGGAGAACTCAATCCTGAAGACATCGACGAGCAGATGATTTCTGATAATCTGCAGACCAACTTCATGCCAGACCCTGAGCTGCTCATTCGAACTGGAGGGGAAGAGCGCATCAGCAACTACCTACTTTGGCAGTGTGCATACAGCGAGTTCTACTTCACAGACGTCTACTGGCCTGACTTCAACCGAGAGGAGTTCTACAAGGCTCTCTACGCATACCAGCACCGCCAGCGACGATTCGGAAAGACGGGCGAGCAGGTCATGAACGAAGAATGACGAAACTTCAGGCCCCATAGACCCTCTGGAAAATATAGAATCTCTGGAACATCTAGAAAATCTAACTTCACTCTAAACTCTCAACTCTAAACTCTCAACTAAAAAAATACAATGAATAGATTGACACGGTTCATTTGGACGATGATGGCTTTCACTTCCGTCTTACTGACTGCTAACGCACAGGTAACGGAGGACAAGCCTAACGTTGTGTATGGTCAGACAAGAAGAATGCCAATTGGAGGCATCAGCGTGGAGGGCGTTCCGAATTATGAGGACTACCTGCTCATAGGCATATCTGGACTCTCTGTAGGCGATGTCATCGAATTTCCGGGAGAAGACATCAGCCAGGCCATCAAGCGCTATTGGAAACATGGACTCTTCTCAACTGTCAAAATCGAAGCCGACAAGATTCAGAACGACAGCATATACCTGAAAATCGTGCTCTCTATGCGTCCAAGAGTCAGCCAGGTCAACATCAACGGAGTCAAGAAGAGCGAGAAAGACGACCTCGAGAGCAAGATGGGTATCATCAAGGGTAACCAGATCACTCCAAACATCATCGACAGGGCTAAGATCGTGGCTAAGAAATACTTCGACGACAAAGGATTCAAGAACGCAAAAATCGACATCGTACAGCACGACGACATCAACAACGACAACCAGATGATTGTCGACGTGAATATCGACAAGCAGGAGAAGGTGAAGGTTAGGCATATCTATATCACAGGTAACGATCATATCAAGAGAAAGAAATTCATGGGCGGATTCTTTGGGGGGGGACTCCTGAAGAAGACCAACGAGAAAGGATTCAAGAGTTTCTTCAAGACAAAGAAGTTCATAGAAGAGAAATATGCTGAGGACAAGGAGCGCGTCATCGAGAAATACAACGAGCTGGGATTCCGCGACGCGGAAATCGTGGCCGACAGCGTGGTTGACGTGGGCGACAACCTCGTCGACGTGTATATCGACATCTCTGAGGGACAGAGATACTACCTGCGCGACGTGAAATGGGCAGGAAACACACTGTACAACACCGATGCGCTCAACGACGTGCTGCAGATGAAGCCGGGGGACGTCTACAACCAGAAGCACATCAACGACCGACTCACAAAGGACGAGGATGCGGTTTCGAATTACTACTACAACAAAGGATATGTCTTCAACAGAGTCATCCCTGTGGAAGTGGATGTGGACGGCGACTCTGTAGACCTGGAAATACGTATCATTGAGGGTAAGCAGGCGTCTATCAACAAAATCAAAATCTACGGAAACGACCGAGTGTATGAGGAGGTAATACGCCGTGAACTGAAAATCAAGCCGGGAGACATGTTCAATATGGAGGCATACAAGATGTCGTACCAGGAGCTGGGACAGATGGGACATTTCGACCCTGAGCAAATCGAATTCACACCTCAGGCTGACGAGACCAGCGGAACCGTGGACATGAACCTCGGACTTGTATCAAAAGCTAACGACCAGGTGGAGTTCTCGCTCGGATGGGGTATCACTGGCGTCATTGGTAAGATTGGACTGAAATTCACCAACTTCTCCATGCGTAACCTCTTCGGAAAGAACAAGAACCGAAGGGGCATCCTCCCGCAGGGAGACGCACAGCAGCTCGAACTCAGCGCTTCTACCAACGGACGATACTATCAGTCATACAACCTGTCATTCTACGACCCATGGTTCGGAGGAAAACGACCGAACTCTCTCTCTGTTTCTGCTTTCTATTCCAAGCAGACCGACGTCAGCTCGTCATACTATAACAGCTCATACTACAACAGCTACTACTCAATGCTCTATGGTGTGGGCAACTACAACAACTCTTACTACAACAACTACAGCTCATATTACGACCCGGACAAATACATTCAGCTTTTCGGTGCGTCTATCGGATGGGGTAAGCGCCTCACATGGCCTGACAACAACTTCAGCCTTTCGGCTACTCTTTCCTACACCCGCTATATGCTGAAGGACTGGGAGTACTTCCTCATCACCGACGGTAACTGTAACAACATCAACCTTACCCTCCGTCTCGCAAGGTCCTCAATCACCAGCAGCATCTTCCCGCGTAGCGGATCGCAGATTTCACTCTCTGTCACCGCCACTCCCCCTTACTCACTTTGGGACAACAAGGACTACAAGTTCCTCAGCAGCCACACAAGCGCTGCAGACGCCGACCGCATGAAGAACCTGCAGGAGATGTACCGTTGGATTGAGTACCACAAATGGAAGCTACAGACGAAGTTCTACACACCGCTTTCCAGCGCACAGAAGTGCTTCGTGCTGATGACTCGTTTCGACGCCGGATTCCTTGGCTCATACAACAAATACAAGAAGTCACCGTTCGAGACATTCTACATGGGTGGAGACGGTATGTCGGGCTACTCCTATAACTACTACTCCGAGACCATCGGACTGCGTGGATACGAGAACGGATGCCTCACACCTTACGGATATGAGGGATATGCTTACTCGCGTCTCGGTCTCGAATTGCGCTATCCTGTGCTCCTGCAGGGAAGCACCAACATCTATGCCCTCGGATTCCTCGAAGGTGGTAACGCTTGGACCGACATCAAGAAGTTCAACCCGTTCGACATGAAGCGGTCTGCTGGTGTGGGCGTACGTATCTTCCTGCCTATGGTGGGTATGATGGGTATCGACTGGGCATACGGATTCGACAAGGTGTTCGGATCGAAGAAGTATGCGGGCAGCCAGTTCCACTTCGTCCTCGGACAGGAATTCTAAGACTGGATTCTCTACTTTCTCTAGACCTTCTAAAATTTCTGGATTCTCTAGAATCCTCTATCAAATTAAACTAATTCAAAAACTTTCAGTCATACAAATCAGATAATTCATCACAACTAAATTTATAGACTATGAAAAGAATGATTTTGTCAACAATTGTTGCACTGGCAACTTTTGCAGCGGCTTCAGCACAGAAGTTCGCCATGGTGGATATGGACTATATCCTGAAGAACGTACCGGCATACGAACGCGCTAACGAGCAGCTCAACCAGGTATCGAAAAGATGGGAGGGCGAGATCGACGCCATACTCAAGGACGTCGAGTCTGCATACAAGAAATACCAGTCGGAGGCTGTGTTCCTCTCCGATGCACAGAAGACCAAGACTGAAGAGGAAATCATGAAGAAGGAGAAAGAGGCAAGCGACCTCAAGCGCAAGTATTTCGGCAGTGAGGGAGAACTCTTCAAGAAGCGTCAGAGCCTCATGGCTCCTATTCAGGACGAGATTTACACCGCTGTCAAGGACATCTGCGACCAGCATGGCTATCAGCTCGTGCTCGACCGTGCATCGGGCGGTAGCATCATCTATGCATCACCTAAGATCGACATCAGCGACGAGGTACTTCAGCGTCTGGGCTACGCACACTGATATTTCGTTAATGGAAATCCAGATATATACGACACTCTCCGGGAAATCCGGGAAATCCGGAATATCCAGAAAAAAACTTGAAAAATCAATTTATTAATAATCAAAAAAACAAACAAAACAGAAAAGATGAAAAAATTACTTGTTGCACTCATGATGGTGTTGCCTCTGAGTGTGTCAGCACAGAAGTTCGGACATTTCGACAGCGCATCTGTTATCCAGGCTATGCCTGAGTACGCCGCAGCACAGAAGGAGATGGAAACCAAGGCAAAGGGATTTGAAGAGGAACTGGGCCGTATGCAGGAAGAACTGAAGACTAAGGCCGACGACTATGAGAAGAACCAGGCATCTCTGCCTGAGGATATCAAGAAGCGCAGAGAGCAGGAGCTTCAGGAGATCTCACAGCGCCTACAGGAATTCTATAACAAGAGCCAGCAGGAACTCAACCAGTTCCAGGCTGCTAAGCTTCAGGACATCCAGCAGAAGCTCCTGAACGTGGTTAAGGAGGTTGGACAGGCCGGAAACTACGTATATATCATGGACGCCACCAGTGGAATCCCTTATATCTCTACATCGCTCTCCACTGACGTCACCTCACAGATTAAAGCCAAACTCGGCATCAAATAAGCATAAGTTCTTAATAAAAAAAAGGATGGATTAACTTCCATCCTTTTTTTTGGCTCTACAAGCCAAACCGGAATCCTTCCGCGTACTACCTCCTGCAGCGTAATCCTTCCGCGTACTACCTTCTACATAACCTTCCGCGTGCAACCCTTCTGCAGCGTAATCCTTCCGCGTGCAACCTCCTACAACTTAATTATCCCGTGTGCAACCTTCTACATCGTAATCATCCCGCGTGCAACCTCCTATAGTAGGGGAAAATTCCGTTTTTCCACGCACCCACTTACCCGATACGTACGCCCTCAAATCTGATTGATCGTTACGCTCTGTAGAGACGTCCATATATGGCGTCTCCACCTCAACCGCACCGAAGCCCGTCCGCAAAATAAACCTCAAACCTCAATTTTCGTGCAAGCGAATACAAAGCCAAGCTTGCTTGAGTTTTGTTGAGCGCAGCCGAAAATCATGTCAATAAATTTCAAATCTCAAAAACGAAAAAAGGGGTGCTGTCCTCACGGATGGCACCCTTCGTCTAACTAACTAAATAACACCTAATTAAAAATCTTTATCCAACAATAAAGATGTTTTTTACTAACTAACTAATTAATGAAAACACTACTTTATATCTTTGTTATTTCAGGTACGAAACTGTACTGACCACAATCATCAGCGCAGCAAAACCTGCAATACATATGTCTAACATCATAATTTATATCTTTTTACCGTTTTAATACTTATTTTGTCTATCTCTATATCAGCTCTTTATTTCAAGTATGAAACTGTGCTGATGATTACCATTAATGCAGCGAAACCTGCTATACATAAATCTAATCCATTCATAATCATTCCTTTCTTTTAAATTAAACAATCTTTTTACTTCGTCTCCAATCTTTTTTATTGCGGTTGTGTCAGTTCCGCATCATCCAATCTTACCTATGCTGCATCGCCAAGACGATTGCAGTGGAGACAATCACTGTGAAAGTAATCATATAGACCTCCTTTCTTTTTAAAGCCACCCTGTTGTTTTCTTTTGTTATCCTCCTTTTCTTTTATGAGGGTGGGCTGTTGTTACCTAAAAATCTTTTTACCTAATGATAATACCTTTGTATTTTGTTGTATCCTGACTGTTTATCTTTTTGACGATGCAAAGTTACGGCGACTTTTCCGTTTGACAAGAGCTTTTTAAAGAAAAATATCGTTTTTATTGTATTTTCTTGATGCATGTCAAGAATTGTGCTCGCACACACATGTTTTCGAGCATATTTTGCAATTTTAGCGCTCTTTTTTCACCCCCTTTTCTGTGCTTATAAAATTGCGTGTCCCCTTTCTCCATCATTACATATTTTCCATCTCCAGAGTAATTAGTGATGTGAAAAAAATAACTTGCCTCACCATCCAGTTGACTGTAGGGACTTACTTTATGTATGTCCGTCCATGGTTCAGAGTACACGTTTATATATGTCCGTCAGTTGACTATCGTCTTGTCTTCTCGTCTTCCTTTCTTCTTGTCTTCATCAAAACGAGGCAACTTATTTTTTAATTGTTACTTAATACTTTTCATTCTTCATTTTCCATTCTTCATTCTTCATTCTTCATTCTTCATTTAAATATCTCCGGTCATATTCTTCTTTTGTACGCTTCCAGCGGTTGTGAGTCCATAGATAATATTGAGGCTCCCTCCGTACGCTCTGCTCGAGCAGCTGGAAGAAACGCCGGCTGATTTCGTTCTCCGGCATGTCCTTTGCGTTCTCCGTAATCAGCACCACGTTGGTCTCGTAATAGCCGCGTTTGACGCGTCGCATGTCGAGATAATAGACGGCGTTGTTCATTTTCCTCATGATCCGCTCTCCCCCTGTGAACACCGGTGTGTAGGGATGGTTGAGGAACGGTAGCCATAGGTGTATGTTCTCCCATTTTGGTGCCTGGTCGCTGATATATCCGAATAGGTTTCGCTGGTTTTCCTTCTTGTACTGTACGATATATCTCAGGATATGCTTCTTCTTGACAGGAGTGCCCTTATGTGCCGCCCGGATTTTGCGGAAGACACGGTCGACTGCATCGTTGCGCAGCCGGTGGTAGATGAGTCCCACCACAGCCGTGTCCTCATATCGTTTGTAGCCCAGGTTGAATGCCGAGTGCCATTCCCAGTTGCAGTAATGGCCCAGGATGGCGGCACAGTCCTGACCTTGGTCATAACGGGCCTCCACCTGGTCCATTCCGTGGTAGATATTGCGTTTCTTAAGCTTCTCGTGGCTGATGGTAAGCAGTTTGAACGTCTCGAAGACATAGTCGCAGAACCACTGGTAGAATTCCTTCTCTATCTTCTTGATCTCTTTCTCGCTTTTCTCGGGGAAAGAACTGGTCAGATTCTTCCTTACGATCTTCCTTCTATACCTTATTATATAATAAACGATAGGATAGATGCAGTTCGACAGTCCGTAGAGAGCCCAGAATGGAAGGAGTGAAATCAAATAAATAACACCATATACTAAATAATAATGCAACTGTTTCATTGATATGTCTGCTTAACGTGATAACTATAAATTATTAGCGTGTCCAGTCTGATGTTCTGAAGGAAAACATCAGTCTGTAGGGTTTCTGTCCCCCGATAACGGGGGAACCGAAGGGGGTGTAAAGACCATTGAATACTTTATGTATGTCCGAAAATCTTTATGTATGTCCGACTTAGAATGTGTACTGCAACACAGAACTGAACACCCTGCTTACTTCCCATCGCCGGAGTAAATAAACTTTTCACTTTTCACTATTCACTTTTCACTTTCTTTTTTTCGTTTTCTTTTCTATCACCTCATAGAACGGTGTCTTCTTGCTGCTGGTTCCAGGGGCTGCCTCCAGCTTCTTCACGAACTCGAAGTCCAGCTGCTTCTGCATCAGGTTGGCCCTCACCACGCGGATCTGGATCTTGTCGCCAAGGCAGAACTTGTGGTGCGTCTTGCGGCCCACAAGCGCGTAGTTGCGCTCGTCGAAGTCGAAGGCTTCCTCGCCGAGGAACCGTACGGGGATAAGCCCCTCGCAGCGGTTCTCGATGATTTCGGCATAGACACCGAACTCGGTCACGCCGCTGATTTTTGCCTCAAACTCCTCACCGATCTTGTCTGCCAGGAACTCCACCTGCTTGTACTTGATGCTCGCGCGTTCGGCGCTGGCGGCAAGCTGCTCCATGTCAGAGGCATGGTCGCACAGGTTCTCGTATTTCTTCTGGCTGGCGTTTGCGCCTCCGTTGGCATAGCGGGTCAGCAGTCGGTGAACCATCAGGTCGGGATAACGACGGATCGGCGACGTGAAGTGGGTGTAGTAGTCGAAGGCGAGTCCGTAGTGGCCGATATTCACCGTGCTGTAGCGGGCTTTCATCATCGCGCGGAGCGACATCGTCTCTACAAGCTCTTCCATCGGCTTGCCTTTCGCCTCCTTTAGCATCGCGTTCAGGCTTTTGGCTACCTCCTGACGGCTGCCTTGCGTGCGGATCTGAAGGCCGAAGCGGGCGATGAATTTCTCGAGGCTCTCCAGTTTGTTGGGGTCGGGAACGTCGTGGATGCGGTAGGGTAGGGTCTTGGCTTTCTCGCCTTTCTTCAGGTTCTTGCCTACGCTCTCGGCTACCGTGCGGTTGGCGAGCAGCATGAACTCCTCAACCAGCTTGTTGGCGTCCTTGGCCCGCTTGAAATAGACGCTCACAGGCTTCCCTTTCTCGTCTATCTCGAACCGGACCTCCTCACGGTCGAAGTCTACTGCGCCGTTCTTGAAACGACGTGCGCGAAGTTTCTTTGCCATACGGTTCAGGGTCACCAGTTCTTCTTTATAAGTCTCTGTCGGACAGGCTCCTTCGGCCAAGGGCTGAGAGGGGGTTGGTACCTTAAGGTCTTCATCAGACGCTTCACCGATATTCTCGAGAAGGTGCTGAACCTCCTCATAAACGAATCGACGGTTGCTGTTCGTCACCGTATGGGCAATTTTGAAATCCAACACATCGGCATCCTCGTTCATCGTGAATATCACGGAGAATGTCAGTTTGTCCTCGTTTGGACGAAGGGAACAGATGAAGTTGCACAGGCGTTCTGGCAACATGGGGATGGTACGGTCAACAAGGTAGACCGAGGTGCCTCGTTGCTGAGCCTCCTTGTCAATCACTGACCCTTCAAGAACGTAATGCGAAACGTCGGCGATATGAACGCCTACTTCCCACAGACCGTCTTGAAGTTTGCGGATGGAAAGAGCATCGTCGAAGTCCTTTGCGTCGCGAGGGTCGATGGTGAAAGTGGTCACATCTCGCAGGTCGATTCGCTGGCTCAATTCCTCTGGAGTGATTCCAGGGTCTATCTGGTCCGCTGCCCTCTCCACCTTCTCTGGATATTTGTAAGGAAGACCGTACTCTGCGAGTATGGCATGCATCTCTGTGTCGTTCTCACCGCTGGCGCCAAGCACGTCTACTACCTGACCTACGGGGTTGTGGGCACGGTCGGGCCAGTCTGTGATTTTTACCAAGGCCTTGTCACCGTTTTTGCCACCCTTCAGATTCTCCAAAGGTATCAATATGTCATGAGGAAGCTGACCGTTGGGGGATACAAGGAAGGCGGCATGTTTGCTGATTTGGAGTATGCCTATATAGGGTTTGTCGTTACGTTTCACAATCTCTACAACTTCGCCTTGAAGCTTCTTGCTGTTCTTACGCTTGGCAAACAGACTGACTTTGACCTTGTCGCCTGGAAGGGCATGAAGGGTGTCTTCATCGTAGATGCTCACGCCCACACCATCGGGAAGGTCAACAAAGTTCTTTCCGCCAGCGGTTCGGGAAAAAATGCCCTCACATATCTGGGAGTGACCGTTGTAGGACACTTCTCCATCCTCGTTGTGAGTCACCTCTCCTTCTTCAATCATCTCATTCAGGATGTCAACTGCCAGCATCTTCAAGGGACCTGTTGTCAGTTTCAATGAGCGGAACAAGCCTTTGATACTGAAATACTCGCCAGGCTGCTGACTCAACAACTGTGTGATCAGCACACGCAACTCTTTCTTGTTCAAACCTTTTTTGCTTTTTTTGCTGGTCTTTGTTGACTTGGATGCTTTTTTTGCCTT
The DNA here is from genome assembly GCA_017483765.1 of Bacteroidaceae bacterium. Lineage (GTDB taxonomy): Bacteria > Bacteroidota > Bacteroidia > Bacteroidales > Bacteroidaceae > UBA3839. Next base: position 6,528 of record JAFUVE010000088.1, on the reverse strand, counting down.
TGCCATAAGATTATTGTTTTTAAAGGTGAAGAACTTTGTTTCAAATAAAAGCTATTTTTACGACATCACAAGATGATAAAGTGACATGGATTCCAAAACCGGAATGGCGAAAACTTAATCATTAGCAATGAAGTTGATGATTGCCACTATGTCGGAGATATCGATTTTACCATCATCATTTACGTCTCCTCTCAACTGGTAGGTGGTGTCGCCGGCTATCGTGTTGATTACAGCTACGATGTCTGAGATATCAACGTTGCCGTCTGCGTTCACGTCGTAGGGGTTGTTGTACACGATGGAGACTGTTTGATTTTTCACAGGTTCACCATTGAGGCTTACGGAAGAAACTTTTGTTTGGTAATCGTAAGTATATTCAGCTCCCTCTGGCTCTACGATTTTATGATTGTTCAGATAAAGCCTGTTGATTCCGCTGAAGCATATATCCGTTCCATTTGCCTTCACCACTGACGTTCCTTTCAGCTCCATCGTAATATTGCTGTTATTACCGGTGATGCCTTTGCTTGACGAGTAAGCAAATAAAGCGGCATCTTCAATATACACTCTCGCCTGGTTGTCGATAAATACTGCTGACTCAGTCCCGCCCAAAGCATAAAGAATACCGTCGTTGTTTTTTAATAGGTTCCTGTCGCCTTTGATTTTTGTGCGGTGACTGATTTTCAGTGCGTACTTGGCTTGGCTGGCTATCAGCCAGTTGCATCCCAGGGTATTTCCCTCCATCACTTTGAGGGTCATGTCGCCTTCCCAAAGCACCAGCGGAATGTTTTCGTCAGAGGATGTGATATTCACTTTTTTCATATACAGTGTGCTGGTCGCAGGATCGTAGCGGAACTCACCGTCATCGCTCATTGTCACTCCCTCTATCTTATTGAGTTTGTTGCAATTGGTGGAGGTTACCTGCACGCCGTTGACGTATATGCCGTAGCCAAGACCAATGGTAAGGGGATTATCAACGGTGGATTTGGTCACCGGTTGCATCGTCGCGCAGAGGTCACCGATATAATAACCGTAGGTGTCATTTTTGTAAATTCCCAAACAGGTATTACCCAACACCCGGTTGCCATCCTCGAAGGTGATGCTGTTCAGTCCCACCACGTCACCGTTCGAACTGGTGAACTGGAGGCAGGTACTTTTGCCTTTCACCGTCAGGCTGCCCTTGAACATGCCGTGGATGCCGTTCATTCCTGATGCAGCCACTTTCGCGTTGTCGAACACCAGCGATTTCTCCGGACGGATGGCGGTGGAAATCGTTGCATCGGAGGTTTTGGGCATCGATATCACGGTCATACCGCCGGTGCCGGTTATCGTGGTGTTGTTTTGCAGGAACAGGGTGGCATAGCTATTGCCTTTGCTTAATGCGGTGAATATCACAGCGGAGCCGAATTCCTCTTCCGCACCATTGTCATCTACCTGGATGGTGAGCCCGTCGATGCGGCTCTGGATGGCACAGTTGTCGTAGGCCGAAATCGACACATTCTTCAACTTCATGGTCTGAGACTGTGCGTCGAAGGTGGCGTAGCCTTTATCATACACATCCACTCCCGGAATCTGGCCGAGGTCGAAATCATTGGCGTTGGTCACCTGCTCGCCGCATACCCAGAGGTTGTAGCTTTTCAGACGGGTGAAATAGCCGTTGTTCGGGTTGGCGTATGCAACGGAGGTCTTGGAATTCTGGAATTTGATTGCTCCGACGAGGTTGGGATTCTCGCCGAACATATACTCTGAGCTGCTTGTTGTCCACGTGTTGGGGCAGATGATGGTACGCAGGTCGGTGCATGAATAGAACATATAGTCCATATTTGTCACTTTCGAAACGTCGAAACTCGACACGTCGAGCGACTTCAGGCTGATGCAGCAGTTAAACAGACCCGACATGTCGGTCACATTCGAGGTGTTGAACGAGGCGAGGTTCAGGCTTCTCAGGTCGGTACAGCCTTGGAACATGCCCTTCATGTCTGTCACGTTTGCTGTGTTGAAGCCGTTGATGTTCAGTTCTTTCAGCGAGAGGCAGTTGGCAAACATGAGTGCCATGCTTGTCACATTGTGGGTGTCGAAATTCGAGAGGTCGAGTGATTCCAACTTCGTACACATATAGAACATGCAATCCATCGTTTCTACGTTTGAGGTGTTGAAGTTCGACAGGTCGATGGATGTCAGGCTGCTGCACTCATCGAACATATAGCGCATGTATTTCACTTTCATGGTCCTGAAACTCGACAGGTTCACGTAGGTGAGGCTTTTGCACTCACGGAACATCTCCCGAAATGAAGTGACGTTCTGGGTGTTGAAGTTGGTGAGGCTGAGGCTCGTGAGTTTCTCGCATTTAGCGAACATGGCGTTCATATAAATAGCATTCGAAGTGTCGAAACTGGAGATGTTGAGTTTGGTGAGCGCCGTGCAACCTCTGAACATCTCTGTGAAGCTTGTCACTTTAGAGGTGTTGAAGGTGGAGAGGTCAAGCTGGGTGAGGGATGTGCAGTCCTTGAACATACATTCCATCAACCGTGTCTCGCTCGTGTTCAGGTTTTCCATCCCCCAGAAAGAGGTCAGTTCAGAGCATCCGTCGAACCAGTGGTCCGTGTAATAGGGTTTCACCTCTTTGAAATTGGTCGTGAAGTTCACCGCACTGATCATGTTGGTGTAGGATGACCATCCGGGCATGCCTTGAGACTCCGTTATGTCTTTGTCTTTCCAGACCCTGTAGTTTTTATCGTTCTCATAACTTTTGATTGTTGACTCTTCCAGATAGTCAAAGGTAAGCTGTCTGAAAGTGACGTCCAGAAAGGCGCATGCTATCTTCTTGCTGCTGGCTGATGTGACAGAAAGGGTGAACATCAGCAGAAACATCAAGAAAAAGCTCTGAATTCTTGTGGTTATCGGTTTGTAGGAATTGGTTTTCATAATGATTGTTTGTTTTAGTTTGTTTAAGATAGATTGAATGATAAAAAACCCCTTGTTTGGGCTATTGTGAGTTATAATATGCAAAATTACAAAAAATACAATCATAACCCCACCTGAAGGTGTTAAAGGATGTTAAATTCTTTAAGAACCAATAATTTAATGTGCAGTTTTCATCCCATATTTGTCATTTTTGTATATAAAGTACCCGAAAAATGAGTAAAAAATCGTAACTTTGCATCGGAATTGGAGGTTTTCAAGTGAATTATGAGATGTGAATCGTGAAAAGGGAACTCACTGGAATAAAACTTCCCAATAAATATATAGAAAGAAAGAATGTTAGAACCAACGAAAATATTGATTACCGGGGCCAGCGGATTTATTGGAAGTTTCCTCTGTGAGGAGGCCTTGAAGCAGCAGATGTCCGTATGGGCCGGAGTGAGGAGCACGTCAAGCCGTAAATGGCTGCAGAACGAGTGGCTGCAGTTTCAGACGCTCGACATGGCAAACCGTGACGTGCTTCACTCACAACTGTCGCATTTCAAGGAAAACCACGGAAAATGGGACATTGTCATTCATGCTGCAGGGGCTACTAAATGCCTCAACCCCGAGGATTTCGACACGAACAACTACGACTGCACCATGAACCTCGTCGAGGAGCTCAAGGAGTTGAACATGATACCGAAGATGTTTGTATATATGAGCTCTCTCAGCGTACTCGGACCAATCAAGGAGGAGCGGAAAGTGCAGCGAAAGTCACTGGGAGCGGAAACCGACGAGGACGACAAAGCTGCGGCAGCACCTGGTGTATATGAGCCTATGAGGGCTACGGATGAGCCTCAGCCTAACACGGCATATGCCACAAGCAAGAGCAAGAGCGAGAACTACCTCAAATGCCTCGGATATGAGTTCCCCTATGTCATTTTCCGGCCTACGGGCGTGTATGGACCTCGCGAACGCGACTATTTCCTGCAGTTCAAGAGCATCAAGAACCACGTCGACTTCTCAGTGGGATTTAAGCCGCAGGAACTCACATTTGTCTACGTGCAAGACCTCGTCGGAGCCATTTTCACGGCTGTCAACAAGGTGCTGACAGAGGGAATCGAACAAATCAACCACAAGATTTACCATGTGAGCGACGGAAACATCTACTCTTCACGGCAGTTCAGCAACTTAATCCAGAAGGAACTGGGGGTAGGGAATGTGCTGCATATCAAGGCACCTCTCTTCGTACTGCGTATCGTTTGCGCCATCTCGGAGTGGTTTGCGGGAGTGAGGGGAACTGTCTCCACGCTCAACAGCGATAAGTACAAGATTCTAAGCCAGAGAAACTGGAACTGCGACATCGAGCCGATGATCGAAGAGCTGGGGTACAAGCCGCAGTGGGACCTCGAACGCGGAGTGAAGGAGACCGCGGCATGGTACAAATCACACGGATGGCTGAAGTAGAGACGCCCCGTGGGGCGTCTTCATACTTGGAACGACAACGATCTGCTAATAATCACAAGACGCCCCCAGGGGCGTCTCTACAGAATACGAATATCAGTCCAGTAGAGACGCCCCGCGGGGCGTCTTCATACTCGGAACATCAACGCTAATAATCACAAGATGCCTCACGGGGCATCTCTACACCCAAAGAATAACTTGTTTTCAGGACTTTCCAAATATCTCAAACGAGAAAAAGAGGACGGGCTCGTCAGTTTCGAGACCGTCACTATAGCGTATATCCTCATCACCAGCGTCATGATTGCGGTGGAGTGGGGCAGTCTCAACAATCCCCTGCGTATGCTCATGGTCAGGGGAATCGTACTGGCTGCAATAGCCTTGATGAACGGGGTTTACAGGCTTTATCCATGCAGGGCGATTATCTTGCTGCGTACGGCATGGCTTTTCGCCATGCTCATCTATTGGTATCCGGAGACATATGAGTTCTGCAGCCATTTCGACTATAAGGACCACATCTTCGCGGCCATCGACTATCGTGTGTTCGGGTGCCAGCCGTCCCTCGTGTTCGACCAAATACTCAGCTCCACTTTCTGGTATGAGCTCTTCAACCTCGGATACACGTCATATTACTACCTCATGATATCCATGGTCGTGTTCTATTTCCTGGCAAGGTATGAGAAGTTTAGGTGGGCGACATTCGTGTTCCTCGCATCGTTCTTCATGTTCTACCTCGTGTTTGAGTTCCTGCCGGTGGCCGGACCACAGTATTATTACTGTGCCAACGGCGTGGAGATGGGCATGACAGACCACTTCCCCGAGATGCACGACTATTTCAGAACACATACGGAGATACTGCCGCTCGAGGTGAGAGGACCTTTCAGCAAGATGGTACTGGCGGCTCAAGTGGCGGGTGAACACCCCACGGCTGCTTTCCCAAGCAGCCATGTGGGCATGACCACGGTCACGCTCATCCTCGCATGGAAGACGCGATGCCGAAAGTTCTTCTGGATACTTTTACCGTTTGCGATTGTGCTCTTTTTCGCAACTGTCTACGTCAAAGCTCATTACGCCGTCGACTCTGTGGCGGGCATACTCTTCGGAAGTCTTTTCTTCTGCATCACCAGTGCTGTCTACAGGTGTTTTGTAGAGAAGAAACGGGTTGTGAGCCCTGTCTGACTTGCAGTCACAACATGAAATAATCAAGGCGGATTGTGCGTTATATCACAATCCGCCTTGAATGTATTCACCAGTTTTTATGGTACGATAGTAAAACTACTTATGTACAAGTGTGCCAATCTCTTCGCCTTCCATCACCTTTTTCAGGTTGCCGGGAATATCCATGTTGAACACATAAATCGGAAGATTGTTGTCGTTGCACATGACAATAGCTGAGAGGTCCATCACTTTCAACTTACGTTCAACCACCTCGTCGTAGGTGATGTCGTGGAACTTCGTTGCGGTCGGGTCTTTCTCCGGGTCAGCGGTATACACCCCGTCAACACGGGTGCCTTTCAGCATAACATCGGCCTCTATCTCAACACCTCGGAGAGAAGACCCTGTGTCGGTTGTGAAGTAAGGCTGGCCGGTACCACCCGACATAATCACCACCTCTCCACGTTCCATGGCCTCGATGGCCTTCCATTTGGAATAGAACTCGCCAATAGGCTCCATTCGGATGGCGGTCAGAACACGGTTTTTACAACCGATGGCACCGAGTGCGCTGCTCAGACCCAACGAGTTAATCACTGTGGCACACATGCCCATCTGGTCGCCCTTCACGCGGTCAAATCCTTTGCCGGCTCCCTGAAGACCACGGAAGATATTGCCACCGCCTATCACGATACCGATCTGTACACCCATGTCATGGATTTCCTTCACCTGACGGGCATACTCGTTCAGACGCTCCACGTCGATACCATAACCTAATTTGCCAGCGAGACTCTCGCCGCTCAGTTTCAACAGAATTCTTTTAAATCTTGCCATTGTTTTATATTTAGTTTAATGTTTAATGTAACTTTTTTTTAGTTTAAGTGATGTGAAAAAAATAACTTGCCTCACCATCCAGTTGACTGTAGGGTTTCTGTCCCCCGATAACGGGGGAACCGAAGGGGGTGTAAAGACCATTGATTACTTTATGTATGTCCGTCCATGGTTCAGAGTACCCGT
>JAFUVE010000094.1 GCA_017483765.1 Bacteroidaceae bacterium | reverse complement strand
CAAACTCACCGCCGTTCACCTGGGCTGTGCGTGTCTGTCCGACATTCTCCAACATGCCTATCAGATTCTGCGAGTCAGGGGTCTCATGACCGCCCCAGCTATAGCGGAAGCCCTCGCCGATGTTAACGGCACTGACAGTTCCCACTGCTTTGATGCGGCGGTCGCGCATAGCCGCCGCAGCCATATAGCCGCCACCGGCACAAATACCAAGTCCGCCAATGCGGTTGTTGTCAACATAAGGGAGCGTCGTCAGGAAATCCACAGCCGCGCTGATGTCCTCCACGCGAATGTAGGGATTTTCCATCTGCCTTGGCTCACCGCCGCTCTCGCCTTGGAAAGAAGCATCGTAGGCTATGGTGACATAGCCCTGTCCGGCCAGCTGTTCAGCATAAGTGCCTGCGGTTTGTTCTTTCACTCCACCTGCGGGATGGCAGACGACAATAGCGGGATACTGTCCATTCTCGTTGAGATTCTCGGGCAAAAACAGGTTGCCCACCACCGTAATGTCTCTGTTCTTAAATTCTACTCTTTTCATGTTCTGGATATTTTAAATGATGAATATAATAAACAGATGTATCATCTGTTCTCTACAAAGTCCACTAACAGGATACGCTCGGCAAAGAGCCACTTGCCGTCTACCTTCTTAAACGTGTCCTCATAGCGCATGTAAGCAACCATCAGCTTCTGGCCACCACCCTCTGTGTAATTCAGGTGATGGGCAATGCAATAAGCCTGTCCTTTTGCCTCCGTCGGGCTATAGCTGTGCAGCGTGTGCTGGCCTACGAAGTGCATCGTGCGGTCGTAGGTGTTCAGGTTCTCAAACACGGGGCGCAGGTTTTCGCGCCCGTCTAATGCATAGCTGGGTTCTGCGGCATGGCTGTCCATGAATACCACAAAATGGGTGTCTTCGGTGAAAAGACTCATTTGTCCCTCGCAGTTACATCGGTCCGCACAGTAGGCGTATGCATCAACCAGTCCGCATATCTCGCGGCGGTCCTGCTGTTCTTGAATGAATTGTTCTGTTGTCATAATGATATAATCAAAATTATCTTATAGCTTAACTTCTTTGACTTCCTTAACTTCTTAACTCCTTTAACTCCATTCAGCACTTCGTCAGTTCTTCCTCCAAATCTAATCGGTGGATATGACGGAGTATCAGTTCCTCGTCTATTCTTAACGGGAACCTACTTTTTCAATTGCTGCATTTCATAAATTTGCTTCATCAGCAGTTTCTTGGGAATAAAATGCGTCATGTTGGTGAAAATCTTCTGCATGAAGGTCAGACCACCCGTGACGGTCATCTTGCCCTGCATCATGCCATCGAATCCGGCCTTGGCAACGATGGCGGGCGAGACCATCTTCTCGAACATCTTGGTGTTCTGCATGTCGCTGGCGCGGGTGAAGCCACTGTCCATAGCACCAGGCAACAACGTCGTGACAGTGACACCCGTGCCTTTTGTCTCATACCAGATGGCATTGGAAAGAGAGGTGACGTAGGCTTTCGAGGCATAATAGACAGCCTGCAACGGGCCTGGCATTTCGCCAGCAGGAGAAGACACGTTCAGAATTCGACCATGACCACGGCTGATGAACTCGGGCAGGTACAGTTTCGTAAGTTTGGTCAGGGCTACAATATCCACGTTAATCATCATCATCTCCTGCTCCATAGGACGCTCGGCAAACGTGCCACGCCCTCCAAAGCCAGCATTATTAATAAGGTACTCTATTTCAACACCTGCTTTCTTGACCTCGAAATAGATTTCTGCCGGTGCATCTGCCTGTGAGAGGTCTTTACCGATAACCATCACCTGAATACCGTAAGCCTTTTCCATTTCGGCTTTCAACTCTTCCATCTTACCAATGCTTCGTGCCACCAGTACAAGGTTGTCGCCGTTAGCGGCGTGCAGTCGGGTCAGTTCCATACCCAATCCGCTTGATGCACCCGTAATGAGTGCTGTTTTGCTTGTCTTGTTCATGTCTTCATTGATTTATTTCCGGGTGCAAAGATACGGCAAAATGTGCAATGTCACCGTGGATATTGCGCCAATCATCTGGCAAATCGCGCCAAGGTTTATAATAGCGTGTTTTCTTTGCGGGAATATCGTACCTTTTCAGTAAACATAGTAACTTTTTATTCTTATTTTTCACTTCCAGTTGGGTCGAAATCTACATCACTCCCCCGTCAACCTCAATAAATGCTTCTAAATTTCATTCTTCTTCGAAACAATCAACAGGATAGTAATATAAACAAAGACGGAATTGGAAATCTTGCCAGAATTGTCTGGCGAGTCCTCAACGACAAGAGGTCTCTCTCATTAGAGGAACTACAGCGTGAAACACGACTCGACACAGAGTCTGTATGTACTGCTATCGGTTGGCTTGCTCGTGAGAACAAAATCGAGTTCGACGAGCAGAACGGCATCACGTCTTTTTATGTGTATCAGGAAAGGTACTATTAAGAGAAAGAGTACATGGGAGATATACTAGGGGTGTTTGTCCATAGAAAACACCCAACTTTACATTTTTGGGTGTAAAATTGGGTGTAAATCTCGTAAATCACTGATAATCAAGTAATATTGCGGAGAGAGAGGGATTCTTTCTCCGCTGCGCTGCGAAAGCGACTGCGTCGATGACGAACCCAGTGTGGCTTCTCAACCGCTCGTCGCCCTGTAAAACACAAAAGAGCACCACAAGGGTGCTCTTTTGTGTTTTGCGGAGAGAGAGGGATTCGAACCCACGGTACGCAGAGCGTACAACGGTTTTCGAGACCGCCCCGATCGACCACTCCGGCATCTCTCCAATGGTCTTTCGTAATTTGCGAGTGCAAAATTACAATATTTTTCGGGTTTTACAAAAAAAAGGCGAAAAAATCGTCACAGATTTTTCAACTTTGCTATGGCTTCGAGCGGATTGGGTGCCTTGAACACATAATTACCGGCCACAAGAATGTCGGCTCCGGCCTGGGCCAATTGCTGACCTGTGATGTCATTCACACCGCCGTCTACCTCTATCACGGCCTTCGACCCGGTGTCGGCGATGAGCCGGCGCAACTGGGCCACCTTGCGAAGGGTGCCGGGAATGAACTGCTGGCCGCCAAAACCGGGATTCACGCTCATGAGCAACACCAGGTCCACCTGGTCGACAATATCGGCCAGCATACTCACGGGCGTGGCCGGATTGAGCGTGACACCGGCCTGCATGCCAGCATCCTTTATTTGCTGGACCACACGGTTCAGGTGAGTGCAGGCCTCCACATGAACATTCATGATGGCGGCTCCGCAATCACGCACCTGGCCAACAAACTTCTGCGGCTCGACAATCATCAGGTGTACGTCGAGCGGCTTGTCGCATAGTCGCTGCACATGTTGGATAACCGGAAAACCGAAAGAGATATTGGGCACAAACACGCCGTCCATCACGTCCAAATGAAGCATATCGGCCTCGCTTCGGTTTATCATATCGATGTCGCGGGACAGGTTGCCAAAGTCGGCACTGAGCAGAGAAGGTGATACTTTCATGTCAAGGTTCTGAGGATGAGTTGTTATTGTCTTGCTCGCTCTTAACACTGCGGTTTTTGCGATATTTCATATAAATATAAGCTGCTATGGCCGCAAGCAGCACAAAGCCCGCTATCTTCATATAGGTGCTGTAGTGTTCCAGCTGTGCAAAAAGCATCGAGTCGTCGGGCACAACGAGATAGAGCAGATAGCCCAGCGAAGCCAGCACCACGTTCCACAACGCAGCTCCCAAAATGGTAAAAATGCTGAAAGTGGCGAAATTCATGCGGGCCAGTCCAGCCGGGATGGAGATGAGGTGCCGCACCACAGGCAGCAGTCGCCCGAAGAAAATCGACACCGAGCCACGCCGACGGAAAAACGCCTCGGCATGGTCGAGCTTGGCGGCACTCAGCCGCAGCAAGTGCCCCACCCTGCT
>JAFUVE010000087.1 GCA_017483765.1 Bacteroidaceae bacterium | reverse complement strand
CGATATACAGCAAACACAGGAAGCAAGTACTGGATCGCTCCATCGAGCGGTTACAGGCTAAAATCCTGCGGCTACAGAACGAAAGTGCTATATGCGCTAATCTCTGATTGGCAATGCGTTATAATTTAGTTATATAGAAGACTTAGTATTCTACAATCGTGTACTGCACTGCAACATAATCATCGAATTGAAAGACGACGAATTTCGTCATGCTTAATCGCAGGTTTCTTCATTCATCAATAAATATTTTTATTCTTTTTTTAAATTGTAAGATTATCTTTTTCACCCTTTTTTATTATTTTTTAGTTCATTGTTTTGGTAAGTGCTTCATGATAAATATCTGAAAACACTTGCGAAAGTTGAATAGTGTAATAATATTCCTGAAATTAATAAAGATTCCATTTTTTTTGTACTTTTGCATTTGAAAATTCGTGTGAAGATGGTTCATGCCATGCCTGTTCGGTATGCAGCTCAATATGTTCTTCACACAAATCCTGAAGTACCTAAATAACGAACTATTACAATCCAAATTATAATGAGAAAAACAGTTTCCTGGTGGTTTATGACTTTTTTATTTATGTTCGGCATCTTTTTAAGCATGCCAACGTTATTGAATGCCAAAGTTACGGCTGCCACCTATAACAAAAACTCTAAGACATTAACCTTCGCCATTGTGAGCGACGCTGAATATAATCAGGCTTTGAATCAATCTTTTATGGTCTGCTGGAAAGGCGATGATGTGCTCAATGCAGATAAACCCCAATGGCGTAGTTATAGTTGGTTGATTGATCACGTCGTGATTCATGAGAGTTTTGCAGATGCCCGTCCGGTTACCATTGCTTCATGGTTTAAGGAATGTAGAGAAATCGTAAGCATATCAGGCCTGAGATATCTTAACACCAGTGAGGTGACCAATATGGATGCCGTGTTTTCTGGATGTGTTTCTCTGAGGGATATTGATTTAAGTAATTTTGACACATCTAAAACCATATCGATGGAAGGTATGTTTTACAATTGTAGATCTCTTAAATCACTTGATTTAAGCAAGTTCAACACGTACAATGTGACATCGATGAAGGAGATGTTTGACGGATGCAGCTCACTCATGTCACTTGATTTAAAAAACTTCCTCACCTACAACGTTACAAACATGAATAGGATGTTTGATGGCTGTGAACAATTAACGAATCTCAATGTGTCAAAATTCGTTACACAGAGGGTGAAGGATATGGGTTTTATGTTCTATGGGTGTAAATCACTGAAGAACCTGAATGTTACGAGTTTCAACACATCGAATGTGAAATCCATGTACAGCATGTTTTCTTTTTGCCAGAGTTTGGAAAGTCTCGATTTGTCGAACTTCAACACACAGAATGTTACGGAAATGACAGGCATGTTTAAAGAATGCCGTACATTACAATCAATCGATCTCTCATCGTTCAACACGTCAAATGTGAAGTATATGTCAGGAATGTTTAACGCCTGTCTAAAATTGATAAAACTTAACCTGAGGTCGTTCGACACAAAAAACGTGGTTTCAATGGATAACATGTTTTTATTTTGCCCAAAATTAAAGACTATTATCTGTGGAGGCTCTTGGAACACGGAGAGCTCAACCAATATGTTCTATCAATGTTATTCTCTTGTGGGAGCAATCGCATACGACGAGAATAAGGTCGATGCGACATACGCCAACCCCGACAACGGCTATTTTACTAAATACAAGAATTATCCTTTGAAGATATGCGGTGTGAGGATTGATAATTTTAACTGTGACGACCTCAGAGTGATTGATGGGGTGATTATAAGAAGTGAGGATGGGTATGCCTATTATAATCCGGAGAAATACAGCTTGCATCTCTGCGGTGTGGCAATCTGTTCTATCGACAAGTCTGCCATTTGGTTTGAGTCTGGATATGCAGGCATTACCTTCAACATGAAAGTGGAGGAAGACTCACAGGGATATTCCGTTTCTGTCATTGGAAGCAGTTCAAGCCAAACCGCGCTGCCACCGGTTATCGACCTGTACGATGATGCCAACATTTCTGGCTCGGGAAAACTTTTTGTTTGTGGTATTCCATCCAGAGCCGGATTTAGCGGGACTGTGGGCACGGCTGACTATGCAGTGCCTGCGATTATAGCGCATCGGGGGGCGACATTTTATGATGCGGAGGTGTCTGCTGTCGGTACATATGGTATTTGTGGCTCAACCACCAGTGTTTCAGACGAAAGTCTGGCAATATTTGGTGATGATAGTTTCGTGACAGCAGAGGGAACAGAAGGGGGGAGTATCTGCAATTTCAGTAAGTTTTATAATTCTCTTGCGATACGTGCTCCTGAGGGAGCCAAGTGGACGGATAATGCGGTTCGCTTTAACGGACAGATTGTTAAGGAAGAGGTAATCATCGGACCTCCGATAATTCGCACCGGAATCTTTATTGCAGGCCAGGAGGTGACAAACGTCAATAGCAGTGACCTTGGCGTCATCAGCGGTGTTAGCCTTGCTGACGAAAGCAGTTATCTGCGCTATGATTGGGACAGGAACACATTGGAGATGGAGGGGGCGATTATCAACGGAGGCCTGCGAAACACCTGCAAAGGACTGACAATCAAAGTTGGAAAACCCTATCTTTTGGGGACATTTGTGTCGAATGATAAAGGTGACGGGCTTACGATAGAGGCGCCCACTACGATTAAGGGAAATGGTGGATACTATAAAGGCACATACGAAGGTGTTATGATTGTGAGCGGGGATGACACTGCCATTTCTCTCTTGGGGCCTGACGCCGAATTCACGGTTGAAGACGCAACAATAATTGCTTATTCCAATAAAGGATGTGGCATCTCTGGAGAAATGTGTGCGTCACAGGCTGGAGGTGTCGACTACAATGGCATTATCAACATCAAGGGGATGTCTTTAATCCAATCCCAAGGACCTTTGTACAGCATTGGCCTTTTGAAATCTTTGAACCTTGGTGAACATATACTGATAGGCCAGCCTGAAGGAGCTGTGTTCAGGAATCATTATGTCTGTCTTGACAATACCCCAGTAAAAGGCGAGTATGTTGCCATCGGCTATTATTTCCCCTGTGACGTGAATCTTGACGGTAATGTGGACATATCTGATATTGTGGCGGTTATTAACACCATCGCAGGAGGCACCACCTACAAGTCTACTGCTGATGTGAACAGCGATAAAAACATTGACATCTCCGACATTGTGGCAATCATCAACTACATTGCCGGAGGTGAGTAACCTGCTGCCTCGACTTTTCAGACAGCATAAAAACAATAATCAACTTAATCTTTTGTTTGTCTTTTTTGGGTGATGATATTTGTTCTGTTTGAATTGTCGTCAACCACAGTGGATGCCACCCCCTGTGGCATATATCATGTATGAATCTGATAAAAATATGTATTTCGATTATGTCGATGACGGCACTCTTAGTATTATTAGGAGAGATGCTTATATGTATTGGGAGGGTAAAGACATCGCAGACTCTAGGAATCGTTTTTTTTATGAAATCTGATTAAACTCGTTTTAATATCGATTTTTTTGGTCAAACCCTTCTATAACGATAGATGAAATCGCTGAAAAATTAGGAGTGAACGAGAAAACCATCAGAAGAGATTTAAAGGAATTACGTGACAATAATATAATTATAAGGGAAGGTGGAAATTATGGCGGTCGTTGGGTCATTCTCAAATAAACACAGTATTTCTCTTCAAAACTTATAAATGAGTGCTTTTGCAATATTGAATTGCATAAGTGCTCTTTCTCATAATAAATTCGCAAATAGCAATTAGTTTGTTTTCAACTATGCTCACCTTATGGTGGCTTTCTGCATTCATTTTTACTTACACATGCATTTTGTGGGCTCCGTAACTGTACTTAAATGTTAAATTTTCCACTAAACCATAAAATGTTTGCAAAATAATTTGGTTTATATTATAAACTTGTTTATCTTTGCATCGTGATTCGAACACATTGGGTTTTGTCTGCACTTTCTGCAGGAGTGCGGACAACCCATACAAAAACATGTTGTAGAATTTAAACCAAAGAAAATCATGAAAGAAAAAGAGAATTTGACTGCTGAGCGCAGTCTGGAAATCATCAGGGAATCAATAGAGAGCAGTCAGCGAACAATCACCAAGAACTCAGCATACTCACTCGTTTGGTGGGGCATTTGTGTCATCGCCTTCGCACTGCTCATATCGTACTTGTGGAATAACCATGGTGGGCCAGTGTGGAATGTCATGTGGGCAGCGATGTGGGTGATTGGCTATTTGGGCGAAAAAGTGATAGATAAACGCAAGGAACCAGTACCAGAGAATTTCGTCAGTAAAACAATAGGACAAGTTTGGGCCACCTTCGGCATATTCATCGGAGCCATCGGTATGATATTCGGAGTGATTAGTTGCGGATTGCTGACACTAACATGTTATGCATCGGATGGTAATCTCTCTGGCAACCTCTATATCAACCTAACCAGCATCATTTCCCTTTGCTTCGGCATCGCTTCCACTATCACGGGATTTATCACCAAAAACCGTATCGTGCAAGTCTGCGGGTTCATAGCCGGTCTGGGAGGCTTTTTCTGCGCCCTGAAATTTCCATGGGCAGAACAGCTCTATGTAATGGCGGTTGTGGCCTTAATCGGACTGGTCATCCCGGGAATTGTGATATATGTGCAGAATAAGAAATAAAAATGTGTTGTTATGTTCAAACCATTAGATCCACTCCTTCATTCAGAATTGCGACTAGCGGTCATGTCGCTGCTCGTCAGTTCCGACGGTGCAGATTTCCCATATATAAAAGAGCAGACAGGTGCCACTGCCGGTAACCTGAGTGTGCAGATCGACAAACTATCGTCTGCTGGATACATTAAAGTAGAAAAAACATTCAAGGGCAAAAAGCCTTGTACATTCTGCCGTGTCACCCCCACAGGACTGAAAGCCTTTGAGGAATATGTGGATGCCCTGAAAACCTATCTCAACGTAAAGTAATGGCAAAGAAAAAGGAAGCCTAAAAGCTTCCTTTTTCCTTTGTTTTTATTATCCTATCAACGATTTTAAGTATTCCTGTATTTCGTTTGCAGAAACATCGTACACGGGTGAAAGGTGACTTATATTTTGGTCTTTCGAGAAAAGTTCTCCATTGGTCAACATCGACAACAGATTCTTGCGTTTCAGCCTATGGCCAGAATGCTCGAGAGCCATGGAAATAAGTTCATTGATGTATGTAGTGCCAGTCCCTTCATAATGCCAAACGTTTATTAAGTACCCGTGTTTCCATACTGCGAACGTATGCACCAGGACGTTTCATCTTGAAATAATACCATGCAAGGAACTTGTTGAGTGTGTAATAGCGTTCACCTTGAGCCACCACATGCTCAATCCACACATTCTTCACCTTTTTTATATGGATAGATTTCAAAAAGAAGATTGATTTCGTCCAAGTCAAGATGAATGAGTGTAAGTTCTATCAGCATGTCATCTGGAATACTGCTGATTGAAGACACGTCATACGACCAAAGACAGTGTTCCTCCTTCAGTTTCTCCAACAAATATGCTTTCTTGTCCTCCATCTTGATAGCAATAATATAAACACACAAAAAAGGAAGCTCAAAAGCTTCCTTTTTGCGGTGCGTACGAGACTCGAACTCGTGACCCCCTGCGTGACAGGCAGATATTCTAACCGACTGAACTAACGCACCGTTTTTTTATGTTGCAACCGTTTGTTTTTCGTTTGCGAGTGCAAAGGTACTGCTTTTTTCTGAACTGACAAATTTTTTCGCAAAAAAAATGCATTTTTTTTAAAAAAAATTTGATTTTGCAGATTTGCACCATCTGAACACATTATTATATAATGAACTCAAAGGAGATAAATGACAATTCATGCGTTTTCTTACCGCAAAGCAAAAATGACGGAAAAGACTCAAAAAAATTGTTCGGGATATAGTGAGATTTAAAAAAGACAACCTGACAGCCCCCTACCCTACTCCACCAAGAGCTCTGTCAAAAAGGTGTCATCCGACACGTCATTGCGTCAATTAATTATGACAATCACGTTACTTTTCAACGACGAGGCAAAATAAACGACGATAAATTTGGAAAAGTGCGCTTAAAAGCGTAACTTTGCAAGGTAATATGTATACATGAGACCGGTTCTTGGTGTCAGAACACTACTATAACAACCAAGAACCAGATTTTTTTTACTTACTCGGCAGGAAGGTCCTGCCAAAATTGATGTTTTTTATTTTAAGATGAACGTAATTACAAAGACAGTCTCTTTGCCTGACGGACGTGAGATCAGCATTGAGACAGGCAAGCTTGCCAAACAAGCCGATGGTTCCGTTGTCCTCCGTATGGGAAAGACCGTGCTCCTGGCCACTGTTTGTGCAGCTGAAGACGCAGTGCCAGGAACTGATTTCATGCCGCTGCAGGTGGAGTACCGCGAGAAGTATGCGGCTAACGGACGGTTCCCTGGTGGATTCACCAAGCGTGAGGGAAAAGCCTCCGATGAAGAAGTATTGACATGCAGACTGGTGGACCGCGCACTGCGACCATTGTTCCCAAGCGATTTCCATGCAGAGGTATACGTGAACGTTATCCTCTTCTCAGCAGACGGAGTGGACATGCCGGACGCACTGGCCGGGTTCGCCGCTTCCTCAGCACTCGCCGTTTCCGACATTCCATTCGAGGGTCCCATCTCTGAGGTCCGCGTAGCCAGAATCAACGGCGAATTCGTAATCAACCCTACCTTCCAGCAGCTCGAGGAAGCTGACATGGACCTCATGGTAGGCGCCACCGAGGAGAATATCATGATGGTGGAAGGCGAGATGAAAGAAGTGTCAGAGCAGGACCTGCTCGAGGCGCTCAAAGCCGCACACGAGGCAATCAAGCCTCAGTGCCGCCTGCAGAAAGAACTGATGAAGGAGCTGGGCACCGACGTGAAGCGCGAGTACTGCCACGAGGTCAACGACGACGAGCTGAAAGAGGCCGTAAAGGCTGCATGCTATCAGAAGGCATACGACGTGACCAAGCAGGGACTCGAGAAGCACGCACGCGCAGAGGCATTCTCTGCCGTTCGCGACGAATTCAAAGAGGCTTATGCTGCTGAGCATGCCGACATGAGCGAGGAAGAGCTCGAAGAGAAGAACACCCTGATCGACAAATACTACCACGACGTGGAGAAAGAGGCCATGCGCCGCTGCATCCTCGACGAGGGCATCCGTCTCGACGGACGCCACACCACCGACATCCGTCCTATCTGGTGCGAGGTAGACCCGCTGCCAGGACCACACGGATCAGCCATCTTCACACGCGGCGAGACTCAGTCGCTTGCTACTTGCACACTGGGCACGAAGCTCGACGAAAAGCTGATTGACGGCGCACTCGTACGCGAATACCAGCGTTTCCTCCTTCACTACAACTTCCCGCCATTCTCCACAGGAGAGGCAAAAGCACAGCGTGGCGTAGGACGCCGCGAAATCGGACACGGACACCTCGCATGGCGTGGAATCAAAGGCCAGCTGCCCGACGACTATCCTTACACCATACGCGTGGTCAGCGACATCCTTGAGTCAAACGGCTCTTCATCTATGGCCACCACTTGTGCCGGAACACTGGCACTGATGGACGCCGGAGTGCCTATCAAGAACCCTGTGGCCGGTATCGCCATGGGACTGATCAAGAACCCTGGTGAGGACAAATATGCCATCCTCTCCGACATCCTCGGCGACGAGGACCACCTCGGCGACATGGACTTCAAGACCACTGGAACCAAGAACGGTCTGACCGCCACCCAGATGGACATCAAGTGCGACGGACTGTCGTATGAGATCCTGGAGAAGGCACTCATGCAGGCAAAAGCCGGGCGCGAGCACATCATGGGCGAGATGATGAAGACCATCAGCGAGCCACGTCCTGAGCTCAAGCCTCACGTACCACGTATCGAGCAGCTCATCATCCCGAAAGAGTTCATCGGAGCCGTGATTGGACCGGGCGGAAAAATCATCCAGCAGATGCAGGAGGACACCGGCGCCACCATCACCATCGATGAGGAGGACGGCGTAGGCAAGGTACAGGTGAGCGCCCCCGACAAGAGCGCCATCGAGGCTGCCATCGGCAAAATCAAAGCCATCGTGGCCATTCCGGAGGTGGGAGAAGTCTACAAAGGCACCGTTCGCTCCATCATGCCTTACGGATGCTTCGTGGAATTCATGCCTGGCAAGGACGGCTTGCTCCATATCAGCGAGATTGACTGGAAACGTCTGGAGACCGTAGAGGAAGCCGGAATCAAGGAAGGCGACAGCATCGACGTGAAACTCATCGACATCGACCAGAAGACCGGTAAGTTCAAGCTCTCCCACCGCGTGCTCATCGAGAAGCCGGCCGACTATGCCGAGCGCCCTCAGCGCGAGCGTCGTCCGAGAGGCGAGCGCGGAGAAAGAGGCGAGCGCGGAGGACGCAATGAGCGCAGAAACGACCGTCATGGCGACCGTCACAACCGCCCGAGCCACACCGACGAGGGAGGAAACGGTGAAAGCGGAAACGTGAAATCCGCTCTCGACGACCTGATTTAATGACATACAAATTATAGCTAAGCACCGTGCCAACAAAGGCACGGTGCTTTTCATTACAACATACTTCCAAGAACATATTCGTTGACTTTCAAACATTTACCTCCACCATGAATTTCTTAGAAGAGAAAATACTGAGCGACGGCATAGTCAAGCCAGGCAACATCCTGAAAATCGACAACTTCCTTAACCATCAGCTCGACATTGAAATCATACGACATATCGCATACGAGCTCAGACTGAGGTTCGAAGGCAGCAAGCTGAACAAGATCCTCACCATCGAGGCCAGCGGAATTGCCATCGCCACCATGCTGGGACTGGCGTGCGAAGTGCCCGTGGTGTTCGCAAAGAAAGGGCAGACCGCCAACAGCACAGACGACAAATACGTCTCTCATGCCTACTCATTCACCCACAAGCGGATGAACGACGTGTTTGTGTCAAAACCCTACCTCCACCCCACCGACAAAGTGCTGATTGTTGACGACTTCCTGGCCGACGGACAGGCAGCCCACGCCCTCATCGACATCGTCAAGCAGGCAGGTGCGGAAGTCGTGGGCATCGGAATCGCCGTGGAGAAAGGCCAGCAGAAAGGCGGCGACACACTGAGGAAAGAAGGCTATTGGCTGGAGTCCATCGCCATCATCGAGGAGATGGACGCCGACACCCAGACCATACGGTTCAGAGGGCAGGAACCTGCGCATCTTAGACAGAACGGGACCGCAGAACTGTCATAAGCCAGCCAGTTTTACCACCATCGACAGACAACCAAGCTCACCAAAATCCCGCAAAACAGCAAAAAAAACGGCAAAAACGGGCAAAAAGTCCTTAATTAGTTGTAACTTTGCAAATTAATTGAGCAGAAGGCTGTTTCTCCCCCTTCAGACAAAGGCTGTTTTCCCCCTTCAGACAAAGACTTGAGGGACTAAGACACAAGAAAATCGCTGAAAGTCAAAAACAGAGAGCCTCCCAAAAACGAATATTAAAACAGAAAACGACATACATGGCATCAAGACTAAGGTTTAAGGTTGTGGACGACGCATTCAAGAAGCGTCCGGTTGAAGTGACAGTGCCGAAGGAGCGTCCTTCGGACTATTTCGCGAAATACGTGTTCGACCGCAAGAAAATGTTCAAGTATCTCCCGGCAGATGTGTACAAGAAGATGTGCGACGTGATTGACAACGGAGCCCATTTCGACCTCACCATCGCCGACGCAGTGGCCGACGGCATGAAGCGGTGGGCCATGGAGCTGGGAGTGACACACTACACCCACTGGTTCCAGCCCCTCACCGAAGGGACGGCAGAAAAGCACGACGGATTCGTGGAGCACGACCAGAAGGGCGGCATGGTCGAGCAATTCGAAGGGAAGCTGCTCGTGCAGCAGGAGCCCGACGCATCATCATTCCCCAACGGCGGAATCCGCTCCACGTTCGAGGCACGGGGATATACGGCCTGGGATCCCACCTCGCCCGTTTTCGTCATCGGAGACACGCTGATGATTCCCACCGTCTTCATATCCTACACTGGCGAGGCCCTCGACTACAAAGTGCCGCTGAAGAAGTCGCTCAACGCCGTGGACAAAGCAGCCACAGCCGTGTGCCAGTATTTCTACCCCGACGTGAAGAAAGTGGTGAGCAACCTGGGATGGGAGCAAGAATATTTCCTCGTCGACGAGTCGCTCTACAGCGCACGTCCCGACCTGGTGATGACCGGACGGACCCTGATGGGCCACGACTCGGCAAAAAACCAGCAGATGGACGACCATTATTTCGGCTCGATTCCCGAGCGCGTGGAGAATTTCATGCGCGACATCGAGATTCAGGCGCTCGAGCTGGGTATTCCCTGCAAGACACGCCATAACGAGGTGGCGCCCAACCAATTCGAGCTGGCGCCCATCTTCGAGGAGATGAACCTCGCCATCGACCACAACATGCTCATGATGTCCATCATGAAGCGCGTGGCACGCAAGCACGGATTCCGATGCCTGCTCCACGAGAAGCCCTTCAAAGGGGTCAACGGAAGCGGAAAGCACAACAACTGGTCGCTATCCACCGACACAGGAATCCTCCTGCACGCACCGGGTAAGACGCCGCTCGACAACCTCCGTTTCGTTACCTTCATCGTGGAGACCCTCAAGGCGGTTTACGACCACAACGGACTGCTCACGGCTGCCATCATCTCAGCCACCAACGCCCACCGGCTCGGGGCCAACGAAGCGCCGCCAGCCATCATATCCTCCTTCCTCGGACGGACAGTCAGCGACCTGCTCGACCACGTGGAGCAGATGGACGAGAGCGAAAGCCTCACCGTAGAAGGAAAGAGCACGCTCAACCTCGACATTCCCTCCATCCCACATCTGCTCATCGACAACACCGACCGCAACCGCACCAGCCCGTTCGCTTTCACAGGCAACCGGTTCGAGTTCCGGGCTGTCGGTTCGCAGGCCAACAGCGCAAGCGCCATGCTGGCGCTCAACTCAGCCGTGGCAGAGGCACTCATCAACTTCAAGGAGCGTGTAGACCGCCTCATCGCAGAAGGGGTTAACAAGGAGTCGGCCATCATCAAGATCCTGAAAGAAGACATCAAATACACCAAGCCCATACGCTTCGACGGCAACGGATACAGCGACGAATGGAAAGCCGAAGCTCAGAGGAGAGGACTCGACTGCGAGACATCCTGCCCCCTCATCATCGACAACTATCTCGACGAGGCCACAGTCCGTATGTTCGAGAAAGTCAACGTCATGACCCGCAACGAGCTCGCTGCCCGCAACGAAATCAAATGGGAGACCTACACCAAGAAAATCCAGATTGAGGCCCGCATTTTCGGCGACCTGTGCATGAACCACATCATACCCGTCGTCACGAAATACCAGTCGGTGCTGATTGACAACGTACACAAGCTCAACGAGATATTCCCTGCCGACAAAGCAGCGAAAATCTCAGCCAACAATCTCAGCATCATAGAGCAAATCAGTGAGCACGAGTCCTTCATCGTGGAGAACGTCAACAAGCTCATCGACACCCGCCGGCAAGTCAACCGCATCGAGTCCGAACGGGAGAAAGCCATCGCCTATCACGACCGAGTGGCGCCATTCCTCGAGTCCATCCGCTACCACGTCGACAAACTCGAGCAAATCGTGGACGACGAGCTTTGGCCGCTCCCCAAATACCGCGAACTGTTATTTATCATTTAGAATATCTAGAGCATCTAGAGTATCTATCCCCTCTCTAAACTCTCAACTCTAAACTCTCAACTAAAACAATGCCCCCATTAGCAGAACGCTTGCGTCCGCAGACGCTGTCAGAATACATCGGACAGAAGCACCTGGTTGGTGAAGGCGCTGTCATCCAGCGCATGATCAGCCAGAAGCGTATCTCGTCGTTCATCCTGTGGGGGCCGCCGGGCGTGGGAAAGACCACCCTGGCCAACATCATCGCCAAGACACTCGAAGTCCCCTTCTACACACTCAGCGCGGTCACCTCCGGCGTGAAGGACGTACGCGAGGTGATTGAGCGGGCCAGAGCCAACACAGGACTGTTCTCCAAGGGAACACCCATCCTGTTCATCGACGAAATCCACCGATTCTCCAAGTCGCAGCAGGACTCCCTGCTCGGCGCCGTGGAGAAAGGCATCATCACGCTGATAGGAGCAACCACCGAGAATCCATCGTTCGAAGTGATTCGTCCGCTGCTGAGCCGTTGCCAGGTCTATGTACTGAAATCGCTCGGAAAAGAGGACTTGATGGAACTGCTCGACCGTGCTCTCACGCAAGACAAAATCCTGAAAGAGAAACATATCGAATTGAAAGAGACTGGCGCTTTGCTCCGTCTGAGCGGCGGCGATGCCCGAAAGTTGCTCAACATACTGGAGCTGGTGGTGGAGGCTGCCAGCGCCAAAACACAGGCAACAGACAACCAGGATTCAGCGGAGGGCAATACCGCAGCCGGCGACATCGTCATCACCGATGACCTCGTGAACGAGTCCGTCCTGCAGAATCCGCTTGCCTACGACAAAGACGGCGAGATGCACTACGACGTCATCTCAGCCTTCATCAAGTCCATCCGCGGAAGCGACCCCGACGCAGCCGTCTACTACCTCGCACGCATGATTGAAGCAGGAGAAGACCCCCTGTTCATCGCCAGGCGACTGGTCATCAGCGCATCCGAGGACATCGGACTGGCCAACCCCAACGCACTCCTGCTGGCCAACGCATGCTTCGACGCCGTGTCGAAAATCGGCATGCCGGAAGGACGAATTCCACTCGCCGAAACAACGGTCTATCTGGCCAGCTCTCCCAAGAGCAACTCGTCATACCTTGCCATCGACAGCGCACTGGCTTACGTCCGTCAGACAGGAAACCTGCCCGTTCCACTACCCATACGAAACGCGCCTACATCCCTCATGAAAGAACTGGGCTACCACGACGGCTACCTCTATGCACACGACTATCCTGACCACTTCGTACAGATGCAGTTTCTCCCCGACGAAGCAAAAGACCAACGATTCTGGCATCCACAACCTCACACCACCAGCGAGGCAAGACTGCTCGACCGCATGCTGAAATGCTGGGGAGAGAGATACGCTGAACTTTGAGGTTTGAGATTTGAAATTTAATCTATTGATGCTTTGCCATTGAATGCCAGACCATTGTCTTATCTTCTCGTTTCCGTCCAGATGGCGAAGATTCTGAAGCAGCGAGCGAAATGTCAAGTTCGCTTGAACATTTCCGAAACTTCCGATTAAGCCGAACGTAATGTCAAGCTTGCTTGAACATTACTGAGGCGTAGGAAGTTCGCCGTAGGCAATCGTGACAGAATCCTGCGAAGCGAAAATTCAAATTTCAAACTTCAAATTTCAAAGTCCCTGTATTCTCGTCTTCATCAAAAAAACAACCTTGTTTTAGTTACAAACACCTTGATTTTTTCTTACAACCCATAATTTTGATAGAAAAAAGCAATGCATGAAGTAAATTTTTCGCTATATTTGCAAAAAATATATTCTTGAATCAATCATAAAATTATAATTGTTATGAACCACACAGCTTTTTCCAACAAAACCACACGACTCTTAGGACTCGTCATGCTCATCGTGATGTTTGCCACATCCGCCAGCACGGCATGGGCTGCCGCAGAGACGCTCTATGCAAGCAACCTGCGGAGCAAGGGTGTAAAGGAATTAAAAATCACCACACTCTCCATTCTGTACATGGACACCGACCTCTCCCTGACCAAAATCACAGGTGATTATGATCTGAGCGTCGAGCAAAAAGGCGACTACACACTGACTGTGACCAACACAGACGGAACCGCCATCGACGTCAACGCGTTCTATTGCAACGCCAACCTCACCGTCAAGTCGCTCAAGGCAGAGAAAGGCATCGAAGCGGACTACATCCGGTTCTGGGGTGGTACCGTCAATCTGACTGGCGACAAGAACGTGGTATATGCTTACAAATACTTCACCGTCACTGAGCAATGCAAGAGTCTGACCGTCAGAAACTACAAGAACGACTACAGTTCCGTCTATTCAGAGGGCGGCGTGTCCATCAGCGCCCCATACGTGTACATCACCGGAAAGAAAGACGCCGTAAGGGCCTACGACGACCTGCTGCTGTCGGGCGAAGGCGAGATGACATTCATCGCTGCCGCGAACAACGGAGCAGGTCTTCACAGCTACAACGGAAAGGTCGAAGCCGACAGTTGTAACGTCACAGCAACGGGAGGAATGGCCATCAGGGCAGAAAAGACCATAAGTATGAAGGGGACGCTGAAAGCCACCGGCATCAGCTTGGATTATCCGGCCATTTTGTCCGACAAGGGAAGCATCGTGATTCATGGAGATGCTATCGTGAACGGAGGAAAACGAGCCATCGAATGTGATTACGACAATGACAACGGGATTGAATACGGATATTTGACCGTTTATGGCAATCTTACTGCAAGCAATACAAAAGCTGACTATTATTGCATATTAGCCAGACAAATAAATTTCGGACAAGGCACCATAACCATTAATTCCACATCAGACGCCATCCACGTGGCAGGAACCAGACACTGGAACTCCATCTATTTGAACGGTGTCAACCTGACTGCCACTTCAAAAGAAAGCGGAAGCACGGCACTTTATTCCGGAAACACAATTGGCATCTCGGACTCGCATGTGAAAGCGACTGGTGGAACAGCTATCAGGACTGTGTATGAAATGACTGTTTATAATTCCAGTGTCTTCGCCAAAGCGCTGCAGGCAGGCAATTTCGCCATCAAAAGTCCTGAGCCAGAGTATGGAAGCAGAAGATGGAAGATGGATGTCTGCAGGGTTATGACCCCGAAAAAATACAAATTAGACTCCAAAACCATCACAATTTACGATGAGAATAATAATCCGGCCGACTACGTGGTTATACTGCCTAACACCTTCACAGGTGAAGTAAATTTGAACAACTACAACCCGCATCCTGGCGACACGGTGCGATTCGAACTTTCAGGCAGTATAAAGGACCTTTTTGAAAACGGATACGAAGACGAAGGCGGTTATATTAGTTGGTGGATAACAGAATGGGTCGGTCGTCCCGGCTCCCCTTATATTGCTATATTTGCAAAAGAGAACAAAGAATTAGTGGTTGGAGAAGGCGATGTGGGTAAAGAAATATATGTTACATGTTATCCAAGCGATAGGGACGAAATGTTGGGATGGTATAGTATTAGGAGCAGTAAGGCAACCGTGACCAAACGCACATGCACGACAGCCGTCGTCAAGCCAAGCCTGAGCTACACCAATGGAAAAATCCTCGTAAACAACCCACAGGCCGCACAGGAGTATATCATCTTCAACACGAAGAAAGAAATCAGCAGCCTGACCGAGGACGACTGGGCAAACGCAGTGACTTACGACGGGAGCAACCCGCTCTATCTCAACGGCACACCCAACATGGTGAACTATGTCTACACCCGCGTGAAAGAGACTCCATCCACCCTTGCAGGCACTGACATAGCCTCATCCGAGATTTACAACGGAGAAATTGCCTACCTGCAGGGAATCAAACTGACGTGCCAGAAAATCACTATCCTGACACTGAACGCACGGGAAAAGATAATCGTCAGCGACCTGCCGGAGGAAAGCGGGGCCTATTACTGCAAGATTGGAGATGTGATACAGGTGAAAGCCAGCCCCATCCCTGACAACGCGACAAATTTCAACGGCATATCTGCCAGCAACTGGTACAACAACACCAGCAGCGGAAGATTCTTTGCTGATGCGAAATGCACTATATCATTGGACGCCAGCAAACAGTACAAGACGGTTTATTTCGTACCCACAGAAGCGCGTAACTATATTGACATCGGAGCCTATTACACCAAAGGCTACAACGACATTGCCCAAGACAAATTCTACCTGCATGTGGCTGACGCCAGCGGACATCATCTAGTGGACCACGTAGACTACATCAGCATAAACACCACAAGCGGAACCCTCATGGAGGGAATCGAGATTGCCACCCGGCCGGGAAAGGCATGGTTAGGCGGACTCAGTGCCAAACTGACCGAAGGAGAAGGCACCGCACCGGCCATCACCTTCAATGCCAACGACACCACGATGACCGTGGATGCCACCAGCGCAACAGCCGGCACCTACCGGTACGACATCGTCAAATTGGTCATAAACGGAAAGAAGGAAGTGCTAACCGTAGTTGGTTCTATAGCTGTAACTGTGACCACCCCCGAACTGACTCAGATTATTGTCTCGCCCAACACCATCACTGCTGATCCGGGGACAGAGACTGAGTTGCTCGTAGAGCTGAGTCCGTCCAATTCGGCTGCAACGGTCAGCTGGACCAGCAGCGACGAGAGCATCGCCACCGTGACGGCCGACGGTGTGGTCCGCATCGCCGATGACGCACCGATTGGCGGCAAAGCCACCATCACCGCCTCGTCGGGTGAAATTTCCGGCACTTGCGAGGTCACCGTCAGCGGTGAGGCATACGAATTGTGGATTGCCGGCACACAGGTGACATCACGCAACCAGGATGACGTGCTGGGCGACGGCACTGTCCGTTTCGACGGTGTCACACTCACCCTCGACAACGCCGACATCATCACGGAAGAGTACTTCACCAATGGCATCGAGCATTATCTCGACTATTTGATTATAAGCCTGAACGGCGAGAACAAAGTGGAGAGCAAGACCTACAGCGGATTGCTCATTGGTGGCAACACCTTAATCACGGGTGAAGGCAGCCTGGACGTGAAGGGCGGCAGCTATGGAATCCAGGTCGGATGCGACGAAGCACCCGGTCCGTATTACCTTACCATCGACAACACCACAATGAATGTGGAAGGTGTTTATTCCGGATTCTATGGAGCCAAGGAAGTGGGCACTAACTCATTGGAGTTCAACAACTCCAATGTAAGTGCCAAGAGTCAGAACCACAGTGGCATCTGGTTCTTCTCCGGCGACATTGTCCTGACCGACTGCGAGATTATCGAGCCTGCAAAGGCCACCTACGATACCGGCACCGTGATGAACGGCGAGTCGGAAGCGAAAACGGTGATTATATCTACCGCCACATCCCATCTGAAAGGCGACGTGAACGAGGACGGCAAAGTCGACATCTCCGACATCGTGGCCATCATCAACCAGATTGCAGGTACCGCCACCTACCGTTATGCCGACGTGAACGAGGACGACAAAGTCGACATCTCCGACATCGTGGCAGTTATCAATATCATTGCGGCACTATAACAACCGCTGAGACAGTCAGAAACAGGAGGGTGTTCACAGACACCCTCCTGTTTTTCTTTTATATTTTGCTTGATTATTTACAAAGTTAATTGTAACTTTGCAAATGAATTCAATATCTGAGTTTTCAGAGTAATCAGAGTATTCAGAGTAATCAGAGTAATCAGAGTAATCAGAATAATCAGAAACCACAATAACCATGCATACAAGAGAAGAAAAACTGGCGGCCTTCGGCCGTCTGCTCGACGTGCTCGACACGTTGCGTGAGAAATGTCCGTGGGACCGCAAGCAGACCAACGAGAGCCTGCGCCCCAACACGATTGAGGAGGTGTTTGAACTGTGCGACGCCCTGATGAAGGACGACGACAAGAACATCAGCAAGGAGCTGGGCGACGTGCTGATGCACGTGGTGTTCTACTCACGGATAGGCAGTGAGAAAGGAGTGTTCGACATCGCCGACGTCTGCAACCAGGAGTGCGACAAGCTCATCTTCCGTCATCCCCACGTCTACGGTGACGCCACCGCCAAGGACGCCGGCGAAGTGCTTCAGAAATGGGAGCAGATCAAGCTGAAAGAGAAAGACGGCAACAAGACCGTGCTTGGAGGAGTTCCCAACAGCCTGCCCTCGCTCATCAAGGCCTACCGCGTGCAGGAGAAAGCCGCCAACGTGGGTTTCGACTGGGAAAAGCCGGAGGACGTATGGGCAAAAGTAAAAGAGGAGATTGCCGAGTTTGAGCAGGAAGTGGCTCATAAGGACAAGGAGCAGGCCATGGCCGAGTTCGGCGACGTGCTGTTCTCTCTGGTCAACGCCGCACGCCTCTACCACATCAACCCCGACAACGCACTCGAGCACACCAACCAGAAGTTCATCAGCCGCTTCAACTATGTGGAGGCCAAAGCCAAAGAAGCGGGAAAGGCACTCAACGAGATGACTCTCGAGGAGATGGACGCACTCTGGAACGAAGCAAAAAAGAATCAGACGACAACAGAATAAGCCTATAGCGTCTATAGAATCTATAGAGACTATAGAGTCTATAGCAACGACAAAGCAGACGGCTGGCGGAAACGAAATCCGTCAGCCGTCTTGTTTTTCAAAAAGCGATGTGAATCAGAGCGTGATGGCCGTCTCCAGTGCGAGGGTCACCATCTCCTTGAATGCCATCTGGCGGTCTTCAGCAGAGAGTGCCTTCTTGCTCACGAACGAGTCGCTGATGGTAAGCAGGCACGCTGCCTTCTTGCCAAGAACGTTGGCATTGTGGAAGAGGGCGAAGCTCTCCATCTCCACGCAGTCGGTGCCTGTACGCTCCGACAGCTCTTGCCATGTCTCGTCGGTGGCGGTATAGAACACATCGGAAGAATGGACTACGCATTTCTTGCAGTCAATTCCCATTTCCGTGGCTTTGGCGATGATGGCGTCGTTGAGTTCCTGACTTGGTTTAAGGACATGGTCCTCGCAGCCGCTCATCACCTTCGCGTAGGATGACTCGCTGACAGCGCAGTCGGCTATCGCCACGTCCATCACGTCCAGCCAATCCCTGTAACTGCCCGAGGAGCCGATGCGGATGATATTCTCCACATTATAAAAGGAATAGAGCTCGTAGGAATAGATGCCGATGCTCGGCATGCCCATTCCACTCGCCATTACCGAAACTGGAATCCCCTGATATTTACCAGTATATCCCAGGCAGTTGCGAACAGAAGTCACCAGTTCCACGTCCTTCAAGAATGTCTCTGCTATGAATTTTGCCCTCAAAGGGTCACCCGGCATCAATACCGTCTTTGCAAATGCACCATCGGGTGCTGAGTTGTGAGGTGTTGCCATAATTGTATTGTTTTTAAAGTTGAGTGTTGAGAGTTGAGAGTTGTCTGACTGGTCTGACTGGTCCGACTGGTCTGACTTGTCCGACCTGTCCGACTGGTCTGACTGGTCCGACCTGTCCGACTGGTCTGACTGGTCCGACTGGTCCGACTGGTCCGACTGGTCCGACAAGAAAATCCTAATCCTTACACGAACTTTTCGCCCATGTTGATTTGTATGTCGTTCACGAAACGGCGGATGCCGTTCTGGTTTTCTTTCTTGCAGATGAGCAGCACGTTCTGCTCGTCAACGATGATATAGTCATCAAGGTCCTCCACAACGACGAGCTTGTCCTTAGGAGCCTTAACAAGGCAGTCGTGGCTGCCGTAGAACAAAGCCTCGGCATTCATCACTGCATTGTGGTCCTTATCCTTGTGCATCGAGTCGTAGAGCGCCTGCCAGGTCCCCAGGTCCGACCAGCCAAAATGACACAGCATCACGTCGGTGTTCTCCCTCCGCTCAAGGCACACCTCTTCTATGGAGATGTTGGGACAGATGGCAAAGGCGTTTTTCACCACATCTTCCGCATCCATGCCTTGGCTGATGAGGCTGGAAGAGAGGTCGATAACCGGAAATTCCGACTCCTGCTCGAGCGCATAGCGAAGAAAGTCCTTTGCCGACCACACGAACAGTCCCGTGTTCCAGAGGAATCCCCTGTCGTCCACAAACAGCTGGGCGAAGTCGCGCTCCGGCTTTTCCGTGAACGATTTCACCTGATAGATGTCCTCGTCCTGCATCTCGTCCATCTGGATATAGCCGTAGTTGGTGGCTGCCCTTGTCGGCATGACGCCAAGCGAGAGTATGCGTCCTGAGCGCGACACATAGTCGAACGCCTTCCGTATGTCATCTTCGAAATGTTCCTCGTCGTATATCACCTGGTCGGAAGGGACCACAAGTATGCGGGCGTCACTGCAGCGGTGTGCGATGCTCACGGTGGCCCAGGTGGCACTGGGAAGCGTGTTGCGGCGCATCGGCTCCAAAAGCAGGTTTTCGCTGCGGAGTTGTGGCAGCTGCTGGCGGACCAGGCCCTCGTACTGTTCGTTGGTGGAGACGATGATGTTATGCGCATCCACAAAGCGTGAAATCCTGTTGTAGGTGGACTGCAGCAATGTCTCACCCGTCCCCAGAAAGTCGATGAACTGTTTGGGTTTCTGATGCATGCTGCTCGGCCAGAGTTTCATGCCTATGCCCCCGGCCAAAATCACACAATAGTTTTTGTCGTTCATATATTAGACCCGTTTTATGTTTCTATCTGCTAATTTACCACATTTTTTTGAATGTTCCAAAAAAATTCACGGAAAGTTACATATTTTAGGGATAGTTAAGATTTTCGTCCGTGGCACAAAGGAGGGTCTCATCCAGATATTTCCTGGCTTCCCAGCGTGCCTCCTCCGGATTCATCAGGCGGTAGTTGCCGCAGTCGCGGGGAGAAGCTCCTGGGATGTCGCCCTCAAAATTGGCGATGAAGTCGAAGGTCTCGGTGATGAGGGGCAATATGTCGGATGAGCTCAAGTCGCCCTTCAGAAGCAGGTAGTTGCCGGTCAGGCAGCCCATCGGACCCCAGTAGACCACCTGGTCCTTCCACAGGGGATGATTCCGCAGATAGGTTGCCGCCAGGTGCTCGATGGTGTGAAGTGCCGAGGGAGAAAGCGGAGGCTCACGGTTAGGCTCTTTCATACGGATGTCGAACGTGGTGATCACCTGGTCGCCCACCTGGTCCTTACGGCTCACGTAGATGCCGCGTCGCAGCAGCTCATGGTTGATGGTGAATGATGGTATCTTTTCCATTGTAGTCAGTACGATATAAGTGGTTAGTTATTTGTTAGAAAGGTTACTGTTTCGGTATTGTGTCGGTTATTGTTTCGCAAATATACGAAAAAATAATTTAAAAGCGAACAATCAGACAAGTATTTTTTTTAGTTTTTACGCTATGAGCGGACCTGACACCTGGACTTTCGGATGAAGCCTGAGGCTTTTGCCGTGTCAACTGTCACATCAATTCCACCCGTCAACGGTTTCACGAACTGGTGGGGTCCATCAGAAAAAAAGAGCCATGCCCGCATTGCCTGGCATGGCAAAGCGGGCATGGCCGTAATTCTCAGCAGTGGCTGTCAGCCTGAATGCGTCATTCCTCCTTGTTGGCGATGATGTTGATCACGGCCACGATATCGCTGATATCCACTGTTTTGTCTTCATTAACGTCTGCATTCGCATAGTTGGCGGTTCCGGCTATGTGGTTGATGATGGCGACGATGTCGCTGATGTCCACCTGGCCGTCGAGGTTGACATCGCCCTTCATGGCCTTACGCTCAACAACGAAAAGCAAGCCTTCCTTGATGCGTGAGTCGTCCCAGCAGAGACCGGCAGCCGCGTCGATCACGTCGGTGGCCAGCTTAGGGCTTCCGCTGAACGACTTGGCACTCCAGAGACGGATGGAGTCGCCCACGACGAGTGTATGGGAGGCACTGACGTTGACCGTCACCGTTCCGTTCATCTTCATCACACCGATATTGGCTAACGACGAGCATCCATTGGATGAGCTCGACACTTTGTCGGTGGCGCATTTGCTTGCATTCACAACGAGATTTCCGCTGGCACTCACCGTCAAGTTCTTTCCGCCGAAGTCCATCAGGCCTATGGTCGATGTGGCAGTGAGGCCTGGCTGCAATGTTCCGTTCACGGTATAAGCCGAGTTGGTGAGTGAGCCCAAACCTGAGAGCGTTCCGTCCTTACCAACGGTCAGCGCGCCCTTTCCAAGGCAGGCGCTCTGCTTGACGAACAACGTGCCGCCGTTTACTACCACGGTGCCCGTGTTGTCCCAGACACCGCCTACCGTCATCTTGCACTCTCCTATCTTCTGGAAATTGGCTTTGTTGCTGCCGCCGCCGTCTGTGATTTTTCCGTTGAAGGAGAAGTCGCCCAGCGTGTCGTTGCCGACTCTCCAGGTGTTCGATCCGCTGACGGCATCCTTATTCCTGAAGTTGGCCACAGGATGTGCCAGGTTGCCGTCTCCCGTCAGCTTTCCGATGGTGAATGTCTGGCATACGTTGGTCACAGTGCATCCCGACGCGATGTTCAGCGTGCCGTTTGGCAAGCCGTTGCTGTTGTCAAGTGGCAGCCAGATGTCTTTGTTCGTGTGCTTGATGGTGCCGTAGAAACCGCTCCAGTTGCCTGTGATTCTCACTCGGCTCACGGTGTTCGTGGGGTTGATGGTGAGGGTGCCTTCTCCTGTGAGCTTGTTGGCATAGGCCAGGTAGTAAGTGTCCGAGAGTTGCCATGTGGCGGTCTTGCCTTTCGGGACGATGATGGCATGGTTGGTGCAGGATGCCTCGTCTTGAAGTGTGCCGCTCTGCAGTTCCACGGTGCTGGCTGCCTGTCCTGCGCGGGTAATCACCTTTCCGCCTGCAATCACCATCTTGGTCAGCGAGTTATTGCCATAGAGCACCATGGTTCCGCCGCCTTTCTTCGTCAGCAATGTGCCGGAGAAGGGCTTGTTCATCGTGAACGTTGCGTCGGTCTGGACGCTGCCGCCTTCGGCGCCGGCCATTCGGATGGGAGAGCCCATGGTCACGTCCGCAGTGTTCTGCAAGGTGCCCCCGTTCTCCATCGTGAACTTGTTGGCGCCCGCCGTCACACCGCCCAGGCTGCCGTAGGCCAGGTTCTCGTTGCTCAGCGATTTCACTTTCACCACGCCGCCGCGGATGTAGTTACCGCCGGTGTAGCTGTTGTCGTTGTTCATCGTCACGGTGCCGTCGCCTTCCTTCACGAATGCGGTGGTGCCGGTCAGTTTGCCGGTGCCGCCGAAGGTGTAGGCTTTCGTGTTGTTCACGATGACGGTGTCTGCCTCCATCTCGCTGCCCAGCGACACGTCGAAGCGCTGGGTGGCATCGGTGAAGTGAACCTTGTCGCCGGTGACGAACATATTGTCGGTGCTGGTGGCGTCAGCGGCAAGTGTGAAGTTCTCGTCATTGGCCAGATTCCATGTTGAGCTGGCCAGTCCGTTCCAGATGATGTCGGAGGCCTCGCGCAGCTCCTCAACCATCAGATAGATGGTGTTTTCTTCTTGTACAAGCGAAGTGCGCAGCTGATTGCTGATGCCTTCAATCTTGATGTCTTTGAGGGTGCCGTCCAGTTTCTCGACGTTGATGACAGGATATTTTCCAGCAGGCAGGGCTCCGTCTGCCGTCCCAGTGGAGAATTCCATCACCGGACTGAGATAGCGTGGTCCGTATTCTTCCCATGCCGTGCCGCTCTTCTTCTCCACGGAGAGGTATTTTGCATTGATTTTGTCGGACTGCAGCGATGCCTGTGCTTCTGTCTGTGTGTCGTCGGGAGTCACGTCTGTTCCTGGCACGGGATTAATGTCGGCTCCTGTCTCTCCGGCGTCTTTCATGTCAATCACGATACGCGATCCGAATCCCAGACGCAGGGAGTCCACCGTGATGTTGCCCACGTTGTCTTTCCCTCCGGGGCGCAACACGGATGCGTAGTCCATCCTGATGCTGCGGAACTGTCCGCCGTTGGAGTTGAGCTCGGCGAAACGGTTGAGCCAGAGGGGGGATTTCAGCAGTGTTCCGTCGAAGTTCACAGTGCCGGCCCAGATGTCGGTGTTGCCGGTGTACTGCTGCTCCACTGCCGGCAGGTTGAGGATGCCGTCTCCCTGCTTCACGAGGCGCATGTCGCCTGCAAAGGCTCCTCCTGTCACGTCGCAGGTGTAGTAGTCGTATTTGATGAGTCCGGTGCCGTCGGTCTTGTTGCTGTTCGTTCCCTGCACCCACGACGGCACGTTGAACATGGCGATGTGAGGGTTGGCGCCCTCAACCACGCTCACCTGCGTGTTGTTGGTCTCGCAGACAATCACGTGCTGTCCGGCATTGGCTGTGCTGATGCTGCCGCCGTTGGCCACTTCCGTCCGTCCGGTCATCGTGAATGGTGGCGGAGCGATGGTGATGTTCTCCAGCTCGCCGAGGAAGAAGCTGGCGTGGGGCGGCTGGTTGTAGCCGCACATCTGCCATACCATGGCCTGACGGTACTGATGGTCGTGCCACAGGGTCGGGATGCGGTATTTGGTGGGATAGTTGGTGGTGTATATTCGGATTTTCGTGTCGCCCTCCGCGCGCATGACGAGTTCCTCACGCCAGTCGCCGAAGATGTCGCCCTGGGCGGAGGGGGTGTTCTTGGTCCAGTTACACATGTTGTCGCCGGTGGACAGGAATATTCGTCCTACGCCCAGCTTGTCGATCTTGGCCTGCTTCTCTGTGCCGGGGCTGTTCACGATTTCCTCACACAAGTCGCCGTCCCAGTAGATTCGGAAGTTCAGGTCGAAACC
Organism: Bacteroidaceae bacterium; assembly: GCA_017483765.1. GTDB lineage: Bacteria > Bacteroidota > Bacteroidia > Bacteroidales > Bacteroidaceae > UBA3839. Next base: position 78,700 of record JAFUVE010000087.1, on the reverse strand, counting down.
GCCCACGTCGCCGAACGGCTTGTCGGCCACGGTGCTGATCCTTCCGCTTTGTGAGCTGGCACCCACACTGCCCGGATATTGGTTGGTGAAGTTGCCGCATAGCGCACGTCCGTCGTCGTCGGGCGACACCAGCCTGTAGTAAATCTTCGAGGTGGTGGCGTCACGGTAGTTCATGGCCGGTCGTGTCTCGTTGCAGGCAAAGATTTCCTGGCCATGGCGATAGGGGTCAAGGTCGCTGCAGTGCTGGGCGTCGCCGTGTCCGAGTCCTGTCGTTGAGAGGCCCTGGCCGTTGTCGTCGATTACCATCGACCCGAACACAATCTCGTCTCTTCCGTCCCAGTCCACGTCGGCTACTCCGAAGTTATGGTAACCGTTTCCGAACCATGGACTTGAGCCATCGTAGCAGTTCCAGCGCCAGCGCTGTGACAGCTGATGAGTTTCAGGGTCCACGTCGAGAGCCACGAACTTATGGCGCGTGTAGCATCCTCGCCCGAGAAAGATGCTGGCATGACGTCCGTCGAGGAATGGCGCTCCGAAATAATGCTTGGTGGGGCGGTGGCCTGCGATGCCGCTTCCCCAGATGTTTCCCTCAGCCGAGGAGCCAAGCAGGTCGCTGGTCTCCCCCACTTCGTAACGTGGCAATGGATAGTCCATCCACAGACGTCCGTTGGGTCCGATGGGGTAAGGCTTGCCAGTGAGACCGTCGATATAAAGTAGGAACTCACGTCCGCTGTTGGTGTATTCCATGCCGTTCCAGCGCGTGTCGGCGTTCATGTCACCGATATTGATGGAGTTGCCGTCGCTCGTATGGACAATCATGTTGTCGGCACCGCGCATGATTACCTCTGCCCGTCCGTCGCAGTCCCAGTCGTATGCCACTGCGTTCAGCTCCACGTTCGATCCTGAGAGCAGGTTCGGTCCGCAGTCGATCCACCACAGCCGATCACCTTTCAGATTGTAGCATTCGATGAGGTTGAACGCCTTCTTGTTCGTCAGGTCGTAGTTCAGGTTGCTCAGACGCTTCACGATGAACTCAACGGTGCCGTCGCCGGTCACGTCGGCGAGCGATATGTCGTTGATGGCATAGTTTCCGGTCACGACCGATCCGTCGCGTGCGGTCACGGGCTTGACGGCGAAGTCGGTATAGCCTTCATGGAAGCCGGTCAGGGAATAGACGAAGTCGCCTCCCCATCGCGTCACGGCATCACATTTCTTGCCTTCCACCCCCCGTACGACAGGTGCCACCTGGTACTGGCTGCTGGCATTGCCGCCGGAATGTACATAGTTGCTTACTTTCAAGTCGGAGGCGATTTTTGTGCCGTTGCAATAGAGGTTGTAGGTCACGTCGTAATACTCCTCTGCAAAAATTCTCCAACTCAAGAAATTTCCACCGCCGTTCTGTGCCACAGTGGCCACCAGTCCGCGGTCAATCTTGTCGGTTATGCGTTGCGCAAAGCCGCATGTCGTCATCAGTAGCATGACGAGCAACAAGGTAGTCTTTCTCATTTTTCTCTATTAGTTTTTGTTAATTAGTCTCCTGTGTCGTGTTGTTTAGTTAGTGTAGTAAATACACACAAAATCAATTTTTTTGCAAAAATACAACTTTATTTCGACATATACACCTTTATTTGGTATAAATATGCATTATTTATGACAAAAGGACACCTGAGTCAGGAAAACAACAAAAAAATGCAGCCGGCAATCAAGTATTTGCCGGCTGCACGCTTTGTATTTGTCGTAATTGAAAATTTACGGGTGGCTCCAAGGGAATCCGTTTCATGGGTTAATCCATACACAAAATCAGAATTTACAGAACGCCCCAACTGCTCAATCCGTGGAACCCTCTGCGATGATATTGATCACGGCCACGATGTCGCTGATGTCAACGGTCTTGTCGCTGTTCACGTCGGCATTCTCATAGCTGGCCGTGCCGGCTATCTGGTTGATGATGGCCACGATGTCGCTGATGTCGACTGTGCCGTCGCCGTTCACGTCGCCCGGCACGCTGAGCGGTGGCGTCAGCTCTCCCTTCACGGCATTGAATTTGGCGAGTGCGTCGGCCACGGCCTTTGTGGCTGCCTCGTTCTTGGAGGGCTCTATGCTGGCGAAGTCGTCATAGCTGGCTATCACGCCCAGGAGGGCCATGCCCTCATCCGTCTGCTCATACCCTTTCACGGATTCTTTGGCTGCCAGCATCGTACGGAAAAATCCGCCTTTATAGATGTCGGCAATCGATGGCTGGGTGATCACCAGGATATTGCCCAATATGACGGAGTTCCAGCCTTCCGACATCTCGAAGTCGAGCACGTAGAAGGTGGTGGTGGTGATGTTGAAGTCTATCTCATGGTATTTCGATCCCGTGATTTGCTGGTCGGTGCTCTCTTTCATCGTGTTCGACGAGAGGAGAGATGTGGCGGAGACGGCGGTCTTTCCTTCTTTGTAGTCTTTCAGATAGAAATTGAAGGTGGCGTTGGCGTTTTTCGCACCTTCGCTCCAGTAGGTGGAGTTGAAGGAGACGCGGTATTTTCCTTTCTTGAATGGCAGGCGCTTGGATGCGGCGTAGCTGTAATAGAGATTGCACGAAGCATACTCCCTGGCGCTCAGGTAGAATCCTGCGTCGAAGTCTCCGCCGGGCTGGAAATATTTCATGCGCACGCCGGCGCAGTTGGCAACGGCTCCGTTCAGAGTCTCTGCCGAGCCCGACGAAGGCGTCATCACCCGCCTCCATCCGGCCGGGATGCCTTCACCGATGGCGTCGCGCTCTGCCCCCAGGTCGGGGCAGAAGATGGTGTCCACATTCAGGGTGGCACCCACTTCCTCCACGCCGTAGACGTAGGTGAACGTGTAGGGTTCTGCCACGCCGCCTTCTTTATTTGTAGCGTTCATGATGCTCAGGGTGTAGATGCCGTCGGCCACCGTGCTTCCTGACGGGATTTTGAATGTGACAGTCGGGCTGTAATCTTCCGACTGCTGGGTCTCAAGGGCTATAGCCGTGCCTTTTTCCGATGTCAGCGTGGCGGATATTGCTTTTTGGCTCACAGGCTCGGAGAAGGTGGCAGAGAACGTGTTGTCGCGGTCGGCAAGCATGTCGAACGACCGGTTTTCTGGAGTGATGCCTGTCAGTTCCGGTCCGTCGGGTCCCAGGCTGTAACGTTTGCAGAAATTCCATATCTCTTCCGATGTCAAAGCCTGAGCCGTGTCCATAGACCACCAGTGCCCTTTGTCTGCCAGCGTGAGCAGAGCCACCTCTACCCCATTCTTGCCTCCACGGTAGCGTTTCAGCTCGGCGGGCGAATTGGGTTTCGACTTGGGATAGGGCTTGATGATTTCGGGTGTCGGGTTGCAGCCGTTGAACTTCACCCATGCGTCGATATGCGACTGCACGGGGCCATACGAGCAGACGTCGTCGGCTGTGCCGTGGGTGTGCAGAATAGGCACCGGGCGACTCGCACTGGCGTTCGGACCGCCCATCGGATAGCCGCTCACAGGAGCGAAGGCTGCGATTTTGTCGGCCATGCGGTTGGCGGCGTGATAGGTGAACATACCACCCATCGAGAAGCCGGTCAGGTACACGCGGTTCTTGTTGATGTGGTAGCGCGAGTACATGGAATCGATGATGACCTCCATGAACTGAAGGTCGCTCGTGCCGGAGATGTCCCAGTATTTGTTCACGCCGTTGGCATAGACCACCACGAACTTGGCTGTGTCGGCCACGCTCTCCCACTTCGCCAGGCTCTGCAGATAGGGAGCGTCCTGGTTGGCTCCGTGGCAGGCTATCATCAACGCAGGACTGGCTGGGAGGCCCTTGGGGGCATAAGAAATCATTGTACGGGTGGTGTTACCCACCTTGATGTTCTCCAGTGCTTGGCTCAGCGTGGCCACACACATCATCAGCATCATAATCGGAAGTCGTTTCATAATCATTGCTGTATTTTTTGATATTTTTGCAAATATACGTATAAAAAGCATGATTCGCTTTCTTCCACGTTTCAATTATTTTCAAGCTAAAACACAGAATGCACCATACGCCCCCTATGTTGCATTTCTAACAAAAAAAGTGTCAAAACCAACAGACCATTGATTTTGACACTCAGATATATCATTCAGCCACATCGATAATGACACGTCGGTAGGAAACCAATTGAAAGGGACTGTCATCGTGGACCTCACAAACAAGATGTATCTTCCTCCCTTTGTAGGATGGTGGGACAATCACTGTCAAAACAGGGGATTGAGTGGCCGACACATTTGTTAAAACTCCTGTTGACTTGGTCATTGGCAGCTGCTCCCACCATAGAAATCGAAGTGTGCCACCTTCAGGGTCGTAACTTTTACCGGCATTCAGCTTGATGGTCTGGCCAACTTTCGCTTTTAGCAGTATCGGTGAAAGGCCCCGCTTTCCATTGACGATAACTACCGGATTCGTTGTTCCCTTGCCTTCAGCAGCCCACTGCATCCTTGCCGCAAAGTCGTTGAACTCATCAGGATAGAATCGAACTTCAAAATGGTTGGAATAATCCTTCACCGGCTGTTGCCAGTTTGTCCAAGCATAAGTCAGGCCATCTGGCGACAGACCGAACTGATGATAGCCTCCCCACCCAACTTGTGTAGGGTCATCAGGGTCGTTCAGACCGTTGGGCATACAATGAAAGAAACTGGGGGTGTCGCCTTCCACACCGTATTTGTTCTTCGGATAAATCCTGCCCATTTCTCCATGTCCCTGAATCAGTCGTGCATGACGGTCCCAATTCTTGTTGCCAAGGTCATTATGGTTCAGCCATGCCGACTCATCCCATATCAGCAGCAACTCGTTGGAAAACTCTTTTCGCAGCCACATGTGAGAGCTGTAGTCTAGTTGCCTTCGCATCGTCCACTTCATATCCTGGTCGGTGATAGTGTAAAGACGCATTTTATGCAAAGCCCTGATCAAGTCTTTTGGGCTCCTGTCATGTTGAAGCCGCCATACTGCCTGGGATAGTGTATTCGCTCCACCCCACGCACAGAAATAAATCGGGCGTTCATCTGCCTCATCCAACAGCTCAATGATTTTTCTGCTGCCTGGCGTGTCGTTACCTTCGCCTATCACCCCAATGCCTGCTTTCGGGCTACCTAAAGCCACACGGCTCCTCAAATAGTCGGCACTCGGCCAATAACCAATAGGCTGAGCCATTGTCTGTTCTTGATTTAAGGGGAGAAACGATGTCTGGTGTGACCGATTCATCAAGTTATGCACATCCTTCCCGTATGCATCTATCACATTCTCAAGGCATTTCACCCATTCTGGAGGATAAGGGTCGCAGTTCCATCCTATTGAAGGAATGACAGCCTCGATCTCAAAACGGTCAGCATAGGCAAGCAGACGGATGGCAGACTCTATGTCATCGGGTTCCACATCAGCCGGACAAATATCCGTCATCACGACCAGCCTGGGTTTCAGTTCCTGTCTTTTTCTGGCCTGCAACGAGGAAAACAACATAAGCACCAGCGTCAGCAATATGTATGAAGGATATCGTCTCATGGTTGTTGGCGTTTATTTAAACATAAAATCATAGAAATCACATATCGACCGTTCCTTCGTGTCAGAGGTGAAGAGGAAATAGACTGGCTGTTTGCCTGTCATGCCATAGATGCCTCTCAGCGGCACGGACAGCTCTGTCATTTTCTGCGCCATGTCGCTCTTGATATCAACCCTTCCGACACATTTTCCGCTTTTCTCCTTGTAAGGACTTCCAACAAGAATTTCTATCTTTCCGTTGATGCCGAGCGGTTTCAGCCGTATTAGCATTGACACAGACTGTGATTGTCCAAGTCGGTTGAAATTAAAATACTTATACCCTACTGTTGACCCGTCGGTATTGTTCACCACTGGCATGAACGGCACTTTCTGTGATGAAGGTCCTTGATAGGAGCCATAATCGAGATAGACGGGCTGCAGATACGAACCGAAATGCCGCTTGTTCGGGAACTCCACCTCGTCGGGTTTCGGGCCAATCAGGTAGCAGGCCAGGCCGGCTGGTGTGCGGTGGAATGGATTCAAGCCGTCTGTGGCGAAACCCTCTGAAGTATATTCCCCTTCGCTGATAATCACCTTGCCCCCTTTGCCTTCTTCCACTTTCACCTCTATCGGAGCCACCATGGCCTGACGGGAAAACTCGTTGGAACCCGTCTGGCGATGGTAGAACACCCACCACTTGCCGTTGATCTCCAAGATGCTGCCATGGGTGTTGCCGGTAGAAGAAGCAGTCGGTATTGTCTTGCCGTTCATGTCCTTACCTCTGGCTCGCCCGTCGATGATAGTGCCACCGTAGGTCCAGGGGCCGAGCGGGTGGTCGCTGTAGGCGTATGCCAAGGTATAATTGCTCGTTGGAAGTCCGAATTCGCCCTCACGTGTCCAGCGGCTATAGACAAACACATATTTATCTTTGATCTTGCGAAGGGAGGATGCCTCATAGAACCGGAACTGCTCATCCTGCTTGTAGCCCGCAACCATGTTCTTTATGATATCTGTGCCGGGCTTCAACGTGCACATGGTGGAAGGGTCCAGCTCTGCCGCCTCTGACTCTCCGAATCCCCAGTAGGCGTATGCACGGCCGTCGTCATCCACAAAAGCGGCGGGGTCGAAATGCAAGATACCGGTGGTCTCGCGGGGATTGTCCTTGCTCCAGTTGCACACCACGAACGGGCCGTCGGGACGGTCTGACTTCGCTACCATCGTCTGACGGCCGCCGGCCTGGTTGTTCGGGTAGAGATAATAGGTCTTCGTGCCGTCGGGATTCGTTTTCAAGGCCACGTCGGGTGCGTACAGCACATCGGCCAGCCCGCCCTCATTCAGCAGGTTGCCGTTGGCGTCACGCTCGCTCTTGAAGATGATGCCGTCATAACGCCAGTTGGTCAAGTCGTTGACCGAGGCGGACCATACCACCTGGTCCCGGCCGCAGTACTCCGTCTTCAGCATGTCGTGCGAGCCGTAGATATACACGCGGTACTCGCCGGGCTTGTCCGGGTCCTCAAACAGATAGGGTTCACCGTCGGGAATAAACTCCCAAAGCGGGAGATAAGGGTTCTGGGCGCTTGCCCTTGAGGTACTGAGCAGCATCAGCAAGGCCATACAGCACCATCTTAAAAGGTTTTTCTTATCCATAGTCTTTTTGTGTTATTTCTTTTTATAAGTTATTCAAGATTTCGTGTGGTAATTACTTTTATTGTCATCTACTGTCCCCTTTTTCAATTACCGACAGGACATCGGCTGGGATAGTGGGCGTCTCGCCCGCACATCTGACCGGCGAAGCGCGGTCAAACAACAATATAAAATCTTCTTACTCACAAATTCCTGAAGTACCTTTTATTAAAACGTAAAACAAATGACAAAAGTATATAATTCTGTCATTTTCTTCATTCGTTTTTTTCTGACACCGCCTTATTTCCATGATTTTTCTTCTAAAGAAAATTAATTCTTTATCTCAACTAACAAATAAATACAAAACTTTTATGTATATTTGCATGACCATTTTAATTTTTCAACAAACAATTATCTCATGAAGAAAATGACTTTTATCGCAGCACTGCTGACCATGCTGATGGCTGCAGTGACGACTGCCAACGCGCAGGAAGAGAACGGATTCAAGAAATTCAACGTAAGGGAGGATTTCCAGGAGAACGGATTTGAGTGGTTTCACGAGGCAGAGCTGCTCTGCGCAGGCGACAAGCAGAAGAGCAATGCCATGACCATCGGATGGGGAGGCATCGGCACCCTCTGGGGACGCACAGCCCTCACCGTGTACGTGGCAGAAAAGCGCTATACCAAGGAATTCATGGACCGCGCCCAGTATTTCACGGTGATGGCCTTCGACGTGGAGCAAAGCAAGGTGCTCAACTACATGGGAAGTAAGAGCGGACGCGACGGCGACAAGGCCAAGGCGCTCGGACTACACACGGCTTACACCGCCAACGGAACGCCCTACTACACCGAGGCAACAATGGTGATTGAATGTAAAATCATGTATGCAGCACCCTTCGACCCCCAGTATTTCAAGAGCGACGCACCGAAGAACATGTACGCAAACTTCCCTGCAGGCATCCACTCCATGTACATCGGCGAAGTGGTCAACGCCTGGAAGAAGTAATCTTGCAGAAAGCTGAGACAGAATAACGCCTGCAAACTTATGGCAGGAGAAGTGGCAAATGAGTGTCAGAACGACAACATTTGCCACTTTTCTTTAAAAAATATGGATATATCATTTTTTTTGCGTAATTTTGCAAAACAAACGCGAATTTTATCTACGAAGGATTCGCAACTTTTTTTACTTCTTTGTTCAACTACTGCTAACTGACCACCTTATGAGGAGAAGATATATCCATGCATACGCCAGAATGCTGGCCATTGCCATCATGGCACTGCTGCCACTACAATCTGCTTTATCCGCAGCGCTCCAGCCTGGCACCAACTACTACATCTGGCTCAACATCTACGAGAAGCTGCTCGGCAGCAACGAGGATGGCACATCGCCTGCGCTGTCGGCCTTCGGCACCAATGCCGAAACCGAAAGTTACCAGTTCAAGGCAGAAGACTCTGGCACGAACGGCTATGTACTGCTCCGGCAGGTCAGTTCCGGGAAATACCTTGCGGCCAGCAGTTCGAGCAGCTACAACGTGGTGTTCGAGTCGGCAAAGTCCACCGACGCACGCTATCTGTGGGCCCTCAGCGAAGGCACATACACCTATCTCGTCAATAAGAAGAACGGAAAATACCTCGGCATCGACGGGGCGAACAAAGGGAAGGACTACGTCAGCGTCTACTACGACAAGCCCAAGGGAAGCCACTCACAGTTCACCGCCATCCCAACCCAGGACACGGACTGGCAGGGGGCACGAAGAGCCTATGAGGGCGAAGTCTACACCAACGCGCAGGGAGTCAACGAAATCGACTACTGCCAAATCTACAACAGGACCGTCGACCGCAGCGATGACGTCGACATCCACATCACCGCAAACGCAACACCCATACTCGGAAGTTCCACAGTCAACCTCGGAAGCGACCGCACCTGGCTCATCTTCGACAACATCCCTGCCGGCGATGTAGCCAGCACCTACCTGCGATACGTACGCATCAACGGCACGGCCGCAAAAAACGGCTCGAACTGCAGAGTCGTCATCTTCCTCAACGGAGCTGCCGTCATACCGATTCCCTCAGTCATCATGACCTGCCAGGGGACGAATGGCGAGTTCACGCTGGGCGTTGGCAGCCACCTCGACCTGAAGAAACAAAGCAACGCGATGACCAGCTTCACGCTCCGGCGCGGATATATGGCCACGCTGGCGTCTGGAAAGAACGACGGAGGATACAGCCGTGTCTATGTGGCAGACCATGCCGACCTCGAAATCACCCTCCCCACCCCGCTCTACAAGCGTGTCACGTCGGTGTACGTCAAGCCTTGGCAGTATCTCAGCAAGAAAGGATGGGGAAACACCAGCGGAGCGAGCCAGGGCAACTCACTTAGGGCGTCCTGGTTCTGGTCGTGGAGCGCTGGTTACAGCTCCACCTCAAACATGGAATACGTGCCATGCCGCCAGCACCGGTTCTGGCCAAGCGCAAGCGAGGTGAACAACAAGACGAGCACCGCTGCCTTCTCACTCAACGAGCCGGAGCACTCCGAGCAGCACACCAGCAGCAAGTGCTCATGCGGCGGAACCATCAATGAATGGACAGCCTACGGCATCACAAGCGACTTCAAAGCCAGTGGTGGACGTATCGGATCGCCACAGCCTACCGACTTCTCCTATCTCACCAACTACTTCAAATACGTGGACAACATGCAGAACCGCTGCGACTTCGCCGTCACACACGCCTATTGGGACATCGGAGGACGAAGCGAGAGCGGCTACGCCAGCTATTTCGTCGACCACTGCAAGGAGGTGTGGAACAACACGGGACGGCCACTCTGGATCACTGAGCTGGAAATCGGGTCGTCATGGGGAGAGAGCTGGAGCGGATATTCCGACAAGTACGGCACATACCGCAAATACCTTCAGGTGCTGCTGCAGAAAATGGAGGAATGTGGATGGATTGAGCGCTACTGCATCTACGGATTCGACAACTACTGGAGCTGGATGTTCTACAAGGACGGAGGGATCACACCTGCCGGACAAGTCTACCGTGACCACCGCTCCACATTCGCATACAACGCAAAATACACGAAAGTGCCGACTTTCTGGGCACCGTCGGCAAAGACACCTTCACTCGACGTCAGCCCGAACATCACAAACAGCACCGTCAATTTCACCGTCACCAACCCAAACACCGACATGACCGACCGGCTCATCATCGAACGTGAGATGGAGGACGGTAGCTGGGTTTCCGTCTACGAGGAGACCGACCGCTCCCTATTTGAGAGCACTACAGTGAAAATCACGGGTATCGACGCCACTGACATGGACTTGGAGAACGACCGCTTCCGCGTCACCATACTCACGCTCAACAACATCACGGTCAACAGCAGCGGCGCGGCAAGCGGATACATCAAAAACCCCACCATCGAGACGGACTCAAAAACCGACATCAGCCACTGGACTTGCTCAATGGATGCGCAGAACGGCTACACCAAGGCAACGGGCGACACTTATTTCGAGGTGTGGAGCACAACGGGAAAGGTCATCAGTTTCAATTACTTCCAGGACATCGAAGAAGAACTGCCCGACGGTGTTTACAGTCTGAAAGCCAATGTATTCAACAGCAGCAACAGCGAGGAGGGCGCCAGCGTCAACGCCACGGCCGGACTCTATGCACAGACTTCCAACCAGTTCTATTTCCAGCCTGTCACCAAGGACTCTGAGCTCGACACCACTTCTTTCCTCACCATCGACAGCATCGTCGTCACCGACGGAAAGCTGCGGGTCGGCGTACGCAACCTCGGTGAGATGAACGCAAGATGGGCGGGAGCCGACAACTTCCAACTCTCCAGAATCGGAGATGTGGAAGAGACAGAGATCGACTCTCTCCTTTCTGACAACGAGCAGGCGCTCTACGCGCTCATGCCGGAAATCTCAGGAGCTGAGCCTAACGACGACGGATTCACGCCTCGCGACGCGTCTCGGTTCATCGTCAACCCCGATTGCAACCGCACCACCAGCTACGGATGGACTGTCAGCAACATCGACTACGACAAGACCAACCCGTTCAACGGAGATGCGTCCGCGCCATACTGGAATATATGGAAAGGCTCGGCGTTCAGCTCATCCATGAGCCAGGACATCTCGGGACTGCCTCAGGGCTACTACGAACTCAGCATGCTGACAAGGGCATCCACCAACGCAAACCTCTCCCTCACCGCCTCCACGTCCATCAACATTGGAAACGACGCAGGAGAGACACTAACCGACACACTGCAAACCCAGACAGCAACCGCAGTGGGCAAAGGGACAGAGGCCGTTGAAGGCAGCAACCTGCCCAGCGGATGGTTTGAGATGCGGACGGAGCCTGTATTCGTGGGACGCGGAGAGAAACTCTCCATCAGTTTCTCTGCGGCACTGCCAGCCAGCGGATGGTGGAGTGCCGATCATTTCCAGCTCACGCTCAGCAGCATCCCGCACGAAGAACCTGTCGAACATCTCACCGGCGACGTCAACCAGGACGGAGCCATCGACATCTCCGACATCGTGGCCATCATCAACCAGATTGCAGGCACTGCCACCTATGAGCATGCCGACGTCAACCAGGACCAAAAAGTGGATATTTCCGACATCGTCGCTGTCATCAACATCATCGCAGGGCAGTAATCATGATTGCCATGGATGAAAGTCTTGGTATAGTAATCTTCTCAAGCACCCACGCTCCTAATACGTACCCTCCCACTCTAAACTCAAAACTCTAAACTAAAATAAAAACTAAAACTAAAACAAAAATGAAGAAACTAGCAACATGCATGGCTGCTCTCGCGATAGCAGCATCCGCCAATGCACAAGTTGTCCACCAGATGGACATCAACACCAAGAAATTAGGGGCGGCCGTACAGCCGACGATGTACGGAATCTTCTTTGAGGACATCAACTTCGCCGCCGACGGTGGGCTGTATGGAGAACTCATCAAGAACCGGTCGTTCGAATTCACGCCCGACCACCTCATGGGATGGGACGCATTCGGAAAGGTGGAAATCAAGAACGACGGACCGTTCGACAAAAACCCGCATTACGCCCACCTCACCAGCGCCGGACACCGCGACATGTGGACCGGACTGCAGAACGAAGGCTATTTCGGCATCGGACTGGAGAAAGACGCAGAATACAAGTTCAGCGTATGGGCACGTGTGCCCGACGGCAAGCCGCAGAACCTCTGGATTCAGTTTGTCGACCAGCACACCATGGGTGAGCACCAGGAGTTCTCCACGGCCGACATACGGGTGGACTCCAAAGAATGGAAGAAGTACACCTGCACCATCAAGAGCAGCAAGACCATCGACAAAGCCAATGTGAGAATACTCATGGTGGACGACGAGAAACACCGCTCAGGCACAGGATGCGTTGACCTCGAGCATATCTCCATGTTCCCGGCTGACGTGTTCAACGGCGACGAGAACGGTATGCGCAAAGACCTGGCACAGGCACTGGCTGACCTCCATCCGGGCGTGTTCCGCTTCCCGGGAGGATGTATCGTGGAAGGTACCACGCTCGAGACACGCTACCAGTGGAAGAACAGCGTGGGGCCGGTTGAGAACCGTCCGACGAACAAGAACCGCTGGGAAAACACATTCACCTACCGCTACTATGCCGACTACTTCCAGAGCTACGGACTCGGATTCTATGAGTATTTCCGTCTCAGCGAGGAAATCGGTGCAGAACCGCTGCCCGTGCTCAGCGTTGGTCTGAGCTGCGAGTTCCAGAACGGATCACAGCGCAGCGACGCTCACGTGCCGGTTGACCAGCTCCAGCCTTATATCGACGACGTCCTCGACCTCATCGAGTTCGCCAACGGTGACCCGGCAAAGAACCGCTGGGCAAAGCTGCGTGCCGACATGGGTCACCCCGCTCCATTCAACCTCAAGTTCGTGGCCATCGGAAACGAACAGTGGGATGCCATCTATCCTGAGAACCTCAAGCCGTTCGTGGAGCAGGTACGTGCCAAATATCCCGAAATCAAAATCATCGGTACGTCCGGTCCTGACTCAGAGGGCAAGCAGTTCGACTACCTCTGGCCGGAGATGAAGAAGCTGGGAGCAGACCTCGTCGACGAGCATTTCTACCGTCCGGAGACTTGGTTCCTCTCACAGGGCAACCGCTACGACAACTACGACCGCAAAGGCCCGCACGTGTTTGCTGGTGAGTACGCATGCCACGGACGCGGAAAGAAATGGAACCACTTCAACGCAGCACTGCTCGAGGCCGCCTTCATGACGGGTATGGAGCGCAACGCCGACATCGTGGACATGGCAACCTACGCGCCCCTCTTCGCACACGTCGACGGATGGCAGTGGCGGCCTGACATGATCTGGTACGACAACCTCCGTTCATTCCGCAGCTGCTCTTACTATGTGCAGCAGTTGTTCAGCCGCAACAAGGGCAGCAACGTGCTCGCGCTCACGATGAACGGAAAGCCGGTGGCTGGCAACAGCGACCAGGACGGCCTCTTCGCCAGCGCCGTTTATGAGAAGTCTGACAACAGCATCATCGTCAAGATCGTCAACACAGGCGACCAGGCTCAAAGTGTCAACCTCAACTTCGACGGCCTCAACAGCGTGAGCAGCGCACAGGTGACCACGTTCAACTCGCCTGAGCTCACTGCCGAGAACACACTCGACGAGCCGGAGAAAATCACTCCGAAGACCGAGAACGTTACCATCAACAGCGTCGGAAAGAAGAGCACCAGCTTCGCATACACCATCCCAGCAAAGACCTTTGCCATGCTCAAAATCAAGAAATAATCCGATTCTCCAACAATAAGATTATTATATCAAGAATAAGATTATCATATCAGAAACAAAATCATTATATTATGTGCGCCAGCTCCCGTTGGCGCACATTTTTTTACATCCGTCATCTGAACCACCCACGCTCCCGATACGTACCGAACCCAGCTACCCACTGCTAATCGATGTCCAACGTACCTACAACCTTCCTGCTTGGGAAGACGGATTCATCCCCTACTACGCCTCCCAAACCCATCTCCGATACCTCTATGTTTAGTAGCGGATGAATCCGTCTTCTGGAGCACTCACGCTCCTGATACGTACTAAGCCCAACTACACATTGCTAATCGATGTCCAACGTACCTACAACCTTCCTGCTTGGGAAGACGGAATCATCCCCTACTACGCCTCCGATACGTACCAAACCCAACTACTACGCCTCCGATACGTACCGAACCCGTCCCCGATACCTCTACGTTTAGTAGCGGATGAATCCGTCTTCTGGAGCACCCCCGCTCCTGATACGTACCGAACCCGTCCACACTGGGGTTGTGGACGTCCTCGTCCGCACAATCGGCCGGCGAAGCACGGCCTTGTTAGTAACATACAGATTCTGAATCCCCCTGCTCCTGATACGTACCGAACCCAGCTACCCATGCTAATCGATGTCCAACGTACCGACAACCCTCCTACTTGGGAAGACGGAATCGCTTAGCAGGATTCCGTCGCGACTCGGCATAGCTCAAGCAAGCTTGGCTTTACGCTCGCTGCTCCAGAATCTCATCCCCTACTACGCCTCCGTTGCCCTGCCCACCAACAAATCCATCCCCGAGGTAACTACACTATTCACGTCGTAGAATCTTGTCACGACTCGGCAGAGTTCAAACAAGTTTGACTTTGCCCTCGCTGCTCCAAGATTTCACTTTTCACTTAATCACATTCGTGTGAAAAATAATTCTCTAATTCTCCAATTCTTGACAATAAAAATAACAATTCTCCAATTCTTGGCAATCAATCAAAAAATCTCAAAAAAATCATTTACTTTTGGCATTTTTCGTCATAAACACATAGGAAAGGACAAGAAAAACAGAAAATTTCTGATTTTTTTCCGTTAAAATTTGTGAATATAAAATAAAAAACATAACTTTGGTTTCGATTCTCAACACATCGTCTTAAGGAACAATCCATTCCAAGAGACGTTGCACAGCCAAGAAGACAACGGCAGGAACTTTGAATCCTCTCACGTCAATCCGGCTGATGAGAGCCACTACATAATAAAGAAAGGCGTTTACTTGAACGCATCGTCACTACGATTCAAACTTCGAACACTTGCAATCTCAAAGGTGATGACGCAACAGTAGATGTCTGCGGGATGTGTCGAAAGCGCATCCCCTTTGTAGGTGTATGGAGAAAAAGGCAGACTCTCTTTGTCTCAGCACGACTGCCGCGAGAGAGGACATGCCCGTCGGGTAAAGCCTACCCTTTGGGGTAAAGCCACACCTGTATGGCACTGCCACATGCCACAGGGAATATTTCCCACACGACTCATATCCATGCACAATAAGGGGAAAACGTGCAAACACATGCGTGGGCTTCGGTGTTGCTTGTCTTTTTGAGATGGTAAGTTCGAAGACCAGAATCGTGAGACAGGCAAGCACCGATCTCACGCTTTTTCTTTTTTATTTAGTTCCAACAACTTAAATCTATTGTCTAACAACCGCTTGCAGGAGATCGCAAGCAAAAAAAAGGAACTATAACCATGGAGAGAAAAAAAATCATGTTGCTTGTATGTTTTATCACATGTACTTATGCCATGTCATTTGCACAATTTTATGATAGTGCAGATGAACTGTATTTCTATGTCGATGACACATCTAATCCAGATCGCTGTTTTATCTTTAATTTCGACGGGACTAGAGCCTGTGCGTTAAATCAACACTCGGGAACGTCAACTTTTATTGGTATGTATGGACAAAACATTGGTAGTTATACTGACTATGATCATTTTAACACAGTTAGGGCTAAAATAAAGCAAAATCCTAATTATTACGAAGACAGAGTTGAAAATCTTGATTACAAAATGTATTATGACAGTTCTGCTTCATCTTCTTACACGGTTTATAAATTTAAAAGAAATTGGAATCAAACTACGACAACAGATGTTTTTGAAATTTCCCCAGACCGAGATTACCTTTATTGCAACTATGGTGGTGGAAGAAATGGCTCAAGAAAATATATTCGTGTAGATAAAAGTTTCTTCCGTAGCGGAAGAAGTAGAAATGTGGAAGGAGGTATGTATGAATAGGATATTTTTGTTAATACTACTTTTATGTTTGCATATTAGTAATTGTTTCTCACAAACATACTATTATCAGCTAACCAAAGAAATACGTGGAGGAAGAGAAAACACTAATGTAAATGGTGGACAATTCATCACATTTCAAGGTGAGACCTGCTTTGAGTCTGACAGGCAAGGACGTTCCGTCGGTAATGGGCTTATGAAGCTCGACCGGTATGAAAGCAAAGAATATAAGACATATTCTGGAGGATGTTATTATGGAAACAATGCGTTATTCCGCTTTAATGATGACCAATCACTACTTAATATCATTACAAATGCTGGCAGGGTGTATGTATATCGTCGCCGAACCCCACCATCTGGCGCAACAACATGTTCCTTAATCAAGAGACCTGAGCCATCTGTCAACACGGTGTTTCCAACCATCACAGCATCTCCTGTGCAGGCGCAAGTAACACAACCGTCACATACGCCATCGTCTACTTCGGCAACTGGAATACATTCTACTACAGGCAAACAACCCACACGCAAATGGATCGATTGTTCCATGTGCCATGGTTCTGGAAGAATGGTATACGACACTCATCCATCCACTTACGGTATCAACCGACCAGATGTTTACTGCTCAGAATGTGGAAGGTATTGGCCGGCGTCGTTTGGACACAGCCACATTACTTGCAAGGTATGCCATGGTAAACGTGGATATTACGAGGATGAATATAGATAAACATTATTACTCAATATTAAATCAACTTAATTCATTTAAATCATGAAAACAATTAGATTATTTGCTTTACTTTTCATACTAGCTATCCCTACTCAAGCTAAGAAGGCTAGTGCAATTTGGTACTTTCTTGCTCAAACTTCGACATCTGTTCATGAAGATGAAAACATACATATCCAATATGGAATATATACAAAATATGCACAAGAAGAATATGCTTTGGGACCCTATCCAACGATGCGCATAAAGGCAACAAATAAAACAGACCAAATCATATACATAGATTTGGGTACATCATACCTAAAGAAAAATGATTTTGCCCAGGCCATATACTCCCCAACTATCATATCAACCTCCATTGGAAAATCTGTAGGTGTGGGTATAAATGCAGGAACTGTAGCTCGAAGTATAGGAATTGGAGGTATGGTTGGAGATGCTTTGGGAGGCCTAAATATTGGAGGAGCAAGTAGTTCTTCCTCTACTACGACAACGTATGCACAAAGAATTGTCTCAATTCCACCGAAAAGTTCTATTATGTTAGAAGACATAGCAATATTTATACCAGGCAATGAAAGATTTTTTGGAAATCTGTTTTATTTCAAGGAAGTTGGACATCCTAAAAGGCTATGGTGTATTTCGCCAAAATTTGATGATGTGAAAAGTGGAGAAATGCGTGAGTTTACAGAAGAGTCAAGCTTATTTGACATCGGGTGTTATCTATCTTACGCATTTTCTGAAAATATGACAGATTGCAAAGGCATAGAAACCAAGTATTATGTAAAGAAACTTGTTGGTAGTTCATTTTCCACTTTTCCCCTTACTGCAAATAGAGAGTTTAACATTGTTGACAAAGTCTTTCCTGAATGGAGATCAGAAGTAGAATCAGGACGGCTAGAGGCTATAAGATTGTGGGCACATGATTAATATTATTGGCACATTAGTCTTAAAAAGTATAATGGTATTCACAAGTTGAATAAGCTTAAAAATTTGATCATCATGTGCGGAATGAAGACATTTAATTTTATCCAAGTCTTTTCATATACTGAACATCAATTAATTTAATCGTTTACGACATATTGTATTTTAAAAATAGTTTTCCCAATTTATATACCTTTATATTTATCAAAGATTTAACAATTAAACAACATGAATATATCACAATGCAAACATACATACCTAATAATTATGATATTAGTGACTGTCTTGTCGTCAGTCTGTCAGCTTTCTTTTGCATCCGCTAAGGACGGTGAAGCTACTGTATATGAGGGAGAGTCTACCACCATCTCCATAAGTTCAGGCTATTGGAGCACACTGGCAAGGGCTACCGGTATCAACTACCGTTGGTACAGCGCCGACTCGGACGTTTCCGTAACCAGCTCGTCCAAGACATCCTGCACAATAAGGGGAAACCGCGCCACGACATCTGGCAGGGTGTATTACTATTGCAGCTACTACATCGACGGATTCTACCGCACAATGGATTTTTACTATACCATCACCGTCAAGTCGAAAACGGTTTATGTGACAGGAGTTTATCTCAGCGACAGCGACATCAGCCTTGACGTGGGAGAAGGGCAACAACTCACTGCTTCCGTATATCCCAGCAACGCGACAAACCGCACGGTCAGTTGGACATCATCCAACAGCAACATAGCAAGTGTGAGCAACGGATATGTCTATGCCAAGTCATCAGGCACAGCCACCATAACCTGCAAGGCGACCGACGGAAGCGGATGCTCTGCCACGTGCTATGTCAGAGTGACCAACCCGGTCGTGTATGTCTCAAGCATCTCACTCGACTACACCAGCCTGACACTTGATGTAGGCAGCGGCCGTCAGCTGACTGCAACTGTCTATCCAATCAACGCCACCAACCGTAGCGTCAGCTGGTCTTCGTCAAAAAGCTCGGTGGCCACGGTGAGCAATGGCTATGTGTCCGCTATTTCTGAGGGAACGGCCACCATCACCTGCCGTGCCACCGACGGAAGCGGAGAATACGCCACTTGCAACGTGCAGGTGAAAGGCACAGAAGTAAAGGTGACCAGCATCTCGCTGAATGAGAGCAGCTGGAAGATGAAAGTGGGTGACACCAAACAACTAACCGCATCTGTGTATCCATCCAATGCCACAAACAGGAATGTCAACTGGAGCACATCGAACTCGTCTGTGGCAACGGTCAGCAACGGACTTGTCACCGCTAATGCAGCCGGGACTGCTACCATCACTTGCAGAGCATCGGACGGAAGCGGTATCTTTGCCACCTGTAACCTCACCATTGAGGAAGAGACTGCCATACTGGTAACCGACATTTTTCTCGACACATACACCATAACTGCACCAGTAGGAACCGAACATGAATTTAAACTGGCCATTTTACCTGTAAACGCAACTAATCAAGATGTCAAATGGACATCTACGAATAGCAACGTTGCATGGATTACTCAAAATGGGTATTTGTATATTGACCAAGAAGGAACGGCAGTTATCACTTGCATGGCTACAGATGGAAGCAACGTCTATGCTCAGTGCGAAATCACGGCAACTCCTTCCCCTACCCCATATATCACGACGAATGAAGTGGTTTGCGACAACACCGACTTGGAACATCTAACATATAATGACAAGCTTACGTTCCATGCAAAATTCTCCAACACTGGAGCCACTGATGATGTTTATAGTGCCATAGTGATTTGCGATGAGAACCTTAACAAAATCATTAGAATCAGCGAATTTGATTTGCGTACATTTGAAAAGAACAAATCTGTTACTATAGATTATGAACTCTCGCTGAAAGGATTGCCTAAGGGAAATTATGTCGCAACAGTTATGTACTATGATCATTGGAAATATAATAGTTACTTTTACTCAGAATCTTTTTTGAAGAAAATCACAATCGTGGATGATGGTGATTTCAAAAAGGGCGACGTAAACCTTGACGGCAAAGTGGATATCAGCGACATCGTAGCTGTCATCAATTTCATTGCCGGAACCGACAGTTTCTATTTTTGTGACGTGAACGAGGACGGCAGCACCGACATCAGCGACATCGTGGCCATCATCAACATCATAGCCGGAACAGAATAGGAAAAAAAATCAGCAGAAAAGAAGACGCTTTTGAACATTATGTCAAGAGAACAGTGGACTATGTGAAACTACCTAAAAAATATATCCCAGCGAACGGTACCGGCTCTGAGAACATAAAATATAATATAATTTAAATTGCATTATATATGGGAAGAAAAACAACAAAACCTAATAGCGACAATATAGCCGAAGACTTCATTTTTGACAAATTCGTTAAATCGTGCGTTTTTAATAAATACGTACTCGTAGTAGGACCAGAAATAATATTAAACCTTGAAAGCTCCGATCAGAGTATAAGAGAGGCTAACGGAAATTGCAGTAATCTTTTGCTGCATGCAACTATAGATCATTATAAAGAAAAAGGGAATCATCTTCAAAATATCGAGGATTTCACACAAATAACAAATAGCGACTTGCATTCTGAAGTTAGTAAAGTTGTTAAGGAGGAATGGAATTTTGAGGAAAACTTTAATGACGAGTTTGAACCATCATTATTTAAATTACTCAAGACAAGATGCTTTCCTTTAGTTCTTACTACTACCATAGACCCATATATAGAAATAGCAATGAGAAAAGTGTGGGGTGATAAATTGCATGTACTTGATTTCTATGACGAAGACAAAAAGAAAAAAGATATAGATTCCAAAGTGCAAAAACTAAATGAATATGATGAAAGCGCCCCCACGCTATATTATCTATTTGGCAAAGCCAATAGCGGTAATGGATTTGTCCTTACAGAAGAGGATAAGATGAAAATCATCAGAAATTATTTTCTTAGAGACCAATCTATAGAACTTCTAAAACACATCAGGCAAAAACGTATTGTCACCATAGGCTGCAAATTCGACAACTGGTTATACCGTTTCTTTTGGTTTATTCTAAGAGGAAATCTAGAAATACCAGAACAAGGTGGTTCTTCTTTTCAAGTTGCTGTTGAATACGACAGTAGTGCTACGAATTTTCTATCACGCTATAGGATTGAAAGATATAAAGACGCAAGAGATTTCATGTGCAAAACTACTGAAAAGCTTGATGAGCAGTATAATGAAATCATACAATCACGATCGGTTGGTGGTATCTTCATCTCATATGCCCATGAGGATATACATTTAGCTCTTGCAATATGCAGCAAATTGAAAGAAAAGGAGTTTGATGTTTGGCTCGACGAAAGAAAACTTGACGGAGGAGCAACCTACGAGCAGAGGATTTATAATGCTATAGACCAATGCACTTGTTATTTACCACTGCTGACTTCGCAAGTGGCTTATGATTTGAAGAATAATAATACAGGGAGATTCTACATCAAAACAGAATGGAATGCAGCACAACAAAAAGTTAGTAGCCAAGACAATCTCCAAGCCGAACACCCCATGAAAGTAATTCCAATAATAACCAGTGGATACAATATAAGAAGCGACTATCATCAGAAGACACCTGACTGCATAAAAAATCATACTGTTTATGATGCGTCCAAAGAATCTATTGATAAACTTATACAATTAATAAAAAAAGATGAGAAAAAGGAATGAGGAAGTAAGTCCTTGGCGGGGATTGGCATCTTATGAAGATCCATTAAATGCCAAGGAAGAATATTTGTTTTGCGGACGTGATCAGGAGTCTCTTGAAGTGGCAAAACTGATAGACAACAACTTGTTTGTTACTGTCTATGGAAGAACCGGAATCGGCAAAACTTCTCTGCTGAATGCCGGGGTGTTTCCTATCATACGGCAATACTACTATTAGCCTATATATATAAGGCTCTTTCATCATGTCAAGAATAAAGATTATGCAGAGGCCATAATCGATGCCTTAGAGAACAGTGGGCTATGGATTGAAGCATTAGAGGACCATTCAGAAGAAAAAAACGATGAGGAACATGATTATAAAGGCACAGATTATGAGCGACGGACTGTTTTATGGAAGTATTTCAGCACTCATCTATTCAAAATAAAAAACGAAAGGTCAGAATGGAAGAAAATTTATCCTGTAATCGTCCTTGACCAATTTGAAGAGATTTTCTTAGAAGATAAAGAGAAAGCTAAGCAGTTGCTAAGACAGATTAATTGTTTACTAAGCGACAATTTGATAGTACCTGAAGGTTGGTCAACGGAGACAAATTACAGGTTTGTGGCTTCTATCCGCGAAGACAACTTGTATCTGTTAGAGGATGTGATTGATGAGCTCTCTCTTCCTGTATATAAAGAAAACCGCTATCGTCTGCGCGCTATGAGCAACGATAATGCGAAAGAGGCCATCCTGACACCCGGTATTTCATGTCTGAAAAAAGGGGAAGAAACAGAGATTGCAGAAAAAATCATACTGAACGCCACGGAAAAGGACGGAAGCATAAGTACCTTGATTCTTTCCCTGTTATGCAACTTGATTTGGGAACGGGCAGAACAGAAAAACAAAGAAAATCCAGTCATCACAAAGGAGGATGTGCCGAGTGACAAAGAAAGCACAGACAAGATTCTGACTGATTTCTATCTGTCTCGTACTACAAAAAAGCAACGGGCAGTCATAGAGCAACATTACCTTACGGAAGACGGACACCGCAAGTCATCAAATGTAGAAATTCCAAATGTCAATAAACTAACAGCTTCTGATTGCAGAATCATTCGAGAAGCGGGAGCAGAAAAAGAGAAACGTTTTGAGCTTACCCACGACAGAATCGCAAAAGTGGCTTACCGTCAGAAAAGAAGAAAGGACGACAACAAGGCAAGAATCCTGACGTCTGTGCTTCTTATCGGAATTCTTTCTTTTTTAACATACCTGACATTCAAGTTTGCATGGTCATCTACTGTAAAGAATGAACGTTTTGCATTATATGAGCCAAAAACAAATCCGACTTCAGATATAAAAAAAATCACTAAGGAGAACCCTGATATAGGTGGATTGTATGACGATGAGATTAAACGTGTGTCAATCAGTAACAATGTCGATACAGTTAGGGGTAATTGGAAACAGAGACTTTCTATACTTTTACGACAAAATCATCCCACACTTCAATTGGACACAATGTGGGTAAACGGAAATACAGTCCAATATCTGCATTACAAGAAGAATAATCATTTATATTTGCCTACTGACTCTATTATTTATTCGTCTACTTTCATAAATAGTAGTAATGTTACAAGATTACCATATGGCGTGGATAGTTTAAAAAGAAGTTATGGAGAAGCAATAAAAACTAATGTTAATTATCCCTATGGAATCGAATCTATTGAATTTAATCAGAGAAATGACTCATTATTAAACACATTCACAATTTGTAGAAATGACAGACATATTAAATCTGTAGCATTAAATAATATCAAGGAAATTCCTTCGTATGCTTTTGAAAATTGTATTAATCTCACAGAGATTAATCTTGACAGCGTAGTTGAAATTGGTGATTATGCATTCAGTGGTTGTGAAAACCTGAAAGAAATCTGTTTTACAGCAGATAGTGTCGTATTAGGAGAAAATGCTTTCGAAAAATGTAGGAACTTGAAGAAAGTCAGATTTCCCCGTCAACTTAACCTAACCTCCTCCCATCAGTTGTTCAACGGATGTGTGAATTTGGAAGAAATCACATTGCCTGACACGATAATATATGACAACAACGATAGCATGTGCTATCGGATTTTCACTCTTTGTTATAATTTAAAAAACATAAAATTCCGCTCTGATAATCATTCAAATTTCAAATACGACAAGGACTCCATTTTATATTTCAAAAAAAACACAAAGGATTTACCATTAATTCTCAATAGATATAACAAGGAAAGTTTTCCTGACTCATCTGACTATTTTTATCTTGGGCCAGGTGTTATATCGAATAAGAACTATCTTGCAAATGCCTACGTTTTCAAAAATTACATATTAACAATTTCTAAGAATTCGAAATGGGAAAAAGGGGTTGGATATGAATATTTAAGAGCGCATTCTAAAAACCCAATTATTTATAAAGATTCAACTAGGAATAGGATTTTTGATTATTACTATGAGTATGTCAGACCTCAAGAGACGGACTCCATATTAGTAATAAAGGAAGCAGCAGGTGTATATATTGTTGAAGCAAATAGAAATCTAAAAGAAATACATTTGTCGAATGCAGAAATAGACAGCTTGACTTTCCCAGCAAATGCTGACAATATAAAGGAGCAAATTACGCTTTATGTTCCTTATGGAAGTAGATTAAAATATATCAAAAATGAAAGTTTCAAGGGATTCCTGGACATCAAGGAAGATTCACTTTGGAAACGAGTAAAGGATACATGTGTCTATATGTGGGCAGGTATTGCTTTTTCATTCAACCGCTATTGGTGGTTTTATCCTTTAGTGGCATTAGGGCTGTTTGTACTGGGCTGGATATTCTATCGCATCAAAAAAAGACAGCTGGCTAATAATGGTGAGAGATCAACAAGAAAGTCTGTTTGGGCTGCCATTATCGGAGTGCCGATAGCTGTTATTTGCTTCATGCCTCCCTATTGGATGATATTTGAGTACATCATGAATAATGTAGACTCGCCAAAATATAACACTTATGGCATGATTTTGGGAGCTGTCGGTGGTGTCATTTCTGCATTTATTTGCTCCTATCTCTTCATCTTTGCGGGTAAAGGTAAGATATGGAAGTCTGTCAGCAAGATGAGACTGGCTGGCGACTAACAAGATTGTATCAGCTATTCTCAATCACAAGAATCCATATCATCTCAAAAGACAAACACATAATGTCAACAATATGAAAAAAAATAGAAACTCAAACTTTTCAACGACTATTCTCCTCTGGCTACGAAGTCTCCCTATAAGGTTTGACCGATTACTATACAAAACGCCTAAACGGCTTGTGTTTAGTACTATATTGGGTATTCTTTTTCTGCCATTTATACTGACATTATGTTTGAAATGTAATGATAGTTATTTAAAGCCATTTATTTTTGAATCTTCTGACGTTGCGGACTCATATGAGACTTACCTTAACTCAAATTTTGAAGGATTTGGTTCTTTCGGAAAAAGATTTCCTAAAATTGTGATTGCCTATCTTGGTGCTTTCCTCCTCAACGGTCTTCTTGTATCCTTATTTGTCACATGGATCCAAAACCGTAAAAGCAGATGGGAAAGAGGTGATTTGCATTATAAGTCTATAGCACTTGGCAACTATTGTGTTGTATTGGGAGGTAGTGACATGGTTCCGAAATTGGTTGGAGACCTGCTCAAGGATAAAGTAGAAAACAAAGCAGTACACAAATATAATCATGTTTTGGTTATGACAACTTGCGATGTGCCGACTCTGAGAAAGAAATTTGTGTCACTATTGGAAAAGGAGGAAGAAAAAGTGGTCATTTATTACGGCGATCACACATCGCAAACAGACTTGAAACGCCTTCAAATAGACAAAGGTCAGTGCAAGGAGATTTATGTCATTGGAGAAGAAATGGACTTCGAGCAGAAAGGTAGTCACCACGATGTGAAGAACATGGAATGTGTTCGGATGATGGCGGATTTGTTGGAAGGAACGAGCAATTCGATTCCGTGTCATGTACTCTTCGACTATCAGAGCACGTATTCTGTTTTCCAGTTTACGGATATAAGCGAGAAAATTGGCAAACGTTATAAAGACAACAATTTTGTTCCTCTGGACTTCTCCCCATTCAACTATTACGAGACGTGGGCACAAAGAGTATTCGTTTGTGAGTGTCTGAATCTGACTGAAAAGCAGAACTGGCAAAGTAGGAATCAGGCTGACCAACAGGACATTCATTATTTGCCACTTGAGGGTACCAAGCCAATAACCATGAACGAAGAGGACACCGTGCATCTGATTGTGGTGGGGATGAGCCGTATGGGCATTGCACTGGCAGTCCAGGCAGCACATCTGGCACACTACCCCAATTTCATCTCCAAAGGAAAAAAATCACGCATCACGTTCATTGATTCACACGCAAAGCAAGAAATGAATTTCTTCCAAGGTCACTACAAGGAGTTGTTTGCCGTGGCTTCCTGGCGTTTCTTGAAAGCAAAGGAAATGAATGCATGCTACGAGGAGAATGAATTGTTCGTCGACGAGGGATGGCATCATCCAATCTCCGACGCATACAGCCAGTCCCCATATAAACAAACAGAAGGATATTCCATAGGCGATGATGTAGCGGATATAGAATGGCAGTTCATCGAGGGAAACCTGGAGACGCCGGCAATCCAGCAGTTCATCAGGGATGAGGCTCAAAAACAACAATCACGACTGACAATAGCCATTTGTTTTCCGAAGGACAATGCCTCGCTGGCCGCTGCTCTCTACCTGCCCGATGAAGTGTATGAGAAAGAAAAGAAAACAGTGCAGCAGATTCTGGTGTTTCAGCCATTCGGTGAAGCCATGTTCCAAAGCCTGAACAAGGAACCGATAGACACCAAGGGATTCCATCTGCTTGACAAACTCAAGCCTTTTGGGATGCTGAACAAACTGTGTTGTGTGAACTTGCTTCATGAACTCGGAACATACAGTGGAGAATTAGCGAAAAAATACATAGATATAGCTGAAGATATGAGGAGCGGACTGAGAAAAAAAATGAATATAAAGAAGCCTATGCCTCAGAGAAAGACAGGAAAGAGTTTTACGGCAAAAAAATGGTCAGACAAATACAGCTTCATGCATCTTTGGACAAAGCTACGCAGCGTAATATATAACGGAACACCATTCGATGATGCCACAAAAGAACTGCTTGCTAAAGTGGAACACTCAAGGTGGAACATGGAACAGTTGCTTATGGGATTTGCTCCTCTCAGACCTTCTGAACAAAGCGAAATAAAGAGCCTCATGGGACGGGAAAGAAACTGTGTTCCCGGATTAGAGGAAGCCATCGGCAGACTTAAGGAAGACCAAGCCACTGATGCAGACAAACGATTGATCACAGACTGGCTTGCCGAATGGGAAAAATTCGACGCTACGAAAGAAGAAAAGAAAAGCGAAATGTCACATTTGGACATCTGCACATATGACGTGCTGAAAATCATCGACTGCGACGCTTTCACCTACGACCTGAAGCTTGTGGAATATCTGCCTGAAATTTACAAACAAATAATAGAAGAAAAAGATGGGAACGCGAATGAAGGAAATATCTAAAAAGCTGTCCGACATGATTATAGCAAAAGTCATGGAGGACATTGACTCTCCTTGTCAACTGATGAGAAGAAAACTGAAAGACATCGACATTGACTACTTCGAGGACATCAGCCGCGACACGGAAATAATCGACCCTAAGCTGAACTTAGAACTGAAAGACAGAATCCGTGGTGATTTCCAAAGAAGCGCTGACGAGTTGTTAGAAGAAAGTGGGCTGAAGGAACAAGTGACAGATGAAATAAAAGAACATTTGTCAAAGCAGAAACAACAAATATCACCTGAGGAATACACAAACATACTTGCTGATGTTGTCAATGAATTAAGAAACTATGCTAATCAGTTACTGCAAACTGTAGATATAGA
Organism: Bacteroidaceae bacterium; assembly: GCA_017483765.1. GTDB lineage: Bacteria > Bacteroidota > Bacteroidia > Bacteroidales > Bacteroidaceae > UBA3839. The sequence continues at coordinate 51,230 of JAFUVE010000087.1, read as the reverse complement.
AAAAATCACAGAAAGTGAATTGGCAGAAAAGTATGAGAAGGCAAAACTTATTTCTTTAAAAGAAAAAATACTCCGAAACAACAAGCGTGATGTAATAGAATTCTACCATGCATTGATGGAGCGCACTTGGTGGGAATGCAGCGTTTTTGTTGAAAAAAGAATTGCTAGTTTCCTGATGTCTTTGGCCGACGTGCTGGCGGCATCAGAAGCAAACGGAATTCAAGCTACAGACACAATAGAATATGTTCCCCAATGTACTAGCACTGATGATTTCACTTTGCCTGATGAATTGACTGAATTAGTTGAAAAAATGGCTGAGAATGTACACGAGGAATGGGCACAGGAAAGGATTCGTCAAGGCTGGACATACGGAAAGGAGCGCAACGACACCCTGAAGCAGCATCCATGCCTTGTTCCATACGAGGAACTTCCAGAAGAGGAAAAACAATTCGACCGCATCACCAGTATAAAGACATTACAGTTTATCATTAGCCAAGGATTCAAAATCACCAGGAACGCAGACCGTTAGTTCAAGTTGAGTACTAAAATACAAATTATGGCTTTTAATAAATTCGTGTGTGTTCCAAAAATCGTCTCACGATTCTCTTTATTCGCCACACTGTCCGCATGGTTTTTATTGAATGGAGCGAAGCAGAATGTTTTTTCTATTACAATCGTTATCCAATTCATGAACAATGGCAAAAACGAGGCAACTTGCTTTTTAGCAATTACTTAATAAGTAAAACCAAACAGCCATAGAGGTATACGATTACCATATCCCACCTCTGTATCATCCACGGCAAGGAAGCTGTCTGGGACATCTGCAATCTGATCAAAAGACTTTTTCCTGCCGCCAACTTCAAATAGATACTTGTCATTAACAAGAAAGTCGCCTTTAAGTGGATGCTTAACATCATTATTCACCATCAACTGGCAACAGAACAGCGTCTCACGTTCATTACCCTTATTCACTGTAGGACACAGTGCATGCATCAAGTTGGGATTACCAAGGAATATCTTGTCGGGCTTGTACAAAAACCTGTAGCTCTTTGCCTTTGAGCTGAGTAAAGTGATAATCTGCGCTTTGTCCAAAGCATAAAGCATGCGTAGTCCCAATTCATTATTGGTTGACAATTGGCTCCACAACTCTGACATCTTGGGCTCGAAAGGAACTCGTTCACTGATAATCATCAACAACTTCTTCACTTTTTGGATAGTATCAAAAGTCATTCTCTCGACAGCTGGCAAGTCGTTGTCGATGACAAGAGACACGATTTCTCTCAGGCGTGCAGAAAAATCTTCTCCTGCCTCGCGGTAGAAAGGGTAGTATCCATGCTCTAGATAAGCCTCAAAAAAGGGAGTCACCTTGACTGTCTGCACTATTTGCATCGAATGACGGACATGGTTCTTCAATAAGTCGTCAAGAGGTATGACTGGAAAATGGATGACATCCTCATATGCCAGAAACTCACGGAAAGACATGCCATATAATGTATAAGAAGTCTGGCGGCGGGAGAGGTCCACACGGGCATTGTCCATGATGAGCATAGAACTGCTTGTATAAACGATACTCATGTCGGGATAGCTGTCGTAAATATTCTTCAGTGTTTCTGACCATCTTTCATATCTGTGCACTTCGTCAAGAAATAAACGTCGCAAACCATGCTGGTCGGCCCAGTCAACCAAGTCTATCAAGGAATGAGTGGTAAACCATAAGTCATCCAATGATGCATAAAGTGTCTGGTCGAGATTCTCATAATTTTCGAGTATATACTGTAAAAGCATAGTGGTCTTCCCCACTCCACGGGCACCCCTGATGCTGATAATTCTGGCATTCCAATTGATTTGCCCGTACAGATAGCGTTTGAATCTCAAGTTTACTTTAGCAATCTTACGATGATAGTTATTGAAAAGGGGCTGTAGTTCTATCGACTCCATAACATATGATTTTTATGCGAAGTTAGCAATTTATATTCACAACTGCAAAAAATCAACACATTTTTATATTTCCAAATATAAAAAAATGACGATTATTACATTTCCAAATACAAAAAACACCTGATTTTAATCGATTAGCGCATATAATGGAAGGATTTCAACATGCCTACGTTCATAGTTGACTTTTGGATTATAATAAGTGAGTTGGTCAAAATTCTCCAATTCTTGATAAACAAAATAAGGTTATTCAGGATTTCGTGTGGTGATTAATTTTATTGTCATCTGCTGTTCCTTTTTTCATTCCGACAGGACATCGGCTGGGATAGTGGGCGTCTCGCCCGCACATCTGACCGGCGAAGCACGGTCAAACTATGATATAGGATCTTCTTCCACACATATTCCTGAAGTACCAAATTTTCTAAGAAGATTAACGTTCAGATTCATGTTAGATTCACGTCCGAAAATAAACGTCCGCATGGCCAATTCTTCATTCTTCATTCTTCATTCTTCATTTAATCACCCCGTCCGCATGGCTCTTTCAACTTTAAACATTAAACTTTAAACTAAAAAAAAGTGTCCGCATGGCTCTTTCAACTTTAAACATTCAACTTTAAACTAAAAAAAATTCATGACAATTCGCATTTGACAAAATATTTCATGGTTGCATAACGGAAATTTTTCAAACCAAAGTTTGGAATATTTCGCAAAAAAAACTATCTTTGCACCCGTAACGAAACTTTAATGATTATGGCCGCAATTATTGAACGAACACCACATACCGTCACTGTACGCATGAGCACCAGCAGGTGGAACAGGCTACAGCAATTGGAAAAGGACATGAAGCTGCAGGAAAAACAGCAAAAAGAAAAAAAAGCGAAACCAAAGTATCGCCACGAAGCTCTCTGTGGCATGTTCAAGAGCGACGCAACTCAGACGGAACTTATAGAGCAATACATCTCTGAGAAGTACGATATCTAATCCGACACGCACATGAAGGTCTTTCTGGACACCAACATCTTTATTGAATACATAGAGCAACGGCGAGAGTACCAAGCTGTTAGTCAAATACTCAGTGCCATTGAAGACGGAAACTTACGCGCATTCGTATCTGTGGGATGCGTCTACACATTGTCATATATCATCCGCATGGAGCTAAAAAGACAAGGAATCCACCGTCCTGAACAGACCAAGCGCCTGCGAGACACACTCAACACCATTCTCTCAATTGTTACAGCTCTTGGCATCAGCCATAAACATCTTGTCACAGGCATCAACGACACAGCGTTTGATGACATTGAGGACAGTTTCCAATATCAATGCGCCATACAGGCTAAGTGCGACACACTCGTCACCATCAATCTTCGCGACTACAGAGGTGCTGACACATCAACCATAGAAATTCTGTCTCCAACTGAGTTCGTAGCTAAACACCTATAACCCACTACCACTTAAATTCCACCATTTTACTGGACAAGACTTTTCAAAATCCATAATTCTTGTCCACTTTTTTCCTCTATAAAAAAAATGGTTATTCAGGATTTCGTGTGGTGATTAATTTTATTGTCATCTGCTGTCCCCTTTTTCATTCCGACAGGACATCGGCTGGGATAGTGGGCGTCTCGCCCGCACATCTGACCGGCGAAGCACGGTCAAACAATGATATAGGATCTTCTTCCACACATATTCCTGAAATACCCAAATAACAATTCCCCAATTCACGGTCAACGGATATTATCATCAGGAATTATAGAACTAGAGATTCTTGACCAAATTCACGATAGATTCATGTCCCTTTACCTCTCTATAATTACTGGATAGTCGCTGAAATCGAGAAAAATGACAACATTCTAAAATTCAGTAATATATCGTGAGTAGATCTATAAGAAAGCATACAATTATCAAATATGCTTGCGACACACGTTGGTCTTGGAAACATGGGAGAACACTTGCCAATCGATACAATCGCAGAGTCGCAAAAAGAACTCTTCACAGCGGGGAGAACTGTCTTCCAAGAGCAAAGAAACTGTGTGCATGGGACTGGGATTATTGCAAATGGCATATTACGAAGAAAGAAGCCCAGAAGAATTACAAATTAATAAGAAAGTAAAAATATTTGAAGTATGAAAACATCAAGACAACTATTATTTACGGCAGCCATGGCAATGCTGGCATGCACAGCCTGTAAAAAACAGCCGGCCACCACAAACCAACGCGGCGACGACGGCTTCCGATGGACTCTCCTGCAGCGAGACAGCCTTTACGGAGCTGCTGACTCAACGGGAAAAGAAATCATCCCGATTGAATTCGACAAGGTAGAGTATTACAACACCGACATCGAGAAACTGAGCCGCGATTTTATATTCCATTATTTCATCGTGGAGAAGAATGGTTGTCAGGGAACCTACAGCAACACGGGCAACATAATCATCCCGACAGACAGGCAATACTGCAGCGTGGAAGCCACGCACGACTACAGCTATTCGGAGGAACACTTCGTCTATTGGATAGCAGAAAAAAAAGAAACCGATGCAGTCGAGCTTTGCGACGCAAGAGGAAACATTGTCGTGCCGTTCGCTGCCGGATACAAGTATCTTAACCTTGAATACAACGAGCATGGATTTGACGAATATTCCGACTTGATTACAGAAAACACGGAAGTACGTGGTGATTTATACCGTTATATCATCGGATTTAAAGAAATCTACGACGAAATCACAAATGACCAACGTGCCTGGCTGATGAACCTGAACGGAGAGTTGATCAGTAAAGAGCCCAGAAGCCAGTGGTACGTGTGGAGCGACCATGCGGAAGGCGTCAACTCTGGAGGCAAACAAAACCTGCGCATACCGCTCGACAGCACGATGTACAAAACTAAATTTGACTACAACAGCTTCGACGGACTCTATCTTGATACGTATGAGTGACACGCCCAGATATTTAGGCATAGTCTCTATGCACTACACGACTACCGTATCACTCGAGATGTCGGTTGAACCAAATAATTCTCTAATTCTCAAATTCTTGATAATCAATACTAAAACAATTCTCTAATTCTCAAATTGTTTATAATCAACACTAATAATCGTCAAATTCTTGATTCATCATTTAACTTCAAAACAAACTTTCCTGATTAAAATTTTCTTTTAATTTTCTAACAATTTTCTTTCTTAAAAAATAATCCATGAATCATTCGTGGTAATTCGTGGATATTATTTCATGATTTCCTCTTTGTCATGTCAGAGTTCAAACAAGTATGACTCTGATCATCTGACAAATTCGGAAATTCATGTTAAAAGAAAAACACCCGCAATACAGATGAGACTTAGTATCAGCTTCCAGCGATGATGTTGATGATTGCGACGATATCGCTGATATCCACGGCCTTGTCCACATTCACATCTGCCCTGACCCAGGAGCTGACGCCCGCAATGTGATTGATGACCGCCACGATATCGCTGATATCAACTTTACCGTCCTCGTTCACGTCGCCTCGAAGTCCGTCACCAACAATCAGCACATAGCTGTCTTCATCCGGCTCGTACTCATCATCGCCCGCGAAAGAGGCCTTGATGCGGGTGGCACCATCCGCCAGGATTTTCACAGTCCCCGTCTTGCCGTCCACTGTTGCAACAGTCTCATCCTCGCTGGAATAAGTCACAGGCAGGCTGTGCGGGTTGAGCAAAGCCGGCTGAGTGAAGGTCTTGTCTTTCTGTGCATGGACGACATGTTCACTGAACGACAGCTCCGAATCCTTACCCGGAACCGTAATCAGACAGCTTGCGCTCAAATTGTGGTCGACGACCGCAACCGCAGAGTACGTGCCACGTGGAGAATCCGGCCTGACGGTAATCGTTCCGTCATCAGCCCTGTCCACATTGGCTGTGCCCATCCAAATCCATATCGTCGACTCCGGCACGGCGTTGGCTGGTAATATCACCAGTTCCGGCTTTACACTCTCGCCACGTTCGAGCGTCACGGCCTCAGGAAGCATATACACCTCCTGCACCATCGGTGCCGTCACCTTAACAGTCAGCGTGGCAGACACAGAACCATTCACCAACACATTGTAAATGTATGTACCTATTGATGCATTGGAAGCATCGACGCTGAAGGACTGGTTCTCCTTATCGAACGAGATAACCGGCGCAGTGCCTTCACCTTCCTTCAGGGAGGCAGTGAAGGAGGTCATGCTGGCCTTATCCGGCCGCAATATCGCCTTCACACCTTCCACCTTCTCACCCACTACAACAAGCACATTCTCCATACGCACGTTCTCCAGCTTGTAATACTCCTTGGAAGTGCCGATATTCACCAGGCATGCGTCGGACACCACGTCATTGTAGCCTCTCGTGAATTCCACACGCAACTCCTTGTAGTTGATGGCGGTTCCGTCCTGAGGTTTGAAAAACACCGTATTGTAGTATTCGTCTGAAGAGATAAGCGTCGTGCAAGCGCGGTCGGCATAGAACCCACCGTACTGTGTGACACGAGCAGTCCCTCCAATCAGCCAGCTGCTGCCACGTACACCCTGAAATGTGACGTTGGCGGGAGTCGGCGTGACATCCACCCTGTAAACAGAACCTGACAAGAGATAATAAGCACCAATATCATCGCGTTCCACCTCAAGATAATATGGCCGGCTGGCATTCTCAAAGACTTTACGTATGTTCAGACTTATGGCCTGCACCGCAGTGGCAGTTCCCAGATAAATACTTGCCGAGGCGACATCGGTGCCGGCAAGAGTTCCCTCAGTAGCCTTCACCCGTGTGTACACATAATTCACTGTGTTGGCAGTTCCGCCAAGATTCAATTCCGTCTGAATGGAAGAATTGAGTGTCACACTTTTCGCCCATTCTTGCTCTGTCAGCTGGGAGACAGTCTTTTTTGAACTGTAAATCAAATATTCCTGACCGGCTTGTGGATTCGTGACTCTAACCTGGCCTGCATACACCCGGAGTTCAGGTTGCACCACACTGGCAGTGCATTTCCATTTCTCTGCTTTCCATGGCGAGCTGTAAACAACCCCCATCGTTCCACTTGCCAAAATCCTCACACGTAAGTATTTACCCACATCGGAAGTCTTCACCGTATAGAACTTGCTTTCCGCCCCTTCAATGTCTGTCCATCCCGTCTCACCGTCAGCACTCTCCTGCCAGAAGAAAAACAGACGTCCCTCCGCTATTTGCGAAACCATTCCTGACAGCGAATACGACAACTGAGTACCGGGATATGCTGGCAAAGAACTTTTGTTGACAGATCCGGAGAGAGGCGGAACACTCATCAGGACGTAAGTCGCCGGATAACCATTTTCGTCCACGACGGTGTTGTCGTCACTTACGCGGCCGTTCTTTGGAGCTATGATAAAGTTGTCGATGACATCCATCAAGCCCTTTATTGTGTAGATAGCCTGCTGCGGTCCCTCAAAAGTTGAAGTTCCAGCCGAAACCCTCAAATCTTCTACAAACTCGACACCATATTCCTTACCCTTGGCGTAAATTGTCCCACCATCAATAAACAAGCTTTTGGCATAGATGGCCTGATTGCACCTGCTATTTGAACTGGATACAGCATGGATGATACCCCCTCTCGTGATAAGAATGTCATCACAGAAAATCGGTCGCGATGAGTTGACATCCACTTTTCCTCCGTTCATTATCATATTCTTCACCCTTATTCCCAGTATACCTTCAACTGTGAATGTTCCGCCATCCACTTGTAGCTTCCTCGCAGAATAAAAACCTCCGCCTTTCAGCTTTATATCTCCTCCACTGATATAAGCCTCCATGACAGACATCGCTGCCACATCAGCATCTTTTGCGTTCTGGGCAACCAGACTTCCGCCTTCCATATAAAAATACGGGCAAGAGACGCTGTTATGCCCCCACTCACCAGTCTTCCCAACCAGCTCTCCACCTTTTATCCTCAGCGTATGGGCTGTCAGGTTTCCATCTTGTCCGACTCCAACCGATTCCAGCTTTCCTCCCAGCAACACACACTCTTTTTTAACCTCGATGTCACGATAAGTCGACCACCCATTCTCATTCCGACTTGTGCATTTTGCTATCACATTGGCATCAATCGTAAGATTATCACACATAATGCACTGTCCTTCTGACCTAGCGTAATCCATAAATACGTGTGTTCCCTCACTTGTCACCTTGAGCGTTTTGTCCTTGTCGCCTTTGATTGTAAGCGAATGCCCCCCTACCAATCTTTTCAATGTGTGATTCTCATCCACCACCAAGGTTGTATTGCCTGTCATGATCACATATGCATTCTTCGGCAGTGTGCTCACTTTCACCTCGTCCTGTACTTTGACAATATCAACAGCGAATGCATTCCCTGCCGTCATCCATAAAATCACAATGAAGGAGAGTAACGAGATGTGTTTCTGTATTTCTTTGTTCATAACTTTTATTTTTTTACATCTAAGTTTGATTATACAAGATTCTTTCACTCTATGGTGCAAATTTACAAAAATAATTTCAAAAAGCAAATATCAAACTAAAATAATTATAGATTCCACGGGCGAATAATGAAAGATTATGAAACTATTCAGCAAAAAATATTAAGGGGTGCCCTGTCGGGCAGAAATACAACAAATCTATTCAAATCTGTCAAATCTTTATATTTTTTTGCCATAGGGATTTGTTTGATTTGTTAAGATTGTCTGGCATCCCGCCCATCCGACCCATTTGCCCCATCTAAATCCGTCTACTTTAGACACGACAGATTTCGCAAATCCCATCAATTCTGCAGCAATTTTGTTCGTTTTCTCAATCATTTTCCGTAACTTTGCCTAAGAAAAACAGATAAAGACTCAGGGAATGAATTCAATACGACACAAGATGATGCTGATCACCTTAGGGTTTGTGCTCACAGTTTTCACGGCTGTGGCACAGAACCGGCGTGCACTGGTCATCGGGCTGGGAGAGCAGATGGATCCCAACTGGGAGAAGATACACGGCGACAACGACGTGGAATACGTGGTGAAGATGCTGCGTCGCTGCCGGTTCAAGGACATCAGGACGCTGAAAAACCGAGAAGCCACGAAAGCTGGGATTGTCAGTGCGCTCCGGAAACTGGCCAGGCGGTGCAGAAGGGGCGACGTGGTGTACGTGCATTTCTCCGGACACGGGCAGCAAATGACCGACGTGGACGGAGACGAACCTGACGGATGGGACGAAAGCTGGATTCCCTACGATGCATATACCACCTACTGTCCTCAGGACCACGGAGACAAGCACCTGAGCGACGACGAGCTGAACCTGCTGCTTAACGACATAGCCATCCGCATCGGAAGCAGAGGCAGGATGCTCGTGGTGGCAGATGCCTGCCACAGCGGCGACTCCACATCCGGAGAAGAGGACGAGGTGACGATTCGCGGTGCTTACGACGAGTTCGTGATTCCAGGCGTGCAGACGCCACGCCCGATCAAGAAGAAGCCGTTGCAATGGCTGATGCTCAGTGCGTGCAAGGACATGGAGCGGAACGAGGAGATGCGCTCTCCAAAGGTAGGAAAACTCACGTACGCCCTTTACGTCCTCTCAAGGGAGGGCCGTCTGAACAGAAATGCCATCCAGCAATTCATGTCGCAACACCAGTCGAAACTGCCCCAGACACCCGACCTGGACCATTCAGGTGCCACATACACGATGGCAGACGTGCTCCTGAAGTAAGCAGGCCTCACCCTTTACACAGAGAAAACCACTTCCCTACTCCGCAACATATAGACAAAACAATACGAAAAAATCATTTTTAACCTCCTTCGAAAAATCTATGTCCAGAAATTATTTGACATATCAACTATTATTTGTCCTGGCATTCTGGCTATACCAGCTAACGGTACGCGCCCAGGAGACTGCATTTCAGCGAGGAGACGAATACGCGGTCAAGGGCGACTACAAAAAAGCCATCCAGGCATTTGAGGACGTTCGCAGCAGGGGAAAGGCCGAGGGGAATGTATCCTTGGAGATGGGAGCCCTCACGAGAATGAGCGAGCTGGCTATGAACTTAGGAAATAAAGAAGATGCCATCAAATACCTGCAGGCACTGATCCCTCTGACCAAGCAGACGGGTGCCGCCGACCAAGAGCTGCTCGTCTACGTGAAGCTACAACAGCTACACCAACTGAGAATGGACATGGCGGCAGCCATGGACATGTCCGCAAAAGCCGACTCCATCGGACGTGAGCACAACGATGTCCGCTTCCGAATGATCATCCTGCCAAAACTGGCTGAAGAGGCGGAGCGCAAGCAAAACTTCGAACTCACCGAGCAATACCTCCTGGAGGCAGAGAAAGGCCTGCAGCAAATGAGTTGGCAGGAACGGCTGCCCAACATTCCCAAAGTGTACGGTAACCTCAAAGCCTTCTACTTCCGCACACGCCAATGGGAGAAAGCCAAACGATGCATCGACGTGATGGTGGACTGCTTCAGGACATACTCAAAGGACACCATCGTGGTATGCAGAGCCTGTCTCGACCATGCGTGGCTCGGCAGCCTGATGCAGGATGAAGACTACGCATACAAATACCTCAGAAAAATTTATGACGGATTCTCAACATCAGCCAACACAAGTCCTGCCGACTGGATTCTATACTACGACATGAAGTCCAAAGCCGATGACGCATTCGGCAGAAGAGAGGAAGCGTGCAACGACCTCAAGCAGGTCTTGGCCATAGCCGACTCGACACAGGTGCTTTCCGAACAGCATTACTACAATGCCGTACACAACTTGGCGCACGTTCTCTTCAGAGCTGACCACCCGGAGGAAGCAAAGGAGGCATACCACAGATGTGCAGAATACTGCAAGCTGCAATACGGCGAACATTCCAGCGAATACGCCATGCAGCTGTATTTCCTCGCCAACATATCGCTGCACTGCGGAAAACATCAGGAGGGGGCCGGCTATTACACAAAGGCATACGACATCATCAGCGACATGTTCGAAACCAACCTGAAATACCTGTCGGTGGAAGAACGGAACTATTTCTGGCAAGCCTGCTATATGCCCATCATCGGTATGACTGAATACGCATGGTACGCCGGCATGACAAACGACGCCTTCACTCGGAGGAGCTATGAGGCTCACCTGCTGGAGAAGAACCTGATGATGCAAATGGAACGGTCGCTTTCCGAATTCCTACACAGCAAACAAGACAGCAAGCTCAAGGCCAGACTTTCTGAGATGGAAGCTCTGCAACAACAGCTGAAGAACCTCAACCGAGACTTCGAGGCCAACAAAGAGGAAATCAGCAACGTCAACCGGCGGATTCATCAATTAGACCAGCAGCTCACACCCGACATCAGCCTGTCGGGGTACGACAGCTTTCAACAAATTGGATATGAACAGATTCAGGAGGCATTAAACACAGGAGACATCCTGCTCGACTTCATAGACATCATACCCAGACCAGGCAAACGGGATTATTACATGTATGTGGTGAAAAGCGGAAAGGAAGACCCAGAACTACACCTATGCCTCACCGACAGCATTCTGCTGGAGCTATTCGGAACGGACAGTCCACCCCACTCCGCTTACAAAAAAGAGATCAGCACGAAACTCGCGCAGCGGATCTGGAAACCGATAAGCCATTACGTCAAGGAAGGATCCACCGTGTATTACGTGCCTAGCGGAATACTGCACATTGTGGCTATCGAGAACCTCATGCTACCCGACGGAAGCCTGCTGGCCGACCACTACCATTTTGTACGACTGTCGTCGGCTAGAGAAATAGCACGGCTGCATGATGCCATCACCGTCAGAAACGAGAAAAAACGGCGCTTGACGATTTTCGGAGGTCTCACCTACGACATGACTTCTGACGAGATGAGAGAAAAGGCGCAGAAACATGATGTGCCACAACACTTCCGAATACGAGGAGGCGAAGTCAGAGGCAACACTCCGTGGAAAGAAATGAAGGGGGCGAAAGCGGAGACGACGGCTGTGGCCACACTCATGAGGAAAGCCGGCTTCGACGTAGAGGTGAAGTCCGGAAAGGAAGGCACTGAAGAGGCCTTTCTATGCATGGAAGGCCGTGCACCGTCCATCCTGCTGTTGTCCACCCATGGTTTCTACTACACAGCAGACGAGGCCCGGCAGCAAGACTACCTTAAGGGATATAAGGACGGGATGGCGCTGTCAGGTCTGATATTATCTGGAGGTAATGCAGCTTGGTGCGGAAGAGAGATACCCGAAGGCACCCTGAGCGGGGTGCTCACCGCCGACAAGATTGCCAGGATGGACCTCCATGAGCTGGAGCTCGTGGTTCTATCCGCTTGCAGGACGGGGGCCGGGTTCTCCGCAGCAGAAGGATTCTACGGGCTTCAACGGGCGTTCAAAAAGGCAGGAGCTCAGACCATCGTCATGACATTATGGGATGTCAGCGACAACGCAGCCAAAGACTTCACCGTGGAATTCTTCAGAATGCTTGCGGAAAACGGATGGAAGAAACAAGACGCATTCGAACAGGCCAAGAAATTCGTGAGAGACAAATACCATGACCCTTATTACTGGGCTGCTTTCGTGATGATGGACTAAAGGTTACTTCTGAAATTGTATTCAAAAAGATTTGACCAGAAGAAAATAAATGATTAATTTTGCAGAAAAGAAACTTAGAAGAGAGAATCAGCACTACAATGGGAAAGGCAGCCACTTATACTGACATCGAATTCATCGAAGGACTTCAAAGGCGGAATCCGGCTATGGAGGAAGCATTCTATTTCTATTGCAAAGACTATTTCAACAAGAAATGGAAGAACGTGTTTTTCGCTCAGGAGAGCGACAAGGACGACATCTTCCATGAAGCATTCCGAACACTTTGGAAAACCATTGACGACGAGGCAATCAGCATACAGGAAGGGGTGATTGTGGGACGAAACGGAGCGCCCCTACATTGCAAGCTGACCACCTACCTGATGAGTATAGCCCGGCTGAAAAACCTGGAGATCTCGCGAAGCAAGCCCCAACTGACTTATGAAGAGGAAGACACCCTCATTCAAAGCAGCGACGCACAAAGCTATCAGGACATACTCTACGGAAACGACAACGAGAGCAAATGGCGGATTCTTGCAGACAGCCTCAGCCATCTGAAAGAGACCTGCATGAAGATACTGACCCTATTCTATCTTGAGCACAAGAAACTTGACGAGATGCTGCCGTTGCTACCTTCCATCAACAACAAAGACAGCCTGAAAGCAAAAAAACATTCCTGCTTGGAGAAACTCCGAAAAGAAGTGAACGAAGTTTACAACACATTGTTTAGTTGAATGTTGAATGGTTCTTACCGAAACCTCGGAAACTCGAAATCTCGAAACTTCGGAACTTTGAAATCTCGGAAACTCATAATCTGGAAATCTCGAAACCTCAAAAGAAACAAAATGACTGCAGAAGAAAGACAAGACATAATAGACCGCTACCTGACGCAGAGAATGACGGCAGAAGAAGCCGCCACATTCGAGGCAGCCATGGAAAACGACGAAAACCTACGCTGTAAGACTGAGTTCACACGGCATTTGATGGAGGAAATGGCTGACCGGCGTCAGCGGATGCAAAGGATGGAAGAATGGGACAAGAAGGCCAGAAAACGCCACAGGCTCAGACTGACCGCCTGGATATCAGGCATCGCCGCAGCACTGGTTATCGGCATCCTGCTCGCCAACCCCCTCTTCGAGACTGACGAGACGGACAAGCTGGCACATATAGAAGCCAACGCAAGCAGGGGCAGCAGCAGCTTCGGCAACATCCGCGAACTGATTAACAGCGGAAACTATGAAGACGCAATGAACCGCATAGAGGCGGAAAAGTCGCAGAACAGGGCCGAAAGAATAAAAGTGGAGAGCGACGGCACACTAAACGACGGACAGCGGTCGTACAAACTAACCGTCGTGCAAGCTGAAGCCGAAGAACTGCTGTGGATGGAGGCCCACGCACTGATTGGCCTGCACAAAAAAGAAGAGGCAAGCAAACTGCTTGCCCAACTTATCAAAGAAAAAGGATTCTATAGCGCACAGGCTGACTCTCTGCTCAAACTCCTGCCATGACGGGTAAACGTCAAAGACAGAAGTGCATCTTACCTGACAACAGACTCCTACTCTTTTCCCGCAATCTCGTTAATCACCGCCACGATGTCGCTGATGTCGACCTTGTTGTCCTCGTTGACATCAGCATTTTCGTAGAGAGCCGTTCCTGCAATCTGGTTGATGATGGCCACGATGTCGGAGATATCCACTTTTCCGTCGAGGTTGACATCGCCTTTCAATGCAGGCTGGGGGTCTTCCTTCTTGGTGATGACCACGTTGTCGAATCCGATGATTTTCTCCGAACCGTCAGCTGTGTGTACCGCCTGCAGACGCACTGTGGTAGAGGCCTTACCGTCGCTGGAGAAAGTCAGCTCCGCCATCTGCCATTCAGACTTGTTTTCCAGAGAGGGTGCCATGACGACCGCTCCGTTCTCCGTCTCCACGCTGACGACAGCATCGCCGCCCAGACCGCTCTTCCACACGCTGGCCGTCAGCGTGTATTCTCCCTCAGGCAGCCGCAGCTCCTGTGAGAGCGTCAGCGTGGGTGTTCCCCAGTTCTGACGCACCCAGTAAGTCTGCCGGCCGTTATTCGCTGGCTGGCTGAGAGATGCGAAAAAACGGTCGTAATAGAGGTCGCCGCTTTTCAGCGCCGTGATGTCGTTGGCATTGGGATTGCTACGCTCCACGTTCCAACTTTCCGGCACATAGATGGCGCGGTCGTTGCTCACACCCGATCCGCTCTGCACTTCATAGCTCTTCTCGAAGTCGCCGTTCTCCAATGCCGTGGGCAGTTCTTTCTGCTGATATCCGATGCCCTGCAACTCACATATCTCCTCCTGCGTGAGGCACACGTCGTAGAGACGCAGACCACTGATATTGCCGATGAAATCCTGGTTGTCGTTGGCATAAGCTCCGTCCCACCACTGGGTCCGTCCGATATAGTTGCGTGAGTCCTTTGCGATTTCCTCCAGCATATAGGGTTCGTTCACGATGCTCGTGGTCGATGCATCCTCCTGACCGTCCACATAGATTTTCGTTGTATGGGTGGCCGCATTGAACGTCACGGCGATCTTGTATTCCTGACCGGCCTTGAGCGTGGTCGCGCCGTCCACCATCACCGTGGAGCCTCCATTATATTTCACACCGGCCGACAGCTTGTTGGCACGCAGGAAAACGCTGTTGCCGCTGCCGCTGCCGAAGTCATAGATTCGCGGCTGGCCGCTGAGGCTGGAAGGCTTCACCGTTACGAGGAAGGTGTAGGAACGCAGTCCAGAGAGCAGTCCCTCAGGAGCCTGTCCATATTTGTTGGTGCTGAAAGCGCCGGACCGGTTGCCGCTGAGGTCGAGTGCCGACTCCTGCTCATAGCGCAGGTTTTTCGGAATATCGCGCTTCAGGCCTTTCACGACGAATGTGCGTTTCGTCTCGCCTATGGCTGCAGTCAGCGTCACTTCCTTGTCCTCTGCCAATGCAGCGAGCGTACCGCCTTTTGCGATGACACCTTCGTCGGACGAAGTCCAGGTGATGTCAAGTCCCAGGGAAGAGGAAGGGAGTACGAGGTCGGTACGTGTCTCTACCGGAAGCTCAAGCAGCTCAAGCGCCGATGTCCCCAGCTCACGGGTCATCACTTCCTCTGCCTCTGCCACCATCTGCTGAACGCCCATCGGGCTGTGGCACACCTGCTGACTGCTGAAATACAGGAACTCATGTTCACATGGTGTCGGGTTGGTCTCCATCACCGGAATCTCACCGATTTCAATCACCTGATCCACCAGTCCGTTTCGGTAGGTGGTAAGGGTCTGTCCGTCGTAAGTGAGCGTCAATACCCATGTGGTCAGCTTGGTCGGGTGGTCGTCGCCACTGGTACCGGTGCTGTAGAGCGCCCAGTCATCACTGGTATATAGCTTGTTTTGGCTCTTCCACGACTTGCCGCCATAGCTCACGACAGGACGCTTGTCCGTCGCGTCGAGACGGTAAGTCAGCTGCTGATCGCCTTCACCCAGTGCCAGTATGGTGCCCTGATAGTTGGCGGCATCCATAGCGATGCCCACAGTGAGCGTGCCGGGATTGGTGAGTGGATGGATATCAGGCAGTTTCTCGCCTTCCGGCTCCTGTGTCAGTGTCTCGGTCCACTGGTAGTCGGCATGGATGGCAGTGGGATAGCCTTTCGGATAGCCTTTCGTCACAATCCAGTAGTAGTAGTCACCTTGCATCCACACCAGGCGCATAGGACTGTTCTTCGAACCTGGGATGATAAACGGACGCGCATTGTTCTTAGGTGAGTCTTTCGTGAGTTGCTCCTGACCTGCCACCTTGCCGTTGTCATCAATCGTGTACTTCCAGATTTCGTACACACCGTCCTTGTTGTACGCGCCGTTCTTCGTCGGTATGCTCAGATAGAGGTCGTTCACGTTGTCGGGATCCACCGCCATGCCGCCGCTGTAGCAGCGTTCCGTGGAGTTCCAGTTGTGGTGGAAAGCGTGTCCTCCGTACTGCACCCATGTGTTGCGCCATGACGTGCCGGTCCAGCGGGCATACCAGTAGACATGAGTGGTCTTCGCGTCGTCGATATGAGGATAGGCGATGACGGGGTTCTCGTCCTTGTCGAGCGTGATTTGCCATACCCAGTTGCGGATGTTGGCAGTCTTGTCGACTATGGTGGCGGGATACTGGCTGGCATAGCTGTCGGTCTTGCTCACGTTGAACACACCGTTCTTGATTACGCTCAGCTGCTTTCCGTTCAAGTCGCGGAGGATAGGCCCGTTGCCCTTGTTGATGTCAATCACGTTGAAATAGAGCCAGTCCGGCATCTCGTTGTCGGGATGTCCGGTGGTGTAGCTCACGTAAATCTTGTCCTTCCCGTTGCTCTGGTATTTCGCATAGGGGCGTGCGCCCGTGCTCTGCACGATTTGCTTCGGTCCGAAGTCAAATTGACAGCTGTCGTTGGCGTCGGGCATGGTAAGCCGTGCGATGGTGGGATGCCAGTTGATGCCTCGCCAGCAGAGGTAGATATGCTCTGGGTCGTCGCTCAGGATGAACGGCGATGGATAGGTGGTGTTGTTGGCAGTCGCGAGGTATTTCTCATCGCCGAGGCTGGTGATGTCGCCCGGCCGGGTTGAGATGCGGTACCAGATCTTCGGCTCGTCAGTGTGACGGGTGTAGAAGATCATGACACGCTCGTCGGGCAGCACGATGAATGTGGGGTTGTTGTGGTCGTCGGGCTGGAAGTTGGACCGTATGAGCACATCCGTCTTACGTCCTTTCAGCCAGTCGTACTGAGTGGCTTTCACGTTGCCATGAACATCGATATAGCCGATGTAGGTGGCGTTGATGGTTCCGGACTCGTTCTCATAATGGAGCGCACGCGGGTCGGCAAACCAGCACCATGCACCCTCGTCAGCCACAACCTGGCTGCTGAACTGTGTTTGAGCAAAAAGACTGGAGACGCTCAGCGTCACCATCGTCAAAAAAAAGAATAGTCTCTTCATATCAGCTAGTTAATTTGTTACTTGTCTCATTTTGAAAGCCCCCTATCCCATCTGCAAATTTACGTAAAAAAATCGAAATAAAAGAACAATCCATCTATTTACTCTCCCAATCTACACAAATCAACTATTTTTTCAACCAAATATTTTTTATTTATTGATTAATTTCCTATATTTGCCATCCAAAATAATCCCCGGCAAACATTTCTCAACCCTCAGCTAAATTAAGAGGTAGGCGGAACCACGTGTTACGCACAACTGGCCGGCGAAGCACGGCTCCCCTCTGAACCCTCAACCCTAAACTCTCAACCCTAAACTCTCAACTCTCAACAAAAACAATGAAACATCTCAGTATCACATCACTGTTCGCCTGCAGCCTCCTGGTTGTGCTGCTCGACATCATCACGCCCTCCACGGGCTGCCACAAGTCAAAACCCTACACGCGCCCCACAAACATCGGCATCCCCATCTTAGGCCTGCCACCACAGACGCTCGAAGCTGAATCTGTGGGCGACACATGGGCTGTACTGCCAGCAGAAATGTCCGATGCCGCGGCAGCTGCCCCCCAGTACATCGACCAATACGGTATTGAATACAAAGAGTCCGGCACCGACAGTCCATATCAGAAAGTGCCCGCCACGGAAATGAAAGAAGACAATAAGTATCAAGTACGTGTCACAGGCCTCAAGGCCGCCAAAAGCTACCTGTATCGGGCTTATCTTGTTTACAACTCCAAGGAATACACGGGATTCTTCAAGTCATTCCGTACCCAGGAGTCCAAATGAGTCAGACCGACGGACGTCCTGTCACGTGACAAAGCCGACATTTAACATCTTATATTTTACCAGCACAAAAATTCCTCATGGTTCCCACAAAAGCATACGTAGAGCAGAAATTCGATGAATTTAACCACCTGATGTTCGGCGGCAAACTGCCGAGGATTCCGGTAGAGATGAGCGACGCCAAGACATTTCTGGGCAAATGCGTCTACCGCAAGCGGAGAAAGCCCGGCGGCAAGACAGAATTTTACGATTTCCGGCTTCGGATCAACACGCGCGCCGACCTGCCACAGCAAGAGGTGGACGACACCATCATCCATGAGATGATACACTACCACATCGGATACAACCAGATGAAAGATACCTCTTCCCACGGTGTGATCTTCATGGAAATGATGAACACCATCAACCAGCGGTTCGGACGCCATATCACCGTATCCTACAAGAGCAGCGCAGAGGAGAGAGCACAGCTGCAGGACAAACGTCCCCGGTATCATGTCATCGCCTTCGTACGCTTCGTCGACGGCCATACAGGCATCAAGGTGCTGCCAAGGGTGGCCCCCACCATCCTAAAATACTACAACATGGTGTCCGCCTCCCGCGACATAGCCAACGTGTCGCTATACATGAGCAACAACACCTTCTTCAATCAATATCCCAACTCCGGAGCACTCAAAGTCCACCCCCTCGCTGAAGATGAGATTATCCGTCAGCTCGAAGGGGCAGAAAAACTCGGATGCGACGGAAAGGCCATCATCCGGAACGCAGACCAAACTTAAATTCAGTAGGCGAAATGATATTGTTGAAGCCAATGATGTTACGTTATGATTAATTATTGTTAAATCTGCAAGAAATGTTTGGGAGTGAGAAAACTTTTGTTTATCTTTGGAGCGTTTTTAGCAAACATTATTATTAACCATTTAAATTTGAGAGACATGAAAAAAATGTTTTTGATGCTGGCCGCAGTAGCCGGCTTGGCTTTGACCTCCTGCAAGGACAACAAAAAACCTGAAGAAGCAGTAAAAGAAGGCGCAGAGAAAATCGAGGAAATCGCAAACGAAGGTGCCGCAGAGGCTGTTGACGCTGCCACACTGGGCGACGAGCTCGCAAAGGGACTTGAGGCCAGCGACGGCGAAGGTCTGAAAGGCAAGATCGACCAGGCTAAGGCTTATGCCACTCAGCTGCTGAGCGAAGGCAAGGGCGAGCAGGCAAAGGGCATCATCGAGAAAATCCAGAACTTCCTTTCTGAAAACGCAGACAAGGTAAAGGGCGTGATTGGCGACAACGAGTATGTTCAGGGCGCGCTTGACTGGGTGAAAGGTATCGACGCAGGCCAGCTCGTTGACAAGGCAAAGGACGCACTTGGCGTGGAAGGTGCCGGTGAGGCTGTAGACGCTGCCAAGGACGCTGCCGTAGACAAAGCTGCTGCCGCTGCTGAGGCTGTGAAAGACGCTCCTGCAAAGGCTGCCGAGGCTGCTGAAGCCGTGAAGGACGCTGCCGTAGAGAAAGGCAACGAGGCTATCGAGAGCGCCAAGGAAGCTGTAAAGGCTGCTCCTGAGGCTGCAAAAGAAGCTGCTGCCGAAGCTGTAGAAAAAGGCAAGGAAGCAGTGAAGGAAGCTGCCAAGGACGCCGTAGACAAAGGCATCGAGAAGGTAGGCGGACTGCTGAAGAAGTAAGACATCTGAAATCCTTTAAGATAACGGGATATGCCAAGCTGTGGTATATCCCGTTTGTTCAAAATATTAATTATTTTCATCCATTTGCTGAGGAAAAATACTATAATTAATAATTCGCTTGCAAAAAATTGCGCAACGACGCACATAGCACCTTAATTATACACATACAGAAATCTACATAATTAAAATGGTTAATTTCTACTGAGGATTTTAAAGGAAAATCAAAAGTACCACTGAGGATTTTAAAGGTAATTTTTTCCACAGAAATACTATCATTTCAGAAACTTTACCCGCCAGCTTCCTTTTCATCCAATTAATTTCCGAAAAAGAATAAAACAACCCCTCCGAAATTCGTTTTTTTTACATTTTTTTTGTAATTTTGCAATGTATTATGGACTAACCAACAAACAAGCCTATTCAAATTTATAACTAATAAAAAACTTAACTAAATTATGAAACAAAAATTACGACTTATGATGAGCGTGCTGCTCTGTATGCTCTTTGGCATGGGGACTGCCTATGCGGCCGACCAATGGGTGAAGACAGCACCCGAGGACCTGGAAACGGGTGATGTTGTTGTGATTGTGGATCAAACCAGCAGTCGCGCCATGTCGAACAACAACGGAACATCATCCGCCCCTGCCGCAACAAGCGTGACCTTAAACGGCGAAAAAACAGAAATCACCTCGGAGGTCGTCACCACTTTGGAGTGGACAGTAACCATTGGGACAAATGATGAAGGTAAACGTACCTATAAATTTGGAACAGGAGATGATTACCTTTATGCTACCAACACCAACAACGGAGTCCGTGTTGGAACAAATGCTAATAATATCTTTACTATACATGATAACGATGGCGTGAACTTCCTTTTAAACTCAGCAACTTCACGATACATTGGAGTTTACAACAGTCAAGACTGGCGTTGCTACACATCCATAAACAGCAACATAAGGGATTGTGTAACTGCATTTTACAAAAAGGCTACTTCCTCTTCTTCCGCCACTGCAACAACAACCACCATCGATGCCAGCGGCATCACCAACACGGATGTGTACACAGGAACAGCCGCAGGAACGCTCAGTGCGACCGTGAAAGCAGGAGAGACAACTATTGAGGGTGCAACAGTAACTTGGACTTCGAGCAATGAAGGTGTGGCAACCGTAGCAAACGACGGAACCGTAACCCTCGTCGGCGCAGGCACCACCACAATTAAAGCATCCTATGCCGGCGTTACTGATAAGTATCAGGAGTCTTCCGACACATACGAGCTCACCGTGACAAACAGCAACCCTAACCTTCCCGGCGCCGCGAACAACCCTTATACTGTTGAACAGGCGATTCGGGCAATCGACTCCGGAACTGGAACAACAGGCGTTTATGTTAAAGGAATCGTTTCTACAATCGTTACACCATACAATTCACAATACGGCAATATATCCTACAAAATCTCCTACAACGGGAGTCTGAATATTGGTCAAATTCTTGCATATAGGGGAAAAAGTTATAATGGCGAAAACTTCACCTCTGAAAATGACATTCAAATAGGCGATGAGGTGATTATCTTCGGAAACCTTACAAAATACGGTGAAGAATATGAATTTGCCCAAAACAACCAGCTTGTCTCACTAGAAAGACCGGAAGAGCCCGTCACTGAGACATTAACTGCTGTCAGTGACAAAATGTGGGATTTCTCAGACTGGGACATCCAAAATTTTTCTAGTACTACAATTATTGACAATTCAGAAATAAACGCTGCCTCAGACAAAGTTATAAAGATTACCGAACACAACAAGTCTATTGATGGGTATAATTTCACAAAACGACTTCAATTCGGAGGAAAAGGAAGTAGTACAACAAGAAATGTACATTTCAAAGTGGCTGGAAATTCTAGAATTACAGTATACGGAATGTCTGGAAGTGCTGGCTCTGAAAGGTCAATGAATATAGACAACGGCAGTTCAACTGTTGCAACTCTTACAAATGATGGAAACGACATTGATAAGGTTGTTTACAACTATACTGGAGAAGAAGATGTCGACATATATATTTATAGCACAAACAGTGGATTCAACATCTATGGAATCAAAGTCGAGCCTATTACCGGGCCAGTTGCCCCCACAGTTTCTTTCGCAGAAGAGACTTTAACGGTAGAGATAGAAAAAACTGCGACAAACACATTAACAAAACCAAATGACTTAACAGTAGCCTATTCATCATCAGATCCTTCCATTGCAACTGTAGATGAGAATGGTATTGTAACAGGCGTTGCAGTCGGGAGCACAACCATATCAGCAACATGGGCAGCTGATGAAACATATCTGGCAGGAAGCAAGTCTTACCAAGTAACCGTGGTTGAGCAAATACCATTAACCAAATTCATAAAAGTTACAGATGAGAAGCAGTTATATGCAGGAAATCAATACACAATAGTTTCATACCGCAACAATACTACAGGAAAAGGATATTATGCTATCGGTATTCAAGGCACATCATCTTCTATATCTGGATCAAACTCAGTTAGAGATGCCATTCGGCTTGAAGAATCTGCTGTAAACTCTGATGCGTCTGAAGTCTACATTGACAGTTCGTCGGATTTAATAACCCTCACACTTGGCGGTTCAAACGAAGCATGGACATTTACAGCTTCTGATAATAATTCATTGTTAGGAATAAAACAATCTGGCAATAGGCTTGATTCTACTACAGATAATTCTTTATGGACAATAAATTCATCTGACAATGGATATACTATTACAAATGCATCCCAAGGATATACGGATAGGACTATCCAATTCAATTATAACAACGGTGCTAGCCGATTTGCAAGCTATGCATCAGCGCAAGTCCCAGCTTACCTCTATGTAAAAGAAGGTTATACAGAAGCTCCTGTCACAGACGAGCCCGTTGACCCGTCTGTCACCTTCAAAGCAACCGACGTGACTGTGAATGTAGGTGAGACCGTTACGAACGCCATCAGCGGACCGACGTCCCTCACTTATACATACACCACAGGAGACCAGGCCATTGCCACTGTCAATGAAGAAGGCGTTGTGACTGGCGTTGCCATCGGTACAACCACAATCACTGCCGCTTGGGAAGCTACCAACAAATACAATGCAGGAAGCGTGTCTTACAACGTGACTGTGGAGAACAAGAAGGAAGCAACCGCCACGATAAGCGCCCAGAACCTGGAAGTAGGCGGGGCGGCAGAGACCATCACCACTAACCCGAAAAGCCTTGCCGTCACTTACAGCACGTCTGACGAGGCCATTGCAACAGTATCAGAAACAGGCGAAGTCAGCGGCGTGGCAGCAGGCAAAGCCACTATCACCGTATCCTGGGAAGAGCAAGTGATTGAAGGCGTCACCTACATCGCAGGACGCGAGACCTTCAACATCACCGTCACTACTCCTATTCAGTGCGTATTTGAGGAGGACTACTATACCCGCTTCGACTTCACACAGAACGGATGGGGACTGCCAACCGACTACGCTGTAGAAGAAGGCAGTTTCAAAAACACAGAAAAGACCATTCAGATTGCAGGAAGCAATGGAAACGGTTACAAATACAACGCAAACAGCGGCGGTTATCTGATAGTAGGAAAAACTGGTGCCTACCTTACTCTTCCGACATTCGACTTCGACGTGGTTGCTATTTCTGTAACAGGAAAATCTGGAGCATCAACTGGTGTGAGACAGAATATGTATGTTGAAGAAACCGCAGTGAGCAGCGAGACAACTGGAGCCACTGGCACAAATATCTATTTCATCGACAAGCAATTCCAAGCTGCAGGCAATGTCTACACCTTAAAAGTAAACAGCAATGCAAACACCCAAATCACCGAGATCAAGGTTTACAAGAAAGATGCCTTCGTTGAGCTTGCCGTGACCGACGCCGGCTACCGCACTTACTGCAATGCTGAAGGTCTGGACTTCAGCGTGGCAACCGAAGGAGTAATCGCCTACATCATTGAGGGAGTTGACGCGGAAGGCTCCACCAACCTCGTGACTAAGGAAGTGACGAACGTGCCAGCTTACACAGGTCTGCTCATACAGGCTGAGGCAGGAACTTATTATGTGGCCAAGTCGGAAGCAACAGCAACCACAGATGCAACGTCAGAGGTACCTGCCATCATCACCGACGACGTGAAAAACAACCAGCTGACAGGAGTCGTTGAGGACACAGAAATCGAACCCAGCATCATCGTATTGATGAACGGTGAGCAAGGCGTTGGATTCTACAAGACCTCCAAGACCTTCACCGTAGGAGCCAACACGGCTTATCTGCCAGTGAGCGTGCTTGAGACCGTGGCAACCGCCTCTGCCGACAGCGGCGTGAAGACCTTCAGCATCTTCGGAACAGATGACGACACTCCGACCGGCATCAACGGCATCGCAGCCGGCAAACTGGAGAATGCAGCCATCTACAATCTGAGTGGCCAGCGCGTGGCTCGTCCAGAGAAGGGCATCTACATCATCAACGGCAAGAAAGTACTGGTGAAATAAACAATTATTCTTTGAATAAAAATCAAGAATCCTGGGATGAAGGAGGGTTTCCGACATCTGCCTTCCCAGCAAATGCAAGGAGCACTTCCTCATTCCGGGTTCGAAAATAAAAAGACATCAAAATAAAAGACAGAACAATGAAAAAAGTATATATCACTCCACTCACCACCATGCGTTACTCCGACTTCGACGCACTCTGCATCGGAATCGTAGGCTCCACAGAGGCCGGATCGGGCAACCTCTCAAAAGAAGAGCGAGAACTGGAGGAAGAAGAAGAGGAATTCGCCGCTTTCCTTGCGGCAGAAGCCGAGCAGAACGGCGGCAAAAACGGCCTGTGGTAAGTCCTTACTCACAGACAAAACTTCCCAAAAGACATCAGCGGCGTATCGACATCAGTCGGTACGCCGCTATTATGACCAAACTGTTCACAACACACGAAATAAATACATAAAAGGTTAAAAAAGACGCATAAAAGGAAGGACTGTTGATTAATTCAAGAACAATATTTATATTTGCATTTGAAAAAAATAATTACACCTTAGCTTATGAACACAACAGTATTTACACCTACACAGATTCACATACTAAAAATGTTTCAATACACAAAGTCAGCAGAAGATCTTGACGAGCTTAAAACCGTATTGTATAATTACTACTCCTCTAAAACGAAATCATCGAGGAATCACTGAAATTCTACAATATTTTTTTGGCAGAAACTAGCAGAAGTAGTAATAAGAACGTTAATCAACAATAAATTTGTGGATTGTGCTATAGCCGCAAATGCACATTATATTGTCACAGACGACCATCATTTTGACGTTGTGAAAAGCACTCCGTTTCCATCAGTAGACATTATAAAACTAACTGATTTTTCAGATCTCATCAAAAAATAATTGTCTTTATGCGACCTACCGCCTCCTCCAGGGAAATCCCGTCGAGTGAGACCCAATGGATGTCGGGATCCTTCTTCATCCATGTGAGTTGCTTTTTCGCATAGACACGGGTGTTTTTCTTGATACGCTCTATGGCCATGGGCAAAGGCCAGGTGCCGTCAATCACATTGAAAAGTTCTTTGTATCCCACGGTGTTGAGCGAGTTAAGATGGCGATAAGGATAAAGGCGTCGCGCCTCATCCATGAGTCCCTGCTCCATCATCTGGTCTACACGCCGGTTGATGCGTTGGAAAAGCACCTCGCGCTCCCGGTTGAGCCCGATTTTGACGACACGAAACGGACGTTGCTTTCTCACCCCAGTCCTGAAGGAAGAGAACGGCTTTCCTGTCATATAATACACCTCAAGAGCATGAAGGATTCGTTTTGTGTTTTTCAAGTCTGCGATTTGGTAGTATTCCGGATCCACGAGTCTGAGTTCTGACAGCAAGGCCTCCGGTCCCTCGTCGTTGAGCCGCTGCCACATCATGTTCCGCACCTCATCATCGACCGTCGGCATGTCGTCGATACCGTTGCACACGGCATCCACGTACATCATGCTTCCTCCACTCATCAGAGCAAAATCCTGCTTAAGAAACAAATCAGAAAGTACTTTCAGCACGTCGGTCTCGTACATGGCAGCACTGTAATAGTCTTCCAAGTCAAGATTATGGACAAAGAGATGTTTTGCCTGGGCCAATTCTTCAGGAGTCGGCGCCGCAGTCCCGATGGACATCTGACGGTACATCTGCCTGGAGTCTGCCGAGATAACTGGTGACAATAAGAACTTAGCCATATGAAGGCTAAGCTCTGTCTTTCCAACGGCCGTAGGCCCAGTTATGACCACCAGCGTTTTCATCAATATTCACCGTCGGTGATGTCGAGTCCGCTGATTTCGAGGTCCTCATCGTTGAATCCCTCTGCTGTCATGTCGTCGTCGAACAAATCTTCACTACCCGTATCTGAGACGGGGTTCATCCTCATCAGTTCATCGAAGTCAATCCGCTGCCGGGGAGGATTTCCCTGACTGCGCGACACCACCGGCTCCTGCAAATGCTCACGGGGAATAATCTGTGAGAGTTCCATGAAGAACATACGGTCGGCCAGCGGGTCGAAGGTGTAGATGAGATGTTGCTTCTCGTCAAGTAGAAACTCCGACAGGCGTGTGGTAGCCATGACATAGGAGTCCTGCTCGGACGAAGTGTCCATCTCCTCCAGAGTGATTTCCTGTCCTTTCTCCCATCCTTCGTCGCAGATGGTAAAAGAAGTGAGTTCGCCTTGATCGAATCCGCAGGAGTCGAGTATGGCCTTATGAAGCTGAAGGAATGTTGCGTTGGCGTCGATTTTTATCTCGCGCATGAAGTCCTCCACCTCGTTGGATATGATGATGAAACGATATATCATTGTTATAGTTTAAAGTTTAATGTTTAAAGTTTAAAGAGCATGCGGACTGACACACAGCACCAGATACGTTCATCGGTTTTTGAAGGAAATGCCACACTGGAGGGTGCCACTTTTCGCCATTCACTTTTCACTTATTATCTGATGATTCCGCGCTCGGACTTGGAGACAAAGTCGATAATGTACTGCACCTCCTCGCACATCGGAATACCGAACTTAATCTGGTCGATAGCCTCCTTGATTGTGAGGTTGCTGTTGTAGATGAGACGGTAGGCGTCATGGATGTTCTCGATCACATCCCTTGGGAACTGTCTACGGCGTAATCCCACGATGTTCAGTCCGCAGTAGGCGATAGGTTCCTTACCACCGATGATGAACGGAGGAACGTCCTTGCTGGTTCTGCTTCCTCCCTGTACCATCGTGTATCCTCCGATACGGCAGAACTGATGGACAAGTACGACGGCGCTGATGATGGCATAGTCGTCAATGATGACCTCACCGGCCAGCTTCGTGGAATTACCCATGATGATGCCGCTTCCGAACACACAGTCGTGAGCGAT
The DNA here is from genome assembly GCA_017483765.1 of Bacteroidaceae bacterium. Classification (GTDB taxonomy): domain Bacteria; phylum Bacteroidota; class Bacteroidia; order Bacteroidales; family Bacteroidaceae; genus UBA3839. The sequence continues at coordinate 23,934 of JAFUVE010000087.1, read as the reverse complement.
ATGGGCATTTTCCATGATGAGGTTGTTGCTTCCGACCACGGTCTTTCCTTTCGAAGCTGTACCGCGGTTGATTGTGACGTTCTCACGGATTTTATTTCGGTCGCCGATGATGGCGAGGCTTTCCTCCCCCTTGAACTTAAGATCCTGTGGGATGCCTCCGATCACTGCGCCCGGATGTATGATATTCTCATTGCCCATGCGCGTACCCTCCAGGAGTGTCACGCTGTTCATGAGTACGTTGTTGTCACCGATTTCCACGTTCTTGTCGATGAAGCAGAACGGGCCGATTTCGCAGTTTTCACCAATCTTTGCGGTTGGGTCGATAAATGCTAACGGACTGATTTTTGCCATATTTGTTGTTGGGGATTGAGAGTTTTTGAGTTTAGAGGAGCCATAGGAGCGATATTTTCCAGAGAAACAAGAATTACCAGAGGTTCAAGAGCCTCTGTTTTATTCTTTGTTCTTGACAATCTGGGCAGTGAATTCAGCCTCGCCCACGAGCGTGTCGCCGACGAACATAAGCCCCTTCATAGAGGAGATACCGCGCTTGACGGGAGCCAGCAGGCGTACTTTGAAAATAAGTGTGTCGCCCGGCACCACTTTCTTGCGGAATTTCACGTTGTCGATCTTAATGAAGTAAGACGACCACTTCTCAGGCTCGTCAAGAGTGTTGAGCACGAGCAGTCCTCCGGCCTGAGCCATGGCCTCCACGAGCAGAACTCCTGGCATGACCGGCTCCTGAGGGAAATGACCTGTGAAGAAAGGCTCGTTTATCGTAACGTTCTTCACTCCCACGATGCAGTTCTCGTCGATGGATATGATTTTGTCGACAAGCTGCATAGGATATCGGTGCGGAAGTAATTCGCGGATGCGGTTGACATCCAGAACCGGTTCCTGGTTGGGGTCGTAAGGCGGGCATTGCTGGTCGTGCTTGCGAATGTCCTTCTTAAGCAGCCTTGCGAACTTATTATTGATGGAATGTCCAGGCTTTGTTGCGATGACACGTCCCTTGATTCGGCGTCCCACCAGCGCGAGGTCGCCAATGATGTCGAGTAGTTTGTGACGGGCAGTCTCGTTGGGCCAAGTAAGCGGCTTGTTGTTGATATAGCCCAGCTGCTTGGCGTCCTTATGCGGGATGCCGATTGTGTCGGCCAACTCGTCGTAGCGCTCCTGAGACAGTTCGTTCTCATAGATGACGATGGCGTTGTCGAGGTCGCCTCCCTTGATAAGTCCCAGGTTGAGCAGAGGCTCAATCTCCCTGACGAATACAAACGTCCTTGCCGATGCGATTTCCTCAGGGAACTCACTGAGACTGTTGAGTGTGGCGAACTGGCTGGCCAGTATCTTGGAGTTGAACTCAATCATGATGTTGACGTAGAAATCGTCGTCAGGCACGATGATGATATGTTCTCCGTTGTCACCCTTGATTTCAATCTTTTTCTTCACAATGTAGAACTGTCGGTCGGCTTTCTGCTCCTGCAGTCCCGTTTCCTGTATTTTCTGTACGAACACGGCTGCCGATCCGTCGAGAATAGGCATCTCTGGGCCGTCGAGCTGGATAAGGCAGTTGTCGATGCCCATGGCATAGAGAGCCGCCATGGCATGCTCGATGGTGCTGACTTTCACGTCGTCCTTGACGAGGACCGTTCCGCGCTGTGTGTCGCCTACAAAATCAGCAGAACATTCAATGACAGGCTGTCCTTCGATATCTACCCGCTGAATCTTATATCCATAGTTCTCCTCAGCCGGCAGAAATACGGCATTGATAAACTGTCCGGTGTGTAATCCTTTTCCTTGAACACTGAAAGGTGCTTTCAGGGTGATTTGCTTTTGCATATTGAGAGTTGAGAGTTTAGTGTTTAGAGTTTAGAGAGGGGGAGCGTTATTCAGGGCAGCTTGTTGACCTGCTGCCTGAGTTCCTGAATTTCCTTTTTCATTGCCTCAAGCTGCATCATCATGTCTGGCAGGCTTTTGAGCGCCGCCATTTGCCTTGCAAAGAGTTTGTGGTCGACAGCCGGATATCCCATCAGTGTCGCCCCGCCCTTTCTGGCAAGGTTGCCCCCAGGAATGCCGGACTGGGCACCGACATGAGTTTTATCGCCGATAACGATATGTCCTGACACGCCGACCTGTCCTCCCAGCATACACCACTTCCCCACTTTCGCACTTCCGGCTACGCCGGCCTGCGATGAGATGACCGTGTTCTCTCCAATCTCCACGTTATGGGCAATCTGAACGAGGTTGTCGAGTTTCACTCCTTTTTTTACCCTCGTAGCCCCCAGCGTTGAGCGGTCGACACAAGTATTGGCTCCGATTTCCACATGGTCGCTGATCTCTGCGATTCCAATCTGCGGGATCTTGTCGTATCCCTGAGGAGTAGGTGCAAATCCAAATCCGTCCGCACCGATGACAGTCCCGGCATGAATGATGCAATGGCTGCCCACTTTGCATTTCTTGTATATCGTGACGTGCGGATAGAGAATGGTGTCCTCTCCAACGACGGCATCCTGCTGGATGACAACATGGGGATGAATGTCGCATCCAGTTCCGATGGTGACATTCGGTCCGATATAAGCGAATGGTGCGACATAGCAGTCCTCACCGATTTTCGCTGTCTTGTCGACATATGCCAGGCTGCTGATTCCCGGAGTTCGTTCGTTCATAGACTCATAGAGCTGCAACAGCTGTGCCACAGACTCGTATGCATTGTCCACCCTGACCAATGTGGCCTTGACAGGCTGACTGGGATTGAAGTCCTTATTCACCAAGACAATGGATGACTCTGTCTCATAAAGATATTTCTCATACTGAGGATTGGCGAGGAAAGACAATGCCCCCGCTTTTCCCTCCTCAATCTTGGCAAAGGTGGATATAGCCGCGTTTTTGTCTCCTTCAACGACGCCTCCCGTAAAAGAGGCAATTTGTTCTGCTGTGAAAACCATCTATTCCGTTTACAATTTACATTCAAAATGCAAAATTACGAAAAAAAAAGGAAATACGTAAATAAGTGGTAATAATTTTGCTGAAAAAGTTTTCTGACCGTGTAAAAAGTCAGTTTTTGAACGAATGTATGGGTGCTGGAATACGTCCTGTCCTCGAAACGAATCGACTGCAAGCAAAGGGATTGACAGCCATGACAGGAGCATGTCCGAGCAGTCCGCCGAACTCCACGGTGTCACCCACGCTCTTTCCGACGACCGGAATGACTCTGACAGCGGTTGTTTTCTGGTTGACCATACCGATGGCACTCTCGTCTGCAATGATTCCGGCTATTGTGTGGGCCGAGGTGTTTCCAGGAATGGCAATCATGTCGAGTCCCACGGAGCAGACACAGGTCATGGCCTCGAGTTTTTCGATGGTCAACGCTCCTGCCTCCACCGCGTCGATCATCCCCTGATCCTCGCTGACAGGGATAAATGCGCCGCTGAGTCCTCCCACATAGCTTGACGCCATCACCCCACCCTTCTTCACCTGGTCGTTGAGCAACGCAAGTGCGGCCGTAGTTCCAGGCGCTCCGGGCTGCTCGACTCCAATGCATTTGAGTATGTCGGCCACGCTGTCGCCGATAGCAGGTGTCGGCGCAAGGGAAAGGTCAATAATGCCGAATGGGACATGTAGCCTTTTTGCGGCCTCCTGTGCCACCAGCTGTCCCACCCTCGTGATTTTGAATGCCGTCCGTTTGATGGTCTCGCATAGGGTCTCGAAATTGGCCAGTCCCCGCTCATCCATCTGCTGGAGCGCATGTTTGACCACTCCCGGCCCACTGACACCAACATTGATGACCGCATCAGCCTCGCTCACTCCGTGGAATGCTCCTGCCATAAACGGGTTATCGTCTGGCGCGTTGCACAGCACGACAAGCTTGGCACATCCCAGGGAGTCACGGTCGCTGGTCTCACGCGCCGTGGCCTTGATGACCTCGCCCATGAGGCTTACCGCATCCATGTTGATACCCGTCTTTGTGGACCCTACTACGACAGACGCACAGATTCTCTCCGTCCGGGCCAGCGCTTTCGGTATGGCCCGTATGAGCATCTCGTCGTTTCGGGTCATGCCTTTCGAGACAATGGCACTGAATCCGCCAATGAAATTGACACCAACCTCCTGAGCCACCTGGTCGAGCGTCTGACAGATGGTCACATAGTCGTCGGAAGACTTGCAGCAAGAGCTTCCGACAATAGACACAGGGGTGATACTGATTCGTTTGTTGACGATTGGAATGCCGAACTGCCGGGCGATTTCGTCTCCTGTATGTACAAGATTATTGGCAAGTCGATAGATTTTATCGTGGATTTTCCTGCAACACTCATTGAGGTCGGCATCCGCACAGTCTAACAGGCTGATGCCCATCGTGATGGTCCGGACGTCAAGATGCTCACGTTCGATCATCTTGTTTGTCTCCATCACTTCGCTGATATTGATCATTTTTTTTAGAAATGGGAGTAAAAGGGGAAGTAAAAATGGGAGTAAAAGGGGGAGTAAAAGGGGGAGCAGAATATAAGGCGAGAAAGTGATGGTACCTTAAATTCTGTGCATCTTGTCGAAGATGTCCTCAAGCTGGCATTTGATTTGCACGCCTGTATTGGCACCGACAACGTCAAGTTCGTCGGCAATCTGGTCGAACTCCTTATCCGTCTTAGAGAAATCCACAATCATCATCATGTTGAAGAAGTCCTGCACGATGGTCTGTGAAATGTCGAGGATATTGATGCCGCTGTCTGCCAGATAGGTACAGACTTTTGCAATGATGCCGATAGTGTCTTTTCCCACTACTGTGATGATAGCACGCTGATTGTTCATAATTTCAATTTTTCTGCAAAGTTACGAAAAAAAACGGAGAAGAGGCGATGAAAGCAGGAAAACCTTCAAACCAAACACCAAAAGTAAGGTAACGCAACGAAAGAGAATCAAAAAAAAGGAGCGGATATCACATACCCGCTCCTGCATATAGGAAGAAAACCTTAAGCGTTACGTGCCTCTTGGATATATCCGAGTGCCTCCTTGCACATGTCAGTGACATACTGCCAGTCCTGAGCTTTCACCTTGTCGCCAGGGAAGAGCTTGCTACCCATACCGACGCAGTAGACCCCAGCCTTGATCCATGCCGTGAGGTTCTCCTTCGTAGGAGCCACGCCACCAGTGACCATGATCTTCGACCAAGGCATAGGTGCCTTGAGTCCTTTGACGAATGCCGGTCCGTAAACATCACCCGGGAACACCTTCGTGAGGTCGCATCCCATTTCCTGCGCCTTTCCTACCTCACTGACAGAGCCACAGCCCGGGCAGTAAGGAACAAGACGGCGGTTGCACACCGGAGCGATATCGGGATTGAAGAGCGGTCCGACGATGAAGCATGCGCCAAGCTGTATATAGAGCGCAGCAGTAGGCGCATCTACTACAGAACCAACTCCGAGTGCCAGCTCCGGACATTCTTTCTCCGCAAACTTCACACACTCAGCAAATACCTCATGAGCGAAGTCGCCACGGTTGGTAAACTCAAATGCACGGACACCACCTTCGTAGCATGCCTTAATCACCTGCTTAGCCACTTCGGGATCCTTGTGATAGAACACCGGCACCATGCCAGTCTCACCGATTTTGGCCATAACGGCCAGTTTATCGAATTTTGCCATATTTATTTTCAGTTTTCAGTTACCAGTTTTCAGTTTCCAGTAATTTTGTTACCAGTTTTCAGTTTTCAGTTACCAGTTTTCAGTAATTTTGTTACCAGTTTTCAGTTTTCAGTTACCAGTAATTTTGTTACTAGTTTTCAGTTTCCAGTTACCAGTTTTCAGTTACCAGTTTTCAGTTACCAGTAATTTTGTTACCAGTTTTCAGTTTCCAGTTACCAGTTTTCAGTTTCCAGTTTTCAGTTTTCAGTAATTTTGTTTTCAGTTTTCAGTTTCCAGTTTTCAGTTATCTCTGTACGCGTCCGCTGGCATTTCCGCCTGCGAGAGACTCAACTTCTTCGATGCTGACAAGGTTGAAGTCGCCCGGGATGGTGTGCTTAAGAGCAGAGGCAGCCACGGCAAACTCGAGTGCCTCACCCTGTGTAGGCTTTGTGAGCAATCCATGAATGAGTCCACCAGAGAAAGAGTCGCCTCCTCCCACACGGTCGATGATAGGGTTGATGTCATAACGCTTTGACTGATAGAATTCCTTTCCGTCGTATATCAGCGCCTTCCATCCGTTGTACGTCGCGCTGAAGCTCTCTCTGAGCGTGCTGACCACATACTTGAATCCGAATTCCTTGGCCATTGCCTTGAAGATGCCCTCATATCCAGCCGCGTCGGTCTTTCCACCTTCCACATCGGCATCCGGCTTGAACCCAAGACAGAGCTCAGCATCTTCCTCGTTTCCGATACATACGTCGACATACTGCATGAGCGGACGCATGATGGAAATAGCCTTCTCCGAAGTCCAGAGTTTCTTACGGAAATTGAGGTCGCAACTGATGGTCACTCCATGTTTCTTAGCTGCGATACAAGCCTGCTTGAGGCATTCCGCACTGGCATCGCTGATGGCCGGTGTGATGCCAGACCAGTGGAACCAGTCAGCCCCTTCGAAGACCTTGTCGAAATCGAAATCCTCAGGCTTAGCCTCGGCAATAGAGGAATGAGCCCTGTCGTAAATCACCTTCGAGGGCCGCATAGACGCTCCTGTCTCAGCATAATAGAGTCCGATACGGTCGCCACCCCGTGCGATGAAGTCCGTGTTGACCCCATATTTACGCATTGCGTTGACAGCGATTTGTCCGATTTCGTGCTTCGGCAGCTTAGAAACGAAAATGGACTCATGGCCGTAGTTGGCACAGCTGATGGCCACGTTAGCCTCGCCGCCACCCGGGATAATGTTGAACTTGTCAGTCTGAACAAAACGATAGTTACCTTCCGGTGAGAGGCGAAGCATGATTTCGCCCATAGTTACGATTTTTGCCATATTCCTTATAATTTGAGTTAGTATACGGCAAAGTTAATGATAATTTTTCAGAAAATCGCTGATTTTTCACATTTTTCGAAAAAAAACGGAAAGATAGTGACAATAACCTTGCAAAAGGCAAAAAAAATGGCTAACTTTGTGATAGGAAATTACGATTCTGCAGATTTTATAAGTAACGATAAAAAAACGAAAGACGGAGATGGAAATACAGTCAAAAGTAAGGATAAAGGACATAGCCGAGCGCGCCGGCGTGTCGGTTGGAACAGTCGACCGTGTGCTTCACGGCCGCACGAACGTGTCAGACTTGAGCCGTGAGAAGGTGGAACGCGCCCTGAAGGAGCTGAACTACGTTCCGAACCACTATGCAAGCGCTTTGGCCAGCAACAAGATATACAAAATCGCCGCCATCCTCCCCATGCATGAGGTTGACAGCTATTGGGCCCGCGTGGAACAAGGACTCGAGGATGGTCTTCGCCGCTACAGCGACTTCAAGATCAGCTACCAGATATTCCGCTACGACCCTTTCAACGACAGCTCGTTCGAAGTTCAGACCCAGTTGCTTCTGGACTGGGAGCCGTTTGCCGTGGTGATTGGCCCGATATTCAACTACAACATCATGAGCAAGTTCGTCGACAAACTTGAGATGTCAGAGATTCCTTACGGACTGATAGACTCCAACTGGCCAGAGTTCAACCCCGTAGCCTTCTACGGCCAGGACTCCATTCGCAGTGGTGAGTTCGCCGCCCGCATCATCATGATGGCAGCAGCAGGCGCAAAGAAAATCGCATTGTTCAAGCTGATGGGCGAAGGGCGAGTGGCCAGCCGCCAGCAGCTGAACCGCGAGGTGGGCTTCCGCAAATACATGGAGACCCACAGCCCGGAGACAGAGATTGTGGAACAAAGCCTTTATGTCTACGACAAAGTGGGCGTGAAGGAACGTCTGAAAAGCTTCTTCACTACCCACAAAGACATCTACCATGGCCTCTCGTTCAACTCGTCAATCCACACGATAGCCAACTTCCTGAAGAACGAGATGCCGAGGCATCCCCACGTGACTTTATTGGGCTATGACGCCATAGACGCAAACGTCACCTGCATCAAGGACGGCAGTGTGGACTTCCTCATCGCCCAGCACCCCATGCGCCAGGGTCTGAACTGCATCCGCACGATGATCAACGCCTGCGTGCTTCACTACAAGCAGAACCGCAACCACTATATGGCCATCGACCTGCTGACCCGCGAGAATATCGACTTCTACAAGGACTGAGGATTGACGGAGAGACAGGCTGGAACGTGTAGGTCCAGGATCCACCAAGAACCAGAAGAATCGGATGGACACAGAATGGCCTTACACCCACATAAGAATAGACAAAGCGGCATATCACTGGATGATATGCCGCTTTTATGATGTGATGCGGAAGTCCGTTCAGCGACTTCCGTCGTCCTTATTCTGGATTTTTACTTGAGCAGGTTGATGAGGAATGCGGTAACGGACATGAGCAAGCTCAAGCTGGAGAACCACACAGTGACCTCAGAGCTGAGACGTGAGTTACGGATTCTGGCACTGTTCTGACGGACATAGAGCACGTCGTTCTGCTGCAGCTGATAGAAAGGCGAGTTGATCATGTCGGCAGAAGTGGGGTCGAGAATATAGATATTCTTGTTGCCGTTGGCATCCTCCCTGACGAGCTTGATTTCGTCTCTCTTGGCCTGCATTCCCATGTCGCCTGCCATGGCCAGCGCCTCATAGATGTTGACTTTTCCCTTGGCGATGTTGTACTGTCCTGGTTTGCCCACCTCTCCAAGCACTGTGATCTTGAAGCTTTCCATCTCGACAGTGACCACAGGCCTGTTGCGCAGATATGTGCCCGTAAGCCTTCCTGCGATATAGTCCTGCAGTTCGTTGATAGTCATTCCCTTCACATAGATCTCTCCAAGAATCGGGAAATTGATTGTTCCTTCGTTAGACACCTGATAGTCGATTGTCGTTGCACCTGACTGAGAACCTCCGATGTTGGCCCTTGTCATGTTGAACATACGCGACACCTCAGTATTCTCCGGTGTGATGACGTAGATTTTCAGTACATCTTTCGGCATGATCTTGGCGTCGTATAGTCCCTTGGCAAGCGACAGGTCAATCGAGTCGCTGTTCTGCAGATACAGCACATTCTTTTCGAGGGACGTACATCCATTGGACATTATCATCAAAGAGAGGGCAAGCGCCACGAAAAAAATCAATTTCTTCATACGAGTAAAAAATATAAAGTCTTAATTAAGCCATAAAAAGGCATATATTTCTGCAAAGTTACGAAAAAGAATTGGAAAAAAACAAACTTTTGTCAGTTTTTAGTTTTCATCAAAGAGTTTTTAGCATATTGACTCCGTTTCGTCATCAAAAGCATTGAGTTTGACGTCAAAAAGAGAATCAAAACATCGAGAGGGAGGGCGCTTCGTGTAGAAGCGTCCTCCCTCTTGATATTGAATAATTTCGAATGTATATTTACAACCGTCTTTTACTCCTCTCCGAGCTGGACGGCGAAACTACGAGGCTGTCCGGCCGGTGTCTTGCCGTAGATCCAAAGCGTCTGCTCCTCGGAAGTCTGTGCGCTGCGGAAGATTTTCTCGAGGTCGGCCACCGACTTGACGAGCTGGTTGTTGCACTTGAGTATGATGAACTTCTCTGGCACACCAGCCTGCTTGAGGATTCCGTCCTTAAGGTTGGTCACCTGCACACCATATGAGAGGTTGAAGTCCTTCTTCTGCGCGTCGGTGATTTCCTTGAACTCGGCACCCAGCACATCGATTTTCTGCGACTTCACCACATTGGTGTTACCCTTCTCGTTACGGAAAGTGATCTTGGCAGTCTTCTCCTTCTTATCGCGTAGGAACGTGACAATAGCCGTCTCACCCGGGCTGTATTTTGTGGTAGCCTCCTGAAGTTCCGACATCTTTGTCACCTTCTTGTCGCCGAGCGCGGTGATGATGTCACCCTCCTTGAGTCCAGCAGCCTCAGCTGCTCCGCCTTCAATCACCTCAGCCACGTAAACTCCTTCATTGGTTCCGAAGTCCTTGTTGAACTTCTCGTCCTTCTGCTTCTGGGCGTCGATGTAGTTGTGCAGGTCCATACCGGAAACTCCAAGCATAGCGCGCTGAACGGTACCGTATTTCTGCAGGTCGCCTACCACCTTTTTCATGATAGACACCGGAATAGCGAATCCATATCCAGTGAAAGATCCGGTTCTGCTGTAAAGCATGGCGTTGATACCGACGAGTTCACCTCTGGCATTGACCAGCGCACCTCCACTGTTACCCTGGTTGATTGCGGCGTCAGTCTGAATGAATGACTCGATTCCGTTCTGCGAACCGCCGACGTGACGCGCCTTGGCGCTGACGATTCCTGCCGTAACCGTAGAAGTAAGGTTGAAGGGGTTACCGATAGCGAGCACCCACTCTCCTACCTTCAGCGCGTCGGAGTCGCCGATTGTGATGGCGGGCAGCTCGTTTGCATCCACTTTGATAAGCGCCAGGTCTGTGGTGGCATCGAGACCGATGACACGCGCGTCGTATTCACGGTTGTCATTGAGCGTTACGGTAATTTCCTCAGCGCCCTCCACCACGTGGTTATTTGTGACGATATATCCGTCCTCTGATATGATGACTCCCGATCCTGCTCCTTGCTGTTTCGGAGTCTGAATCTGCCGCTTCTGGCTTCCACCACCATTTCCTCTGCCGAAGAAATCGCCGAAGAAGTCCTCAAACGGGTCGTAATAGTCAATGGTCTGGGTTTTTCCTCCGATAGTCACCTTAATGTAGACAACTGCCGGGCAAGCTTTCTCAGCAGCCTCAGTGAGGTCGACCGGCTGTACCGGCGTTCCCTTAATCGCCGATTCCTTAAAAAGCGTGTTTGTGATTTTCACGTTGTCACTTGGAAACTCAATGTCTCCGCATGCTTTTCCCACCCATGAGAAAGCAAACGCACCCGTCACTCCCGACAGAAGTGCGATGGCAATGACGATGCCATAAAATCTTTTAAAAGACTGTTTCATAATAGTTAAATAGGTTATTATTCAATTTATTTATATATATCAATTTGTTAACTTACATTATCCGATATGTTAAAATCGGAAATAATTTAACTTTTCGACCGCTAAATTATAGAAAAGTTTAAACCCGACAAAATATTTCACAATAATTAAACCACGTATTTGAAATAGTTTAACATTTCGAGCGGAGCGTTTAACGTTTACTCAGTCGTGTTTAACGTTTAGCGTCCCAAGCGCTGAAAAAAAACAGGCAAACGTCAGAATTTAACATTTACCCGAATTATTGGAGTGCCTATTATAGCCAGAATGTGCCAATTCTGCTCATCAGCCCAGGAAGAGGCACTTTCGCCAGTATGGACTGCGACGGCTCGTTTGCAGGAGCATTCACCAAAATGTCTGGGACTCGCCGGCTCATTGTCGTTGTTCCGGCTTGTATTCCTGCATCACCTGGAGCTTGCTTCCCACAAGGCTGACGGTAAAGAAATGCGGCCTGCGGTCGACGTTGTCCTGTGATATTTTCTTATGGCTGTGAATACACATAAGCGTTCTTCCGTCGAAAGTCTTGAAGAGCATACCGTGTCCGAAGTTAGGCGGGGTGATGGGCTCCGGCTCCTGGATCCATGGTCCGTCGAGTGTTCCGCTCTGAGAATACGCCACCCCCTGTGTGTAGATGTCGCGTATCCAGCTTGTCCATATCATTCCCAGTTTCCCGGTAGATGTTCTGAAGAGGAAAGGTCCGTCAGTCACCTTGTTCGGTTTGACCGAATGGTCGTCGGTGGTCTCTCTGCTCCATGGCGACTCACTGGCGCGGAAGAGGATTTTCGGCTGTCCGACTGTGGTTGAGAAATCGTCGGCAAGGCGGATTTTCTCCACCGTTCCGTTTCTGTTCTGGAGCCACTCATGGCAAAAGACCATGTACGGCTTCTGGTCCGCATCGATCCATAGCGTGGCGTCAAGTGTCGGCTTGTCGGCAGGCAGGTAGTCCTTGTCGCTGACAGGTACGAAAGGTCCCTCCGGTGAGTCGCTGACCAACACGTGGCAAGCGCGTCTCGGTATGACATTGCAGTCCACCGTGTCGATATTGACCGCCAGATTTGTGAACGTGGCGAAATAGTAGTATTTGTCGTTGTGTTGATGGATTTCCGCTGCCCACACCATCGGCTTGGGCCCCATCCAGGATTCAGGGTTTATCTTGAATGGCCGGTATGGTCCTTCCCACAATGCCAGGTCCTTGCTTTTCCACAGCATGCCCCCCGTCCCGGTCATGTAGTAAGTCTGTGACTTTTCGTCAGGGAAGATGAAAGGGTCGCTCATTCGTATGGAGTCGAGGGGCACATTCGTCTGTACCCGTGATTTCATGTCGTAGTCCTGCGCATTCACAATGGCAGTGGCAGTGCAAAATGCCATCAGACACAATATCATTGATTTCATCGTAGTTTTCATCATAAAAGTGTTAGATGTGAGATTGATTATAAAGTATAGATGATATAAATAGGTGTAGTAGAATTATCTCAATGTTTAGATTCTCGTGACGTTTCCCACGTTTTCGATGGTCTTCAGGCTCTTGATGACCCTGTTGACCTCATCGAGGTTTCTGACGAGCATGAGTATCGTGCAATTGAACATCTCCTCCTTGCTCTCCACGACGAGCTTCCTGATGTTGACGCTGTGCTCAGTAGAGATAATCTGTGTGATTTCGTTGAGCACTCCGATTCTGTCGAGTCCGTCGATTTGAATGGTAGCCGGGAAGCGTACAGTCCCGTTCATGTTCCATTTCGCCTCGACGATTCGGTTGCCGTGGTTTGCCTTGAGTTTCTCGGCCACCTTACAGCTGAGGCGGTGTACGGTGATGAGGTTCTTCTCGTTGACATACCCCATGATGGAGTCTCCCGGAATAGGGTTGCAGCAGTCGGCAAGAGCACAATATTTCTGGTAGTTGTCGTCGTTGATGACCACCCCTTTCTTTTTGTTGATGACAGGCGCTTGCACATTCTTCTCTTCCGTCTCTTTCTTCGCTGCGTCGTCCTTCTTTCTTCCGAACGGTATAAGGCGTTTCCATCCCCCACCCTGCTTGTGCGGCTTGACGGCATCGACGTCCTTAGTCCCCAGCGTGATTTTTCCTTCCCCAATATAGAGGAACAGCTGTTCCCTGTTGTCGAGTTGATGTTCTTTAATGATCCGTTCCAGGCTGACGCTGCTGTATGTCAAGTCCTCCTTGGCGAAGAACTCCTTGAGGATTTCCTCACCCTTCTTCCGTTTTTCCTTCTCTTCTTTTCTCAGCGCGCTTTGTATTTTGCTTGCCGCCTTAGCGGTCTTGGCATATTTGAGCCATTCCTTCTTCACTTTCGGCTCTTTACCGACGACCACTTCCACCTGGTCTCCGCTCTTGAGCTTATGGCTGACCGACACGAGTTTGTGGTTGACCTTTGCACCGATGCAGTGTGACCCCACAATCGTGTGTATAGAGAACGCGAAGTCGATGACAGTGCTGTCAGCAGGCAGGGTCTTGATTTCCCCTTTTGGCGTGAAGACGAATATCTCAGATGCGAAGAGGTTGAGTTTGATAGTTGAGAGGAAGTCCATGGCGTCAGGCTGAGGGTCGTCCAGAATTTCCTTGATTGTGGTGAGCCATTTCTCGAGTTCAGCCTCGCTCTGTCCTTCTCCGTTGATGCCGTCACCGTCCTTGTATTTCCAGTGTGCCGCATATCCTTTCTCCGCAATCTCGTCCATCTGCCTTGATCGGATTTGCACTTCAATCCACTCTCCCTCGTTCGACATAAGAGTGACGTGGAGCGCCCTGTATCCGTTCGACTTGGGATGCGACACCCAGTCCCTGAGCCTGTCGGGATGAGACTTGTAGAAGTTGCACATGACGACATATATGTTGAAGCATTCCTGCAGCACATTGTCCTCATCCTTGGGTTCGAAGATGATTCTGACCGCGAGTATGTCGTACACTTCATCGAAATTGACGTGCTTGGTCTCCATTTTCCTCCAGATGGAATATGGGGTCTTGACCCTGGCCTTGATTTCGTGGTTGATTCCCCTTTTGGTCAGTTCTGCAGTGATAGGCTTCGTGAAGTTCTCGAACAAGATGTTTCGTTTCTCCTCCGTGTCCTTGAGCTTGTCGATGATTTCCTGGTATTCTTTTGGATGTTCATATTGGAAACTAAGATTCTCCAGTTCGCTTTTGATCCTGTTAAGTCCCAGCCTGTGTGCGATGGGAGCATAGATATACAGCGTCTCTCCCGCAATTTTGTACTGCTTGTTCTTTGGCTGCGACCCGAGCGTCCGCATATTGTGGAGACGGTCCGCAATCTTGATGACGACGACACGAATGTCGTCGTTCATGGTGATGAGCAGTTTTTTGAAGTTCTCAGCCTGCGCCGATGCGTTTTCTCCGAAAATGCCACCGGAAATTTTAGTGAGTCCGTCTACAATCTGTGCGATTTTCTTACCGAACATATTTTCGATGTCCTCGACGGTGTAGTCAGTGTCCTCCACGACATCATGGAGCAATGCAGCGCAAATAGACGTGCTACCGAGTCCGATTTCAGAGCACACGATCTGCGCCACAGCGATAGGGTGCATGATATATGGTTCTCCAGAAAGTCTCTTTACCCCTTTGTGCGCATATTTCGCAAAGTTGAAAGCCTTCTGGATGATTTCAGTTTTTTTTCGGTGTTTCGTGTTGAGGTATGACTGAACGAGATGGTTGAACGCCTCATCCACCATCAAATCCTCATTGTCTTCTTTCCCATTCTTATCGTCGTTCATACGGATTTGAGGTTAAAATGTCGTTATGCTTTTTTTAAGGGTGTATGGTAAAAGATTGAAGGGTGGTTCAAAAAAACATGAACCACCCTTTTACTTAGAATCCTTATCTGCGTCTTCTGTAGGAATATCCCCTTCTCTTATACGAGTTGGATGAAGAAGCGGAATAAGCCGCATTCATCGCATAGTTAGTCCCGGTGGAGTAAGAGTTGTAAATATCCTCCTGTTTTCCTGCAAATTCCACAGCCGCCTCGGCAGGCAGCATGATGGCGTAGTTAGCAGGTACGATGTCCTGCCGGAACTGTGGGTTGAGCGCCTTGATCTGGTCTATAGAAACCCCGCACGCAGTAGCCACTTTCGACAGTCTGATGTCTTTTCTCACGACGACGGTGTCAGCTCTCTCTGGCAGCGAGGCCATCATAGGCTGAATTCCGTGCTCGCAGTAGTAGTTCATGATATACGTAGCACCGATGAAAGCAGGCACGTATCCTCTTGTCTCCTTGGGCAGATAGTTATATATGTCCCAGAAGCTCTTACCTTCCTTGCCTCCGGCCCTTGCGAGTGCCTTCTGTACAGCACCTTCTCCACAGTTATATCCAGCGATGGCGAGGCTCCAGTCGCCGAACCGGTTGTAGAGGTCTCTGAGATAACGGCAAGCCGCGTCGGTAGACTTGACCGGGTCTCTTCTTTCGTCCACCAGAGTGTTGATTTGCAATCCGTAGTGTTTACCAGTTGACGGCATGAACTGCCAGAGTCCTGCAGCCCCTACAGGGGAAGTGGCGGTAGGCCTGAGAGCAGATTCGATGACGGGCAGGAACTCAAGTTCGTAAGGAAGTCCGTATCTTTCCAGAGCGTCCTCAAAAATAGGTCTGTAGAAATTCATGGACGCCAGCATGACACCTACCGAACGCTTCATCTTGTTTGCGTACTTGTCGATATAGGTTCTGGTTATGCTGTTGAGAGGCAGCTCCATCGTAGTCTGGATTCTCTTGAGCCTCTGCTCGATGGTGAGGTCGCTGGCGTCCGACGTCCTGACCACACTTCTCGACGTGACGTTTTCCCTAAGATACGTTCTGTTGTTATAATCCTGCATCAGCACCTCACTTGACACGGGAATGTTGTCCCCGGTGGCAGAATTCGCATTGTCTCCGCTATAATTATAACTATAGTTTTGAGCACTTGCTCCTGCCGAGATCGCCAAGGCTAAAGTTGCTGTTGTCAAAAATTTTCTCATAATGATATATTTTTATTTATATAAAAGAATTTGTCAGGTGTTATTGTAGTCAGTTGATGATTTCGTCTTCATCATGCGCCCCATTCAGCTTATCAGAAAGCGATGGCACACTTGATTCCGTACGAGTTGGAGTTTCCTGTGGTCATGGCCCTGTCGCTGAATACCGAGGGTCTGACTTTCATGCTGAGGTCTCTGCTGATGTCGAAGCTTGACAGTTCGGCGTCGACATATGCGTCGATGACAGAGAGCGCATACACTCCAATGGCGCAGAAGATGCTGAGGTCGCGATACCTTCTGTAATAGTCTTTTTTTCTCTTGAAGAGATTCTGAAGCCTCTCGAGGTTGGCATTAACGTCGTATGTGGGAGGCAGGAAATTGTAGAAACTCTGTGTATTAGGGTCGCTGTCCATGATGTCGACATACGCCTGTGCGTAGTCATGGTACATGGTGTTGTTCCAGCTGATGGCATAGAAACATCCTATGAATCCGCCATAGATAAGCGGTAGCTTCCAGAACTTCCTGTTGTAAATTTGTCCTCCTCCCGGAATGGCGATAGCAAGCCAGAGTGCCTTCTTCGGATTCGGGATCCATTTTTGCTTTTGTTGTATGTCTTCCGTCTTTTGTTTCTGAATCCCTGCGACGACAGAGTCTTCGTGGCTGATAAGCAGCCGCCCCTGGTTGAGCGTGTCGACTAAGACAGTGTCTTGCTGGTCGAATTCAAACTGTAAGGCGTCAACGGTATGAGCAGAATCCGTCTTGACCACTTGCGCCTTGGCCGTGAATCCAAAGGCAAAGGCCATAAGTATGATAGTCAAGTATTTTCTGCATTTGCTATTCATCCGGTTATGCTTTTACGGACAGTTGTTCGATAATGTGTCTGATTTCGTCAATGTTGCTGAAAGGGATTGTCAGTTTTCCCTTTCCGTTGGCATCACAAGTGATGATAGTGTTCTTTCCGAATAATTTGTCAGCATTCTGCTTGATGTCCGTCATATCCGGCAATTCCGGTATTTGTTTCTTCTTTTTTGTTTCCTTTCCTTCCTGTTCGTCCTTGACTTTCTTGACATATTCCTCAACGGCTCTGACCGAGAGTTTTTTCTGTGCTATGTCGTTGTAGATCTTGATTTGCTGCTTAGGGTCTTCGACTGCGAGCAGCGCCCTGGCGTGTCCTGTGTCGATGACCTTGTTTCTCAGTCCCATCTGCACGGGCGCCGGAAGTCTGAGTAGTCTGAGGAAATTGGCTACCGTGGCACGTTTTTTTCCAACTTTTTCAGCCAGTTTCTCCTGTGTGAGTCCGTACTGCTCGATAAGTTGCTGGTATGCCAGTGCGATTTCAATGGGGTTGAGGTCCTGTCTTTGAATATTCTCCACAAGCGCCATCTCCATGAGTTTTTCCTCATCCACGCTGATGATATACGCCGGGATGGTCGTGAGTTTTGCCCTCATGGACGCCCTCCATCTTCTTTCACCTGCAACGATCTGATACTTTCCGTTGCTGAGTTTTCTGAGCGTGATGGGCTGTATGATGCCAATTTCCTGAATGGAGTCCGCCAGTTCCTGAAGGGCTTCCTCGTCGAATTCCCTTCTTGGCTGGTTGGGGTTGGCCTCAATGAGTTCTATGTTGATTTCGTTTATCGTGTCCGACCCGTTGGTGGTGACATCCTCAGTTGAAATGAGAGCGTCGAGTCCACGTCCGAGCGCAGAGAATTTCTTCTTGACCGCCATAATTATAACGTTCGTTATTTGTTATATTTGTCGATGAGTTCCTTCGCGAGAGCGAGGTAGTTTTTTGCTCCTGTAGATGTGACGTCGTAGAGAATGCAAGGGATACCATGACTTGGCGCCTCGCTGAGCTTGACATTTCTTTGTATGACCGTTTTGAAGACGAGTTCCTTGAAATGTCGCTTGACCTCATCGTAGATTTGGTTCGCCAGCCTGAGTCTGGAGTCGAACATAGTAAGCAGGAATCCTTCGATTTCGAGGTTAGGATTAATTTTCGACTTGATGATCTTGATGGTCTGTAGCAGTTTGGTGATACCTTCGAGTGCGAAATACTCACACTGGACAGGAATGATGACCGAATTAGCAGCCGTGAGGGCGTTAGTCGTGATCAGTCCGAGAGATGGCGAGCAGTCGATGAGAATATAGTCATATTCAGGAGTGAGCACAGACAGCATGTTCTTGATGACCAGTTCCCTGTTTCTGAGGTTAATCATCTCGACTTCCGCACCAACGAGGTTGATATGGCTAGGTATGATGTCAAGTCCTTTGAGGTCTGTGGTGTAAATGGCCTCATGCGGGTCGATCATTTTCTCGTTCTTGTTGGCTGAAGCCAGGACGGTGCTGATGATGCAGTCGTAAATAGAAGTTTCGACCTGCTGGATGTCGACTCCGAGTCCAGATGAGGCGTTGGCCTGCGGGTCTGCATCGATGACAAGCACCTTCTTGTCCATGGTAGCGAGCGATGCTGCAAGATTGATGGTAGTCGTAGTTTTTCCCACCCCTCCTTTCTGATTCGCCAAAGCAATAATCCTACACATAGTATCTGATAATAAATCCATTCTGTGCCCCCCAATGGGGCACCTTCCTACATATATATTACAAATCTGATGCAAAGATACGATTTTTTGGTCGTATTTCCGTATTTTTTATGTTTTTTTAATACGTGAATCAGCAGAAAAATCGGTTCGCACACAGCCAATAGAAGAAGTCTATTTGGTTGCTGTGTAGCCTAAGTCCCTAAGAATCGTGACGAGTTTATCCTTCATTTCCCCTTGGAGTATGATGACGCCGTCCTTGGAGGAGCCGCCAGTCCCGCATTTGGTCTTTAACATTTTTTCAAGATTCTTGAGGTCTTCCTCGCTTCCGGTGAATCCTTTGACCACGGTGACGGTCTTACCTGCCCTGCCCTTCTTCTCGATAGCCACTCTGAGTTTTTGCTTTTCAGGTGCGAGGGTGTCGGGTTGCTGTTCCTCTTCCGTCTGATAGTTAAAATCGGGATTGGTGGAGAACACCACTCCGAGTCGTTTTTTCCAGTCGTTCATATGATTTAGTTGAAAGTTTAAAGTATAAAGTTTAAAGTGCCTTGCGGAGGGAGGGTACATAGCTTGCTCGCGATGATATCGCTCGCCACACGACAGGCAATGACTGTATTCACAGTTTTCTGTTAGGTATATAAAAACACAAAGAGGAATTGAATCCTGCGTTCAATCCCTCAAGTCAGTCGGGGCAGCGTGACTCGAACACGCGACCGCCTGGTCCCAAACCAGGAACGCTACCAACTGCGCTATACCCCGTGGAAAACGTGATATCTCCAAAAGAGAACCGTCGTTTTTCAAAAAGCGTTGCAAAGTTACACAATTTTTATGAATCAGCCAAGAAAAAGATGAAAAAGTTGCTTGTTTACAGTTGAAAGTTTAATGTTTAAAGTTTATTTTCATGATTATCGGCTGCACCGCCTTCGGCGAATCTCTTAAGCCTCAACAAAGCTTAAGCAAGCTTAGATTTGTATTCGTTCGAACGATAATTAAAGAGGTATGTAGGGTTTAGGCAAATAACCATAAAAAAAATCACTTCTGGAATTGGTGTGGGAAAAGACCATATATCGTTGCTTGGCCGTGCTTCGCCGGCCGATTGTGCGGGCAGGACGCCCACAACCACAGGGGGGATGGGCGCGGTACGTATCAGGAGCGGGAGTGCTTGGAAAAACAGAGTTTCTCTTCGTAGGATTCTGTCACGACTCGGCAAAGCTCAAACAAGTTTGGCTCTGCGCTCGCTGCTCCAGAATCTGCCCCCTACTAAGCGAAGATGCACGCGGAACGCAAATGGCCTGGAGGATTGCACTGGGGGAGACCGTGCTTCGCCGGCCAATTGTGCGGGCGGGACGCCCACTATCCCAGGGGGGATGGGCTTGGTACGTATCAGGAGCGGGAGTGCTTGGAAAAACAGAGTTTCTCTTCGTAGGATTCTGTCACGACTCGGCAAAGCTCAAACAAGTTTGGCTCTGCGCTCGCTGCTCCAGAATCTGCCCCCTACTAAGCGAGGATGCACGCGGAACGCAAATGGCCTGGGGGATTGCACTGGGGGAGGCCGTGCTTCGCCGGCCGGATGTGCGGGCGAGACGCCCACTACCCCAGCAAAGGCTCTATAGACAGTAGATGGCAACAGCAATCACCAGATAAAATTCTGATCCTGGGCAATCAAAAAAAAGATGATGTCCGAAAGACCGGACATCATCTTAATTATTTCGTTATGTTAGAGTTGGCTTACTTGAGCTCAACAACGGCACGACGGTTGAGGTTGTACGGCTCAACTTCGAGCACACCACCCTTGTAAACCGTAGAGATGTTAGCGCGAGGCACACCATACTCAACGAGCTTGTCAGCTACAACGTTAGCACGACCCTCAGAGAGTCTCTGGTTGATTTCAGTTGTACCAGTAGCAGAGTCGGCAGAACCAGTAACGACAACCTTGTTGTTGTTAGCCTTAGCTACAGAAGCAACAGCCTGGAGGTTCACGAGATCCTTCTCAGAGTCGATAACAGTAGAGTTCTTCTCGAAGAATACAGAAGTAGCTGCAGAACCGATAACGCGAACAACTGGCTTTGGAGGCTCAGGCTGGTTCTTGAGCTGGTCTCTCAGCTTAGCGAGCTCCTGCTGAAGCTTAGCGTTCTCAGCGCGGAGGCGGTTGAGTTCAGCCTCGAGCTCAGCGATTCTGTTGTCCTTCTCCTTGAGGAGAGCGTCAATCTCAGCCTGTGAGTAAGCGCGGTCCCAGTTGGTCTTACCGAGGTTGATGGTAGCACCGAGCTCCATGGTGAAGATACCATTGTGACGAGCAGGGTCAGAAGCCTCACCCTTAGAGCGTCCATAGTTGTCAGTCAGGTAAGAAGTAGTCCACTGATAAGTGAGGTCGAGGTAGATGTTTGCACGCTTGCCAAGACGGAATGTGTTCTCGATACCGGTACGGAGTGACGGAGTGTACTGGTGAATGTCGAAGGCACGGAAGAAACCAGCACCAGCGAACGGAATGAAGTTCCAGAAACGAGTTTCGCTGTATCCGCTGATGATGTTGCTAAGGTTGAGCATAGCGTCAGCAGAAACCTGAGCGTAACCACCTCCGTCATGAGAAGGCACCCATTTCAGACCTTTGTTGAGGCCGTGGTTTCTGTTGCGGTTCTGATGGTCAGAATCGATGATACCGTTTTCCCACTGAATCTTACCACGGAGAGCGATTTCAGGAGAGAACCACTTACCGATAGCGAGGTTCACACCGAAAGACTTACCGTTAGGGAAGACTTCCTTTGACCAATGGGAAGTGTAAGCCGGGTTAGCAAGTGACATGTCGATACCAGCCTGAACAAACCAGTTGTTCCAGAAAGGATTCAGTGCCACAGTTCTCTGGGCATTAACAGCCACAGTTCCGAGACTGGCAAAAGCCAGTGCAATCATAAACTTTTTCATAAACACTTTTTTGAATAAAACAATAAATTATTAATATATCTTTTTACTTAAATCTACTTAAATCCTTAGTTATAATATTTACTCCTTCTATCCTATTCTTACACATTAATATATATATAATACAAATCTGCCTCTCCTCGAAAACAGCAAAAAATGCCTAAAATCTTTGCAAAGTTAGTATTTTCTTACAACATAACCATCATTTTGCTTTAAAAAAAATCATTTTTTTAACATTTTAGTAATATTTTTTACGTCATAATGTAAAAAGTCGCAACAAACAAACACAAAAATTCCTAAAAAATCAAAACATATGTTCGATTTTGTTGTCGTCGACGATGTTGAAGATGATTTTGCCCTCCGGAGTCCTGTTGGGGTTGGCGAGAGAGAAGAGTTGCTCGATAAGATGCCTCATCTCACTGTTGCTGAGTTCCTGTCCATAAGCAATAGCCGCCGTCTGCGCCATAGCGAGCGCGATATTTTCCGCCATGGTCTGCTTGACTGCGTTTTTGTTTTCAGATGCTGTCCACAGGAGGTTGTGCAGCAGTTTGGCGTAGTCCGTTCCGTCGATACCGGTCGGTATGGCGTTGAGCGAGTACGATGCCGCTCCCAGCGGCGTAAGTTCGAACCCCACCGCCTTGATCTCGTCTTTCACCAGTTGCAGCGCGTCGTCCTCCTGCTTAGTGAGCTGGATGATTTCGGGGAACAGCAGTCCTTGCGCCACATTCTGCGTATGCCTTATTCTCTCCATATAATCTTGGAAAAGCACCGCCACATGCGCCCTGTGCTGGTCGACGATGGCAATTCCCCCGTTATGAGGCATGACGATGTATCGTCCTGCATACTGGAAGAGCTCTTTGACCTCCGTGGTCAGGTTCTGCTTCTGAGATTCGTTGAAATCCTGCCCTTTCCAGAGTTCCGTCTGTCTTGGCGCCTGATTGGAGAGCGACCCCGTGAGGATGATTTCCTGCGTCTCCTGCATTTCGTCGTTCTGCGGGTAGAGTTTCTCCCAGTCGTAAGAAGAAGCCGTCTTGCTGCTGTCCTGCGGCTTGAACGGGTTGTATCCCCCATAAGAGTGCGTCATCCTCACGCCTCCCGGACTGGCAGGCATAGCCGGTATGTCGATGTCGTCGGCCTTTCGGTCGAAGTCGATGGCAGGCACCTCGTTGAATCGTCCGATAGCCTCCCTAACCACCGCGTTGATGACCTGCCATATGATTTGTTCGTTCTCGAACTTGATTTCCGTCTTCGTGGGGTGTACGTTGACGTCGATGTTTTGTGGGTCGACCTTGAGGTAGACAAAGTAATTGACATGTTCACCCTGAGGGATGATGTTGTCGAACGCCCTTTCCACAGCCGCATGGAAATACTGGTGTTTCATGAAGCGTCCGTTGACGAAGAAGAACTGCCTTGCCCCTTTCCGTTTAGCCGTCTCCGGCTTGCCGACGAATCCGACGACATTGACAAGCGGCGTTTCCGTCTGCAGCGGGATGAGCGAGTCCGCAGTCCGTTCTCCACAGATGTCAGCGATCCGTTGTTTCAGCCCAGCTTTGTCGAGTTTGAAGACCGGCGTGTCGTTATGGAAGAGTTCAAACTTGATGTCTGGATATACGAGCACGATCCGTTCGAAGTCCTGTATGATGTTGTTGAGTTCTGTCTGTGTCTTTTTCAGGAATTTTCGTCTGACGGGAATATTGAAGAACAGGTTTCTGACAGCGATGTTCGTTCCGACGGGGCAAGCCACCGGCTTGTGTTCCATCACCTTGGCTCCGTCGATTTGAATGAGCGTACCGATCTCATCCTCCTTTCTTCTGGTTTTCATCTCCACCTGTGCCACCGCAGCGATAGACGCCAGAGCCTCTCCTCGGAACCCCATGGTTGCGAGATTGTAGATGTCGCTGGCCTGGTTGATTTTCGACGTAGCATGCCGTTCGAATGCCATTCTTGCGTCCGTCTCCGACATACCACATCCGTTGTCGATGACCTGCACGCAGTTCTTTCCCCCTTCCACGATAATCACCTGAATCGAGTCAGCACCAGCGTCAATAGAGTTTTCGACCATCTCCTTAACGATAGAAGACGGTCTTTGCACAACTTCTCCGGCCGCAATCTGGTTGGCAACGGAGTCTGGTAAGAGATGGATAATGTCGTCCATGTTTATATTTTTACTGCAAGAGGAAATACATGAGGAAGAGCAGCGCGATGATGAGTGCGATGCCCACCATGGGGTGCATCGGCTTCTTTCCGCTTTCCTTCCTTCTTCTGAGGTGCGTGGTAGCGGCGACGAACTTACCCCTGATGTCCTCCGGCTTGAATTCCTTCTCGGGCAGCAGTCCCAGTTCTCGCTCCGCATTTTCCTTGATTTTCTCAAGTTTTTCCTTACGCTCGTCGTAGTAGATGTAGCTTCTGCGGAATCCTCTTGGTTTTCTGACAGTGAATAGTCCCATAGATTTATTTGAAGTTTGAAGTTTGAAGTTTGAAGTATTAT
>JAFUVE010000086.1 GCA_017483765.1 Bacteroidaceae bacterium | reverse complement strand
CTGAAAACTAAAAACTGAAAACTAAATAACTGAAAACTATTCTTACAATGAAAAGATTATTTATGTCGCTGCTGGCAACTATGTTGCTTGTCGCAACCGTCCAGGCTCAGGACGCAATAGGAGCCTTTCTTGTAGACACAGACGGTCCATACACGAACATCCGCAATGCGCCCAACGGTAAGATTGTGGATAGAATCTCCACCAAGACAACTGCCGACATGACGCTTTCCGTTCCCCGCAACGGATGGTGGCGAATAATGGGCGACAGCTACAACAATTACGACAAGGAGGTGGAAGTGAGTCTGAAGGGGTCGAAGACCGGCTATTGGATTCATTATTCCTGCGTGGGCTTCTCCACCCGTAATTACGGAGGCGAAGAGATTTATCTGCGTGCCACGCCTTCCAACAAGGGCAAGGTGCTGTGGAAGACGACAGAGACTGAAATTCTTCTGCACCCTATCGATGTGAAAGGCGATTGGATAAAGGTGAAGACCAACGACAAGAAACATGAAGGATGGATTAATAACCTGTGGATTTGCGACAACCCGGTGACGACGTGTCCGTAATCCTCTGTTACTGCATCATGACTTATGCTCGTGTTGTCTGACCCCGCTTGGAGTCAGGCAACACGATGCTTTTGACGTTTTTTATTTGTTTTTTATCATGCTTTGTTGTAACTTTGCATGAAAATTCCACTTTACGTCATGCATCTTTCTCCTGCACTCCATAAATACACCGAAGAACAACTTTCGGCCCGTGAGGCACAGCGGCTGGCTGAGTTCATCGCCTGGGGACCCGCCATTTTTCAGGTGGCGCGCCTGATGCTGAGATTCGGCATCCTGGATTTCATCCGTAATCAGGACGGTGGGGCCACACGGGCTGAGATCTGCCACGGCTGTGGCCTGTCGGACTATGCCGTGAAATGCCTGACGGAGGCCTCGCTGGCTGCCGGCATACTGATTGTCGAACCGTCGACCGATCGTTTCTCGTTGTCGAAGACAGGATGGTTTCTGCTGAACGACCCTGCCACACGTGTGAATATCGACTTTAACCACGACGTGAACTATGAGGGGTGGTTCCGACTGGAGCAAAGCCTTCGCAACGGAAGCCCGGAAGGCCTGCGCCATTTCGGCGACTGGCCCACCATCTACGAGGGACTCTCAAGCCTGCCCCCGCAGGTGCAGAAAAGTTGGTTTGCTTTCGACCATTTCTACAGCGACTCGGCATTCCCCGAGGCTCTGAAAGTGATATTCGACGAGCATCATGTGAAGACGCTTTACGATGTGGGCGGCAACACCGGCAAGTGGGCTCTTCTGTGTGTGGCGTACGACCCGGATGTGCGTGTTCGCGTGCTCGACCTTCCTCAACAGATCTCCATGATGGAGGAGAACGTGAGCGGGAAGGAAGGATGCGAACGGATCAGCGGACACGGAATCAACCTGCTTGATCCGGCTGCCTGCTTCCCGCTGGATGAAGACGGACCGGACGCCATTTGGATGAGCCAGTTCCTCGACTGCTTCAGCATGGAGCAGATTGTGGATATCCTCCGGCGTGCCAGGGAGGTGATGAAAGACCATACGCGGTTATTCATCATGGAGACCCTCTGGGACCGCCAACGCTTCGAGCCTGCCACGCTCTGCCTGACGATGACCTCACTCTATTTCACCGCTCTTGCCAACGGCAACTCGAAGATGTATAACACGGAGGACATGGAGCAATGCATCCGAGATGCCGGTCTTGAGCTGGAAAAGATTTACGACCACCTTGGCCAAGGGCATTCCATCCTGGTGGTGAGGAAGGGATGAGGAATCGAAACCTCGAAGAACCGAAACCTTGAAATCTCGAAAAATCGAAGAATCAAAAAATCGAAGAATTGAAAAATCGAAGAATCGAAACTCGAAGCCACTAAACTTTCAAAAAAAATCTCAACAAACTAAATAAATGACAAGAACAGAAATTGAAGAAAAAGTCAGGAATTTCCTGATTGACGACCTCGAGATTGACGAGGACAAGATTTTCGACGATGCGAAACTGAAGGACGACATGGGCATCGACAGCCTGGACTTCGTCGACATCGTCGTGATTGTGGAACGCAACTTCGGCTTCAAAATCAAGCCGGAGGAGATGGTGGGTGTGACCACGCTCCGACAGTTCGTGGATTATATTCAGAGCAAGGTAGGGTAGAGATGGCTCAACGGTCCTGGGACGGAACCACCTACGGCAGTGGCGGCATGCACCGATGGCTGATACGGCTGCTGCGATGGCTGGATGTCAGGATATTGTATGTGTTTTCCAATATCTTTGTCATTCCAGTGTGTGTCGTGTTCCGTCCGGGTGGCAGAATCATCTACCGCTATTTCCGGCAGCATCATGGCATGGGCCGATGGAAGGCTGCCTGGAAAACCTATGTGAACCACTGCAAGTTCGGACAGGTGGTGATTGACCGCTTCGCCATGTATGCCGGGAAGCAATTCCAGGTGGATATAGAAGGGTATGCCCATTTTCTCCGTCTTTCTGAAAAGCCGGAGGGCTTTGTCCAGCTGAGTGCCCATGTCGGCAATTACGAACTGGCTGGCTATACGCTGCGTGCTGAGGACAAGCGGATGAACGCCCTCGTCTTTTTCGGTGAGAAAGCGTCAGTGATGGAAAACCGTCGGCGAATGTTCGAGGGCAACAACATCCGGATGATAGAGGTGAGGAGCGACATGTCGCACTTGTTCGAGATAGACCGCGCCTTGAGCGACGGCGAGATTCTCAGCATGCCGGCCGACCGCTTCACCGGGTCTGAAAAGTCGCTTACCTACAGTTTTCTGGGAGCAGACGCCCGCTTTCCGCTCGGACCGTTCAGCGTGGCCACCATGCGCGGACTCGATGTGCTGGCGGTCAACGTGATGAAGACCGGTACGAAGCGATACACCATTTATGTCTGTCCTCTGGCCTACGACAAGGATGCGCCCCGCCAGGTGCAGATCCGCCAGCTTGCATCTGCCTATGTGGAGGAGTTGGAGCGTGTGGTCCGGCGCTATCCTGAGCAATGGTATAACTATTTTGATTTTTGGAAATGAGCGATATGGACTTTTCCCATCCTTCGGAGGCGTTTCTCCGAAGCATCGACATCCACGAGCTGCTTCCCCAGCAGGAGCCGTTCGTGATGGTGGACCGGCTGGTGGGATTCGACATGAGAACGACGGTGACGGAGACGACGGTGACGGCCGACAACCTTTTTGTCGACGGAGGACTTTTCTCTGAGTCCGGCCTGGTGGAGAACATCGCCCAGACTTGCGCTGTACGTCTCGGCTATGTGAACAAGTACATCCTCAAGGCTGACATCCAAATCGGCTATATCGGAGCCGTACGTAATATGACGTTTCACGAACTGCCCCCCGTGGGTGCATGTCTGACCACCACTGTCGACGTGCGTGAGGAGGTGTTCGGCGTCACGCTGGCAGATGCCCGTATTGAATCTGGCGGACGGCTCATCGTGAGCGCTGAGATGAAAATTGCGGTGAAATCATAGAAAACCAACTTGAAGATGACATTGAAAACTTCGAAATTGATCGACATACGCTTCAGCGAGGTGGACTCGATGAACGTGGTGTGGCATGGCCATTATCCGCTGTATTTTGAGGATGCGCGCGAGGCCTTCGGTGCCGAGTTCGACCTGGGATATAAGCGATATATGGAGAACAACTGCTATGCCCCCATCGTGGAGATGGACTTCCAGTTCAAGCATCCGCTGAAATACGGGATGCGTCCGCGCATCGACATCATCTACCGTCCTACGGAGGCAGCCAAGATTGTGTTCGACTATGAGATTCACGATGCTGAATCAGACTTGCTTATCGCCACAGGACATACCGTCCAGGTGTTTATGGACCTGGATTACCAGCTGATGTGGTACGCGCCCGAGTTCTTTGAGCAGTGGAAGAGGCGATGGGGCGTGTGAGGTAGATGCTCTAGATATTCTAGAAGTTATAGATATTCTGATCTTTCTAGATTTGAATCAAAAAAAGGAACCACTTTGTATAAGATATCAGACAATATCCTGTCTCCGTTGGGGGTGACCACAAAAGAGAACTTGCGTGCGGTGCTTGACGGCCGTTCCGAGCTCATCCGGCATGAACATATTTGGAG
Source organism: Bacteroidaceae bacterium (assembly GCA_017483765.1). Lineage (GTDB taxonomy): Bacteria > Bacteroidota > Bacteroidia > Bacteroidales > Bacteroidaceae > UBA3839. The sequence goes on along the minus strand of JAFUVE010000086.1, from coordinate 11,935 downwards.
TATGCCGGAGCCATTCTGTGCATCGATGTTTACGGGTGGGCAGTCCGAAAGTATGCAGTATTCGGGGTGCTCAAGGATGGAGTCGTTTGCCATTAGAAGTATATATGCGGCATTGGAGGGGGCCTCTTTTGAATATAAAGGCCTCAATGTGGTGCTGATTCTCAGTTCTGCCAAGGGGAATGTGGAGCTCCTCCGGGAAGGGGATGATGAGGCCAACTGCTATCGCCTCGGTGCTTCTGCCCGCCGCATAGCCGATGTGTTAGGCTTCGCAAATGAGCCTGTGGTCGTGAGCAACGCATGCATATCCGGTGTGTCGGCTCTGCATCTGGCCAGGCTGTTGCTGGATTCTGGCCGTTTCCGTTATGCCGTGGTCTGTGGCGTCGATGTTCAGTCGGCGTTTGTCGTGTCGGGCTTTCAGTCTCTGAAGGCGACGTCGGCCAGTCCCTGCCGTCCGTTCGACATCTGCCGCTCTGGCTTGAATCTCGGAGAAGCGGCGGCCACGATGGTCTTGGCCGGTGATGACGTTGTGGGCGGTGAGGGTTCTGGTTCGTGGCATATCGGCAGGACATCGGTCCATAATGATGCTTTCCATCTGACGTCCCCGTCGAAAAATGCCGACGGAGCCTATGCGGCTTTGTCGGATGTGCTGGATGGGATAGGGACCGATGAACTTGGCTTCGTGAACCTTCATGGCACCGCCACGATGTTCAACGACCAGATGGAGGCAGTGGCATTGCGCAGGGCAGGACTGGCTTCGCTCCCTGCCAACGGTCTGAAAGGTTATTACGGGCATACGATGGGGGCTGCCGGCATTCTGGAGACGGTACTTTCGATGGCTGCGGCCGACGAGGGCCTGCTGCCTGGCACACTCGGGTTTGCTGAGCTTGGCGTCTCTGTGCCCTTGAACATCACTTCGGACGCCCGTCATGTGGATAAGCCGGCATTTGTGAAGATGATATCTGGTTTCGGCGGAGTGAATGCCGCTTTGTTTGCCTCAAAGGGCAAGTGGCGTGGAAGACGTGCCGCAGGCCCTTCCGTGAAGATGTCAAAACCCTCTGCAGGGCAGAAGTTGAAAGTGGAGCATACGGTTCGGATTGAACCAGGTAAAGTGCTGGTGGACGACCGGCTTATGGCGCTTCCTGACGAAGAAACTCATTCGTTCCTGACGGCAATCTATAGGAAATATGTGGGCGACTATCCTAAGTTCTACAAGATGGACTTGCTGGCAAAGCTGGGATTCCTGGCTTCAGAGCTGCTGCTGCAGGCGGAGGGCGGAGAACGCTTTTCAGTCCGCTCCGACCGGGCTGTGCTCCTCTTCAATCGTTTGGGCTCTTTTCATGCTGACAAAGCGTATATGAAGACGATTTCCAATCCCGACAATTACTTTCCGTCTCCCTCTCTCTTTATCTATACGCTGCCCAACATCGTGACAGGAGAGATTGCCATCCGCAACCTTTATCAGGGCGAGACCTCCTTCTATATTCTCGCAGAACGCGACGAACCGCTGATGGAGCAGATTGTCGGTGCCACACTGGAGGAACCTCAGATTCAGAGCGTGATCTACGGCTGGGTGGAGGCAGAGGATGAAACGCATTTCTGCGTGGATATTAAGTTGGTGAGATTAGGACAATAATAGACTATAAAACAAGTGTCAAATCATAAATAATTATGGAAGATCTGATTTTAGAACTGAAACAAGAAATTATCGCGGCACTGAACCTGGAGGAGATGAGCCCTGAGGACATCGATGCTGACGCTCCGCTTTTTGGCGACGGCCTTGGACTCGACTCTATCGACGCGCTCGAGATTATCGTGCTCCTGGAGAAGAAATATGGCATCAAACTTTCCAACGCATCTGAAGGAAAAGCCATCTTCACAAGCATTCGCGCCATCGCTGAGTATGTGAGCCAGAACAGGAAGAAATGAGACTTTGTGAGTGAACAGTGCATTTACTCTGCTTTCTGGAATATTAGTGCAAAAATAAACCGTTGTAAATCTATACTTTAACAATGGATGATATCGTCATAACCGGAATGGGGGCCGTCTGCTCCATCGGCGACTGCTGCTACGAGATGCTGAAGACCATGCGCGCCGACTTGTTCGGCATCCGCGACAATGAGTATTTCAGCAGCGAGTTCCAAGGCTTGCCAGCCGGTATTCTGGATGTGTCAGACTCCAACCTCAAGCTGATATCCCGCGTGGAGGATGATGAGGAGGTGAGCCGCACTCAGTTGATGGCGCAGTGGGCTTTGCGTGAGGCACTCGAGACAGGATATGTGCATACGCAAAAGGCTTGCTCCGACAGGCCGCTGAAGGTGGTGCTGGTCAACGGCACCACTGTGGGAGGCATGGACCTGACCGAGCAGGAATTTTCTCAGCTGAGGCAGGGGGAAGGCAATGCGGACTGCATGCTGACTCATGATTGTGGAGCCACAACCGAAGCCATTGCCCGACATTTCGGTAACACTTTCTCTGAGTGGGTCACCGTCTCGACCGCATGCTCTTCGGGTGCCAACGCGATTGCGCTCGGAGCGGAGTTGCTGCGCAGCGGACGGGCTGACATCGTGGTGGCAGGCGGAACCGAGGCGCTGACCCGTTTCCACATGAGCGGATTCAACTCGCTGATGATTCTCGACCACGCCCCATGCAGGCCTTTCGACAAGAACCGGGCCGGACTGAATCTGGGTGAAGGGGCTGCATACGTGGTGATGGAGCGGGAGGAACTGGCCTGGAAAATCAGTGGTAAGATGGCCGCTTTCGGGAATTGTGTAGATATTAACGCTTACCTCTCGGGCTACGGCAATGCCTGCGACGCTTTCCATCAGACTGCCACGTCGGACAATGGAGAAGGCCCGTTCCTCGCCATGACTGAAGCGCTGCAGATGGCAGGGCTTAAAGCGGAGGACATCAGCTACGTGAACGCTCATGGAACCGGCACACCGAATAACGACTTGTGTGAGAGCGTGGCCCTGCGACGTGTGTTTGGAGAGAAGATGCCGCCAGTGTCCAGTACGAAAGGATATACCGGTCATGCCACCAGTGCCGCAGGAGCCATAGAGACAATCATCTCATTGTTGGCACTTCAGCATGATTTTATCCCGATGAACCGAGGTTGGAAGGAGCCGGGAGAGGGTTTGGTCTGTCCGGCGATGGACTGTCATTCGTTTGCGTCTTTGGAGCATGTGATGTGCAACTCATTCGGCTTCGGAGGCAACGACACGTCGCTGATTTTCTCAAAGAAGCCTACGGCGGCTTCCGGGCAGGACCTCCCCGATACAGATAACGGTATCTGCGAGCTGGCCCGCGTGGAAATCTCCGACACGGCCCAGCTCTCTGACGTCAGTGAGTTTGTCAAGCCGATGGAGGCCCGCAGGATGAGCCGTCTGATGAAGGCTGCGGTGCTGAGCTCGATGCGTGCGCTGAAGGAAGCCGGCGTGGACACCCCCGATGCCATCATTACCGCCACGGCCTATGGGGCCATCGAGCTGAGCGAGCGACTGCTGAACCAGCTGTGTGACGGCGAGACGCTGAAACCCACCTGGTTTATGCAGAGCACCCACAATACCATAGCAGGCGAGCTGGCCATCCGCACCCGATGCCATGGCTACAACATCACCTATTCCCAGGGCGACCGTTCTCTACAATGGGCGATGGACGATGCCAGGCGGCTGATACGCCAGGGTAAGTGCCGCACCGTGCTGGTGGAATGTCATGATGAGACCACGCCGCTCTTCCGTCAGTTGATGGAGCGGGTGGGGAGGCCTTGTCAGGAAGAAGAAGTGAAATCTTTAGCTATTGTGTTGTCATGTGGAAAATCCTCTCTTTAGCCGCGCTCCAGAGTGCGCTGCTCTGTGGCGGTCAGGTGTTCCTGAAGTTCGCGATGATGCGGATGCCCAAGTTCTCGTGGACCCGCGAGTTCTGGCTTTCGCTGCTGGTCAACTGGCAGTTCGCGCTGTGCGGATTCTGCTTCGGTGCCGCTTCGTTGCTCTGGATGTACATCGTCAAGACGTTTCCGTTCAGCAAGGCTTATCCCATGGTCAGCATCAGCTATGTATTCGGCATGGTGGCCGCCATTGTGTTCTTTCATGAGCAGGTCAGCGCACTGAAGTGGGTGGGTGTGGCTTGCATCATGGTGGGATGCTTTCTGATTGCAAAGTGACTTATTAAGTTTAAAGTTTAAGGTTTAAAGTTGAATGAGAAAACTGTTTGGGTAAGTTTTAAAAATCGACTCATCGAAATACCGAATATTTAAAAAACAACGACAATGAGAAAGATCTTGTATATATGGACTGTTCTGCTGTTGGCATTCAGCGATATGAGTGCCCAACAGGTGGATAAGGCAGCGGTGAAGGCGAAGGTGAACCGTGCTGCGATGGAGATGAAGTCGATGGAGTGCGACTTTGTCCAGACCAAGCATCTCAAGATGCTGAGCGACAAGATGGTGTCGAAAGGACGGATGTACTATCAGCAGAAGAACAAGTTGCGCTGGGAATACACGTCGCCCAAAAAGTATGTGTTTGTCCTGAACGACACGAAAGTGCGTATCAAGAACGGCAACCGCACCGATGTGGTGGATACGAACCAGAATAAGATGTTCAAGGAGATAGCCCGCATCATGATGAACAGCGTGGTGGGTAAGTGCCTGAACGACGACAAGGAATACAAGGTGGACATTTCGGCCTCTGGCAGTGACTGGATTGCCACACTCTCCCCCTTGCGCAAGAACATGAGGCAGCTGTTCAAGCGGATTGTCATCCATTTCGACAAGCAGCGTGCAGTGGTCAGCCGTGTGGAGCTGCTGGAGAAGAACGACGACCGCACAGTGATAGAACTTAAAAACGTGAAGACGAATCATGCGATCAGCCCGAATTTGTTTGCTGTGGATTAGCTTGCTGCTCCCTGGATTTGCGTCCTTGGCTGCTGATGCACAGTCGTTGCTGCCGCAGACGGCTGGCGGCAAAGTGCGGTTCAGCGCCATGGTGGAACTGCCGAAGGCCTACCTCAGTGGTGTGTGCGTGATGGTGAACGATGACGGGGTGTTGAAAGGCTCGTTTTTCAACGAGTTCGGAATTTCCTATATGGACTTCTCCTACTCCGTCGAGAAGGACAAGGTGAAACTCCATTCCGTGCAGTCGATGATGGACAAATGGTACATCCGTAAGGCGCTTCGCCACGATTTGAGGATGCTGATCCATCAAATGGAGAAAGGGGTGGGGGAGTACGAGAACAAAAGACGGAAGATGACCTACCGCTTCACGCCCCTGACCGACGACGAACCTGAAAATCTTGAAGAAAATGACACTGAAGAATGACTTTTATGAGGTGGTGGCTGCCGACAAGGACGCTGCCCCGCCATATTTTCGTATACGGCTGAATCCGTCCCATCATATATTCCAGGCCCATTTCCCAGGCGAGCCGGTTACGCCCGGCGTTTGCCTCATCCAGACGGGATTGGAGCTGGCCGAGGATTTCCTGGGCAGAAAACTGAGGCTGCACCTGCTGAAAAACGTGAAGTTCCTTTCGGTGGTCTCACCGCTGCAGACGCCTGAATTTGTGTTTCGGATCACGAAAGTGGCCGTGACGGAGGATTCCGATGGAGTTGCCCTGCAGTTGACTGCTGACGACGGCGACACACCACTGCTGAAGATGTCGATGGTGTGCCTGGCCATATAACAAGTTACAAGACGCGCCGTGGCGCGTCTCTACTTCATAAATTCATGATACATCCTGCTACACCCCAATATATCAAGGAAACACTCCGTGCTCGTGGTGTTTGTGTGGTCATCCCGACTTACAACAACGCTTCGACCGTGGGGCAGGTGGTGGAGGCAAGCAAGGCGTATTGTCAGGATGTGATTGTGGTGAATGACGGCAGCACGGACGGCACTTCCGCAGTTTTGGACGGAATCAAGGACATCACGGTGTTGTCATACGAACGCAACCGGGGGAAGGGGTATGCGTTGAAGACGGCGTTCCGCCATGCCCGTAAGCAGGGCTTTGCCTACGCCGTCACGCTGGACGCCGACGGCCAGCACTATCCAGAGGACATCGGCACGCTGCTTGCCGCCAACCAGAGGCATCCGGGGGCGCTGATTGTGGGCAAGCGCAGGATGGACGGGACGGAGCAGAGCGGTGGCAGCCGTTTTGCTAACCGTTTCGCCAATTTTTGGTTCTGGGTGCAGACGGGACGCAAGCTGAGCGACACGCAGTCGGGTTACCGGCTTTATCCGCTGAAGAAGAACTATGCCCTGCCTTTTGTCACCAACCGCTACGAGGCAGAGCTGGAGCTGATGGTGTTCGCCTCGTGGCACGGCGTGAGAATCCATGAGGAAGAAGTCAATGTCTATTATCCTCCAGCCGACCAACGGGTGAGCCATTTCCGCCCTGGCAAGGACTTTGCGCGCATCAGCGTGATGAACACCATCCTGTGTGTGCTCGCGGTGGCCTACGGATTGCCGTTGCGTCTGTGGCGGTTCCTGGCGAAAGTATGCCGTACGGTCTATGCCGCCCTGTTTTTCGGATTTTTCTCCATATTTGTGCTTTCGCCGTTGGTGGTGTGCTACGTGAAGTTTGGCAAGAACTCGGAGAAGAAGCAGCGCCGCATCCACGGACTTATCCATTGGGTGTCGCGTTTCGTGATGATGCGTCATGGCATTCCCGGCACCCGTTTCAGTTTTAAGAAAACGGATGAGTCGGAGGATTTCTCCCGTCCGGCAGTCATCATCTGCAACCACCAGTCGCATCTCGACCTGATGTGCCAGCTGGTGTTCTCTCCGAAGATGATTTTCCTGACCAACGACTGGGTGTGGCACAATCCTTTCTATGGCGCAATCATCCGCAATGCCGAGTATTATCCCGTGTCGGAAGGGTTGGAGGCGTTGCTCCCTAAATTGCGGTCGCTGGTGGAGCGGGGCTACAGCATCGCCGTCTTCCCGGAGGGAACCCGGTCAAAGGACTGCCGCATCGGCCGTTTCCATCAGGGGGCGTTCTATTTGGCAGAGCAGTTGGGGGTGGACATCCTTCCGATGTGTCTGTATGGCCCTGGCAAAGTGTTGCCGAAAGGAGTACACCATTTGAATAAAGGACCGATCTATATTGAAGTGGGGAAGCGTGTGGGTCGTACTGAACTTGAAAGGCTGGGGTCGCTTCGCGAGCAGGCTTCTTGGTTCCGTCAGGCGTATATACGTAAGTATGAGGAAATCTCTAACAGGATAGAGCAGGATGTGTAAGGAATGTTTTTTTAAGTATGAAGAAACGCACGGCCTTTTCACTTTTCCGACTCGTACGCCCTTTAGGAGCGAGATTCTGGAGCAGCGAGCGAAACGCCAAGCTTGCTTGTGCTTTTCCGAGTCGTGACAGAATCCTACGAAGAGAAATTATCTGAACTTTGAAGCACCAACCACTCCGTTACGTACCAAGCCCATCAGCAAGAGTAACTACACTTTTCACTTTTCACTTAAAAGAACTCTCTTTTTATTTTGATTTATCCCCATTTCTTCGTAATTTTGCAAAAAGAAGTCTCAAGTCTGAGAACTGAAAACTAACAACTGAAAACAGAGAACAGAAGACTATGGGTACATATATTAATATCGGCAACGAAAAGTTTCAGTCATCGCGTGCGGGCGAATATGTCGACAAGTCGGGACTGATTGGAGTCATCAACCATACTTTGTTTACAAAAAAACGTTTCAGCTGCATCACACGTTGCCGCCGCTTCGGCAAGTCCATGGCGGCAGAGATGCTATGTGCCTATTATGACCATTCCTGTAATTCCCGCAGCCTGTTTGAAGACCTGCAAATTGCCAAAGACCCCAGTTTTGAGCAGCATCTGAACAAATATCCGGTGATTTACCTGGACTTGAGTGACTTCGTTACGGAAATCAAAGACGCTTCTATCGTGAAGCAGATGCAGCAGACGCTGAAGGAGGATATCCATCAGTCCTACCCTGATGTGGAAATGAAGGAAGACGAGAGTCTTATGTCCTTCCTTATCAGGATAAACGAGGAGACTCGTCAGAAATTCATCTTCATCATCGACGAGTGGGATGCTATCTGCAGAGAATTTAACAAGCAACCCGAGGTGATGAACGAATATGTCGACTGGCTTCGCCGACTGTTCAAGAGCGGACAGTCGGAAATCGTCTTTGCCGGCGTCTACATGACCGGCATACTGCCCATCAAGAAGTACAACACGGAGTCAGCCCTCAATAACTTCAAGGAATATTCCATGGTAGATCCAGGCAACATGGCTTCATTCTTTGGCTTTACGAGAGATGAAGTGCGGGTATTGGCCCGGAAATATGACATGGACTTTGATGATTTGGAGAAGTGGTATGACGGCTACCGGATAGGCGACGAACCCTCGATATTCAACCCTAATTCTGTAATGGAGGCGCTGAGTCGCCACCGCTGCCGGAGTTATTGGGGGAAGACAGGCGCATACGATGCTGTGGCGGAATACATTCAGATGAATTATGAGGGTCTGAAGGATGATATCATCCGTATGTTGGGCGGCATGCGCTGTCCGGTTGATTCGACGGGGTTCCAGAACGACATGGCGGAAGTGTCAAGCCGCGACGACGCGCTGACGGTGCTTATCCATCTGGGCTACCTGTCCTACGACTGGGATGAGGAAATGTGTTTCGTTCCCAATCGTGAGGTAGCAAACGAGATGGCCAATGCCGTGAAGAAAACCAACTGGCAGCCTGTGGTGGATGCTCTGCAGCAGTCTAAGCAACTCCTCGAGTCCACCCTTGCCTGCGACGAGCAGGCCGTGGCAGCCGCCCTTGAGTCTGCCCACGACGAAAACACGAGTGTCCTCTCCTACAACAACGAGAACTCGCTGGCCTGCGTCATCTCCCTCGCTTATTTCTCTGCCCGCAACGACTACAAAATCACGCGCGAGATGCCCTCTGGCAAAGGCTTTGCCGACATGATTTTCATTCCACGCAAGAACGTGGACAAGCCTGCCCTTGTCGTGGAGCTGAAAGTGAACAAGTCCGCCGAGACCGCCATCTCCCAAATCAAACATAAAAACTATCCCGCCTCTCTTGTTGACTATGCCGACAACCTCCTGCTCGTAGGCATCAACTACGACAAGAAGACCAAGACGCATACCTGCCTCATCGAGAAAGGATAGGGCTGCCAGTAGAGACGCACCGTGGCGCGTCTTCATACTTAATCCATCGGTTGTGGGGGGTTACTTCTTGTCAGCCCCACATCATTTTCAGGCTGAGGTTGTGGATGTCCTCGTCCGCACAACCGGCCGGCGAAGCACGGTCTTTTCACTTTCCCGACTCGTACGCCCTTTAGGAGCGAAGCTTATCTGAACTTTGAAGCACCAACCACTCCGTTACGTACCAAGTCCATCAGCAAGTAAAAAAATGCACCTTCTCTTATCTTGAAATGTTAAATTTTAAATCCGTTAACATTGTTTAATAAACGGGAGGGGTAATTTTGCCTTTATTAACTAAATTTGTAATCCAAAACCAATCTGATATGCGACTACATTCACTTTTTACTGCCATCCTGCTGTTGTTCTGTGGCAACATGATGGCTCAGACATCCATTCAGGGAGACGTTAACCACGACGGCTCCGTTGACATCAGCGACATCGTGGCAGTAATCAACACGATAGCAGGAGAGGCCACATACAGTGCATCTGCCGACGTGAACAAAGACAATAACACCGACATCAGCGACATCGTCGCCATCATCAACATCATCGCCAACGGTGGAGGCGGGCAGGGCGGAGACGAGAATGCCATACGCCTTTCCTCACTGACGCGCATGCTCGTCGATGAGAGCGGCCTCACCGTGGAGAACGGCAGTCAGTCCACTGTCTATCCGCTGACGGACGGAACTTCTCTTGACCTGACAGATGCGGGCGCTGAAGGAAGCGTAAAATACCTTGATATCTACAGCGGAGGCAAGATTGTGACCTCGCTCACGTTCACAGACGTGGACCAGCTGACTGCCGACGGCGGCAAACTGACGTTCACCCTCGACGGCGAGCCCGTGCACATGGTTTCCGTGTCCCGCGTAGACAGCATATTGGTGTATGACCAGACCAAGGAGCCGCTGGCCTACCTGGGTGTGCTGGGTTTCAACCAGGCGCTCTATGAGAAGGAGATAGGCGTGATAGACAAGAACACTGTGGACGCCTACAAGTCGTTCGTGTCGTCGCTCACTACGAAATACGGCACCATCCTGTATTATGCCGCCGACAACGCGCTCGACCGCCTGTCCGCATTCGATTTCCGCACACCTTTGAAAAGCGTGAACCTCATCACCTTCACCGACGGTCTCGACCAGGGCTCCCATGCCATGAACGACAAATATGAGACCGACGAGAACTACCTCGCCCACCTGAAGTCGCGCATATCCTCATCCCGCATAGCCGGACTCCCGCTCACCGCCTGGTCGCTCGGACTGCGTGGATCTGACGTGACGGACTATTCGCAGTTCCAGTCGAACCTGCGCTCGCTGGCCAGCAGTGAGTCCAACGCCTTCGAGGTGACGAGCATGAGCGCTGTGAACGAGCGTCTGGGCAGCATTGCCGACAACATCATCAGCAGCATCACCACCGTCACGCAGAAGGTGAAGTTCACCATCCCCGCCACAGGCAAGGGTACGAAGGTGCGCATCGTGCTTGACGGCAAGACAGCCGACCGCAGCACGGCCTACATCGAGGGTACCTACCAGACCTCAGACAAGTCGCTTCACGACGTGACACTGGCCGGCATCACCTCTGGCGGGCAGTCCTCCCTCAGCCTCCTGCAGGGCACCGCCGACGGCATCTTCGTGTCGTTCACGCTTGGCGACATCTCCGCTCCCTTCACGATTTCCAAAAGCAACATCCGCCAGTACAACATGACCTCCAGCTCTGACACATGGCAGGTGAACTCGGAGTTCAACCCAGATTCCGACGCGATGACAGAGACCACCACGACATACAGCGGAACTGCCGTTCTGCTCCTTCTGGACTGCTCCAGCTCGATGAGCTCGGATTTCAGCAGCATGAAGAGCTATGCCAACAACTTCATCTCCCGTATTGCCAACAATGCCAACACCGTGACATTGAAAAGACCGTTCGGACAGAGAGCCAAGGAAGTGTATCTGGCTTGCCCAGACAATAATCATCCCCACGCCATCGACCTTGGCATCGGAGTATATTTCGCCTGCTGCAACGTGGGTGCAAGCAGCCCCGAGGAATTCGGCGGCTACTACGCCTGGGGTGAGACGGAGGAGAAGGACTACTACGATTGGAGCACTTACATCCATTGTAACGGTAGCTCAAGCTCATGTCATAACTTGGGCAGTGATATCTCTGGCACCCAGTACGACGTTGCCCACGTGAAATGGGGCAACGGATGGCGTATGCCAAGTTATGAACAGTTGGGACTGCTCACAAGCAAGTGTACCAGTGAATGGACGAGTATGAATGGGGTGAAAGGTCGTAAAGTCACTGGACCCAATGGCGCATCTATCTTCTTGCCCGCTGCGGGCTACCGCTGGGGCGGCAACACGTACAACGTTGGCGGCAGCGGCAGCTACTGGTCGTCCACGCAGTACCCGTACTACTCGGACTACGCGTACTACCTCGGCTTCCTCAGTGGCAACGTGGACAGGTACAACAGCAACCGTAACGACGGTCAAAGCGTCCGCCCTGTCACAGAATAATCGTGCAAGCCGAGAGCAGAGATGAGCTTGCTCAATCTCTGCCGAGGCGCCGCCGATTATGGGCGAAGCCAATAAAAGGCACGAAGTGCCGTATAAATTATTTAATTATTTAAGGGATGTTCTATAAATTAACATATTAATAATTAGATATTTACTTTGATATTTCAATAAAAAGTCGTACCTTTGTAGTAGAAATCACATAGAATCATGCAGAAAACTACAATATACCGCAAGCCAATGAGTGAAAACCTGT
>JAFUVE010000085.1 GCA_017483765.1 Bacteroidaceae bacterium | reverse complement strand
CCCACGCCATACTGGACGGAGATTGTCAGGATCATGAGCACGCAGAAAGCCGTGACATCTGAGGCAATCAACGTACTGGGGGAGAAAGTAGAAATGAGGATATGCAGCAAGCCAACGGAACAAGCTGCTGAAATCTACTCGTTGTTGAACTATAAACCGATGCCATTCCGAAAAATAAAAATTTGTAGAACACAACAGACGTAGCGAAAAAATACAAAACACTGATTAGTAATGAAATTCAAATTTAGAATGAAAAAGTTGGGTTAAGAGCATATTGCTCAAACGACAAATTCTTGGGACACTCTCCTTCTGATATAACGATGTCTGTCATAGTACCGGCATCGTTTTTTTTAAATGGAACTGCATTTTGTTATTTGATTTGGGTTTCGCAAATTGTAAAATGAAATTGGTAATGAGGTAAAATAGGTTTCCCTGCATTTTTTCAAAATAGAAACAATCCGTTTTTACAGTTCTCATCTTGTATGGTTCATCCAGACAGAAATTTTTTTAATTTTCTTTCTTTTCTCTGTAACAAAACAATCATTGATTGCGTTAACAGGATAGAAACAATTCAATAATAATCCATAACAAATCAAAAAGTCATGAAACATTTTTTATTGATCACAATGCTTGCCTGCATGAGCCTGTCGCTCAATGCTCAGACGTTTGACCAGTTCGTTGAGCGATTCTCCAAGGCGGAGAATGCGGAGGTGGTGAAACTGGACAAAAACACCCTCGGCATGATGATGTCGATGAGTCCTGAAGCTCAGGATTCTGAGGATTCTGAGAAAATGAAGAAAATGAAAGATGTGATGAGCAAGCTGCGCTTTGTGAATATCATTTCGCTGGAGGAAAGTTCCGAGTCCGACCGCAAGGCTTTCTGTGAGGCTGTTGAGAACCTGACCGTCGAGGGACTCGAACTGCTGATGGACACGAAAGAAGATGCTGAGCATGTCAAAATCTTCGCCAACATCAAAGAGGACCGTTGTAGGGAGCTTGTGGTATTGTCAGCCTCTATGGATGATCCGGTTATGGTGCATGTCGCTGGTGATTTCGACATGAACGAACTGAAGCAACAAGGCGGCGGACTGCTTGGAGGAATAGAAATCCCTTGACATGATGACGGCAGAGGAATTCAAACGACTCTTTTTGCCTCTCCGGCAGGTGCTCTTCCGTTCTGCCTTTCGAATCGTGGGAACCAGCCAGGACGCGGAAGACATCTTGCAGGAAGTCTATCTGAAACTCTGGCAGAAACGCGACACCATTCCCAAGGACGGCAACCTTTCCGGATATTGTGTGACGCTGACCCGAAACCAATGCATAGACTATCTGCGACGTCAGCATCTGCAGCTTGTGGACGATGAACCGTCGGAACACGATGCGGTGGAGGAACGGAATGTGGAGGCGGAGATGGAGACGGACGAGACTCGCAGCAACCTGATGCGACTCATCAGCCGTCTGCCTGAATCGCAGAAACGGGTTGTCGTTTTGCGCGACATCGAAGGATTGGACTATCCCGACATCGCCAGAACCACCGGGATGACCGAGGTGAATGTGAGAGTGGCGCTCAGCCGGGCGCGAAAATTTTTGAGAGAAGCAATCAAACAACAGATGAGAAGATGAAAGAACTGTTAGAAAAATATTATGAGGGCCTGACCACGGCTGAGGAAGAGGAGGTATTGCGTGAGTGGATGCTGCACGGCGATGTACCGGATGATTTGGCTGCCGACCGGGAGCTGTTCCTCCGAATGGAGGCGGAGAAAACGCAATGTCCCGATGCACCGGACGATCTTCTTGGCAGGCTGACCGACCTCATCGACTCGGAGGCGGAAAAGGAATGTGATCAGCCTGATAGCCGCAAGCGCATCGGCATCCGCCACCTCTCATGGTGGGCCACGGCCATTGCAGCCTGTGCTGTGCTCATATTCGGCATCACGTATCTGATGCGGCCTGTCAGCTATATCCGTGAGGTGGAAGATCCTAAGGAGGCACGCGTTTATATCAACATGGCGATGAGCCAGTTTGGAAAGGCCATGGACTGCGGACACCGGCAGATGGAGAAGGTCGGCAATGCGTTAGAGAAACTCAATTCGATTCATTTAACCAAATAAAACATTATCAAAATGAAGAAGATAATCATAATGGCAATACTAGTTGCCGTGTTCTCAATTACTCCTCATTCCGTTTGTGCACAAGGGCGGATGATGGAAGGCAATGTCCCTGAGGTGGAAATACTGGGACACTTCGAAAAAGCAGCTCCAACGCTTGCTGAGCGACTCGGACAGATCAAGGGAATCACGTCGGTGTATGTGTCCAAGGCCATGATGGGCCTGGCCGGGGGAATGGGCGCGGGAATCCCTAAAGGAATGACTGGCAAACTGGAGAAAATCCATATCTTCAGTGCTGAGGAGGACGGCAAATCCAAGGAACTCCGCAGCACAGCCGAGAAATTCATGAAAGAAAACAACTACGAGGTTGTGATGGAAGTGAAAGACGAAGGTGAGGACTATATGTGCATACGAATGAAAGAACTGCGCAAAGACTGCCGCGAATTTGTGCTGCTCAGCACTGATGCTGAAGGAGAAGTATCTGTGATTATCCTTACGGGTAATATCTCGGAGAAAGACCTTGAGGGCTTGGACATGTAAGTCGCATATTCCCATTCTAAGATAAAGTACAAAAATTGTTTTTTTGTACTATAAGGTTTAAAAATTAGGCGTATAGCTCATTTTGCAGGATGAAATGCATTTTATATCAATTTTTAATACAGCATATCCTCCATCTAACAAACACATTCCTAGAGATTTTGCAATGCCAATAAAACCCTTCTTAAAGACTTTTTTGTGATTCAAACTTTTGAATTGCTCAAAACACCTGTAAGAATCGGCTTTTGAGGGATGTTCCATCCTGCAAATTGAGCTATAGGTCAAAAATTAGTAAGAGGACCTGTCGTGAGACACGTCCTCTTTTTGCTATGTGATTAGTGATGCGCTTCGCTATCTGATGAACAGCAGTTCACGGTATTTCGGCAGTGGCCAGAGGCTGTCGTCGACGATGAGCTCCAGCTTGTCGATTTCGTAGCGTATGTCGTCGAGTTTGGGCTCCACGGTGTCGTGGTAGGCGATGGCCTTCTCGTGCTCGTCCTCTATCTTGTTTGCCAGTTTACGGGCGTTTACCAGTTCCTCCACCTGCATCTCGATTTTGGAGGTCCGTACTGCTATCTCCTCAATGATTTTGAGGTTGCGTGCCGATAGCGTGCGCGCCTTGTCCTTGGGGAACACCTCTTCCATGTTCTCCACGTTCTTCAGCAACTCCGACTGGTAACGGGTGGCAACGGGGATGATGTGGTTCATCGACAGGTCGCCAAGCACGCGGGCCTCTATCTGGATTTTCTTCGTGTAGGTCTCCCATTTCACTTCGTTACGTGCTTCCAATTCCTTCTTGGTCATGACTCCGAGGCTCTCGAACATCTCGATGCTCGACGGGTCGAGGTAACGCTCGAAAATCTTCGGGCAGCTCTTCTCCACGTCCAGACCACGCTTCTCTGCCTCGACAACCCACTCGTCGCTGTATCCGTTACCGTCGAAACGGATGGGCTTGCATGTCTTGATGTCGTCGCGAAGGATGTCGATGATGGCGTGGAACGTGGCGGAGTGGCCTGTCCCCTCGTACTGTGCCTCGGTCTCTGCGATGCGGGCATCCACTCGCTTCTTGAAGGAGATGAGTGCCTCTGCCACTGCGCTGTTGAGCGTGATCATGGCTGATGCGCAGTTGGCCTCACTGCCTACGGCGCGGAACTCGAATCGGTTGCCGGTGAAGGCGAACGGAGAGGTGCGGTTGCGGTCGGTGTTGTCGATGAGCAGTTCCGGAATTTCTGGGATGTCCATCTTCATTCCCTGCTTGCCGTCCATCGTCAGGATATTTTCTTTGTCTGCCTTCTCGATGTGGTCGAGCAGCTCGGTGAGTTGCTTGCCGAGGAATGACGAAATGATGGCTGGCGGTGCTTCGTTGGCGCCCAGGCGGTGGGCGTTGGTCGCGCTCATGATGCTGGCCTTGAGCAGTCCGTTATGACGGTAGACGCCCATGAGTGTCTCCACGATGAACACGGCAAAACGCAGGTTCTGCTCCGGTGTCTTTCCAGGTGCGTGGAGCAGTACGCCGTTGTCAGTGGATAGCGACCAGTTGTTGTGCTTGCCTGAACCGTTGATTCCGGCGAAAGGCTTCTCGTGCAGCAACACGCGGAAACCGTGCTTCCTTGCCACCCGCTTCATCACCGACATGAGCAGCATGTTGTGGTCTACGGCCAGGTTCGTCTCCTCGAATATCGGAGCCAGCTCAAACTGGTTGGGTGCCACCTCGTTGTGGCGGGTCTTGCAGGGGATGCCCAGCTCCAGTGCGGTGATTTCCAGCTCGCGCATGAAAGCTGCCACTCGTTCGGGTATGGAGCCGAAATAATGGTCGTCCATCTGCTGGTTTTTGGCTGAGTCGTGTCCCATGAGCGTACGTCCTGTGAGCAGCAGGTCGGGACGGGCGGCATAAAGACCTTCGTCCACGAGGAAATACTCCTGTTCCCATCCTAAGTTGGATGTCACTTTCTTCACTTCCGGGTCGAAATAATGGCACACGTCCGTTGCGGCCACGTTGACGGCATGGAGTGCCCTCAGAAGCGGGGCCTTATAGTCGAGGGCCTCTCCGCTGTAGCTGATGAATACCGTGGGAATGCACAGTGTGTCGTCGATGATGAAGACCGGAGACGTGGGGTCCCATGCCGAATATCCTCGAGCCTCGAAAGTCGACCGGATGCCGCCTGAAGGGAACGAGGATGCGTCAGGCTCCTGCTGCACGAGCAGCTTGCCTGTGAATTCTTCCACCATGCCGCCCTTTCCGTCGTGCTCTATGAACGAGTCGTGCTTCTCAGCCGTTCCTTCGGTCAGTGGCTGGAACCAGTGGGTGTAGTGGGTCACGCCGTTCTCTACTGCCCACTGCTTCATTCCTGCTGCCACCGCGTCGGCGATGTCGCGGTCCAGACGCGCACCGTTGTCCATCACGTCGACCATCTGCTCGTAGACAGCCTTCGGCAGGTATTTGTACATTTTCTCACGGTTGAATACTTTCTTCCCGAAATAAGATGAAGGTCTCTCACTTGGTGTTTTTACGTCGAGCGGCTTTTTCTTGAATGCCTCTCCGACAACCTGAAATCTTAATGCTTCCATAATTTTTTTATTATAAAGATGAATTTTTTTTCGGATATTCTGGATGTTCCGGAAATTCTGGCTTTTCTTTTTTTCAGTTTTCCGGGTTCCTTATACCCATTTCTCTATTCTGGCCAGTGCCTCTTCTGTTTGCTCTTTGCTTCCGAAGGCTGTAAACCGCACGTATCCCTCGCCACTCGGTCCGAAGCCTACGCCTGGCGTACATACCACATGGGCTCCGTAGAGCAGGTCCTGGAAGAACTTCCATGAGTCGCTTCCCTGCGGCACCTTCATCCATATGTACGGTGCGTTCTCTCCTCCGTATGCCTGGAATCCCAGTCCCTTCAGTGTGGAAAGTATCTGGTGGGCATTATCCATGTAATAGCCGATGGTGCGTCGTACCTGCTCTTTGCCTTTAGGACTGTAGATGGCCTCGGCGGCCCGCTGGGAGATGTAGCTGGTGCCGTTGAATTTCGTACACTGGCGGCGGTTCCATAATGGATTAAGCGGGATTCTTCCACCGTCGAGTGTGGACG
Organism: Bacteroidaceae bacterium; assembly: GCA_017483765.1. GTDB lineage: Bacteria > Bacteroidota > Bacteroidia > Bacteroidales > Bacteroidaceae > UBA3839. The sequence goes on along the minus strand of JAFUVE010000085.1, from coordinate 15,097 downwards.
CGGAGAGTTCTTTCGGCACCACCGTGTAGCCGCATCTCACGCCCGTGAAGCCGGCTGTCTTGGAGTAGGAGTGGAACTCGATGGCGCATTTCTTGGCTCCTTTGATCTCGTAGATGGAGTGGGGAATGTCGGGGTCGGTGATGTATGCCTCGTATGCTGCGTCGTAGAAGATGAGCGTGTCGTTTTTCAGTGCGTAGTTCACCCATTTTTTCAGTTCCTGCTTGCTGATGACCGTTCCTGTGGGGTTGTTGGGGTAGCAGAGATAGATGACATCGACGTGCTGGTCTTCTGGTATCTGCGGCACGAATCCGTTCTCGGCTGTGCAGGGCATATACACCACGTTCGACCACTTTCCGCCTTCCTGCACTCCTGCCCGTCCGATCATGACGTTGGAGTCGATGTAGACGGGGTAGATTGGGTCGGTCACTCCGATGCTGTTGTCCCATCTGATGAGTTCCTGGATGTTTCCCGTATCGCTCTTCGCACCGTCGTTCACGAAAATCTCGTCCAAGTCGAGATGGATGCCCCGCGGAGCAAAGTCGTTCTTCAGGATGGCGTACCGGAGAAAGTCGTAGCCTTGTTCGGGACCATAACCACGGAAGCTCGACTGGGCTGCCATTTCGTCCGTGGCCTTATGCATCGCCTCAATCACTGCCGGGCACAAGGGCTGTGTCACGTCGCCTATGCCCATGGATATCACGTTGGCTTTCGGGTGGGTCACTTTGAAGGCGTTCACCTTCTTGGCGATGTCAGCGAACAGATAGTTGTTCGGTAGCTTCAGAAAATGTTCGTTTACGAGTGCCATGTTTTTTTAGTTGAAAGTTTAATGTTGAAAGTTTAATGTTGTTTCCTGTGGGGCTGGAGTTTCTAGATTGTCTAGATTATCTGGAATATCTAGTTCATTCAGCTTTCCGCGACCGCATGGCAGGATTCTTCATTCTTCATTCTTTATTCTTCATTTAGTAAGCTTCTTCATTCAGCTCCACTTCTCCTTCGAACGCGAATGCTGCCGGTCCGGTCATGTAGACATGGTTGTTGCTTTCTCTCCATTCGATGCTCAGTGTGCCTCCGTCCATCATGATCTTGCTCTGTCGTCCGCTGAGTCCTGCCATGCAGGCTGCCACCGCGGTCGCGCATGCGCCTGTCCCGCAGGCTTGGGTGATGCCGCTGCCGCGTTCCCATACCCTTGTGCGGATGTTGCCGTCGCTCTCCACGTGTGCGAACTCGATGTTGCAGCGCTGGGGGAACGCGGGATGAACTTCCAGCTGGGGACCGAGTGACTCTACCTGGTTCACGTCGTCGGTAAAAATCACGTAGTGGGGATTTCCCATCGACACGAAGATGCCTTCGCCGGGACTGCATGCGGGGGTGTATTGCTCCGAGTTCTCAAGCACGGGTTCCTGCATGTCCACAGTCGCGCTCTCTACGGTGGTGCCGTCGAGATGGAGCCTAATGGTTTTGATGCCGGAGAGCGTGTGGAGCCTGATTTCCGTCTTTTCTGTCAGTCCTTTCTCGTATAGGTATTTCCCGATGCACCGGCTGGCGTTTCCGCACATCATCGCCTCGCTGCCGTCGGCATTGAAGATGCGCATGGAGAAGTCTGCGTCTGCCACGGGTGACGCACCAATCAGTACCAGTCCGTCGGCTCCGATGCCCTTGTGCCGGTCGCTCCATGCAATGGCACAATCCGACGGATTCGGGATATCATAAAGCATCGTGTTGACATAGATATAGTCGTTACCGGCCCCATGCATCTTCGTGAAGGATATTTTTCTCATTTATGATAAGTATTTATCGATTTCAGTTGCTATTCTGATTCCGCTGGCCATTGCCCTGACAACGAGCGACGCACCGCTTTCGGCGTCTCCGCAGACGAACACGTTGTCGGCATACTGCGGGTGTTGCGGCTTGAGGAATCCCATGGCGAGGAGCACGATCTCAGCCTTGATGATTTCTGGTTCTCCTTTCTCCACCATCAGCGGGCGGCCGCCTTCTGGATTGGGCTTCCAGTCAATCTCCTGCACCCTGACTCCTGTCAGCTTTCCGTCTTCTCCGATGAACTCCAGCGTGTTGATATTCCATCTCCTGGTGCATCCTTCCTCATGGCTGGAGGTGGTCTTCAGCGTGCGGGGATAGTTTGGCCATGGATTCTGCGGGTCCACCGGACCTTCCTCGGGCTTTGGCATGATCTCGATCTGCGTCACGCTCTTGCATCCCTGGCGGTGGGCTGTGCCGATGCAGTCGCTTCCGGTGTCGCCACCGCCAATCACGAGCACATGCTTACCTTTGGCCGTGACGCGCTCATCTTTGCTGAACTCCATCCCTCCCAGCACGCGGTTCTGCTGAGCGAGCATTTCCAGGGCGAAATGCACTCCTTTCAATTCGCGGCCGGGAACGTTGAGATCGCGTGCGGTGGGGGTTCCCGTGGCGATGACGACCGCGTCGTACTGACTGGCGAACGCTTCGTCGCATTCCACGGCCTCACCATAGCGGAACGTGATGCCTTCTTCTTCTAATAAACGAAGACGGCGGTCGATAATTGCCTTGTTCAGCTTGAAGTTCGGGATGCCGTAGCGCAGCAGTCCTCCCGCTGCCTCGTTCTTTTCGAACACCGTCACCTCGTACCCTTTCAGGTTGAGACTGTTGGCTGCGGCCAGTCCAGCCGGGCCGGCACCGATGACCGCCACTCGCTTCCCGTTGCGTGCGGGATGATGCAGCGTGACAAATCCCTCGCGGAATGCTCCTTCCGTGATGGCACATTCGTTCTCCCGGTTGGTGGTGGGCTCATGCTCGATGAGGTTGAGCACGCATGACTTCTCGCACAGAGCCGGGCATATTCTTCCTGTGAACTCTGGAAATGGGTTTGTGCTGTTGAGCAGGCGGTAGGCCAGTTCCCAGTCCCCTTTGTAGAGCGCGTCGTTCCATTCCGGAGCCTTGTTGCCCAGCGGGCATGCCCAGTGGCAGAACGGCACTCCGCAGTCCATGCATCTGCTGGCTTGCAACTTGCGCTCGCGTGTGTTGAGTGTCTGCTCCACCTCACCGAAGTCGTGTATGCGGTCGTGCACCGGACGGTAGCCTGCCTCCTGACGATGGATTTCTAAAAATGCTTTCGGATTTCCCATATTTTTGATTTGCTTTTTTTCTGTTGTTATGTTTTAGTGGTAGGGACTTACTTTATGTATGTCCGCAAACCAACTTACTGACAAACTTGCTTTACTCTCAACTAATAGTCCCTCTGCATGTCGGCGATTTTCTTCTTGAGCTTGTTCATCTGCTCTTCCTGCAGCACCCGCTTGTACTCGATAGGGATGACCTGGATGAAGTCCTCCACGTAGCGGTTCCAGTCGTCGAGCATACGCCGGGCCAGTTGTGAGCCGGTATAGAGATAATGCTGGCGGATGAGTTCGTGTAGCTCCTTGCGGGAGACACTGTCCTCCACGAGGTTGATCTCCACCATGTCCATATTGCAGAAGTAGTCGAAGTTGTGATGCTTGTCCCATACGTAGGCCACTCCTCCCGACATACCAGCCGCGAAGTTACGCCCTGTCTCTCCCAGCACCACGACGCGGCCGCCGGTCATGTACTCGCAGCAGTGGTCGCCGGCTCCTTCCACCACGGCGATGGCTCCGGAGTTTCTGACACCAAATCGTTCACCCACCTTTCCATTGATGTACAGCTCTCCAGAAGTGGCGCCGTAGAGTCCGGTGTTGCCGGCGATGATGTTGTCTTCTGCTGCGAAATTACTACGTATCGGTGGAAGTATGGCGATGCGTCCGCCACTCAGGCCTTTGGCGAAGTAGTCGTTGGTGTCGCCTTCCAGTTTGAAGCTGATACCGTGTGAGAGGAAGGCACCGAACGACTGTCCGGCTGAGCCTTTGAACTTCACGTTCACCGTGTCGGACGGCAGTCCTGCCAGTCCGTATCTCTTGGCCACCTCTCCCGAAAGCATGGTGCCTACGGCGCGGTCCGTGTTCTTGATGGCATAGTCGAGGTTCACCTCCTCTTCCTGCTCCAGGGCCTTCTTGGCTGCTGAAATCATCTGCTGGTCGAGCACGCTGCCCTGCATGCCGAGCGGGATGTTCGGCTGGCTTGGGTCGCCCGTGAAGTGCAGGACTCCCTGTTCCTGATGGAGCAGGCGTGTGAAGTCGAGCACGGACGGGGCGGTCTCAATCAGGTCGGTGCGGCCGATGATGTCGTCGAGTGAGCGGACGCCCATCTCAGCCAGATATTCTCTGACTTCCTGCGCCAGGAAGGTGAAGTAGTTCACGAGATATTCGTATCTGCCGATGAAATGCTTGCGCAGTTCGGCGTTCTGGGTCGCCACGCCCATCGGGCAGGTGTTCAGGTTGCATTTGCGCATCATCACGCATCCCAGCACGATGAGCGTAGCCGTTCCGAATCCGAATTCGTCGGCTCCGAGCAATGCGGTCAGGATGATGTCGCGTCCGGTCTTCAGCTGTCCGTCCACCTGCAGTCTCACGCCTCCCCGCAGTCCGTTGCGTACGAGCGTCTGCTGCGTTTCCGACAGTCCGATTTCAGGCGAGATGCCGGCAAAGCGCATGCTGGATGCCGGGGACGCTCCGGTCCCGCCTTCTGCGCCCGAGATGACAATGAGGTCGGCTTTTGCTTTTGCCACGCCGGCTGCGATGGTTCCCACACCGCTCTCCGCTACCAGCTTGACAGACACGGCGGCACACGGGTTCACGTTCTTCAGGTCGAATATGAGCTGGGCGAGGTCCTCTATGCTGTAGATGTCATGGTGGGGTGGTGGAGAAATCAGCGAGATGCCGGGGATGCTGTGACGTGTCTTCGCTATCACTTCGTTCACCTTGAAGCCGGGCAGCTGACCGCCTTCTCCCGGCTTTGCGCCCTGTGCCACCTTGATCTGAATCTCCTCCGCGTTGACGAGATATTCCGTGGTCACGCCGAATCGTCCGCTGGCCACCTGCTTGGTCTTGCTGTTCAGGCTGATGCCGTCCACTTCGGAGTGGAACCGGGCAGAGTCCTCACCGCCCTCGCCTGTGTTCGACCGGCCGCCAATCTTGTTCATGGCCAGGCAGATCGCCTCGTGTGCCTCCTTGCTCAAAGCGCCAAACGACATGGCACCGGCCACGAAATGCTTCATGATGGCCTCCACGGGTTCTACCTCGTCCACGGAGATGGGACTCTTTTTCCAAGAGAGGAAGTCACGGATGAATATGGGTGATTCCTTGTGGTCGGCCAGCGCTGTGAACGCCTTGAACTTGTCGTAGTTGCCTGTTCGGGTGGCGAGCTGAAGGGTGGCGATGGTCTCGGGGTTCCAAGCATGCTTGATACCGTCTTTCCTCCAATGGAACTGTCCGAGGTTCGGAAGGAACGTCCACTCGTCCTGTTTGTATGCGGCAGCGTGGAAGGAGATGGCGTCGGCGGCGATTTTCTCCAGTCCGATGCCTCCGATGGTGCTCACCTGCGTGCCGAAGTAATTTTTGAGCAGGCTCTCGCTCAGGCCGATGCTTTCGAAGATTTTCGCGCCGCGGTAGCTGCGGATAGTGGAGATGCCCATCTTCGCCATGATCTTGAACAGGCCTTTCTTCACCGCCTTGATATAGTTCTTTTCTGCCGTGGCATATTCTTCTTGGATTTTATGACGTTTCACCAAGTCGTCGAGTATGGCGAAGGTCATGTAGGGGCAGAGGGCAGAAGCGCCATATCCCAGCAGCAGTGCGGCGTGCATCGTCTCGCGGATTTCTCCCGACTCCACGATCAGCGCAGTCTGCACGCGCTTGCCTACGGATATCAGGTAGTGATGCACTGCGCTGACGGCAAGCAGGCTGGGGATGGCTGCATGCGTGGCGTCCACGTCGCGGTCGGAGAGGATGATGTAGTTGTACCCCTCGTCCACAGACCGTTCTGCGTCCTTGCATAATCTTTCGAGAGCTTCGCGGAGCCCTTCGGTTTTTTTGTCCACTTCGAAGAGCATCGGCAATTTTATTGTGTTGAATCCTTTGTAGCGTATGTTGCAGAGAATGTCCAGCTGCGTGTTGTTCAGGATGGGGTGGGGCAGCCGCACCATCTTGCAGTTGGTCTCGTCGGGAGTCAGAATCCCGCTTCCCACCCGGCCGATATACTCTGTGAGGCTCATGACCAGCTCCTCTCGGATGGAGTCGATGGCGGGGTTTGTCACCTGGGCGAACTGCTGGCGGAAATAGTTGAAGAAGGTTTGGGGCTTCTCGCTGAGCACCGCCAGCGGTGTGTCGTTACCCATGGATGCGGTAGGCTCCTGCCCGTTGACGGCCATGGGAATGATGGTGGAGGATACGTCTTCCTCTCCGAATCCGAACAGCAGCTCTTTCTGTATGAGGTCTGTCATGCCGTTTTCCACGTGACGTCCCGACTTCAGCTTCTCGAGCTGGATGCGGTTGGTGGAGAGCCACTCCCTGTAGGGATGCTCGGCTGCCAGCTCTTTCTTGATTTCTCCGTCGTAATAGATTTTTCCCTCCTGCGTGTCGATGAGCAGGATCTTGCCTGGCTCGAGTCGTCCTTTCTGGGCAATCTCGGACGGTTCGAAGTCCATGACTCCCACCTCGCTCGCCACGATCATCGTGTCGTTTTTTGTGATGGTGTAGCGGGCGGGTCGCAGACCGTTGCGGTCGAGCATGCCTCCGGCGAAACGTCCGTCGCTGAAGAGCAGTGCTGCCGGGCCGTCCCAGGGCTCCATCAGGATGGAGTGATACTCATAAAATGCCTTGAGGTCCTCGCTGATGGGGTTTTTGTCGTTGAACGACTCTGGCACGAGCACCGCCATGGCATGGGGCAGCGAGAGGCCTGACATCACGAAGAACTCCAGCACGTTGTCCAGGCTGGCGGAGTCGCTCATGCCGGGCTGCACGATAGGCGAAATCTGCTTCACATCGCCCAGGGCCTCGCTCGACAGCACGCTCTCCCGTGCCTGCATCCATCCTCGGTTGCCGCGAATGGTGTTGATCTCGCCATTGTGGCAAAGGAGACGGAATGGCTGTGCCAGACTCCATGTGGGGAAGGTGTTGGTGCTGAAGCGTGAGTGCACCAATGCCAGGCCACTGGTGAGGTATGGGTTGGTGAGGTCGGGGAAATACTGCCTCACCTGCATGGACGACAGCATGCCTTTGTATATGATGTTGGTGTTGCTCAGCGAGCAGATGTAGAAATCGGGATGGTCCACCCGTTTCTCTATTTTCTTCCTGATGATATACAGTGTCCTGCCAAAGCTCTCCAGCTTGTCGTCGCTCACGCCGGTGATGAACACTTGTCTGATGGCTGGCTCTGTGCCCAGGGCTGCATCGCCCAGACATTCGCTGTTTGTCGGCACGTTGCGCAGATGCATCAGCTGAAGGCCCTCGCGCTCGATTTCCTCGATCATCACGCTGAGGATTTCCTGCTGTGCATGTTCGTCCTTGGGCAGGAACACCAGTCCTGTTCCGTATTTTCCTTTCTCCGGCACCGGAATGCCCTGAAGCAGGATGAACTCGTGCGGAATCTGAATCATGATGCCTGCTCCGTCGCCGTCCTTCCCGACTTCTGCTCCCCTGTGTCTCATGTTCTCGAGCACACGAAGTGCGTTGTCCACCAGCTCGTGGCTCTTGTTGCCATGGATGTTCACGATCATACCCACACCGCAGGCGTCGTGCTCGTAGTCCTGCTGGTAGAGACCTGGCTGATTGCTCTGGATTTTTGTTCTTGACATTGTATAATATGTATTTTTATTTGATATGCTGTGAATAATTCTCCAAATTCGGCTGAATGACAATACTTGTGATTCAAAAACGATGCAAAGTTACGACAAAATGTTGGTTTTGCAAAGAAAATTCTGACTTTTTTACGATATTCTTTAAAAATAACTTTCATTTTGTTATATTTTTCATGATTTTGCTTACAAAATACTGTGAAATTATGTATAAACTTTCAATTTGTAAGTTTGTTTGTGTTTTTAGAAACAAAGTGAAAGGTTTGTGGTTTGTTTTCTTTCAAAAAGTCGTAACTTTGCACTCGAAATATTTCAGAAAGAAAGTCTATGTAGACAAACGAAATGTAGGATTTAAATTAATAAGGTATGAAAAAGATTGAAGCCATCATCCGCAAGACGAAGTTCAACGATGTGAAGGAGGCATTGCTTCATTCCGACATCGACTGGTTTGAGTATCACGACGTGCATGGAATCGGACAGAGCCGGCAGGAACGGATCTACCGTGGCGTGCAGTATTCAACGGACGTGATTGAGCGTGTGGCCATCACCATCGTCTGCAGAGACATTATCCTCGAGCCCACGATCAAGGTGATCCTCGAGATTGCACATACGGGCGAGATTGGCGACGGCAGAATATTCGTCAGCGACGTCATCGACACGTATTCCATACGTACGGGAGAGAACGGAGACACCGTGCTCAGGGACAAGAAATAAAAAACGCCGACTTTAAGAAAAAAGATTGTTGTAAACAAATTGTTAACGAATCCATATCGGGAAGGGAGAGGAAAGGCAGGGTTTTATTCGGAAGGAGAATTATTGTTATCATTATTTTGCATCCTGCTTCCCTTCCTCCTTATGGATATTTAAAAAAAATCAGGATTATGAACGAAATTGGATTATCACTTGATACTGTGTGGATGCTCCTGGCAGCCATGCTGGTGTTCTGGATGCAACCGGGATTCGCACTCTGTGAGGCGGGATTCACCCGTGGAAAAAACACCGCCAACATTCTCATGAAAAATTTTGTGGACTTTATGTTCGGCTCCTTGCTTTTCTTCTTTGTCGGATTCGGATTTATGTTCGGAAGCGACGGGGCCGGATTCATCGGAGCTCCTAACTGGGGAGACCTCTCGTTCTATAAAGGCTCGTTGCCTGTCGAGGGATTCCTCATGTTCCAGACCGTGTTCTGTGCCACTTCCGCCACGATTGTGAGTGGTGCCATGGCAGAACGGACTAAGTTTTCCATGTATTTGATTTATAGTGCCGTCATCTCTCTTATTATCTATCCGGTGGAGGGACACTGGACCTGGGGTGGTGGATGGCTCTGCGACGCGACGGACGGAAGCTTCATGACTTCTCTCTTCGGCGACACCTTCCACGACTTCGCGGGTTCGGCCATCGTGCATTCTGTGGGCGGCGTACTGGCGTTGATCGGTGCTATGGCACTCGGCCCTCGTATCGGAAAATACTCGAGCAAGGGCGAGAGCAAGGCCATTCCTGGACATAACCTCACGCTGGCCTCTCTGGGCGTGTTCATCCTGTGGCTGGGATGGTTCGGATTCAACCCCGGCAGTCAGCTTGCCGCCTCGGGTGAGGTCAACCGGACCGCCATCTCCCACGTGCTGCTCACGACCAACCTGGCTGCGGTGGCTGGAGGTGTGGCCACGCTGTTCCTCACTTGGTGGAAATACGGTAAGCCGTCGCTCTCACTCACTCTCAACGGCGTGCTGGCCGGACTGGTGGGCATCACGGCTGGATGCGACCTCGTGTCTCCTGTCGGAGCCATCATCATCGGACTGCTGTGCGGAGTTGCGCTTGTCTACTCCATCGAGTTCATCGACCACAAGCTCCATATCGACGACCCTGTGGGTGCGTCAAGCGTACATGGTGTCTGCGGAATACTGGGCACAATCATGACCGGCCTGCTGTCCACGTCCAACGGACTCTTCTACGGCCACGGCTGGGGCTTCTTCGGCGCACAGTGCTTCGGCATCGCGGTGATTGACATCTGGGCTGCTGTATGTGGATTCCTCCTCTTCTATGGCATCAAGAAGCTGCACGGGCTACGTGTGGGAGCAAGAGTGGAGGAAGAAGGACTCGACATCTACGAGCATGGAGAGAGTTGCTATAACTAAGTGACCGCAAATAAATAAGTTGTCTCATTTTGATGAAGGCGAGAAGACAAGTAGGCAAGAAGACAAGACGATAGTCCGGAACGATTGGCATTCCATTAGAAAAGACGATGGGACAAGTTATTATTTACCTCACTAAATCTTAAACCTCAAATTATTTATTGTCGTAGTTATAAAAATGTAATGTTATGATGAAAAAGGTAAAAAGATTTTGTCTCGCAGTGTTGTTGCTCAGCGGAGCGACAGCTGCTGAGGCACAGGAAAGCAAAGTGGAGACCACGATTGAGGCTGACATCGTCAGTCAGTATGTGTGGAGAGGACAGGATCTAGGCGACGTGTCGTTGCAGCCCACGCTCGGGCTTGGCTATAAAGGGCTGTCGCTGACTGCCTGGGGCAGCGTGGGGCTGACCGACCCCGATGACACAAAGGAGTTTGACCTCACGCTGGCTTACTCCGCCGGCGGATTCAATATCGGAGTCACGGACTATTGGTTCAACTCGGGGCTCGATCCGCGCAACCGTTATTTCAAGTACGACGCGCACGGGACGAACCATCTCTTTGAGGCGAACATCGGCTACGACTTCGGTCCATTGACACTGCAGTGGTACACCAACTTCGCCGGCAACGACGGGGTGACCAAGAGCGGAAAACGGGCCTACAGCAGCTATTTCGAGCTGTCGGCGCCCTTCAAGCTCGCATCCGTGGACTGGACAGCAGTGCTGGGAGCCGTCCCTTATGCCACCAGCTTCTATGAGCGTGTCGACGGGTTTGCGGTGACGAACGTGTCGCTCACGGCCACGAAGGACGTCAAGATCACGGATTCCTTCTCTATCCCGCTGTTCGCGCAGGTGGCTGCCAATCCGTGCAGTCAGAAAGCATACCTGGTTTTGGGCTTGAAGCTGCGGCCTTAGTTTTTCCAGGTTTTTTAATGAAGGGGATTTGCCAGAGATGGTAGGTTCCCTTTTTGATTATTCTATAGGCTGTTGAGCAGAAGAGGTAAATTTTTGAAAAAAAGTGGTTTTTAGCTATTCCATATGGGGCTATCCAAGGATATTCACCCCTGCGCTGATATTTCAGCAGGAAATCGCCCTCACCATTAGCATCCGTCACCACCACGTAGCGGTGTTCTCTAAGGATGCGCTCTATGTCGTCTTGAAACCAAATTCCTATCATAGGATTATCGATTGCTTTATTTGTCTTTTCGCCTTTTATTCAATGAGGAATCGAGATTGATACAACCTTTATGTTGAAATCATTGGTTCTCAAAGCGTTTTGAACTAAACAATAGATACCTGCCTCTTTTCCTTTTATCAATTCCAAAATACCTTTTCGACGCATTTTTCTGGAATTGACGATTGCTTTCATTCCACCAGTTCGTATTTCAACCACCTGTTGGAACCAAGCTTGCGAATATGTCCTTCTTCCACTAAGGCTTGTAATTGTTTCCATATTTTCTTTGATGGAATTTCTTCGCCTATTCGTTTCCGGATCTCCGCAGCCGTTGCAACTTTGTATATCTTCAAATCCTCTTTGATCAATTCCTTGATGCGGTAGTCCTCAATTCGTTTTAAAGAAGTTTTTCCCATGAATTGACTGCTCTTCAGCAACAAGGGGTTTACCTGATATTCTTTTGATTTGGAATGAACACTTGTTCCAACAACAAGCTCTTTTTCTATCAGCAGACGCAACCATGAACGAAGTTCGTCGGCATCCTTTAAATTCAGGATTCTTATCAACTCTGATGCAGTCAGGCTTTCATGCAATGCGATCAGTCCCAGACAGATGAGTTGTTTCTGCTTTACATCATACCGCTGGTCTGCGTGTTGCATGACCTTAATCACTTCTTCGTTGATGATGCGGCGGTCAACACGCACGGAGACGCTGTCATCCCCTTCGGTTACAACAGGAATAGGTTTGCCATTTGCCAATAGTGTTTCATACATCATATCGTAGCCAGAACCCTCGCGTTCCATCAGATGAAGTGCATAGAATACGGCAGCCATGTGCTCATTTCTTTTCTTGGTCGTATGCAGAATGTTCTTCACCGTAACGCCTAAGGGCAGCCTGCCGGGATTAACCACATCAATATGGTCAGGATGGATGTTGATGAAGATATCACCCCTGACCGTATAAGGTCTATGTACCAGCGAATTGGACAATAGCTCCCGCACAACCTTCTCTGGATAGGCTAAAATGTTGCGTCTGAACATGCCTTCTGTGATTTCAGAACTTTCCTTCCACTCTGGCACACGTTCCCACACGCTGTTAATCATCTCGTAAGGATTCATCGTATAGTCATCCCATAGCCACTTGTTGACCTTCTCGCCGTTCTGGTCATACTTGATACACTGTATGGCAGGGGCGTTCAGTATTCTGCCTCTCTGTGTCTGTTTGCCAATGAAAAGTACACCAAGGTTGGTCATCTTGCCCGAATCAGGGTCTGTCAGGTAATAGAAATCCAAAATCTCTTTGGTTTCTTTCTGCTTGACAAAGTTCGAAACACGGTCAGACTTTTTCAGCAACTTGATGAATGACGCCAGTTTCTCTGAATCGGCATCCTGCCAGTTGTACTTGGTTTCAGTGTCTTCCCAGGAAAGGCATCCCTTGTCTTCAGCCAAACGTGAAATATCCTCTGGCCCGACTGGAACACTGTTGTCTGCTATACGCAAGAAGAACTTACCTGATGTCGTAGCCGATGGCGAATTGGCGTTCCTCACAATATGCAGTTTGATAAACTCCCCGCCATTCTCGGCAGTTAGGACTTCTGCCGTGAGCACAACGCCCTGTGTCTTGCCACAAACCTTGTTGATGATTATTGTGGCAAGCCCTTCTGGAATTTTCTGTCCCTCAGGTGGTAGCACATCATCGTCTTCTATGCCGATGTCTATAAAACCACCCTCTGCGTTGCTGAATGCTACGCAGTCTTTTGCCAACTCACTGAAGTCTGCATTCTTACCCACTACGGTGCGAAGTGACTTCTTGTCGTATATACTGTTTTCTTTCATCCTTCGTCTTATTTACCAGTCAGCATTGAGATACTTCTTCCGTTGCCCTGTGTTCAACACCTCATAGCTGAGCGTCTTGCGCTTCTGTAGTGGTGCAATATTCTTGCCAACACCGTCGTCGAGTTTTGGGCCATAGCCGCTGGCAAGCAGGACATCCACTTTCTGGCAAAGCTCCTGCAACTCTGTCAGTGTCTTGTGAAGTTCCTATGTCTCCATGCGCCCCTCGGCGTTGCTGGTATCGAGGGGGTTGAGACAATCGCGAAGTTCTGACTCGCGGTTCGCAGCATATATGGATCGGATACGGTAAAAGGGCATTGCTGTTCCACTTATAGACGCTGACATACAGCTCTATGGCATGGTGTTCACCGCTACTGAGGTGCCAGATGAACAGAGCCTTAACCTGAATTATTCATAGTTCAAAAAAGAGAACGTATTTCTTGTATAATTGCAAGCAAAGTAGTAACTTTGAAGTAACTAAAAATCAAAAAATTACTATATGATCTCATATGCAAAGATACAATAAATAATCTAAACGGACAAGTCCAAACAAATTTTTTTGATATTTTTCCTGTTGAAAAGAAGGTTAGGTGAGTTTTACGACTCCAGACACGACAAATTTGGGCGGCCTTTACGTCCTTAGCCGCATAAGCAAAAGCGATGAAAGTCGGACTGAGGGCTGATCGGATGTCTTGCGGAAGTTTTTCAGCTAACTGGTTCAGACTGTTTCTTCATGCCGCTGCATATATTCTGCCTTTGTTTTTCCAGTTTTTTTAATGAAGGGGATGTGCCAGAGATGGTGGGTCCCCTTTTCATCTTTTTTTTCTACAGGCTGGTGAGCAGAAAGGCCATATACATGGGAAGTGTCAGTTTCTGCCCGTCTCTGCCCACGTTGTAGTCTCCCAGTTTTAGGGCCTGGTTGACATGGTATTTCTCTGGGTGCGACAGCACTGTCTGTAAAGACTTTGAGTTTCCGGTTCGTGCCTTGCATTCCACGGGGGTGCATTCTCCCTTGTAGCGAATGAGAACGTCAAGCTCCACACCACCATCTTTGTGGTAATAATAGAGCTTGCGGCCCATCTTGCCAAATATGTCTGCTACCAGATTCTCGAATATAGCTCCTTTGTAGGTCAGCAGATTGCCTTCCAGAATGCTTGCTTGTGTTCCGTCTTCCAACATGGAGACCAGGAGGCCGATGTCAGCCATATATACCTTGAACTCATTCCTTATTCTGTTTCCATCGAGAGGCAGCTCTGTTATCGTAGTGTTATAGCATCGGTGGATGATCCCTGCATCCTCAATCCATTGGAGACTCCCCTCGTAGTCCCTGCCTCTTGCCCCGGGACGAACCACCGAATAGGTGAATTTCTTGTATTCACGTGCCAGTTGATTAGGGATTGACTCAAAACACTCACGAATTCTGGACTTGTCGGAAGCTGATGCGTACTTAATCATGTCAGTCTTGTAATCATCAATAATACGACGCTGGACAGACAGGGTTTTCCCAATTTGCTTTGTCGTGAGGAAAGTTGTCACAACTTCGGGCATTCCTCCGACTATCGCATATTGATGCAACAACTCTCTGAATCGGCTGTGAATGGCCTCGTCAACAGGTATTTCTCCCGACAGGCAGTTTCTCAGATAGTCCACGTGGTTTTCACCGATACCGTTGGCCCACAGCCATTCCTCAAAACACATAGGATACATTTCCACAATGTCCTCAAAACCTACCGGCACGGACCAGCTTTCGTCGTCATCATTATTCGGAGATTTATAACCATGAACGCCAAGCAGCGAACCAGTGCAAATGACTTCGTATCTGCCATCGAGATGAAAATATTTCAGAGAACTTCTGGCCTGGGGGCAGTCCTGGATTTCATCAAAAATAAAGCAAGTGTTTCCTGGACTTATCTGAGCATTTGGCAAGGAAGCCGTGATACGCATGATGATGGAGTCCACATCCAGATTTGGCATGAAGAATCTTTTGTAGTCTGGATGCATTCGAAAATCCAGATAAACCACATTTTTGAAGTGTTTTGTTGCAAAGTCCAGTACGCTGCTGGTTTTTCCACACTGCCGTACGCCTTTCACAACAAGAGGTTTGTGGGAGGCATCGTTAATCCACTCTAACTTTGCAGTGTCAATGAGATTGGTGAGCACTCGTTAAAAAGATCTCATTAAAAAGCATTGACAATTCGAGGAAAGTCCGTACCTTTGTCCGTAGAAAGGAAGACTGACCTCCCGGAGAGGGAAACTATTTT
>JAFUVE010000084.1 GCA_017483765.1 Bacteroidaceae bacterium | reverse complement strand
TCGGCCATTTAAAAGCAAGCTTTTATGGCTCTCGCTGCTTGATGATTTGAACCGTAGCTCGCTACGCTTCTGCGAGTTTGCGAGCAAATCTGCTCAAAAATAGTCTAAACACAGCCTAAAGCTAATTTTTAGAACCTGCCTATATTTTTTCCGAACACGAATTTTTTCGAATTCCGGAGACAGCATGATGTTCTGAGCTAAGTCAGAAAACGAAATAATTTACTGATAAACATAAATCTCGCTACGAACAATCATAGCCTCAGGAGCGATTTTCCGCATCTTGTCGAGATATCGTGCCGCCCCAGCCCGCGTCTTGAAGTCGCCGACCCGGCATCTCCAATGCGGCTGCTGGAAGGAGACATAGGACTTGAGTTCGGGGAACGCGCCGGTGACCTTGTCGCCGAGACGCTTAGCCCGGAGCTGGTCGGTGCGGAGGCTGTTGCCCCAGAACATCTGAATGCGGAATCCGCGCAGTCGACGTCTGGCGCCGGTGCGCACGTCGAAGTCGTTATTGGAGCGGTTGCCGAAAGTAGGCAGGTCCTTGACATCGACAATCTGTGTTCGCTGAATCTTACGAGGCGCCGACGTCCTCGTGGTTGACCCAGACCGTTTTTTTCCGGCCTGGCTGTCGGTCTTAGGCGCTTCCTGCTTGCGTTCGACTACAGGCGTTTCTCCAGACACGATGTTCTGGAGCCGCTGGTCCTGACTGATGCTGACGGACCCTTGTCCGCCGCCTGCCCCACCCTCTTCCTGTGCAAAGAGCAGAGACGGGAGAGAGCAGAAGAAAGCCAATAAAATAAAATTCAGTTTACGCATGATAGAAATAGAAGGGGGAGTAGAAATGGGAGTAAAAGGGGACGATAGTCTTTATGCGACATTCTCCTACGGGCAGGAAAGCCCGTGGAGAATGTCGATGAAAGAAAGCGTAGGATTACTTCCAGGCGTCGATGATGCCCTTGAAGTCGGCACACTTGAGCGAAGCGCCTCCGATGAGACCTCCGTCGATGTCGGGCTTAGCAAAAAGTTCAGGCGCGTTGGAAGCCTTGCAAGAACCGCCATAGAGGATAGACGTGTTGTCGGCAACCTCCTTACCATACTTCTGCTCGATGACCGAACGGATGTAAGCATGGATTTCCTCAGCCTGGTCGCTTGTAGCCGTCTTACCAGTTCCGATGGCCCAGATAGGCTCGTAAGCGATGACGATTTTCTGGAAGTCCTCAGCAGAGAGATTGAATACAGAGCCTTCGAGTTCGGCCTTCACCACCTCGTTCTGCTGGTTAGCCTCTCTCTGCTCGAGGCTTTCGCCGATGCAGAAGATGACCTTGAGTCCGTTCTCGAGAGCGAGCAACACCTTCTCCTTGAGGATTTCGGGAGTCTCGTTGTAGTACTCACGACGCTCGGAGTGTCCGAGAATGACGTATTCAGCACCAGTGGACTTCACCATCTCTGCGCTGACCTCACCCGTGAATGCGCCCTTAGCCTTGTCGGCACAGTTCTCGGCACCAAGTCCGATGACGCTGTGGTCGATGATGTCTGACACCTTGGCCAGATGGATGAAAGGAGTGCAGATGACCACGTCGCAATTTGGTTTGTCGGCTGCGAGAGCCTCATTCAGTTCTTTGGCAAGTTCGATGCCTTCCTGGAGATTCTTGTTCATCTTCCAGTTTCCTGCTACGATTTTTTTTCTCATAATAAAAATAAATTATAGTTATCAGTTTTCAGTTATCAGTTTTCAGTGCCATGCGGACACTTTTTTTAGTTTAAAGTTGAATGTTTAAAGTTTAAAGAGCCATGCGGACACTTTTTTTAGTTTAAAGTTTTCAGTGCCATGCGGACACTTTTTTTAGTTTAAAGTTGAATGTTTAAAGTTTAAAGAGCCATGCGGACACCTTTTTTAGTTTAAAGTTGAATGTTTAAAGTTTAAAGAGCCATGCGGACACCTTTTTTAGTTTTCAGTGCCGTGATGGCGGTTACTGGTCGAAGCGGAGCGGTTTTGCCGCGTATCGCTTGGTGAGCCGGAGTTCCTGGATAAATTCAGGCTGAAGCTCTTTGTGGTAGTCGATGAGCGGCAGTCCGAAGCGGCTCCATTTCTTGAGCACCTTACCCGAGTCGATGAGCATGAGTCCCGGGTTGTCGCGCACCATCTGCCAGAGCACACGGTCGTCGCTCTCGTAGAGCGGATATTTCGCCGCCGTGTCGCGTACCCATTCATGTTTTGTCTGCTCGTCGGCCGCGTTGGATATGAAGTAGAACTGATATCCGAATTTCTGGCAGTATGCGTAGAGGTCGTTGAGATAGCCCGACATCTCCACCGTCGCGTCCTTGAGGTCAGGCACGGTGACGAGGAAAGAGAATCCCTCTTCCTGCAAGATGTCGATCGTGACGTCGTCGCCGTCCTGGTCGACGATGAAGAGATTGGTGGTCGCCTCGAGGTTGTCGCCAATCAGTTCGTTTCGTGTCTCCACATATTTCCATACCGTGGAGTCCGGGTCGTCGTCCTGGTCGGAAAGGAAGAGCGAGTCCGTCCCGTTGGTGTAGACGAAAGTGACCTTATAATTCTGGTCGAGCGCGTCGCCCGTCTTGACCGTCTGTCTGAGGTCGGTCCCCTCGGCAAATGGCAGGAAGTCCACCAACGGCAGCATGTAGCTGCAGTAAGAGAACAGCACAGTCACTGCGATTACGACAGGAATGGTGACAATCCAGTTCCAGTCGCGGTGGATGAGTCTGAACATCATCTTGTAGTTGGCCGTGACGAATATGGCCATAGCCAGCAGGACGATGTTTTTTCCGAGCGTCTGGTTGTTCGTCAGTACGACGGCATCGCCGAAGCATCCGCAGTCGCTGACCGGATTTTTGATGGCAATCCACAAGGTGACCGCTGTCATGACGAGCATGAAGAGAGTGGCCATAGCCGCAATCCGTCTTCTCCGCTTGACACCAACGAAGAGGTAGATGCCGAGAATGGTCTCCACCAGGGTGAGTGCGACAGCCGGAAGATAGAGCAGGTAGTCGGGGATGGTGGTCATGCCCAGTGCCCCCGCATAGTCCCGGAGTTTGATGACGAACCCGACAGGGTCGTTTGCCTTGGTGAAAGCCGAGAACAGGAACGTGATGGCCAGCACCGCCCTGCATATATTGACGAGCACATATTTGACGACGAACCAGACGCGGTTTCTGCGTTCGCGTCTGCGACGGGCCTTTTCCTCGATGATGGTGTCCTCGCTGGCGTCCTCGACGGGGGATTCCGGAGTTTCCGGAGTTTCATGGGAATCAGGAGTTTCCGGGGATTCCGGAGATTCCGGATTTTCCGGGGATTCCGAGGACTCCGTGATATTTTTCAGCTGCTCTTCGCTATCGTTATTCAGCTGATTGACTTCCTTATTATTGTCAGAATGCTCCATTGGCCTCGTCCATCTTAATGAGTGCGAATACGGAATAGTTAATCATGTCCATATAGTTGGCGTCGACCCCCTCAGAGACGAGCGTATGACCGTCGTTTCCCTCAATTTCCTTGGTTCGGTAGATTTTCATCAGGATGAGATCGGTGTAGCTGCTGACCCTCATCGCCCTCCACGCCTCGTCGTAATCATGATTTTTCCGTTTCATGAGTTCGAGAGACACGTTGACATATTTGTCGTAGAGTTCGAGCGCCTTGTCCGCGTTGATGTCCGTCTGGTCGGCAAATCCGAGCTCCAGCTGAATGAGCGCGATGACGCCATAGTTGACGATTCCTTGAAATTCGGGGTAGATTCCCTCGTCGACCATCGCCTCCTGCTTGATTTCGATGCTTCGGATGCGGTTAGCCTTGATAAGGATCTGGTCGGTGAGAGAGGATGGCCTCATGATGCGCCAAGCCGGTCCGTAGTCCTTGAGTTTCTTGACGAACAGTTCCCTACACTTGTCCAATTCCTTCTTGAACTGGCTGTTGGTATGTTGGAGTTTATCTGCCATAAAAGTTATTTCATTCGCAATTAAAATGCAAAGTTACAAAAAATATGCGAAGAATAACGAATGAAAAGGAAAAAAAGGTGAAATAAGGGGAAAACGTCCAAAGATTTCGGGCCGAATCGTGATATTTTGAGACTTCGAGGTTTCGAGAGCCCGGGATTTTGAGACTTCGAGAAATCGATACTTCGAGGCATCGAGGAATCGACGCAGTAAAATCAGGAGGCATTCCGGAAGAGGACTCAGACCTCGATGTTGCTCATCTCGGTGAGTATGTCGAGAGCCTCTTTGACGGTGGGCACATTGTCGATGCGCAGTGAGCGCTTGGCCCCGTCGATGAGTTTGCACCGCCTTGGATTCTGCGTGGCGAACGTGAGCAGCTTGCCGAAAGCAGCGCTTTGATAGTACGGGCTTTCGGTGTTTTCGACAAGGTAGGCGAACATGGTCTTCTGCTTGAGGATGACCCTTCCGATACCGAGGTGGCAAGCCAGCTGCTTGAGTGGCATGATGCGCAGGAGCTCCTCGCCCTCAGGAGGGAGCGGTCCGAAGCGGTCGAGCAGACGTTTTTTGTATTCCTCGAGTTCCCGTTGCTGCTTGAGTCCGTCGAGTTCTCGGTAGAGCGCCATACGCTCGGCGCTGGTGGGGATATAACTTTCTGAGAAGGACGCCGGAATGTCCGTCTCGATGTTGCACTCGTCGACGAAATTGATTCCGAAATCGATCAGTTGTTTTCCTGTCTCGTTTTGTTTCTCATCCTGCTTGTCGGCCCAGACGTCGGCAAATTCCTCCGCCTTGAGTTCGCTGACCGCCTCAGCCAGCACCTTCTGGTAGGTCTCGTATCCGAGGTCGGCAATGAATCCGCTCTGCTCGGCTCCGAGCAGGTTGCCCGCCCCCCGGATGTCGAGGTCCTGCATGGCGATGTTGAGTCCCGAACCCAGCTCCGAGAAATTCTCGAGCGCCTGGAGGCGTCGGCGTGCATGCTCAGGCAGTCCCGCCAGCGGCGGCGCGAGCAGATAGCAGAACGCCTTCTTGTTGCCACGCCCCACTCTTCCGCGCATCTGGTGGAGGTCGCTGAGGCCGTAGTTGTGCGCCGCGTTGATGATGATGGTGTTGGCGTTAGGCACGTCGATGCCGTTCTCCACGATGGTGGTGGACAGGAGCACGTCGTACTCATGATGTATGAAGTCGATGAGGATTTTCTCCAGTTCCTTAGGCTCCATCCTTCCGTGTCCGATACAGACACGCGCGTCGGGCACGTTACGTTCGATCATGGCCTTGAGCGAAGGCAGGTCGCTGATTCGGTTGTTGACGAAGAAGACCTGTCCGTTGCGGCTGAGCTCGAAATTGACCGCCTCTGCCACGATCTGCGACGACATGACATGGATTTCCGTCTGAATGGGATAGCGGTTGGGCGGCGGCGTGGTGATGACGCTGAGGTCGCGCGCCCCCATGAGAGAGAACTGCAGGGTGCGTGGTATGGGGGTGGCCGTCATGGTGAGCGTGTCGACGTTCACCTTCATCTGCCGGAGTTTTTCCTTCACCCCCACCCCGAATTTCTGCTCCTCGTCGATGATGAGCAGTCCGAGGTCCTTGAACTTGACATCCTTGCCGATGAGTTTGTGGGTGCCGATGATGATATCGATTTTTCCCTCCTTGAGATTGCTGATGATTTCCTTGAGTTCTTTTGCCGTCCGTGCCCGGGTGAGGTAGTCCACCTTGACCGGGAAATCGGCCAGTCGCTGAGAGAATGTGTGGAAATGCTGGTAGGCCAGCACGGTGGTGGGCACGAGGACAGCCACCTGCTTGCTGTCGGCAGCCGCCTTGAAGGCAGCCCTGACGGCGATTTCCGTCTTTCCGAATCCCACGTCTCCGCAGATGAGGCGGTCCATAGGCTGCTGGCTCTCCATGTCCTCCTTCACCTCCCTTGTCGCCTTGACCTGATCAGGCGTGTCCTCATAGATGAAAGACGCCTCGAGCTCATGCTGCATATAAGAGTCCGGGGAGAACTGGAACCCCTTTTGCTGCATACGGTCAGCATAGAGACGGATGAGGTCGCGCGCGATGTCCTTGACCTTCGCCTTCATCCTTCCCTTCATCCGTTCCCATGCCCCCGACCCGAGTCGGTTCATCTTAGGCGGCTCGCCCTCCTTGCCCTTGTATTTCGACACCTTATGAAGGGAATGGATGGACACATAGACAAAGTCGCCGTTGAGATAGGTGATTTTGATCATCTCCTGCATCACCCCGTTGATAGGCACCCGTATGAGTCCGTCGAAACGTCCGACTCCGTGGTCGAGATGGACGACATATCCTCCCACCTCAAACTGCTGTATCTCCTTGAGCGTGAGCGCCATCTTACCTTGCTTCGCCTTGTCGCTCTTGAGGTTGTACTTATGGAATCGCTCAAAGAGTTCGTGGTCGGTGAACACGGCGATGTGCGCCTCATGGTCGATAAATCCTTGATGGAGCGTGAGTTCCATCATGTTGACGTTGTCGGGATTGAGTTTGCGTCCTGGGATCTCGTCGGTGGTAAGGATTTCCCTGAGCCTGTCGATCTGCCCCCTTCCGTCCGCCAGGATGACCACCTTATAGAGCTCGTCGTCGAGTTTCGCACATTCCTCGCGGAAGAGCTGGAAATTGCGGTGGAACAGCGGCTGGGGAGTGATATGGAAATCCACCCATGCCTTATTTTTTTCCTCCGTTTCCGGATTTTGGTTTCTGGCCGTTGAGATGAGGATTTTCCGCCTCAGCCCCATAGCGTTGACGAACGCCTGGTGGTCGACGACCAGGCGGCTGAACTCCTGAGCGCAGCGTTCCTCCTGCTGGGTCTCCGCCAATGCCTGCGCCTCGATTCCAGCCTGCAAGGCAAACCCCTCGTCGCAGATGCTCTTCACCTTGTCGACCACCCAGTTGATGTTCTTCGCCACGACCACATAGTCGTCGGGCAGGAAATCGAGGAAAGAGATGAATTCCGAGTCGTCGCCTCCCAGTTCCGGGACGATGTCGACCTGGCTGCACATGCTGTCGGAGCACTGCGTCTGCACGTCGAACGTGCGTATGCTCTCGATGGAGTCGCCGAAGAAATCGAGACGGTAAGGCACCTCCGATGCAAACGAATAGACATCGATGATGCTGCCGCGGATGGCATATTGTCCCGGCTCGTAGACAAAGTCCTTGCGGATGAATCCATGGTCGTCGAACCAGTCCTCGAGCTTAGCGAAGTCGTAAGACTCTTCCAGCCTGACTGTCAACGTATTCTCATTCAGTTCTTTCTGCGTCATCACCTTCTCGGCGATGGCCTCGGGATAAGACACCACCATCCACTGTCCGCCCTGCCCCACCTTTTCGAGCACGTCGGTGCGCAAGATTTCGTAGGAGGCGTCCTTCTGGTTGTATTTGATCGCCCTGCGATAAGAAGAGGGAAAGAAAAGCACCGCCTCCTCGCCGAGCAGCTGCATGAGGTCGTTATAGAAATAGCCCGCCTCCTCCATGTCGTTGAGCACGAAGAGGAGCGGCGTCTTGTTTTTTTGCTTGAGATTCAGCGAGGCAAAAAGCAGAGGCGCTGCCGAACCGGAAAGTCCTCCGATGTGCAGACACTTAAAGCGAGGTTTTTTGATAACCTCGCTTACTTTCCTGGCAGCTGCTGACGCAGCCATGCCTCTCATCAAATGAGTCTTGTCCAAAATTGAAACTTTTAGTCGATTAGCAAACCGGCCTGCAGGCCCTGGCGAAAAGCCTTACGAAGAAGATGGCGTCGGCACTTGGGCTGAACTCGCCTTCCTGATTCGTCTTTGTCTGCTGCCTGCTTTTGTTTTTACCTGTCAGTTTGCCCGACAATGCTTTAGTTGTTTTTGAGAAGAAATTAGAAGTAGAATCTGTCATAGGCAAATGAAATTCGTGTTAGTTATTATTATAACGGACAAAATTTCAATATATTATATGACAGGGAAAATTTTGTTGAGAGTTGAGAGTTTAGGGCCATGCGGGAAGAGAGCTTACTTTGCTTGCCCGCGATGATGTCGCTCGCCACACAACGGGCTTCTTTCCTTTGATGAACGTTGATGCCCGAAATTTGGAAGTTGATGCTCAAAGCGTGTAGTCCGGCTACTGATAGAGTTCATCGGACTGAGACTGAGGCTGAGGCTGTGGCTGAGTCTGAGTCTGAGTCTGAACTTCCTGTGTCTGGGATTCAGCTGGAGCGTCCGTCTGCTGCTGGTTTTTCTTGTTCTTTTTCTTGAACGCCTTCCCAGAGCCGATGTTGCTGCCCACTACAGACCCTCCATAGGAACCAGCCACTGAGCCAACGATAGAGCCCAAGGGGTTGTTGGATATCTGGCTGCCGAGAATGCCTCCGACGATAGACCCGGAAGTGCCTCCGACGATAGATCCGGTTGTGGAGTTGCATGCCATGAAAGCCACAGCTGCCAGGATTGCGCAAAAGAATAGTTTAATCTTGTTCATAGTTTGGATGGATTGATTGTACGTCAGAATAAATATGATGCAAAAATACATATTTTTTTGGAATAAACCACGAGAAGAAGGCATAAAAAAGGAGTCGTAAGTGCCGCCAAGGCATAAAAAAGCGACAAAATGGGGCAAAAAACGGCATAATGGTGACAAAAAGCCCAAAAAGCACGTGATAGAGTTTGCTTGATAACTTTATTTTTTGTATCTTCGCAAATAAATTAAGGGGTGTTCTAAAAATTCTGATTTTTGAATGCTCCTACAAAACATACAGAACACCCCTTAGCAATCCACGCGTATTTGCAAAAAGACCATGAGAGCAAGTGACAGCATAGTCATCATACCGACTTACAACGAGAAGGAAAATATCGAGAAGATCATCCGTGCGGTGTTCTCACTCGAGAAGGCATTTCATATCCTGGTGATAGACGACGGCTCGCCCGACGGGACTGCCGACATCGTGAAAGGCCTGATGGCCTCAGAGTTCAGCGGCCAGCTTTTCATCGTGGAGCGTTCCGGCAAGCAAGGACTGGGAACGGCCTACCTCCGCGGCTTTGAATGGAGCCTGGAGCACGGCTACGACTATATCTTCGAGATGGACGCCGACTTCTCGCACAATCCCGAGGACCTGCCCCGCCTGTACGCCGCCTGCGCCGACGAAGGATACGACCTCGCCATCGGATCGAGGTACGTGTCAGGCGTGAACGTGGTGAACTGGCCGATGGGCCGCGTACTCATGTCGTATTTCGCATCGAAATACGTCCGTCTGATCACGGGAATGAAGGTGAAGGACACGACCGCCGGCTTCAAATGCTACAAACGCAGAGTGCTGGAGACCATCGACCTGAAAGACATCCGCTTCAAAGGTTATGCGTTTCAGATAGAGATGAAATTCACGACCTACAAGTGCGGGTTCAAAATCAAGGAAGTCCCTGTGGTGTTTGTCAACCGCGTGGAAGGCGTGTCGAAGATGAGCGGCGGCATATTCTCCGAGGCTCTGTTCGGCGTGATGCGGCTGAGATGGGACGGATGGTTCAAGAAATACCCTAAGATTAGTTGAAAGTTGAAAGATGAAAGTTGAAAGATGAAGGTTGAAAGTTGAAAGATGAGAGTTGAAAGATGAAGGTTGAAGGTTGAAGGAGCCATGCGAATGGACAATGAGAGTTGAGGAATAAGTTTGGGGTGGTAAAAAAAATGAATTATAAAAGCAAAAACGACATAACGTGAAAACGATAATCCATGATGCCATCATCATCAACGAAGGCAGTGAGCGTCACGGCAGCGTGGTGATAGAAGGCGAATACATAAGCGAGGTGATAGACGGCAGCGTTGCCGACCTGTCGTGCTATGACCAGGTGATCGACGGCAGGGGTCTTTACCTGCTGCCGGGAGTGATCGACAGCCATGTGCACTTCCGCGAGCCCGGCATGACCGACAAGGCCGACATCGCGTCGGAGAGCCGCACCGCCGCCGCCGGCGGCGTGACCTCGTATATCGACATGCCCAACTGCGTCCCTCCCACCACCACCCTCGAGGCACTGGAGGACAAGCACCAGCGCGCAGCGGAGAAGAGCCGCGTGAACTACTCCTTCTTCTTCGGCGCCACCAGCACGAACCTGGAGACGATAATGGACCTGGATCCGACGAAAGTCCCCGGCGTGAAGATATTCATGGGCAGCAGCACCGGCGGCCTGCTGGTGGACGGAGAGCGTGCCCTGTACGACATCTTCGGCAACAGTCCGCTGCTGCTGATGACCCACTGTGAGGACACCGACATCATCAACCAGAACATCCGCACCTTCAAGAAACGCTACAAAGGGCAGAACGACTTCCCCGTACGTTATCACTCCCGCATCCGGACGACTGAGGCCTGCTACGCCTCCTCTTCGCTTGCAGTGAAAATCGCGAACGAGACCGGCGCCCGCCTTCATATCGCCCATATCTCCTCCAAGAAAGAGCTGGAGCTGTTCCGCAACGACGTCCCGCTTGAGGAAAAACGCATCACCTGCGAGGTGGTGATTCCCCACCTGATGTTCTGCAGCGACGACTACGACGAGCTGGGATGCATGATCAAGTGCAACCCTGCCATCAAGAGCCAGGAAGACCGTGAGGCTCTACGCCACGCCTTGTCGACAGGTTTGGTAGACGTGGTTTCGACCGACCATGCCCCCCACTTGCTGAGCGAGAAGCGCGGCGGCGCGCTGAAAGCGCTGTCGGGCATGCCTATGGTTCAGTTCTCACTGGTGAGCATGCTTGAGTTGAGCGACCAGGGCTATCTGAGCCGTCCCCGGGTGGTGGACCTGCTGTGCCACAACCAGGCCCGCCTGTTCAGAATCGAGAAGCGCGGCTATATCCGTCCCGGCTATTATGCCGACCTGGTGCTGGTGGACCCTGATGCCAACTGGCAAGTGCTGAAAGGCCGTTACTACACGAAATGCGGGTGGACCCCGATGGACTCCCGCACATTCAAATGGAAAGTCCGTCGCACGCTGGTGAACGGCAAGACCGCCTACTGCGACGGCATTGTCATCGACGGAATCCGCGGCAAGGCCTTGAAATTCAGAAAACCGGACTGACCTCCGTCTCCTAATTGTCCCACCGCCACATGCTACTCACCTACAGCGTCTCAGACTTGCTGAGCTACATCAACTGGGCTTACTTCTTTCATGCATGGAGCATCCCGCCACGCTTTGGCGGGATAGTGAACGTGCATGGATGTGACACGTGCCGCCGTGGATGGGTGGAGACTTTCAGTGAGAAGGACCGTGGCCAGGCCAAAGAGGCCCTGTCGCTTTATCTGGACGCACAGAGAGAACTGTCGTTGCTGAGCAGCCATGTGAGCGTGTGCTGCGCGGTGGAGCTCTACCCCGCCTGTTCGCGCGAAGACGACATCCTCGTCTTTCCCACTTCCTCCGATGAGCCGTTCGTCCTGCCGATGCTTCGTCAGCAGACCCCCGGCGATGACGGTTTCTGCCTGTCGTTGTCGGACTTTCTTCGAGACGAAGGCGAGACGAAAGACAAGATAGGCATCTTCGCCAGTTCCGTGAACGAAGAGCCACCCCCTGTCTCCGCAAGCAAGAGCGTGCGCCCGAATGTCGGCCAGTCGCAGTCTGCCGACGCCTACCACGCCCTGATGCGCCAGACGCTGAAAGACCGTCTGGCAGAGGCCGGCGCCGAACGCCTGCACGAGGAAGTACGTAAAAAAATCTGGGGCTATTCCCCCGACGAGAACCTGACCATGGACGAGCTTCATGCCGAGCATTACCAAGGCATCCGTCCGGCGGTGGGCTATCCCTGCCTTCCTGACGTTTCGCTGAATTTCCTGCTGTCCCGCCTGATCGACTTTGACGCCGTCGGGATAAGCCTGACGGAACACGGGATGATGATGCCCCACGCCTCCGTGTCAGGCTTGATGATTTCGTCGGCCGACGCCCGCTATTTCTCAGTTGGCCATGTTCAGGACGACCAGCTGCTCGACTATGCCCGCCGGCGGGGAATGAGCGCTGAGGAGATGAGGAAATACGTCAGATAAGTTTGCGACGTCACAAATGCGTGGCCTTAGCTGCTTCAGGAAGCGATTTCGGACGCTTGACAGCGCATCTGAGTTAGAGAAAAATCTTGGAAAAGGAAAAATAGAAAGAAAAAAATGCTGCAAAGAGTATTATTGGTTTTATTCATATTGCTGATTGTCCCGGACGCCTATATATATTATGTGTACGTAAGGAAATGGACCCGAACGTGGTGGAAGCGCCTGCTGTTTTTTGTGCCGTCGCTGCTGCTGCTGGTCTATCTGATGGTGGTGCTGTCGCAAGACGACATGCACGCCGTGCATCAGCCGATGGTGGGCACACTGATGATCATGTTCCTCACACTGACGGCTCCAAAAATGTTGTTCACGCTGTTCGACGCGGTGGCGATGGGCGGCGGCCATCTGGCAGCACGCGTGAAGAGCGACCGTGCATACAGCGAGGAGGAACTTGCCCAGAAGGAGCAACGAGGCAAGGAGGTCCGCCGCTATGTCCGCCTGTTTGCCATGGCCATCGGACTTTGCACTTCGTTCATCGTGCTTTACGGCTATTTCTGGGGCCGCAACCGATATGAGGTGAACAATCAGGAAATTTATTTCGAAAACTTGCCCGACGCCTTCGACGGCTACCGCATCCTTCATTTCTCCGACCTTCATATCGGCACATTCGCCGACGGACACGAGGAGGACGTAAGCACCATCGTAGACCTCATCAACCGTCAGAAGTGCGACGTGGTGGTGTTCACGGGCGACATCGTGAACTACGAGTCGGCGGAGCTGGACGGCTACGACCAAGTGCTTCGTCAGCTGAAGGCCAAAGACGGCGTCTACAGCATCCTTGGCAACCACGACTACGACATGTATCTCCGTTGGGGCAACGAGCAGGAGAAGCAGAAAGACATAGAGCGCATCAAGCAGAAAGAACGGTCGTACGGATGGCGCCTGCTGCTGAACGAGAACTCCATACTCCGCCGCGGGAACGACTCCATCGCCTTGATGGGCTCGGAGAACGACGGTCTCCCACCCTGGCCAGCGCTTGGCGACCTTCACAAAGCCTCCCAAGGGCTTGACGGCGTGGAAGCACGCAAGAAGCCAGGAGAAGCCACGAAGAAACCCCAAGACCACACCTTCTCCATCCTGCTGACCCACGACCCGACCCACTGGCGCCGTAATGTGATCCCCGAGACCAATATCGACCTGACCTTGTCAGGGCACACCCACGCCGGCCAGTTCAAGTTGTTCGGTTGGTCGCCCGTGCAGAACAAGTACAGCGAGTGGTCGGGTGTGTACACCGAGGGCTACCAGGTGATAAACGTGACCGACGGAGTCGGCAACATCATGCTTCCGTTCCGTTTCGGAGCATGGCCGGAACTGGACATCATCACGCTGAGGAAAAATACTTCAAAGTGAATAGTGAAAAGTGTATTTACTTATTCCGCAGAGTGCCCTCACTCTCATCAATGGCGGACATACATAAAGCAAATCCCTACAGGCGACGGTAAAAACGGTCAATTCTCTTCAATGGCGGACATACATAAAGTAAGTCCCTACAGGCGACAGTAAAAACGGTCAATTCTCAGTCACCAGCTCAAAACCCTCAACCCCAAATTCTCAACCAAGAAACATGAACATACTCTATAAAATTTATTCATTCTGCATTGCGTTGCCGCTGTTTGTGGTGGCCACGATAATCACGGCCTTGGTGATTATGGCAGCCGCATTGCTTGGCGACAAGGACAAGACCGACTACTTCATGTCGAAACTGTGGTCGAAATTCACGTGCCGCGTGTTTTTGCTTGGCATCAAGGTGGAAGGGCGCGAGCGGCTGGAGAAAAAGCAGTCTTATGTGTTTCTGGCGAACCACCAGGGCTATTTCGACATATTCCTGACCTACGGCTATATGGGTCATAATTTCAAATGGATGATGAAAGAATACCTTCGTAAGATTCCGTTTGTGGGCATAGCCTGCCAGATGTCGGGCCAGATATTCGTGGACGACAGCCGCAGCGGCATCCAGAAAGCCGTGGACCAGTCGCGTGAGACCCTGCAGGGCGGTATGTCGATGGTGATTTTTCCTGAGGGAACGCGCACCTACGACGGCCGGATGGGAGAATTCAAGCGCGGCGCGTTCATGTTGTCGAACGAGATAGGGCTGCCCATCGTGCCAATGACCATCAACGGCTCGTTCAAGGTGTTCAGCCGGAAAGCCAAGTCGGTGAGCCATGGCACCCTCAGCCTCTATATTCACGAGCCTATACCGGCAGAAGACTACCAGAAGAAACCGACAAAGCGGTTTATGCAGGAGGTACACGACATCATAGAGAGCAAGCTGGACTTGATTAGTTGAAAGTTTAAAGAAGAAAGTTTAAGCTATGCTGACGTTTTCTGCAGACGTTAATCATTCATTAATTTGAACGACAATTTGGGTGACGGTTTTGAAGAAAGAAAAACACACGAAATAACAGACCAGAAATTTACCTGAAGATTTTTTCATAAAAACAAGACCTCGCATCCTGGAAAGAAGGAGATGCGAGGTCTTTTATGGTTGCGCCCAACACATATAGAAAACAACTAAATATAACTCTTATTCTTCAGAAGGTAATTTGCATGATTTTTGATGATGCAAAATTAGCAGAAAAATAAGAAGAGTATTGTCAGAAATCGGACTTGTAATGTAAATATTTGGACTTTGTGAAAAAAGAGTCATAAAAATTCGGACTTTTTATTAAAAATCGGACAAAAAAGCCCATGAATTCGTAAAAAAGATGCAAAAAAGCCCATGAATTCGTAAAAAAGGAAAGACGCCCCACGGGGCGTCTCTACAGTACGTTGTTTAAGTTACAAGACGCCCCACGGGGCGTCTCTACATGTTCTGCCTGCGGAACTCAGACGGGGATGTGCCTTCCAAATCGCGGAACACCTTTGAGAAATAGCTGGGGGAATCGAATCCACATGCCGTCTGGATTTCTCCGATGGACTTGTCTGTGGTCCTAAGCAGTTTCTTAGCCTTGAGAATCCGCTTGTCGCGGATGTATGTGCCGGTGTCGCTGCCGGTGATGGCCTTCATCTTGCGGTTGAGCTGCCGCTGTCCGAGACATACCTCCTGCGATATTTTCACAGAAGAGAGAGAAGAGTCGTCCAGATGGTGCTCGATGATTTCGTCCACCTTACGGATAAACTGGCGGTCAGCCTCGGTTGTGCTGATGGCATCGTTGTTGTCGATAGCGGCTACCGCCTCCGACTCTTGTTCCTTGTCGTCGAAATCGTGGGTCAGCGCATGATAGTACTTGACATTGAGGAACTGCTTTTCCCTCTTCACGAATCTCAGCCGGAAGAAAGAATAAAGCGCCGCCAGGAGCAGAGCGAAGAAGACACAGAGGATGATGAGCCATGCCTTCTGTGACTTGATACGGTTTTCCTGCTCGGCAATTTTATTTTCTTTCGTGATGAGATCGTAGCGTGCAGAAAATTCCTGAGTCGCCACCTGAATTTTCTCGTTGTAGATGCTGTCCTTGAGTTCGAGGGCCTCCTTGGCAAGGAGATACCCCCTGTTCGGATCAGACTGTCCATAGAGGGTGGCCAGCCGAGAGAGGTCGGACTCGAGGAGGTATTTCAGATTATATTTCCTGGCCACCTCTATGCTCTTCTCATAGAAGAGAGCCGCCTTGGAAGTGTTTCCCATGTTGTCGTAGAGGTTGCCAAGTTGCTTGTAGTTGATACAGACAGAATTGACGAGATTGGTTTTCTCCAGCAGCTTAGCCGCTCCCATGTATGACTTTTCCGCCTGGTCGTATTGTTTCAGCGCGGCATACGCGTCCCCCGTCTGCGACAGCCGTTTTCCCATGTTGGCGGTGTCTTTCCTTACGCTGTCGAGCCGGTAGGCCTTCAACGCATATTCCAGTCCCTGACCGGCTTTGTGGTCCTTGGTGTAGATCTCAGATGCGAGTCCATACCTGGCCGACATGTTCTCCTGCCGATCGGTCAGTCCTTCCAACTGTATGGCCCTGTCGATGAATTTCTTCGCCGACTTGAGGTCCTTAGCCGAGAGGCAAAGTGCCGCAAGCGTGTTGTAAGAGCAGCTGAGATTCTCCGTGTTGTTGGTCAGGCTGTCGAGATAGAGGCATTTCTTCGCCATGTCGATGCTGAGGTTGAAGTCGCCAATGCGGTGGTAGGCTGAGGAGAGCTGGAAATAGCAGTCACTCATGCTGGTGGTGTCCTTTTTCTGCTCATAAATTTTGAGTGCCTGCCGGTATTGCTCGATGGCACGCTCATAGTTATTGGCTTCGAAAAGGGAGTCAGCGATGATGAAATATTGCTCGGCCTGCTTGTCCAGCACCTTGATGGAACTTTCGTCATGAGCAGTGCAGGCGCCCAGCATCAACAACAGGAAGGAAAGGAATATAAGGGAGAGCTGTTTCACTTGTCTGGGGTGTAAATATAGGATTTTCTTTGCGATGGTATCGCTCGCCACTCGACGGGCATTGGAATCGTTTTCTGAATGCTATCTGCTTTCGAGCAGGCGGCAGACGTAAGCCTTCGTCACAGCGAAAGACTTGGTCGACACGTTTTTCCAGAAGTCGTGGTACTGAGAGGCATGCTCGTCGGCCATAGGCATGTCGCTGACCACGCGGAAAGAGACGAACGGGACAGCCATCCTGTAGCATGTCTGAGCGATTGCCGCCGACTCCATCTCCACAGCCTTGGCCTCAGGGAAATGGCTGAGGATGTCGCGCATCTTGTCTTTTGAGTCGACAAACCAGTCTCCGGTGACGATGAGTCCGTCGTGGATTGCAGGCAGAGAAAGTCCGTCTTCGTTTTTTTGTCCATTAAGGCTCAAAGCCGTGTCGACGAGCAGGGCCGGTGTGTCGAACCGGGGTGGCATCCCCTGAATTTGTCCATACACGCTGCCCCCCATGGAGTCTCCGCAATAGACGTCGTGATAGGCAGTCTGTGAGCTGACCACGACGTCGCCCACATGTATGCCTTCACCGTTGCCGCCGGCACAACCTGTGGAGATGACGACATCAGGGTTGAAATCCTGAATAAGTTGCAGACAAGTCAAAGCGGCATTGACCTTGCCGATGCCGCTCTGACGTATCATAATGTCAGGCGAATTGAAGAAGGACTGGAGCTGCTCCATCTCCTTCTCCATCGCCACGAGAATACCGATTTTCATTGTTATTTTTAGAGTAGAGAGTTTAGAGAGAAAACAGAAATCTCAATTTCATTAACAATCTTGTCTCTATATCCGATCAGCAGGGACGTTTCTTTGGCAGATTGAACACATCCTGCACTTCCTTCATAGCCTCGTCGGTCATGCCGGTCGGCTCGAATCCCATGCTCTTGGCACGGAGATAGATAGTGGCAGCCTTGTTGAGCACGTCGGCCTGGTCGAAAGCGTCCATGATGTCGACTCCGACTGCACAGATTCCGTGCTTCTCCCACATCACCACATCGTAGTCCTTGATTTGCTCGAGCGTGGCCTCAGCCAGTTTGACTGATCCAGGCAGTTCGTAAGGCACGATTCCCAGTCCGAGCGGTGCGAAGGCGAGTGTCTCCGGAATCATGGACCAGAGGAGTTTTCCCATGACGTCCTTCTCCAGCATCTTCGGGTTGTGGCTCATCGCCACGAGCTCGATGGGATGCGTGTGGAGCGTGGCCTTATAGCAGCTTCCGCTTCCGATGAGATAGTCGTGCATGGAGAGATGAGACGGAAGTTCCGACGTCGGCATGACGGGCTTGTCGGCGATGATGACATACGACGCACAGTCATCGCAGATGCGGATGACGCTTCCGTTGTCCATAGGCCAGCGGGCAAGGTCACGCATACGCTTGCCTGTGCCTTTGCAGTAGAAATAGCAGCCCTTGATGTTAGGCAGGGTCGTGCCGATCTGCTTCACTTCGGAGATAGCAGGCATGGCCTTGATCTCGTCGTCCACGAACTCAGTGATATTGATGGTGATGTTGCCTCCGTTGCGCTCGGCCCATCCCTTTTCCCAGAGATAGCCGGCAACCTCAGCTACTTGCATGACCGCAGCCTCCAAGCCCGGTCGATTATTCAATATACTCATTTTATAATCTTTTACTAAAAATACACATTATTAATAATTTTCTCCATAACGCTCCCGTGTAATCTGGTCGAGCGACTTTCCGCGCGTGTTCGGCGCCCCAATGACACCGACAATGAGAGAGATGGCAAGGAGAGCAATCATACAGAAAGCAGCCACCGTGAATCCCTCTCCGTTCTCTCCGTAGATATATGTGAAGACGAGTCCCCACACAGCCGACAGGCCACGAACGATGAAGAACATAAGTCCCTGTGCTCCGGCCCTGAACTTAGCAGGGAAGAGCTCAGACCCCCACAGTGCGTAGAACACCTGCACAGAGCATCCGTTGTTGATTCCCCACAGGATGGTGAATACCCAGAGCCAGATGAGGTTGGTCACGCCGATTCCGACGATGATGAACCATGCCGAGAGGGCGCAAAGCAATCCGAAGACATAGAAGATTCGGTGTGCCACCTTGTCGACGAAGAAAGAGATGACAAACGTAGTGGCCACGACAACCACCCAGCTGATGCAGCTGAGCATGTTGGCGTCCTTGTTGTCCAATCCACCCGCCGACTCATAGATATGCGGCTGGAAGAATCCCATGACCGACGCCACGAGGTTCCAGGAGAGATAGATGACCGCAAGGAAGATGACCGTCTTGACCGCCACCTTGTTTTGGAACAGCACCTTGATATTCTCCAACAGTCCAGTCTGTTTTCCCGTTTCCTTCTGCGCCGTGAACTCCGCGCTCTCCTGCAGTTTCCGTTGCAGGTTCCATGCGATGAACGCCACGATGAACAACGAGCAGAACACAAAACGCGAACTGAACACCTCCACCTCAGCCTGGGTCATGCCGCTGCCTCCGACAGCATGTGCTACACCCTCGACCCAAGAGTAGAGGTAACCGCCCGGTGCGAATAGCATGCCGAGCAGCAGGATGCACATCGGTCCGACGCCCCAAGACATCTGTGAGATGCTGATGTTTCGTCCCCGGTTGTTGATTTCCGAGCTCTCAGAGATGTAAGTCCACGATGCCGGAACTCCTACACCCACAGATATACCCGTCAGCAGGAAGCCGATGAGCAGCATGGGGAAGTTGACCGAGCACATGATCGTGAGCACGCCCAGCATATAGAGCAGCAGGTTGTATGTGAAAATGAACTTACGGCCATACTTGTCGGCCAGGAATCCTCCGATGATGGCTCCGACAGCGGCACCGAGACAGTTGGCACTGATGAAGTTGAGCCATCCCAACGCCATCTCGTCCAGTCCGAGATAGTTCTGCCAGAGAGTGAGTCCGCTCGCGCCGGCCACGATGGCCCCGGCGTCGAGGTAGTTGTTAAGAGAGACCGCAATGGTGCTCCTGAGACTTCCTTTTCCCATAGTCTTATCTTGTTACGACGTCTACTTCGACATTGAAAATCTTGGCCACCTTGAGGATGGTGTCGATGTGGCGTCCCACAGCAGCAGCCATGTGGTGGGTAGGTCCGGCCTCGCTCCACTTGTTCACGAACTCACGGCATGGGAGGTTGAACTTCGTCCTCATGTTGGTGTCGCCGAAGGTGAAGATAGGTCCTTCCTCGTTCACGCCCTCAGCCACGACGAACTTGAACACGCCGTTCTTGTCCTGCGTGATGGCCAGGTAGGTGACAGGTCCTGTAGGCGGATAGAACTGTGTGAGGTATCCACCACCCGCTTTACCATGGAACACGGGTACGATTTTCATGGTAGGCTTCTTGGCCTGTGAGATGTCGAAGTCGCCCGATCCAGAGTGTCCGATGATGCAAATGTCCTTAGGGAAGTCGATGGAGTACATCTCGGCGAGGGTTCCCGTCCCGCTGATGGTCTTGAGGATACTCATGGCCATAGCCACCTTGATGTCTCCCTCAACGGCGCATGCCGTGTGCTGCTTGATGAGCATGGAGAAAGCAGGAATGAGCATAGAGTCGAGTTTTCCTGCGATGCCCTGAGCGAATCCGTCGTAGTGCGATGCGATCATGCCCAGTTTCTCGTCCTTCACCCACTGCTCGAAAGCGACTACATACTTGGCCATGTCCCACACCTTCTCGATGGTTCCGCCACCTTCGATGTCGAATGTGTCGAGGATGTCCTGCGCTTTGGCCCGGATGGCCTCCTCGTCAGTGATGTTGTCAGCGATGGCCCACATTTTTTCCCAGTCGAACTGTTTGGTGTAGAGCCACATGCGATGATAGAGGTTGGTCTCGTCGATATAGAGGTCCATCATTCCCGGATAAGGTCTTCCAATCTGTGCGATGTTGGTGTCGCGGAATCGTCTGCGCACCTGTGCTGCACGGCACCAGTCCTCGATTTCGGCCTGGCATCCCGGGTCGCCACCTTCCACCACTCCAGTGATGACAGCCGAGCGCTTGCCAGCACGGTTGAGGTCGGCCACCATCTCACCAATAGCGCCGCAGGCATAGAGTTCTCCAAGCCAAGTGGGGATGTCGGTCTTCTCGTAGTCCGGAGCCAGTTTTTTCTGGAGGTTGACGATAACCACCGGTACATCGAGGTCGCGTACAGCCGGCAGCATGTTGTATGACGTGCAGTACGTGAGCATCTGCAGGATGACGAGGTCTACGTCGGCGGCACGGAATTTGTCGCCCGCCTCCATCGACTGCTCTTTGGTTGTGACCATGCCTCCGTCGATGATTTCGACCGTGTCGGGCAGTGTTTTCTTGAAAGCCTCATACTGTGCCTCGAACTCTGGTACGAGTGAGGGGAACTGAGGAAGGTATGCACCGAGTGCAATAGAAAAGACACCTACTCGTGCCTTGGTTTCTACTAATGGTTTAGCCATGATTGTTTTTATTTAGTTTAGAGTTTAATGTTTAAATGAGGATAGAATTATCTATAGATGCTAGATTTACTAGAGATTCTATATTTTTCAGAGGTGGACTCCTTAATTCGCTGTCAGGTTGGTGACGTTGAGGTATTTCTGATAGGCTGCGTCCCAGTCCTGGGAGTCCTTGGGCTGGTATTCTGCGATTTCGATGCTGTCGGCGATGATGCGCCGCATATCGAAGAGGTCGCCCACGACTCCGGCAGCCTTAGCCTGCAGCATGATGTTTCCGATGGCAGTCCCCTCAACAGGGCCGGTGATGACCGGCATACCGATACTGTTGGCCGTCATCTGCATAAGCGGCTTGTTGTATGTTCCGCCGCCGATGACATGCAGTCTTTCGATAGAGAAAGGAGCCAGGTCTTTGAGGTAGCCGAGCACTTGCCTGTATCGCATGGCAAGGCTGTCGAATATGCATCTTGCAATCTGTCGGTATCCCTGTGGCACGGGCTGTCCCGTTTCGCGGCAATACCCCTGAATGGCCTCGATCATGCTGGCCGGGTTGGCGAATCTGGGGTCGTCCGGGTTGATGAACGACCGGAACCCCTCTTCCTGTGCTGCGTCGCTGTTGATGACATTGACATTGGCCGGAGCCTCGTTCTCTGCCTGTGGATTGTCCACTGCCTTCCATTCCTTCCTGCAACGTTCGAGCAGCCACATTCCGCAGATGTTCTTGAGGAATCGTGTGGTTCCCTCGACGCCGCCCTCGTTGGTGAAGTTGTATTCAAAACTTTTATCCGAAATGATGGCGTCCTTCGTTTCGATTCCCAGGAGCGACCACGTACCGCAACTGAGATAGGCGAACTTCTCATCCTTGGCTGGAACTGATGCCACAGCCGCTCCCGTGTCATGTCCTGCCACGGCCACGACTGGTACCGGACCGAGTCCTG
Organism: Bacteroidaceae bacterium; assembly: GCA_017483765.1. Taxonomy (GTDB): domain Bacteria; phylum Bacteroidota; class Bacteroidia; order Bacteroidales; family Bacteroidaceae; genus UBA3839. The sequence goes on along the minus strand of JAFUVE010000084.1, from coordinate 4,735 downwards.
TGATTTTCTGCACCTCCTCTGTGATAGTGCCGACGCGCTCAGAGGGGTTGACATATCGTCCGAACTGGCTTTCTTTCAGTCCGATTGCCTCTATGAGTTCCTTGTCGATGGTTCCGGTTCTCGGGTTGAGCATCTGTCCTGTGGAGAGCACAGTATATTCGCATACCGCCTCGCCAGTGAGCATATACATGAGAGCATCAGGGATGAACAGGATTTTGTCGGCCACACAGAGCGCCGAATCGTTGTTTTTGACCATCGTGCTCAGCTGGAACAGAGAGTTGAACTGCATAAACTGGATTCCCGTCTTCTGGTATACTGTCTCCTTGGGAATGATTTTGAAATATTCCTCCATGGCGTTGTCGGTGTGAGGGTCGCGGTAACAGTAGGGATTACGCAGCACTCCCCCGTCTTTTCCGATGCAGACGAAGTCACATCCCCAAGTGTCGATACCGATGGATGTGATTTCAATTTTTTCCTCTGCCACCACCTTGAGTCCTTTTATGATCTCGTTGTAGAGCGCATAGATGTCCCAGAAGAAATGTCCTCCGGTCTGTATGATGTTGTTAGGGAATCTTGTGATTTCCCGCTGTTGCAGTTTTCCGTCCACAATACTTCCCAGTATAGTCCTGCCGCTGGTGGCCCCCAGGTCGACAGCAAAGAAATTAGTGCATTTCATCTGTAGCCGTTTTATTGAATTTTATTAGTTAGTTTTACGTGTAGAATTTATTCATTTTACAAATTTAGCTTATTTTTCGCAAAAAGCATTTGTAATTGTCTGCTTTTTTTTGTTTTTTTGTTCAAAATTCACGAAAAAACTATTAACTTCGCAAAAAATTAAGAAAAGAAAGAATAAAGTCAATCATATGAACAAGCAAGAATTACGAATTGTGTACATGGGCACTCCGGAGTTTGCCGTTGAGAGCCTGAAGGCACTGGTGGAAGGCGGTTACAATGTGGTAGGCGTAGTGACGATGCCCGACAAGCCGATAGGGCGTCACGGCAGCCAACTGTCGATGAGTCCTGTGAAGCAGTATGCTCTGGAGCAGGGGTTGAAAGTGCTGCAGCCAGAGAAGCTGAAGTCTCCCGACTTTCTGGAAGAGTTGGAAGCCCTTCATGCCGACCTCCAGATCGTTGTGGCATTCAGGATGTTGCCGGAGGTCGTTTGGTCAATGCCCCATTTGGGCACGTTCAACCTTCATGCTTCGCTGCTGCCTCAATACCGCGGTGCCGCTCCCATCAACTGGGCGGTGATAAACGGTGAGACGGAGACCGGCGTAACCACATTCTTCCTGCAGCACGAGATAGACACAGGCGAGGTGATCCGCCAGGTGCGTGTTCCGATAGCAGACAGCGACAACGTGGGCATCGTCCACGACAAGCTGATGGAGACAGGCGCGCGTCTGGTGACCGAGACTGTCGACCGCATCATCGACGGGACGCTTCGCACAGTGGAGCAGGACCTGATGATTGGCGAGGGCGAGTTGCTGAAGCCAGCTCCTAAAATTTTCCGCGACACCTGCCGCATCGACTGGACCCAATCGCAGAAACGCGTATATGACTTCATCCGTGGTCTGAGTCCCTACCCTGCCTCCTGGACCGTTCTTCACACAGACGGCAAAGAGACAGAAATCAAGATTTACGAAAGCAAGAAACTGGACAACGCATCATTGTCGTCCGCTCCTGCCCTCCGTCCGGGACGGATATGGAGCGACGGAAAGAAGTTTCTTCGAGTCGGTTGCTCCGATGGCTGGCTGGACATTCTCACGCTGCAGCAAGCCGGAAAGAAGCGCATGCCCTGCTCAGACTTTCTCCGTGGCTTCAAATTCGGAGAAGAAGCCGATTTCGCATAAAACCAAAATCCGGATACCACTTCCGCAGGTACACGTGGAAGTCGTATCCGTTTTTTTACATAAAAAAACAACAACCTGTGTTTCAGATTGTTGTCATTTAATTTAGTTGCGAGGGCAGGACTCGAACATGCGACCTCCAGGTTATGAGCCTGGCGAGCTACCAACTGCTCCACCTCGCGATATATGAACATTGAGGAAATGTCTTTCTCAATTGCGAGTGCAAAGTTACAACTTTTTTTTCAAACAGCCAAACAAAAAGTAAGAAAAGTAAGATTTTCTACCATTTTAAGGCTAAAAAAGCATAAATTCTCAGATGTTCTTGTTGTTGAGCATATCAATTTTGATTTGTCCGTCGACTTCCACAACTTTGATGTTGAGCGATTTTTTTCCGTCTCCCTCATCCATCTCGACTTTGAACCAGTCCTCACCAACCGCCTTGATGCTCATGTTCTTCTTGACCTCATCCCAAGGAACTGAAGCCTTATTGCGTTGTGTGCGGAAGAAGCGTCCAGTGCCGAAGTCGCCAGTTTCAGCCACCTTGTCCTGCACATATCTCCTGCAGGCTACGGAAAGCATAGTCTCGTCGACATTCCGTCCGTCGCGCGCGAAGCAGTCATCATAGAAATTTTTGATGAAGTCAATCTTCTCTGCGTCGTTCGCCGCATAAGGCAGCACCTCCAGTCCGTTCTCAGTCACGATGGCGATATCGGAAGAAGGCAAGTTGGAAGTCGTGAATGAGCTGTAATCGAAGTTCATGTCGTTGGAAGGAGTCCATGCCACCGGTTTCGTCTGACTGGCAGTTGCGGTTCGTGGTCTTTCAACATTCTGCCTGCTTGAAGAACTTGCAGCCGAAGCCAACGGCTCCTCATAATCGTCCCAAGTGACATTAGCATAATCATTATCCGGGATTGCAGACTGTTCGTTGGGATCCATGCTTTCATTGTTAGGCCTTGACAGACGCTCGGTGAACAGCGTGCTTCCGTCGCCCTCCACGGCAGGTGGTGGTGACGGTTCTCCCCAGAGATTGACGATGGTGTCGCCGGAGATGGTGTCAGCCTTCGGTTTGAGGTCGGCCTCCGTTATTTCTCCCGGCCGGGGTTTTACTTTCTCCTTACATGCATAAAATGCACAGAGAACAACCAGGCAAAGCAAGATATTGAATAATTTCTTCATTTTCAAACGAATTATTTTGCAAAGTTACGAAAAAAACGTTGAGCAAAGGTTATCCAGAGGTGAAAGATGATGAAAAGTTAAGAAAATTTCATAAAAAAGGGGATAATTTGAGAAAAATAGTGTAAATTTGTATGTTTTTATCCACAAAATTTTTTGTTGGAGCATATAGACTCAATTTATAGAACACCCCTTTAAGAATTCAAGAAAAAACCAGACAAATGAAACGAATGAAATCATTAATTTTTACCTATATGTTTATAGGTGTATCATTATCTTGTACCTCTACCCCATCACATGAACGCGAAGCAGAACGACCAGAAGTAAGGACTGAAGAGACATCCCTTGTGGAAAGTGACTCAGTCGCACCTGCTCCTGACGAACAAGTACTATCGGACCGGACACTTCCCGACACATTGGTGATAGCGATGTGCGGCGACATCATGATGGGCACAACTTATCCAAAGACGCAACTGCCCGCCAACGACGGGAAAAACTTGTTTGATGACACGAAGTCCATCACACTTGGAGCCGACCTTGCCGTGGGTAACCTGGAAGGATGCCTGCTTGACGGCGGGCGCAGCCGTAAGGGGAATGGTCCGAACAGTTATGCATTCCGAATGCCGACGAAATACGGTGTGAACCTTCAGGATGCCGGCTATGATTTCATGAGTCTGGCAAACAACCACAGCAAGGACTTTTACGACGAGGGCATCCTGTCGTCAGAACGCATTCTCGACGGCCTGGGCATAGAACACTGCGGAGTAGAAGGACATAAGGAATATGCGATTGTAGAACGTAACGGAGTGAAGTACGGAATATGCGCTTTCGGCCATAACAGCTACACAATCAAGCACACAGACTTGAAGCGCGTGAAAGGGATACTCGACAAGCTTCGTCCTCTATGTGACATCCTCGTGGTTTCGTTTCATGGCGGAGCAGAGGGTGCAGACCGTTGCCATCTACCACAAGGGCAGGAGACTTTCCTTGGTGAGAACAGAGGAAACCTACGTGAGTTCACACATTTCGCCATCGACAACGGCGCAGACGTTGTATACGGCCATGGTCCGCACGTGACACGTTGTGTGGAGGTTTACAAAGGTCGTTTCATCGCATACAGCCTGGGAAACTTCTGCACCCCTTATGGAATGAGCCTTACAGGCATCAAAGGCTATGCACCAGTAGTTGAAATCAAGATCAACGGAAAAGGTGAGTTTCTGAGCGGTAAAATCCACTCGTTCATCCAACAGAAAGGGATAGGCCCCAGAAAGGATACGACAAACGCAGTTGCCAAAGAGATGAAACGTCTGAGCGAAGATGACATCAAAAACGCGGTAATCAAAATCGACGGAGAAGGAAATATTAGACTTTGAGGTTTATTGGTTAGGCTTAGAGGCCTAACCTTTTTTTATTGATGAGCCAGAAGAACTATAAGATCTAGGAATACTAGGGATACTAGGAATACTAGAAGAACTAGGGAAACTAGGAGGACTAGGAGAACTAGGGAAACTAGGAGAACTAGGGAAACTAGGAGGACTAGCTCCCCCAATAACGCAGAAAAGCATCCCTTCAATTGGGATGCTTTCTGTTTGGGAAAAAAGGCGGCGACCTACTCTCCCGCATTGCGGTGCAGTACCATCGGCGCGCGCGGGCTTAACTTCTCTGTTCGGGATGGGAAGAGGTGGGACCCCGCGGCTATAGCCACCTGATTATTC
>JAFUVE010000083.1 GCA_017483765.1 Bacteroidaceae bacterium | reverse complement strand
CACGTCCTTGTCGTACCACACGTCGAGGAATCCAGAGAAAGTGCAGAGTCCGTGGGCGAAGGTGTCTCCCCAGACGCATGTGGCCTGGAATCCGTTGAAAGCTCCTCGGTTCATGCCCTTGAAATAATATTTGTACATGAGTTGCAGTGAGAATGTCTTGCTGAAGTCCTTGCTTGCCCAGTTCCATGCACCTCCAGCCAGCAGAGCATGCTGGAATCGGGATGCCACGGGTGTGTGCTCGATGCTTGTTGCTCCTCCGTTATACTCCACATGGGCAGCCCACTGCCTGTTCTTTGTCAGGTTGAACTCCCGTGCAATCTCCCAATAGGCTCCTGCTGCTCCGTCCTGATAGTAGTCGATGTCTGTGAATAGGAATGTGGATCCCCATTTGTCGGGTTTGAACATCTCGATTGTTGTGGTCACGTTCGGGCGGCCGCTCAGTTCTCCGTAGAGGGTGTGGCCCATGTCGTAGTGCAGCTGCACGTTCTGTGCCTGCGTTGCCAGGCTGCATGTCAGCAGCGCTGCGGCTAAAAATCTTTTTACCATTTTTTTGATTTTTTGTTATTGGTGAGTCGGACAGGTCAGACAGGTCGGACAGGTCGGACAGGTCGGACGGGTCGGACGGGTCGGACAGGTCGGACGGGTCGGACTCTTTACTAATCTCAAATTTTATTTCACATTCTGTTGTTTATTCTCGACTTCAGATTCTCTGTCAGGGCGTCTTTGCAGAGGTAGATGTAGGTGGTGTTGAGTTTGATGTAGTCGGCCGACATATACCATGTGCCTTTATGTCCCCTGTTTCCCCAGGAGTTCTTCACCATGTAGTATTTTTTTCCATGCTCGTCGTGGGCGATTCCATAGATGAGCATCACATGGTCGTAGGTGAAGGTCCAGTCGTCGAACTGCTGCTGCCGCATTTCCTGGGTCACCTCCGCTGAGTCAGAGCGCATGGCGATACCCTCATAGTAGAAGTCTCCGCTCACGTCGCCTCCCCAGTCCACGCAGAATCCGTTCAGCAGCGCGTGGTCGAGCGCCTCCATCAGCTGGTCGACGGGGATGTTGTAGCTGGGCTTCAGCCTCCATTTGTAGGGTGCCTCAATCACAAAATCCTGGTAGAAGGGGTGGTGGGTGAAGCTGGTGAGACTCACGTAGTTGTCCCAGTCGATGCCGAGACTCTGGGCGAAAGTCTGGGGGGTGTATGTCTTGCCTTCATAGACGAATTCTTTGGGGCTTTCTCCCACGTGCTGGTCGATGAAACTCTGCACGGTGGTTTTCCACAGCGGGTCGGGATGTGGCTCCTTTGTCGACGCATATGCTTTCACCATCTTTGTCAGTTCGGGGTGGAACTGCGTGAAGTTAGCCAGCGTGTCGCCGCAGAGCGAACCAGGAGCGGGCATGGCCTCCTCCGGGCAGATGCCGTGCTGGCGTATCACGTCGAACACGTCGTCGGCCGACCCACCTTCCGTGAAGTCGCTCAGGCCGTGCATGCGCATATGGTGGGTGGCGCAGTCCATGTAGTCGTGGTTCACGACAAACATCTCGCACAGGTCGTAGGTCTTGCCGCTTTGGCGCAGAATCTCGCTCTCGATGAATCCCAGCGTGGCGTAACACCAACATGTGCCGCTGCGGTGCTGGTCCTTCACGCTCGTGATCGGGTTTGCTTTTACAGTCGTGAACTTCGGGAGTCCTTGGCCTTGGGCTGCCATTGTGAGGCTTGCAGCTGAGAGCAGTCCGAAAAGGATGAATTTTAGTCTCATTTTTATGTGGAGTTGAGTGCTTTTTGTCAGTCGGACTGGTCTGACCAGTCTGACTTGTCCGACTTGTCTGACTTGTCTGACTCGTCTGACTTACTCAAAGCATATAATAAAAAATCTAAGTTCAAAAAAATTTCTGCAAATTTACATCTTTTATTTGATATATTTTGTGATTTGAGTAAAAAGATTTAAATTTGCAGTGATGAAGAATGCTCACTACAACGAGATGGTCCGCCTACTCATGGATAATCCTGATGGACTCCGTGTCAGAAAAATCGCCCGCTACATCTACAACGGGGAGGTGAGCCTCTTTGACCTCGACGCAGGGGATAAGTTCCGCAGGATCCATGCTTCGCTCTCACGTTTCCTATGGACGCAAAGCCGTCGCAAGCGTTCTCCGTTCGAGCGGAGAGGGTGGGGGAGGTATGCCCTCAAGCCTCATTTTGTCGTGCAGCTGGAGCTGACTTTCGACGACTGGGACGACGAGGACCTCGACCCTGCGCGCCTGCAGCGGCCGAAAAAGAGCGAGGCAGCCGAGCCCCTGATGCAGGATCTCTTTGCCGGTATGCTATGATTTCTGGCTTTTTTTTGATTGAGAACTTTTGAATGCGTGAAAAACTATGATAAGCCGTTTTTTTCTCTTCCTTGTCTGTGCGCTGTCTTTTTCGTCAGCAAGGTCGCAGACCCCCTCTGTCAGTCCTCAGCTTTTGAGGAGCATATGCCTGCGTGTGCAGCTGATGGGGGATAATGCCAACTTGTTTTCCGTGGCTGACTATCTGGATCAGACGCTCGCTCCCGTTGGTTTTAAGCAGGTGAGCTGCAGCGAGACCGAATGGGTTTATGCCAAGAATGTGGGGTTGAAGGAGATTCCCGGCGGATTTGTCTATGACTTCCAGGGACCAGATGCCCAGGTTCTTCAGGTGTCGGCCTACGGCAGGGTGACAGCCGACCTTCTGCTGAAAAACATGGCCATGATTGACTATTACCGTCAGACTGTACCGCTCGCAGGCTTCGTCTGTCCTGACTTGGAAGCCTCTCCGCAGGTGTTTGTTCAGGTGGGGGGTAACGACGATTTCCTGATTACTCAGGACGAAGAGAGCAGCATGCTCACAGTGAGCTATCATGTGGCGTTCCCGACCGTGGCATCCGACATGCTTGCTCCTTCCGACGCCATCGCCATGGTGGGCATACCGCTCGACGAGGCAAGGCAGAAGGTGCTGACGATAGGTTACGACGATGCGCTCACCCGCGGACATACCCACTATTACCTGCATGGATGTCAGCTCGACGGCGAGACTTCTCCTTTTAAATATAAGCCGTCGGCCGACAACGAGGGCATACCTTACTCTGCCCTTATTCTCAATTCTGCTGACAGCCTCGTGAAGAACGTGCGTCTCAACATCTACCGTTGTGACTGTAACGTCTTCCTCTACGACCTGTCGCGTGCCGGCTTCCAGCTGGTGGCTCAGAAAGGTAGGCTCATGCGGTTCGAGTCCGTTGTTCAGCGCAAGCGGGCCACGCTCGAACGTCTCGCGGACACCGATTCTTGGTCGGTGTTTATCGAAAAAATGTAATTTTAGGATAAAAAAGTATGGAATTTTTTTGTTGTGTGCGTAAACATATGTTTTATAACACAAAAATTCATTGGCACGGCACGAATCTTTGCCGTAACTTTGCAGTATCCTAAAAACAATCTTTTTACCTTAAAAAAATTAATACTTATTGAGATAAAGAGGTGCTTGTGAAAGTACCTCTTTTTTCTATACATCGTGTCAGTTTCGGACTATCCATCTTTCTTACTCCCTTCTTCTACTTCCTTCTTCTACTTCTTCTTTTTCTTCCTCTTTTACTCCTACTTTTACTCCTACTTCTGCCTTATTTCAGTTCGAACTTGTCGGGATAGACATTCGCCTGATGCTGGAACTTGATGAGTTCTGCGATAGCTTCCTCCGGGTCGTCTGTCAGGCTCAACAGCAGGTTCTTGTATTTTCCCCGTTCTGCCAATTCTTTCAGCAGAGTGTATGCCGGCATTTCCTCGGTCCAGAACTCACGCCCGAAGAACACCATCGGGCTGGAGAATCCGAATGATAGATAGTGGTTTTGCACAGCGTCTTGGAATATCTCCTGCATCGTCCCGGCACTGCCTGGTGTGTAGATGATTCCTCCGTACGCCAGGGTTAGGATGCTGTCTTCTCGGATGCTGTTCTCGAAGAACTTTGCGATGTGTGTGGCGAATGGTGTCGACGGCTCATGCCCGTAGAGCCATGTGGGGATGCCCAGGCTCACGTATTTCCTCTGAGGGTATTTCCGCATCACACGGAAAGCCGACGCCACCCATCCTTCGTCCTTGAAGCTCGGGGCCACCGCCAGCATCTGCAAGGCATCGTCCAACTCCTCGTCGTGGCAGCCTGCCATCCATGCGCCGAGGTGCGTTGCCTCCATTGCGCCTGGACCCCCGCCGCTCAGCATGAAGAACCCCATCTGCGTGAGCCGTTTGCTCAGGCATGCCACGTTGCGGAACATGGGGTCGGTGCGCAGCAGCGCGTGGCCTCCCATCACGCCGATGCAGAGCAGATGGTCGTGCTTGCTGAAGAACTCGTCGAGGGCAGTGTGAATTCCGTGGTCGTGGAGCGTGCGTGCCAGCGACTCCTCCACGCTGCGTGCACGCTTGCCTCTGTCGATGAAATGTCGGTATACTCGTGTGTCGTAGCAAGTGTTGAATGTGGATGCGTCATCCGGGTCGAATCCCTCGTAGAGCTCAAACGGGGAATAAAGACCTTTTCGGTTCACATTGAACGGTACGCCCTTCAGATAGTCGATGACGGACATGATGTTGCTGGTGTTGATGTCGTTGATCATAGTGGTATGAGGATTTAGGACGGACAGGCGCTTGCTGTCATTTTATTAGGTGAATTTATCTCTGTGCAAAGTTACGAAACTATCATGAGAAATACAAATCCAAGCCAGAAAAACCTTTTGTCCACATAAACCAAGTTCAGTCTTATCCTCACGGTTTTGTCAAAAACAAGCTGTTTTTTCCTCTCGGTTTAGGCAGCAGGGACTGCCTATGCCTCTGATTTCTGTTTTATCAATAAAAGTAAACCGCTGCCGTGGACGAAAAAACGAACTGCTGCAATATTGCTAATGGCAGCAGAAGAAGTGCGAAACGCCTCTGTTAACGAACGTTAATTTTCACAATAGTGTAATAAATACATTGAAAACTTTTTTGACGTTAAAAGTTTTCTGAGTAACTTTGCAATTCAAAAAGGCCTGGGCAAAGGATTGCAAAGGCATTTTCCCGGTTGTTGTCGGCGTTTTTTTTGTCGGACTGAGAGCCTAAGACAAAGCCGTTCCTTTGGCTTCTACGACTGGTGCTCACCATGTTCAGATACGGAGAATTCATGTGCCGGTGCAACTAAGGGATTGATTAGTAAAAAGATTTGTAAAAAGACGAGTTTTAACTTGGAACACATTTCAGACAGCCAGAAAGAGCTGCGCCGCGACATATTGGACTATGCGTGGACGGAATTTATCCGTTTGGGACTGAAGAAGGTGAAGGTGGACGACATCTCATCACATTTCTCCATTTCCAAGCGCACACTCTATGAGATGTTTGAGGACAAGGAGACGCTCATCGTGGAGTGTTTCAGACACAGGTTTGATGCCAAGCACAAGGAGGTGGAGCTCATCCACCGTGAGACAACTCTCAGTCTCGAGACCTATGTGCGACTTTTTGCCGAACGAATAAAAGAATCGGAAAATGTCAATCCTGTCTTCTTCTCCGAGGCATTCAAATATCCCAAGTTGATGCGCTTTTTCGAGGAGACCACGGAGGAGCGCAACAGCCGTGCGATGGAGGTGATTCAGAAGTGTGTGAACGACGGATATCTCATTCCAGACTTCAACTACCCCATGCTGCTCGAGGCCTACGGAGCACAGTTCATGAGCATCGTCAAACTGGAACTCTACAAGAAATACAAGCTGAGCGACATGCTCAACACGTTGCAGATCATATCCTTCAGGGGATGCTGCACGGAGAAAGGACTCGAAATGCTCGACCGCATCATTGAAAAAACCAAATCCACGTGAGCGTGTCGCAGCAAATAATCGTGAAGACGGTATCAGGCTGTGAGAATCCATAAGGAGCTCTAAACTCTCCGCTGAATTCAAAGCAACTTCACTCTCAACCCTAAACACTCAACTCTAAACTCTCAACTCTAAACATATGAAATCTTTGTTTTTGGGAATATTCATGACGGCGTCGGTGCTGACTGCATCGGCCCAACAGTCTTACAGCTCGAACGACGGCATGCTGCATGTCAACCTCGAGAAAGCCATAGCCATCGCTCTCGATGAGAATCCCACCATACGCGTGGCTGAGAAAGAAGTGGAGCTGAAGGTGCTCGCCGACGAAGAAGCCTGGCAGGCACTTCTGCCCGAGATTGCAGTGAACGGATCGCTTCAGCACACGCTGCTCGCCGCCGAGATGAAGCTGGGCGACAACAGCTTCAAGATGGGACGCGACAACACCAATACCGTCAATGTCGGAGCATCGCTCAACGTGCCCATATTCGCCCCGACGGTCTATCAGAACATGAAGCTCACCAAGGAGGACATCAAGCTGGCTCAGGAGAAAGCACGCGGCTCAAAACTGGAACTGATCAACCAGGTGACAAAAGCATACTATCAGGCCCTGCTGGCGAAGGACTCCTATCTCGTGATGAAGCAGAGCTACGAGACTTCGAAGCTCAACTACGACATCATCAGCGAGCGCGAGCGCGTGGGAAAAGTCAGCGAGTACGACAAGTTGTCGGCTGAGGTTCAGATGAGGTCGATGAACTCATCCATGGTTTCGGCCGAAAACGGAGAGACACTGGCCATGCTCCAGCTCAAAGTCCTCATGGGCGTCACAGCCAACATCCGTCTGGCCATCGACGACCGACTTGAAAACTATGAGGCACAAATCGTCATACCACAACTGCTCGACCAGGAACGCCAGTTGCTCGACAACTCCGCCATGCGCCAGTTCGACCTCAGCCAGAGCCTGCTCGACCGCTCATACAAAGTGGCAAAAGCGGCTTTCCTGCCTACCGTCTCGTTCACTCTGGCGGCTCAATACCAGTCGCTCTACAACAACAACTGGGAGTTCTGGAACTACAGCTACTCGCCAAGTGCATCGTTCACTATCAACGTGTCAGTGCCTATATTCAGGGCATCTAACTGGTCGAGACTGAAAAACATAAAGCTTCAGATGGCTGAGCTGGAGGACAACCGCACGAACACGCTGCGCAACCTCAACATGGCAGCTGACAGCTACCGCACCAACATGATGTCGAGCCTCGCACAGGTGAACAGCAACTCCATCGCCGTGGCTCAGGCAGAAAAGGCATTGTCAATATCCAACAAACGATATGAGGTGGGGCGGGGCACCATCCTCGAGGTGAACCAGAGCCAGACGGCACTCACCCAGGCCCAGCTCACCTACAACCAGTCCATCTATGACTACCTCACCAGCAAGTCGGACTTCGACTACACGCTCGGAAAGGAGACATATTTGAAATGAGTCTTTGAACTTTATCATGCGGATATGCGGATGGATTCAGTTACAAGACGCCCCGCGGGGCGTCTCTACTGCATCATTCGATTTTAAACTATAAACATTCAACAAAAAACTCTCAACTATAGTTATGAATAGATTTTTCAGAAACGCAATGGCGATAACGATGGCACTGGCTGCCGTTGCTTGTGGCCAGAAAAAAGAGGAGGACTCAAAAGCACCCGCAGCTGCAGCTCCTCAGCAAGAAAAACCACAGGTGAAAATCGAGCGTGTGATGGCTCAGAACGTATCACAGACCGAGACCTACACGGGTACCGTGGAGAGCAACCTGAAGAACAACATCTCCCCGAACGCGCCTTACCGTATCGAAAAAATCTATTTCGACGTGGGCGATTACGTTCGTAAAGGACAGGTATGTGTGGACCTCGACAAGTCGAGCATCACGCAGAGCAACATCCAGATTCAGAACCAGCAGCTTGCCATCGAGAACGCCCGACTGCAGATGGAGAACCAGAAGGTGGAGTTCAACCGCACGGCGGAACTGTATAATGTGGGCGGCATTTCCAAGTCGGAATATGATATGGCCAAACTGCAGTACGACCAGACCGTCATCGCCTTCGACAACGCACAGCACCAGCTCGACGTGCTGAAGTCACAGCTCAACCTGCTCAACACCAACACCCGCCTTGTGGCTCCAATGGACGGAATTGTCACGGCACGTAACTACGACGACGGAGACATGTATGCCGCTCAGCCTATCCTCACCATCGAGCAGACCAACCCCGTGAAACTTATCATCAAGGTGTCGGAGTCATACTACGACATCGTTCAGCAAGGTATGGGAGTTGACGTCACCCTCGACGCCTATCAGGACCAGCTGTTCAGAGGTACTGTCGTAACCAAGTATCCCACCATCGACCAGCAGACCCACACTTTCCCTGTAGAGATTTTCATGTCGAACGACAAGCAGCAAATCAGACCGGGAATGTACGCACGTGCGAGAATCAACATGTCGTCGTCCGTGCATGTGCTCGTGCCCGACATCGCCATCGTAAAGCAAATCGGAGCCGGCGACCGCTATGTCTATGTCTACAAGGACGGAAAAGTGTCCTACAACAAGGTGGAACTCGGACAGCACGTGGGCGACAAGTTTGAGATTATTTCTGGTGTGAACGACGGAGACGACGTGGTCGTTGCCGGCATGTCGCGACTGGCCAACGGCCGCGAAGTGGTAGTGGTTCAGTAATGGCCAGGATCGCACGCTTCTGTTCCAACATCATTCTTCATTCTTACTAAAAATTCTTCATTCTATAACATATGAGCTTATATGAAGGAGCGGTCAGACGACCGATCATGACCAGCCTCGTCTTTACGGCGGTCATCATTTTCGGATTGTTCTCGTTGATGAAATTGCCTATCGACCTCTATCCGGACATCGACACAAACACCATCATGGTGTTCACTTACTATAACGGCGCCTCGGCCGAGGATGTGGAGAACAACCTCACACGTCCGCTGGAGAACACGCTCAACTCCGTGGAGCACCTCAAGCACGTCACCTCCAACTCCAAGGACGGTGTCTCAGTGGTGACCCTCGAGTTTGAGTATGGCTACGACATCGACAACCTCACCAACAACGTGCGCGACAAGCTCGACATGGTCAGCAACTCGCTGCCTGCCGACGCCAACACGCCGATCATCTTCAAGTTCTCAACCGACATGATACCGATTCTCCTCCTGTCTGTGCAGGCGCAGGAGAGTCAGAAAGCGCTCTACAAGATCCTGGACGACAACGTAGCCAACCCGCTGGCACGTATCGACGGAGTGGGAACCGTCTCCATCATCGGTGCCCCTGAGCGTGAGATCAATGTCTATATGGACCCCGTCAAGATGGAGGCGTACAACCTCAGCGCGGCCCAGGTGGCATCCGCCATCGCCGCTGAGAACCAGAACGCCACCAACGGTACGGTCGATATCGGTACGCTCACCTACACCGTTCGAACTGAGGGTGAGTTCGACGACTCACGACAAATCAACGACATCGTTGTGGCAAGCAATGGCGACGGAAAGGTGTATGTCAAGGATGTGGCCAGAGTGGTGGACGACGTGGAGGAGCGCGCTCAGCAAACCTACACCAACGGCCGACAGGGCGGACTTGTGATCATACAGAAGCAGAGCGGTGCCAACTCAGTGGCCATTTCCAATGCCGTCATGGAGCAGCTGCCCGAACTGCGTAAGAACCTGCCGTCGGACGTCAACCTCAACGTCATGGTCAACACGTCCGATAACATCATGAACACCATACACTCACTGACTGAGACCATCTCATACGCCATGCTCTTCGTCGTCATCGTGGTGTTCCTGTTCCTTGGAAGATGGAGGGCAACGCTCATCATCACCATCACCATCCCGATGTCGCTTATCGCGTCGTTCATCTATCTGTATGCCACGGGCGGATCGCTCAACATGATTTCCCTGTCCTGTCTGTCCATCGCCATCGGTAACGTCGTCGACGACGCCATCGTGGTGCTTGAGAACGTCACCACGCATATTGAGCGAGGGTCCGACCCGAAGCAGGCGGCCATCCACGGTACCAACGAGGTGGCCATCTCCGTTATCGCATCCACGCTTACGATGATTGCGGTGTTCTTCCCTCTCACCATGGTGTCGGGTATGTCGGGTGTGCTCTTCAAGCAGCTCGGATGGATGATGTGTATCATCATGACCATTTCCACTAGTTCCGCACTTTCATTCACGCCGATGCTCTGCTCTCAGATGCTCAAACTGCAGAAGAAGCAAAGCAAGCTGTTCAAGACCATCTACCGTCCCATCCAGAAGATGCTCGACGGACTCGATAATGCATATGAGCGCATGATCAACTGGGCCGTACGCCATCGCTGGACCATCATCCTTGCTTCAGTTCTCTTCTTCATCGCGTCCATCTATATCATGAAGATTGTGGGAATCAAGAGTGAGTATTTCCCAGCCAACGACAACGGCCGTGTCTCCTGTACGATTGAGCTGCCTATCGGCTCGCGTAAGGAAAAAGCCAAGGAGGTGGCCGACGAGCTGGCATATAAGTGGATGAAACGCTACGGAAAGGATCTGACAGCATGCAACTTCACTATTGGACAGGCAGGTGACAACAACACATTCGCCTCACTTCAAAGCAACGGCTCACATATCATCTCATTCAACCTCAACTATGTCCCGTCAAACGAACGTGACAAAGGTCTGGTGGTCATCTGCGACGAGTTGCGTGATGACTGTAAAAGCATTCCTGAAATCGCGAAATACCGCGTTCAGCTGGGTGGTGGTAACTCCAATATGGGTGGTCAAAGCATGGCTACCTTCGAAATCTACGGCTACGACCTGACGGAGACGATGAAAGTGGCTGAGACCCTTTCTGCAAAACTGGCAGAAAGTCCGATGGTTGGACAGACCAACATCTCGCGTTCTGACTATGTGCCGGAACTCGTCATCAACTTTGACCGCGACAAGCTGTCCAAGCTCAACCTCACCATGTCGGCGGCATCGGCATCCGTTAGAAACCTTATCACCGGTTCGCTCATGTCATTCTACCGTGAGGACGGAGAGGAATACGACATCAAGGTGCGCTATGAGCCTGATGCACGTACGTCGGTAGAGAATATCCTCGACATGCTCATTCCTACGCAGTCGGGCAATGTGCGCGTACGCGATATCGCCACCATCGAGGAGTCAGCCATCCCTCCTACCATCGAGCGTAAGGACCGTCAGCGTATCACGACCGTGACGGCTGTGCTCAAGGACGGATATGCGCTGTCCGACGGTGTGGAATACGGACGCTCCATCTATGAGAATATGGATATACCGGCGGGTATCACTGTGCAGGTGGCTGGTTCTTACGAGGACCAGATGGACTCTAACCGTGACCTCGGCACACTCGGCATCCTCATCATCATACTTGTGTTCATCGTGATGGCGGCACAGTTCGAGTCGCTCACCTATCCGTTCATCATCATGCTCTCCGTGCCCTTCGCATTCTCAGGTATCATCCTGGCCCTTTGCATCACAGGCACAAACCTCAACATCATGTCGATGCTCGGTGGTATCATGCTCATCGGTATCGTGGTGAAGAACGGTATCGTGCTAATCGACTACACACAGTTGCTGCGTGAGCGTGGATACGGACTTATACGTAGTGCCGTAGCGGCAGCAAGAAGCCGTCTGCGTCCTATCCTCATGACAACCCTTACCACCATTCTGGGTATGGTCCCGATGGCAGTTGGACAGGGTGTCGGCGCTGAGATGTGGCGTCCACTCGGTGTATCAGTGATAGGCGGTCTGACTGCATCTACCATCCTTACGTTGATTTATGTGCCTTCGATGTTCTGTATCTTCGGTTCCAACGGTATAAAGAACAACCGCCGCAAGATGCGCAAGCAGCGTGAGCTCGATGCTTACTGGAAGGAGCATAAGGCTGAGGAGACGTTCAAGAAATCGAAGAAAAAGCAGAAACATTCGACCGACACTACAGCTCCTGCTGAGTAAGCGGTGACTGTATTATCTGTATGGAGATGAATCTACAAAAATTGATTAAACGATGAAAGCAATATTTATAGCATACGACCAGGCGCACCAGGAGAACGTGATGGAGGTGCTGTCAAGAATGAATATCAAGGGCTACACCATGTTTGAGCAGGTGATGGGTGCCGGGACCAAGACCGGCGACCCGCATCTTGGAAGCCACGCATGGCCAACCATGAACTCCGCAATCATCACCATCGTGCCCGACGAACGGGCCGTCACGCTCATGGAACGCCTTCATGAGCTCGACGCCAACAACGAGATGCTCGGACTACGGGCTTTCCAATGGAGCGTGGAGAAAGAAATCTGAAAATTTGAATTATTACAAGACGCCCCACGGGGCGTCTCTACTAGTTGACGTTTTCAGTTATTATCATTTTATGACATGAAAATCGGGCGTCAGTAGCATTTATCTACTGACGCCCGAATATTGTTCTAAATACTGTTTTCTATTTGTTGACTTAGCTCTAAACCTCAAATCTTAAATTTCAAACCTCAAACTTATTCGAGTTCACCAGAATAGCGGATGGCATCGCGACGGTTGCTGTGGACGCTGATGTCCGCATTTCCGTCGTCATAGATGTAGATGCTGTAGGCATAATAGTCATCCCGTGACTTGGCGTTGAACTGAATCTCTGTTCTGTGCTTGCGTTCATTTCGCCGTTTTGTGTAATTCTGGATTGGCGTCTCAAAGTTCAGACCTTCGTCAATGCTGTAAAGGCTTGGCATGTGCACCTGACCGAAGTAGGGTAGATAAGAGTTCACGCTCCCTTCCTTCATCTCCAGCCAGAAGTCTGACATGATGGGGCGGCTTGGGTAGCGCTGGGGGTACATGTAGTCCACCTTGATTTTAAAGTTTTCTGCAGCCAGCTGCTCCTGCACATACTGGCGGTTCTGTGCGGCACGTTGCGCCTTGTCTGCAGTGCTGGCGCAGGAAGTCATTGTCATCACTCCAGCCAAAGCAAGGGCCGCCACAATATCCATCTTTCTTAATACTTTTTCTAATCCGTTCATAGTCAAAAGGCCTTTTGGTGGTTAATAATCAGTTTTCGTCAGAAGATTTGGCTTATGGCATGTTCTAATAATTAATAAATCCAAAAGAATTATCTTTGTCTGTGTTTGTCTCTTTTTGGTATCTTTGTCCTTAACCTCTTGAACCGTAGCTCGCTACGCTTCTGCGAGTTTGCGGGCAAATCTGCTCAAAAATAGTCTAAACACAGCCTAAAGCTAATTTTTAGAACCTGCCTTATACTATTCCATCTCACCGGAGAAACGGATGCTTTTGCGACGGTCGGCTTGTACGTCTATTTCTGCTTTTCCGTTGTCGTAGATGCAAAGTATATAATTATACTTGTCGTTGTTTGAGTTGGCATAGAATTGGATGAGAGTGTAATGTTTGCGGTCATTGCGCCTTTCCATGTAATCTCTTATGTTTGATTCAAATCTTCTTCCTTCTTTTATGTTCAATTCCTTATAGTCCTGACCAAAGTATGGAAGATAAGATTTTACATGGTTTTTGTCCACTTCCAGCCAAAACTCAGTTAGTGCAACACTGTTGGCTTCTCCTCGCGCCTTGACGAAATCAATCAAAATCCTGAAAGAACGGGATTTCAAATTCTGCTCCACGTAGTGTTTGCGGTTGTATGGAGTGTCAACGAGTTTTTTATTGCTGGCACATGCGGTTAGCATTACCAGAACAATTAGAGTTAATACAGTTTTCCGATTCATAATTGATTGAGGGGTTAAGGGTTGTTTTCTTTATCTGTGTCCTCATACTTCGCTATCTTGTCGAGGTAGTATTTCCTGAGGTCTGCCCACTTGTAGTAAGGATAGTTGTCGGTGGGCACGGGCAGGCTCACTTCGCGCTCGTTGAGCAATGCCTTGACGAGTATGTCGCCCTCGCGGCCTTTCTTCGGCCGGTAGAACGCCAGCTGCACGTTGCATGCCATCGGAAAGATGTTGTAGTTGCGCCACACTCGGTCGAGCGTGTCGAGGTTCTCCACCTGTGCGCCGCAGGTTCCCAGCTCCAGGATGCAGGCCAGCGGCATCACGCATACTTCATGACCGAAACGGAGCGTGGCTTGCTTCTGTCGCACCGTGTCGGCGGTCTCTATGATGTTCTTCAGCAGGTTTTTCTGGCTGAACGGCATCACACTCTCCGTCTGTGGTGCTGCCCCGTAGCGCAGGTACCATTCGATATTACGGATCTGCCACAGCTTGTAGCACTCATCAGCGGTGAAGAGGTCGAGCAGCTCCTCATACTGGTCGTGGCTCTGCATGTTGGTGGCCACGTCGAACAGTGCCCTGACGAACGACTTGTCCTTCAGGTTTTCCTTTGCCCATCCGGTGTCGGTGAACAGTACGCCGAGCATACGGTCGGGCTCTGTCAGTTTCTCCTTGTATTTGTCCAGAATCGGCCATGCCTTGTTGCCGTTCGCTTTCAGACGGCTGCTCCAAGGTGCGTTCAGGTAGTATTGCAGCGACTCGCTCACGTCGTTATGCACGCGGGCGGTAGGGTTGAATGCCGTCAGCTCCTCGCATTCTGCCGTCATTGACAGGATGCAACGGATCACGACCGTGCTGCGTGCGTCGATTGGCAGGTTCTTTGTCTTGAACAGCTCTGGGAAATGCTCTGTCATTCGCTGTCCGATGCCGTGGTGCTGTCGCTCGCCCACGGTCGTCAAGTCGCCAAGGCGGTTGATCGTGCAGGGATAGAAGGCCTCCAGCTTTCGCAGCACCTCTGCTCCCGTCGGGGTCAGCTTTCCAGCTTCCTGGCCTTCGCGCAGCGGACGGATCACGTTGAGGTAGTCGTTCTCGTTCAGCAGCCATCGGGAACCATGGCGTCCGTAATGGCTCAGATAGTACATCTCATATCCCTTCGGAGTCTTCGTCAGTTTTTCCGTGGCGGGATAGTTGTCGTAGTCGAGGTAATTACTTGCGCAGAGAAAACGGTTCTGCGTGATTTCTTCCAGGGCTGACTGCTGCGCCCATGTGCCTGCTGCCATTGCAGAGGCAAGAAAAAGAGTGATTATTCGTTTCATCATAATTTATCTTATTTAATAGTTTTGCTTAATTGCTCATACATTCGAAATAGTTCTGCAATACAACAGTTTTCAGTCATTGTCTTCGCGTCAAAACCGTATGCCGACATTACGGCGCTGTCGTTCTGCTGGTGGGCTTTACGTAATTCTTCTGGCATTGTAAGCTCATCGTAAAGGTCGGCGAGGCTGCTGTCGGGATAATTCGAACGGGCTTCAAGTATCCTCTGTGCCGTGTCCTCAATCTTTTTTCGTTGAGCTTCTGTTGGCGCCGGCCATGGGAAGTTATTATAGACGATGTCGTTGCTGTAGCGGTAGTCGCTTTTCAGTCTTCCGCATACAGTGCGCATCCATGCCATGTGGACATTGCTTTCCAGAATGCCGAAATGATAGAGTGTGGCATTGGGAATCATCAGGTTGGCATTGCCGCATATCATGTCGGGCGACATAAAGCCCATAGGTATGTAGCGACGGTTTACTGATGAATGACTTGGAATGATAATATAATTGGTGTGTGGCTGTCTGATTTCCATGAACCGGGCGGGGTAGTCGGCAAATTTGCGAGTTGCTGCTTTCTTGCTGGACAGGCGGAATTCACGTACTTTCTCAAGACGTTTGTATATGAGTGGCATTTGATGTAGTTCACTTGGAGATGCCTCCTTCAGCCACAGGCAGTAGCGTGGTTGGTTATGAAGAAACTCTTTGGCTCCGATGAATCGGCGGATGAATTTCCGAGCGGATGGCTCCCTCTTGATGATTTCCTCACACTCCTCTGTATCTAAAATCAGATTACCACCGTCAACGGGTATGCTCCCCTTCATGATAGAAGGAATGTCTGCAAGTGGTTTTTTCCGGCTTTCCACGATAATCGTGGATGCGGGGAGCAGATATGGACTGATGGTTTCAGTAGGAGTGATACGTTCCCCGTCATAAATGATATGTGGCTGGCGATCAGGTGCGCTCTTACTGCTGAAACCGATAATTACGCAATGGACGTGTGCTTTCTGAGTGGCTTCGCTGTCCCAGCGGAATGTGCGATAGGCAAAATCAATCCTGATTCCGTAGTCTGCTATGAGTTTCTTCCAGATGGCTGCAACTTGCTCGCCTTGTGTGATGCTGTTGGTGGAAACCAGTGCGACACGAGTGGTGCTGTTGCAAATCAATTTTGCAGCTTTGCAATACCACCCCGCAACGTAGTCTATGTTTTTTCCGCATCCGTGACAAACCATTGATAGGTCGGCTTTCTGCTCTTTGCTTTGAAGGGAATAACCGATAAAGGGGGGATTGCTTATGATATAGTCATAATGTACAGGAATTGTATTTGCTGGCGGCTTTGGCCCGACATGAAGTCCTGAAGTCAACAGGTTGATTTCATTATATTTGATTACAGGCTCACTTGCGGTATTCGAGTCTCCACTGGAAAGCAAATAGGTCATGTCTGCTGATATTGTGAGGGGCTCGGATGGAACTTCGGGATATTCCCAGTCCATCAGGAGGGCGTTTCCTTCCCTGATATTGGTATAGTTCTTGAGAGGCAGGTAGTCTATGTCCTGCTGGACGATGCGTTCCGTCTCGGCAAGCATCTGTGACTCGGAAATCCACAGGGCAGTAGTGGCTACTGTGACTGCAAAGTCGTTGATCTCTATGCCGTAGAATTGGTTGATACTCACCTTCACGGGATTTACGAACGTGCCCATCATGGTTTGTCCGTTGTAACGGGTGCGTATGACCTCGTTTTCCAGCCTCCGCATCGACAAGTAGGTTTCTGTTAAGAAATTGCCGCTGCCGCATGCGGGATCTAAAAATTTCAGTGATGACAGTTTTGCTTGAAATCTCTCAAGCTTTTGGTTGCGCTGTCTCTCTTGCTTCTCTTCGAGGATGTGATTGAATTCATCGAGAAGGTCGTCCATGAACAGTGGGTCGATCACCTTATGGATGTTCTCAATCGATGTGTAGTGCATACCGCTGCTGCGGCGGGTGTCAGGGTTGAGTGTCGATTCAAAGACTGCTCCGAAAATCGTGGGCGAGATTTCGCTCCAGTCGAAATCCATGCTGGCATTCTCCAGTAGCAGTTGACGGATTCGGCTGTTCATTCGTGGAATGACAATATGGTCATCTGCAAACAATCCCCCGTTTGTATATGGAAATGCGAGCAATGCCTCGTTGAGATATGGGTCGCGGTTGGATATAGGGGTGTTCAACACTTTAAACAAAGAAATCAATGCGTTTCTCAACTCATCCGTTGGATAACTGTCAAGATAGTCGTGGAACATATTGTGCCGTCCGAAAATGCCGGCATCTTCTGCATAAAGGCAGAAAACCAGCCTTACACACAGTACGTTGAGTGATTTTAATGTGTGGGGGTCGAAAGGGTCAAGATATTGTTTGAGCTGCTCGTCATATAGCTTTCCCACGATTTCGCCAGCTTGCATCGACACTTGCATCTCTTTTTTCAGATGTTCGCTCTTCTCATCAACGAGAAACTGAAGACGGTAGTATTCTTTGCCAAGATTTTCTAGAAGAATCTGCTCTGGGTCGCTGTGAGGACGTTCCATGTCGTAAACCAGAAATTCCTCAAAGTTGCAGGTTATAATCCATCTTGGCCGTTCTGAGTATTTCAGCTCGGCTGCGTAGCGTTTGGCTTGCTGGAAAGGGGTCAGCACCGATCCGTCGCTTTGCTGGATGCCTTTGCGCAGGTCTTTTCCCAGCGATTTCTGCTCGATAAGAGTCTTGGTTGTGGGAATATGTGCGTCGATGAAGCTGGTGTTGTCCATCTTCACCTGCTCCTCAAAGCGGATGAACCGGCTAGGATCTTCTATGCCAAATACTTCAGTCAGCAACTCAGTCCAAAAAATCTGTGAGTCGCCTTTCTCATAGCCTCTGCCTCTCCATTTATTTGCGAATTTTGTCGCCGCGGCTGATTGTTGTTTGTTGGTAAGCATGATGGTATCTGGGCTTTATTTTTGCAAATATACATAAAAAAAACGAATTGCTATGCTTGCAGCAATAAAAAAGTGTGGCAATCAGCTTTGAATGTAAACAAATACAAGCAATACATACGACAGTTCATGCGTTGATTTGTGATTGGAGGCCTTTTCCCTGTATGCCACAGAAAAATCCGGACAAGCCTGAAGAAGGCTTGTCCGGATTCGTCATAGCGGTAGGGCTTTTATTGTATTCTTACCAAAGTCCGTTGCTCCAAGGGTCAATGTCGTCCTCGCGCTCCTTGGTCGTGAAGTCGTCATTGCCGTCGTCCTCGCCGATCGGGGTGTGCTCGTCGTCGTTGAACTGCTTCGAAATCATGGGACCTTCCATAATGGGAACTCTAAAATCAGAGATAAATGCCATTGGCTGAATATATGCTTTCTTTTCCATTGTCTTCTTGTTTTTAGGGTTCATCATTTTCATTTCACTAACACTTTCTTGCCGTTCACGATGTAAACGCCCTTAGGACATGCCGGAGAATTGAACAGAGCGCTGTCGATGGCGCGGCCCTGCAGGTCGTAGATGCCGTTCTTGCTGATCTTGGTCTCTGAATAGCCGTCCTTGCTGTCGATGCCACGGATGAGTGTGGCCTCTCCGTCGCCTTCATCGAGCAGTACAATGAACGCGCTCTTCACCTCGCCTGACGCTGCCTCGCCACCGTCGTAGTTGGCGGTGATCCAGCCACGGAAGCCCTTGAACTGACGGCCTGTGATGCCGTCAAAGCCTTCATAAGTCTTGCTCTTGGAAGGATCGAGCTGGACAACGTTCACCGTGCCACCCTGGTTCTGGAATGCATAGACAAAGTCGGTCTCGCCCACAGGAACCACGGTCTTCACGTAAGAGCCGTCCATCTGGAGTGACAGATGTCCTGCCTGTGCGCCGGAGGCTTCTATCGGTGTGCCCTTGGCCGGTGTGCCGTGCGATACGACGTTTCCGTCTCTGTTGGATTCCTTGTTGCCGTTTCCGTCGTCACCCAGGGTGTACTTCACGTAGTCGAGGTAGTAGATAGGACCTTCCACGTC
This sequence comes from Bacteroidaceae bacterium, assembly GCA_017483765.1. Classification (GTDB taxonomy): domain Bacteria; phylum Bacteroidota; class Bacteroidia; order Bacteroidales; family Bacteroidaceae; genus UBA3839. The sequence goes on along the minus strand of JAFUVE010000083.1, from coordinate 24,537 downwards.
GATATAGGCTGACTGGCCTTCGTACGGGTTCTTGTACTTTGCGGTCTCGCCTTTGGCCACTGCTGCGTCTGCAGTCGGCTTGATCAGATAGACCTTGCCTTCCTCTATCGCGGTGTCTTCGTCGTTCAGACTTGACATGTCGTTGGTCTTGAAGTGGATGCAGTTGTCAGGGTTCTCGCCGTCGTAGTCGCTGGCGAAGCCGTCCATCACTCCGATGATGGTGCCTTCTCCGAATCCGGAAATCACCTGTTCCTTCGTCAGGCTGACAGGAAGAGTGAGCGTGTTCCACTGGTTGGTCTGCATCTCGCGCTTGAGCAGCACCTTCACGGAGCTGTAGTCACCATAATTCCCATGCTGGTCTCTATGTCCGTTCTTGGCGAGGATGGTCTCGTTCTCGTCGAGCAGCAGCATCTCCACGTCGTCAAGTCGGTAGATGCGCAGGTTGCAGACGTTCATCGTTGCACCTCCCAGTGAGCCTTCACCTCCACCTACGAACGTGAGTCGCACGGGTTCGAACTTGTCGCTGATTTCTGCCACCACCGACACGTCCTGCCAGCTGTGTGTGTAAATCTGCCATACGGACTCGTCGCTTCTGAAGAGTTCCTTGTCAGTCACCACATGCTTCTCGTCTTCTCCTTCTCCAACGTATGCGTTGAATGTCACGTGCGACAACTGGTTGTTGTGGCTCTCTGAGATGGTGATGAGGTATTTTCCGGTCATCAGACCGTCAATCTGGATTTCGTAGTTGCTTGCGTTGCCGTCTCCGTAGTGATAGTAGTTGGTGTAGTCGTAGAAACGGTGTCCGTAGGCGTCGCGTGGTGCCCAGCAGCGCGCGTTCTTCACGATCTTGTTCAATTCCGGAGCGGTGATATTGACGCCGGCGTTGGTGAACATCAACGGGTTGGTCTTGTAGGCCGGATATTTGCCGTCTTCGGTCGTGATGGCCTCAGGGCTGCCTGTCAGAAGGGCCATACGGGCCATGCGAGACTCGGCGCGGGCGTCATCTGTGTTTTCTATTTCGCCTGCAATCACTTTCTCGTCCTCGATATAGCGGGCCTCGGCGTTGGCGGCCACGTAGGTGCGCAGGGCGTTGATAGCGGCGCGGAGGTCTTCAAGGGTTCCTTGAGTGCCCATTTCATATTTGCCAGGGAATGTTACTTCAGTGTAGGTAGCATCAGTGTAGATGTTCTTGTTATTATTGGTATTCGTACCTGCGCCAAAATATTTGACTACTGCTGCCTTGCTTGCTTCGTCTACATAAGGATAGAGACCGTCGGTGCGTGCCTGGCTGCTTGCCGATGTATAGGCGCCTCTGTCGTAGTCGTCCTTCAGCACATTATAGATATACCAGCTGATGGAGGTCTCTCCGTAGTCGCGGGTCACCTGGTTGTACTGCTCCACGGCCTCGCTGCTGGAGTTGTAGGCTGTTGCGCTCATGCCGTCGAGCTCTTGGATGGCTGCCCCGACTTTTGCGTATTCCTTGTCGATGACGGTGTTCTGCTGATAGTTCTCGTAGTCGCTGTTGAGGCGCTGCAGATTGTCCAGCATGATTTCTTTCACCTCGTCGCCGCCGTAGTTCTCTCCGTAGTAGGTGAGTCGGAATCGGTCGAACACAAGGAGGTTGTCGTTGATACCGATTTCCTGCAGCACGCCAATGGTCAGTGTGCCGGTGCCGTCTCCGTTGCGGTCGTTCACGTAGATCGGGATCTGCACGGTGTGCTCCATGTCGCGGAACTGGTTGTAGATGGCTGTGTTGCCGGCATTGTCGAAGGTGTTGTCGTCAGCAATGTTCACAGGCATAAGCTGTGCGTTCTCGTAAATCCAGGAACGGTCGCGCATGGCCATGGCGTCGTCGGTTGGCTCTTCTGCCATGTTCTCGTTGGCATAGAGGTATGCGCGGTTCACGTAAGTTCCGTCGGCCAGGCGGTCGGCGTTCTTGCGGCTGGACGAGCCGGTTGTGGTGCTCGGATCATCGCTGGCTGTTCCTCCTGCTCCGTCGCGGAAGACGGCCTGGCATTCCACGACGTAGAGTCCAGCCGGCACGTTCTCGATGGTCTGCAGGATGTCGGGATAGTCGGATGCGGCACAGTAGGCGAATGAGCAGTTGCCCTCGCTCTTTCCGCTGTTGCGGTCGTACTGGAATGTGGTGATGTTGTTGGAGTTCCAGTCTGAGTATTTGATCTGGTCGTTGCCCAGCACTTTCCAGCGGTAGAACTCCTCATACACGTTGTTGTATCCGGTGATGAAGTCAGGTTCACCGATGAGGAAGGTGGCGTTCTGCGGATATTGTGCGAGATCAGCTGTCAGGCCGGCATAGAGGTCGTCAAAGCTGACAAGCTCCCAAGCCACGGTGTCGTCGCTGTTGTCGGCAGTCTCTTTCAGCAGTCCTCCCCAGCCTCGGTTCTCGCTGTCGTAACCTTGCTCGCCTGACAGGTAGTTGCCGGTCATGTAGTTCATGATGTGATATATACCGCTATTCGCTCCAACCTCATAGAACACCCATTTCTCGCCGCCTTCGTGGCTGTTACCGTTACTGAAGGCGTGCATCGGATTGTTGGTGTAGCTGTAGAAATAGTTTTCCGTCTCATTGCTTGAGGTCACGTCGTCGGAGTTGGAGAGGTAGGTGGTGTGCATCAGTGTGAATCCGTCGGCGCTGGTCTCGAGCGTGAGTTCCTTTCCGGCGTCGCTCATGCTGTAGTAGGTGCCCCAGTAGCCGTCGAAGGTGATGTACTCGCCAGTGGCTTTGTTCCGCAGGTAGTATTTGCCTTCAGGGGTGGCTATGGTTTTTTCTATTGGTTGATAGTAAGTGAGTGTGAAGTTGTTCATAATGAACCACTCTGCCATGTTCATGAAGCCGGGCATGGTGACGTTGATGGTGAGCTGTCCGTCGCTGCCCACGTATACGAAGACTTCGTTCTCGTAGTTTCCTGCCTCGAACTTGGCTGCAGCCTGTTCCATGCTGTTAGGGTCGTTCGTACCGCTGTAGGCCTCATGCCATGCTGCGATATGCACTTTCTCGCCGTTGGCGCTCATGTAGGCGCTGCCGATGTTGCCGTAGGCATTGCCGAATGCGATGTCGTTATTGCTGTTGCTGTGACGCTCGAAGGCGTTGACAGTCAGCTTGTAGATGCCTTCGTCCAGCCCGGTGATGGTCTGGCTGAAGGTGCCGACCTTTTGATAGAGCTCAACGACACCACTGCCGAAGCCGGGATTGCCGTTACGGACTTCTGTATATGTCCAGCTGCCAAGGGCTCCGCCTGCGAAGGTGGGCGTTCCGATTTTGCTTGTCACGTCCTGTGGCTCGTATTCGGCATTGAGCCAGTAGTCGAACTGGGAATATACGACTTCGTCCTGAGGCAATACACTGTATTTTCCGCCTGTCTCAGCCGCCTCAACCACGCTCTTGGCATTTGCAGAAGGGTAGGCGGCGAGGATTTCGTTGCGCTCGGCGGGTGTCAGCAATTGCCAGCTTCTTTCGAACAGGTCGTCGCTGCTGGCTGATTGTGGTGTGAAGGTGTAGGCAGGTGTCTCGTCAGAAGTGGTGCTTGCCGTAAATTTCTCTGCCTCTGCCTCTGAGAATCTGTCGGTAAAGAAATTGGTCCCGTTAGAGAATACATAGCCACTTGTGTCGACAAATTTAAGAGTCACTGTATTGTTGCCATAGTTCTTGATTTCTACAGGTATTCCATAAGAGTCAACCACTGCGCGGGTTCCCCAGTCTGCACCACGTGCCAGGAATCCGTCAGCTTCGTTGTAGAGGTAGTAGATACCGTCTTCCACAAGGGGATCTTCTGTGCTGTAGTAGAGTTTGAAGTTGTCGAATGCCACCCAGTTGCTGGTGTAGCCCTCAAGCTTCACTCCATATTCCAGTGTGCCTCCAGCTTCTACGAAGACTTTCACGCTGGCCACTCCGTCTTCGTTCGCGCTCAGGTCCACCTGCTCGCCGTTGACGAAGAGGAACGCACCGGTGGCTGTGGTGTTGGTGTTCACCTCGAGCGTGTAGTAGCCTTCCTTCATCTCGGTCAGTGTCTGCGACATAGAGCGGTCGCTCAGGTTGCCGCTTTGTTGCCATTTCTCGAAATAGTAGGTGTTGGCCTTGTTGCCCAGCGACGTGTTGCTTTGTGTGGTGAAGGCATCGGCCTCACTCAGTGTCCAGCCCACTGCGCTGCGGCGCTCGGCCTCAGGGTTTGTGATGACATAGCTGACGTCCTCTCGGTTGTAGAACTCGGCGGTCAGCACGTTCTGCAAGTATTGTCCGCGCTTGATGGCATGGATGTCGTACAGGTCGCCTGTAGGCCGGTTGGCGGCTATCTCATCGGTGTCATCCCAATGTCCCCAGTAGCCGGCATCTGGATATTTCCCGTTTTGAATGGTCCATTTGCCGTCTGACAGTTGGAAGGACATATTGCCCCAGGAGATGTCTCCGCCGCCGTTGTCATGGGTGCGGTAGAAATGGCCGGCGTTCCATTCTGTCTGAAGCATGTAGTTCGGATAGTTGGCGCAGGTCACCACCTGGTACTCGCCGTTCTGAACGATAGTCATCAGTCCGTCTTTGTCGGTTTCCGGGTTCAAATCCTCCGTGTACCACAGGGTCTTGTATTCCGTTCCCTGGTTGCTTCCGGTGTTCAGCTTCAAGCCCGACAGGTCGTTGTAGAACGTGTAGAAGTAGTCGTTCAAGTCAGCAGGCAGGGCATTGAGCTTTTCCCATCCTTCCAGAGGCTTCAGGCTGAAGTCCAGTACATTGGCTGCTGCAGACTTCACATAGTAACGTCCTGTCTCAAACTCTTTTTCTGTAAAACTCTCTGTGGTTGTTGTAGAGATGATGTCCTCTCCGTCAGTCGTGAGGACAGCCACTCCGTTGAGAGCCTTACCGGATCTGGCTGTGGCAATATCAACATAATACCAAATGCCTGCCTCCATCTGGCCGTTGGCGGGCAGCTCGATGGCAACCATCTCAATCAGCGGTGACACGTAGTTCAAACGGAAATTGTCGCCTGTCAGCCATGTGCCACTGTTTGTTGTACCTTGGATGCCCATTGTGATGCTTCCACCGGTTACCTTCAGCGATTCTGTGGTCATGTCGGCATAATTGGCACCTATCGTGGCACTGGTTTTCTTTGTGTTGGTGGCTTGGTCGTTGATGTATACTTCGCCCACGTTGTTGGCGCTATGCACATGGGCTGTCACACTGTACACGCCTTTGGGCAGTGAACTTACGGCTTGGTAGTAGTCAATATCTAAGTTATTGCCTGACCATCCCTCAAGCTGGGTGTCGCCTGTTCCTTCTGTGAAATTGCCATTTCCTCGTGAGGACTTGTATGCTGTCCACCCTCTTGGCATATTCGTTTTTGTGGCGTTATAGATTCCTGCATTGTTTAGCTTCGTTGTGAAGTCAATCACGTTGCTTTCGGATGCTTGCTGGGCATCAGCAGGGGAGATGTACTCCAGCTTGAAGTCGTCAAGCAGCATGCAGTAGTGCCTGCCACCGTCTGCACCGCCTGGCACCATCTTAGCCGTGATGGTCAGGCTCGTGGATGCATCGCTCTTGTAAAGCACCACACCCCATTCGTTCCACACGTTCAGTACAATTCCGTTGGTCGTGGCTGCCTCCTTGTCGCCCTCTTTCAGCGACAACTCGATGGTGCCTAACGTAGCTGTGGAAGAGTATGTGGCGGTCTGGCAGCTCAGCTTGTAAAAGCCGGCAGGCAGGGTGCCGTTGCTTCCGTCAACGGTCTGTGTCACCTGATACGTAGAGTTGGCATTCCAGTTGTTGCGGGTGTAGAAGTAGTTATTGCCGTTACTGGGATTAAAAGATGATCCAATACCTTGAATTTTCGTGCTGGCATTGGCCACACCATACTGAGCATTGCTCCATGAACCAGACACTGTCCATCCGTCTAACTGTCCATCGGCGTAGGTGCCGGTGGTGAGATCAGAAGCAGCTGTGCTGCTCTCGAACGACGGATTCTGAAGCAGGTCTGTCTTGGACGTCCAAGAGATTTGTGCAAAGAGATTCCCTCCCAATGCACCTATGACAAGGAATGTCATAGCGAAAAGTAGTAGTTTTCTTCTCATTCGTCTGTAATTAAAGTTATTAGTTAATATATTATGTTTAGTTGTATATATTCTGCACGATTTATTTATCCCCTACGTACCATATCTCTTTTCGTGATTGAATTCTTAATTCTCTTTTATCTGTCAGATCAGTCAGGTCAGGGTTTCATCAGTCAGGTCAGGCCATTTCAGTCATCATTTTCTAAGTGTCAAGGCTTCTGAAAAAACATCTCCTTTGGATAGCCTGTATATTCTGTCTCAATTATTTTACAAAATTAGTGAAAAATATCCGAAATGTTTAGCAATTTTTCAAAAAAAATAATCAAAAAGTAAAAAAATGCGTCTATTGCCCGTTTTTCTCCATTTTTGTAAATATTGTCAATAAATTCCTGCTCCCTTTGCCATCTGAAAAATTATGCGTAACTTTGCAATTAATTTGCAAAACAGGGATTGCAAATCCTGTTTCGATATGTTTTAATTTCGATAAGAACAACATCAAGAATAAGTAAAATAAACTATTTACTACATCATCATGCTTGACAAGAATACAAAAATCTATGTCGCAGGCCACCACGGACTCGTAGGCTCTGCCATCTGGAACAACCTCAAAAGCCGTGGATACAACAACCTGGTTGGACGCAGCCACAAAGAACTGGACCTGCTCGACCCTGTTGCCGTTAAGAAATTTTTCGACGAGGAACAGCCCGAGGCCGTCGTTCTCGCTGCAGCTCATGTTGGCGGCATCATGGCCAACCTCCGCTACCGCGCCGACTTCATCTACCAGAACCTCCAAATCCAGCAGAACGTCATCGGAGAGAGCTGGAAGCATGGGGTGAAGAAACTCCTCTTCCTCGGCTCCACATGCATCTATCCGCGCGACACCGCACAGCCCATGCCTGAGGACTGCCTCCTCACGTCGCCGCTGGAGTACACCAACGAGCCTTATGCCATCGCGAAAATCGCTGGACTCAAGATGTGCGAGAGCTTCAACCTCCAGTATGGCACCAACTATATCGCCGTCATGCCTACCAACCTCTATGGGCCGAACGACAACTTCCACCTTGAGAACTCACATGTGCTGCCGGCCATGATCCGCAAGGTCTATCTTGCGAAATGTCTCAACGAGAACGACTGGGACGCCGTTCGCAAGGACATAGGCCTCCGACCAGTCAGCATGCCTAAGGACGGCGAGAAGGTGGTGGTCAACGCAGAGTCTGCTGAAAGCGACATCGTCGAGGTGCTGGCATACTACGGCATCACACGCGAGGCTGTCACCCTCTGGGGAACCGGCAAGCCCATGCGTGAGTTCCTGTGGAGCGAGGAAATGGCCGACGCGTCTGTGCATGTGCTCCTCAACGTGGACTTCAAGGACACCTACAAGGAAAATATCAATGCCGACAATATCAACGAAATCCGCAACTGCCATATCAATGTAGGAACCGGCAAGGAGATTTCCATCCGGCAGGCAGCCGAGAAGATCGTGGCGGAAATCGGATTCAAGGGCGAGCTGCGCTGGGACAGCACCAAGCCCGACGGTACCCTCAAGAAGCTCACCGACGTCACAAAGCTCCATTCTCTCGGATGGCACCACAAAATCGACATCGACGAGGGCATCCACCGGCTCTACCAGTGGTATCTTCAAGGAATCTGCATCAACCATCAGCAAAGCTGATTACACTCTCAACTCTCCACTAAAAAGAGTAACTTCACATTCAACTCTAACCACTCAACTGATAATATGATTTTCATAGCAGGACCATGTGTGATTGAGTCTTCCCAACTGCTTGACTGTGTAGCGGAAGAACTCGTGAGACTGAACAAGAGAATGGGTGTCGACATCATCTTCAAGGCCTCCTTCGACAAGGCTAACCGAACGTCAATACGCTCTTTCCGCGGACCGGGTATGGAGCGGGGGCTTCAGATGCTGCAGGACGTGAAGGACAAGTATGGACTACGGATCCTTACCGACATCCATGAGTCCTGGCAAGCGGCCCCCGTGGCAAAGGTGGCTGACATACTCCAGATTCCGGCTTTTCTCTGCCGCCAGACCGACTTGCTCGTGGCGGCGGCGAAGACGGGCAAGACCGTCAACATCAAGAAGGCGCAGTTCCTCTCCGGTCTCGACATGGAATATCCCGTGCAGAAAGTGCGCGATGCGGGTAACGACAACGTGTGGCTCACCGAGCGTGGCAATATCTATGGCTACAACAACCTGGTGGTGGACTTCCGGAACATCCCCGACATGATGCGCTTCACCGACACCGTCATCATGGACTGCACTCACTCCGTGCAGCGGCCGGGGGCAGCTGGGGGAAAGACGGGAGGAAACCGTGAGTTCATCCCTGCCATGGCACTCGCTGCCAAGGCTTTCGGAGCAAACGGATTCTTCTTCGAGACTCATCCTGATCCGGACAACGCACTCAGCGACGGACCCAACATGATTCCTCTCACTCAGCTGGGAGACGTCATCAAGTCATTACTTGATTAAAACACATAGAAAAAGGGCCACAAGGCCCTTTTATTTTTTCTCGCAACATCCCACATTGAACTTTCAACCAATCAATGTATCATCGGCAATATCCAGAACACAAGGATGAAGATGATGCTGCCCACGATGTAAGCACCTCGTTTGAATCCTTCACTCGGCTCCTTGCCCGTGATCATCTCGTACACCTCGAACGTGGCCTGTCCGCCGTCGAGTGGGGGAATGGGGAGAATGTTGATCAGGGCAAGCACGCACGACAGGTCGGCGATGTGCTTCACCAGCGGATGCGCCTCTGCTGTGGTCCAGAACGAGAGTATGATGTCGTAGTTGTCCGTGGATATGACGGGCTCAAAGAGATGGATGCCCAGCATCGACAGGATGTTGGACAAGGTGTTGCCCACAGTGAAGCAGATGAACTCCATCGTGGCGCTCAGCGACTGCCAGAAGCCGGATGAGCTGCCCGCGTCGCTCACCATCACGAAGAGGAGATAAATCAGGAATGCCGTAATCAGATTGAACAGCACGCCGGCTATGGAAATCAGAAAACGTTTCCATGCCGGTTTTGTGTTGTAATACAGGTCGCTGCCTGCCGACGAGTTCTGCCCGTTCAGTCTCAGGTAAGTGTCGTAGTCCATTGTGTGACGCTGGCCGTACTGGTCGGTGAACTGCACACCCGTCGGGCGGTTCTCAAACGAGGTGTAGCCGCCGAACGGCAGCCATCCGAAGGAATAGGTGGTGTCGCGCCAGGAGGTCTTTCCCCTTAGCTGTTGGGGAGGCGAAGGCTTGAACGAATAGAATGGGAAGAAGAAAATCTGCATCTTCTTCACTCGAACGCCCATCCATCGGGCCATAAAATAATGTCCGAATTCGTGGATTGTCACCACAATCGCCAACACGAAAATATATACTAGCTCACCCATGTTCAAAATTTTTTTGCGAATTTACGATTTTTTTGCGAAATAATCCATATCTTAAAAATGTAATCTTGATTTTTTCCATTTTATTTATCTTTATCTTTGATATTTAGAGATTATTGCGTAAATTTGCAAAGCGATTATATTTTCGCTCTTTTCTCAAGAATTACAAATCCTATAATACGAAAAGCTTATGAAAACTACTACTAACTTCAGAAAACGCATGGCTGTGTTCTCCCTTTTAGCCATACTTATGATGTTTACAACCTCAGCTAAAGCAGCACAGACAGCATACGCTCTATGGTGTGAGAGCAGTGCCACTCTCTATTTTGTCTATTCATCCACGTCATTCAAGTCCGGACAATCCTATGAAGGACAGACTGTCACGCGTGTGTGGACGGGCAGTGAGGTCACAGGCTCAGCGAGTGTGCCGGCATGGAACATACAAGTGAGAAGCACCGTGAAAAAAGTGGTGTTCGTCCAGGGATTTCAGGAAGTGAAGCCCACGAGCACTCTCGAATGGTTCTACAGATGCGGAAAGCTGGAGAGTATCCAGGGGTTGCAGTATCTCAACACCTCAAACGTCACCACCATGAAGGAGATGTTCAGGGAGTGTACCGCGCTGCAGTTTGTTGACCTTTCGTCTTTCGACACGCAAAAAGTGACAGACATGTCTTATATGTTCTTTGCATGCTCAGCTATGCCAGCCATCGATGTCAGCTACATGAACACGTCGAACGTCACCAACATGGACAATATGTTCGGTAACTGCTCCAGTATGGGGTCCATCGAGTTCTTCAACAGGATGGGGACCAAATTCTATACCCATAAAGTACAGAGGATGTCGTCCATGTTCTATGGATGCAAAAGCCTGCAAAGACTGAACCTCTCTCTCTTCGATACCAGCAGCGCCACGCATATGGGATCGATGTTTTACGGATGCAGCGCTATCAAGTCGCTCGACCTGAGATATTTCAGTACGGGAAAGGTACAGGATATGTCAAGTATGTTCGCCAACTGCTCCAATCTATCGAAAATCATCTGCAACAACACATGGACCTCATCTTCCTCTGAGTCCATGTTCCTTGGCTGCACCAAACTGAAAGGAGCCATCGCATACGACCCGCAGAAGCTCACTGTTGCCTATGCCAACCCCACCACCGGCTATTTCTACCGCTACACTGCCTACGGACTTTATATCGACGGAATACAGGTCGACACTGAGAACTGCGACAATATCTCATCCTTCGACGGAGTTGACGGCACTGTCACCTTTGACCCTCAGACCAACAAGCTTACACTCGACAACGCCAGCATCACTTCAACATATAACTCCTATGCTTTGTCATCCACCATCAGCGGGCTTACCATCGCTGCCAATGGCATGAATGTCGTCAGAGGCTACACAAACGGTATGCAGCTCTCCTCCAACACTACCATCACAGCTACTGACGGGCAGGACGACCACCTGCAAGTGAATGCCACCAACGGCGCAGCCATTCATCTCGGAAACGCCACACTCAACGTCAACGGCGGACTGGAACTGACGGCAAGAGGAAACACATACGGCATCTCCGGCTTTTACACAGCTCAGGGAAGCACCAACTTCGGTGACATCGTCGTCAGAGGAAAAAACACCGTTGTCTATGCCTTCGGAAGCCTGAACGGATGTATCGCACTGGCCAAGAGCCTCACGCTCAACGACGGACTCGCCATCACCAACCCTGAGAACTCCTCCTTCCAGCTGACTGGAGGAACGGGCAGTGTGTGCGATGCCAGCGGAACGACGGTGAAGAACCAGAACGTCATTATCCAGTATGTGGAGCCGGTGGAAGAATACGACCTCTATATCTGCGGCACCCGCGTCACCAGCAAGAACTGCGCTTCACTGCGCACTTTCATAGACGGCATCCAGCCGATAGGCCAGAAACTGGTGGTGGCAAGATACTCGCCGCAGGACAGAACTCTGTCATTGTCGAACGTGGCCATCAATTCGGATACAGAAAACTGCATTGTCTCTTCTATCCAGGGACTGACCATCCTGGTCAACGACAACGTGTCGCTGATGGCATCGGGCGAAGGAAAGAGCGGGCTGGTGCTCAGGGCCAATACCACGCTTAAAGGTGCTCGTGGCGGTTCTGTCTTCTGGTCCACAGCTAAAGAGGCGGCTGTGTTGCTGAGGGGATTGCTGTCCGTAGAAAACATCGAACTGAGAGCGACAGGTGGAAATTACGGAATACAAGGCGTGGCTGCCGGCAGGGTTTCCTTGGATTATCAGGGAGCTGTGAGTGCGTCCAATAAGAACACCGTCATCAAGGCGTACGGTGAGTCCGGAAGTATCTATTCACTGAATGACCTGATTCTGAAAGACGGACTGCAGATCACAGAACCTGAAAATGCGACTTTCTCTGCCTATTCGGTCAGAGTTTCACGAAGAGTGGTAAGCTCAAGGAATGTGGTCATTCAGTACGTGGAGCCGACCCAACTCAAAGGTGACGTCAACCTCGACGGAAAAGTGGATATCTCCGACATCGTGGCAGTCATCAACACCATCGCCGGCGACACCACCTATGTCAACACCTCCGATGTCAATGAGGACCAAAAGACCGACATCTCAGACATCGTAGCCATCATCAACATCATCGCAGGACAATGATACTTTGAAATTTGAATTTTGAGGTTTATTGGCATGATTCTCGGCTGCGCTCGGCATAATTGAAGCGAGCTTCATTCTGCTCTCGCTTGCACGAGAATTGAAATTTGATGTCTTATCTTTGAGTTTTGAACTTTGAGCTGAAAAACAAATAGCGGTGCAGTTTCCGTTAGGAAGTAGCACCGCTTTGTTCGTGTCAGAAAGGTATGTCCATTCCGTCCTTTCACCCCATATTGCTTAGTCCATTCCGCCCATCAACTCTATTCACAAAGTAAATACACTATTCACTATTCATTATTCACTTTTCACCACCACCTGGCTTCTGCCTTCACCTTTCTTCTCCACATAGATTTTCACGGGAATCCGCTCCATCAGCTCCTCACGGTGGGAGATGATGCCCACGCGGCGGTGGCTCTGCCCGGCGATGTCCTGCAGCTTCTCCAGCGTAGACATCACGCTGTCGAGCGACTTCTCGTCGAGCGTGCCGAAGCCCTCGTCGATGAACAGGATGTTCACGTTCATCCCCTGGGCGTTGAGCGACGAGAGGGAGAGCGAGAGGGCCAGCGAGATCATGAAAGTTTCACCGCCAGAGAGCACGGTCGCACTGCGCACCTGGTTCTTGTTGTAGTGGTCGAGCACGAGGATGCTCAGCTGCTCGTTGTTCTCGTCGCAGGTCAGCTCATAGCGGTCGGTGATGCGCTCCAGGTACTGGTTGGCGATATTCAGCAACGGACGGAGAACATAGGTCTGAACGATGTTACGGAAACGGTCGCCGCCTAAATGTTTGTTCAAAATATCCCAACGGGTGAGACGCTCGGTCGCGGCCTCCAGCTCTTTCTTGAAACGTGCGAGACACTCGCGGTTCTTATCTTGTTCGCGCAGCTTGGTCTCAGTCTCCGCTAATCGGCCGTCAATAAAACTCCGCTCATTCTCAGCACTGACTTTTTTTGCCTCGTATGACGGAAGCAATGTCTCAAAGCCAGACAGACCGTTTTCGTCTTTCTCTGCTAAAGCAGATGAAATACCGAGTTTATCCACGTTCACCTTAATCTGCTGGGTGAGGGTAGAGACGGACCCCCTCAGAGATGTCAGCTTGTCTCTCACGCCATTCACCCGCTTTTTCGACGGCTCGTATTGATGCTCGGACGATTGGATGGAAGTCAGCTCCTCCTCTGTTCTTCCACTCTCGGCGATTGATTGCATGTAAGCTGACTCGTTTTTGCAGAGATTTGCGAGGCTCTTGTCGGTGGCAGCCACTGAGTTTGAGAGTCGCTGCCATTCTTTTAGTATGTCGTTGCATGGGTAGGACTCAGCTGTCTCTGCGTGAGCCCATTCCGGATGACTGTCACCTAATGTTTGGCAGATGCCTTCCAGCTGATCAAGCAGCGTGGAATGCTTCTGTTCTTCTTGCTGTCTGTTGTCGTAATCCCGCTGTCTCTGCTGGTAGGTTGCACTGTCCCCGTGGAGGGTAGTCTTGGTGGCCATTGGTGCTGACTCCCACTGAGGGTAGAACATCGCAAGGGCAGAGGAAAGTGATTCCGATGTTCTCGACTTTTTTTCTTGATTTTCTTTTATCTGAGTCTCCAGACTGCTGATTTCCTGCTTGTTGTCTCTTACTTTCTGCTCGCTCTTCGTCAGCATTTTCTCTGCCTCTTTCAAGGCCTTGTCTAATGGCTTCTTCTCGTCAGACAGACGGTCGACGAGCGTCTGAAGGGCGATGACGGAATCTTGCTGGGTTTTCAGTTGGCTGATGGTGAGGGCTGTGGATTCCAAAGAAACGGAAATCTGAGCGGAGAGGGTGTCGTCGTATGTGAGCCCAAGCTTTTCAGCGCTTCCGCGCAGCATCAGCTCAGCATCCTTGGCTTCTTGATGAATACGCTTATAGCCATCCTTCCCATTTTCTCTCTCATCCAGCTCTGCTGCCAGTTTGTTGAAGGCTTTTTCTGCCTGCTTCAAGGCGTCAAAAGCTGTGTCGCGTGCTTTTAATGCTGCTTTTTCACGCGCTTCTATCTGCTCCAGTATACGGTTGAAATCTGTCATGTCAATTTGTGAGGCAATCTGCTGACCGCATAGCGGACAGGTCTTGATTCCCTCACGAACAATCTTGGCGCGAAGATCTGCGAGCATCTCTTCCACGCTTTCATGCATTGTGGAATATTCCCGGTTCGCCTTGTCGTAAGCTTCGGAAGCGGATTGGTGGGCTTCTGCCTTGGCATCACGCTCTGTTTGCAGCCCTGATAACTTTACCTTGTCGCGCTCAATACCGGCTAATGTCTCAGCAAGCCGTTTCTGCACTTCTTGCAGCTCGGCGTATCTTTCTTGAAGATGTTCCAGCGTGGTCTGCTTCTTGGTCTCGGACTCCACTGCTGAGTTGATGGCCTTTGGATCGTAACCGTTGAGTATTTTCTTCTGTTCGTCGATGGATGCCTCTTTGGATTTTACGGCTTTCTCGGCTTCGTCACGCTCTGATTTGGCTTTTTCTGCGGCACTATTCAAAAGTGGGGTTTTCGCCTGTTCTTTTTGTAGCTTGGACTGCTTGTCGGCTATGTCGTCAGCCAGTTGCTGGAATTGCCGGAGTTGTTCTTCCAAGGAACCTGACCTCTCGTACAGCTCCTTTCGGGAGGACTGGCTCTCAAGCCATGTCCTCTGTCTGTTCAGTTCCTCTCTCAGTTCCTGGAGCCGGGCGTGGCGAAAGAGAATGTCAGCGGTCAGACGACTGAACCGCATGGCCTGCTCTCCGGACTTTCTTGACTCATTGGCTTTGTCTTTACGGACTGAGGTCAGCTGACGAAGATGACTGCGGACTTCCACCGTGCTTTCCCAGTCTCCTATCAGTTTTTCCATGAGCTTGTAGCCTTCGCTTTTTTGTTCCTCTTCCAAGCGATGAATCTCTCCCTGGGTCTTTTCAAGTATGGACTGGTTGTCTATGAGTTGCTGTAGCTGACTCAGGCGTTCCCCGGCTTCCTGTACGTGGCCTTCGGCAAATGCCTTTTGCTTGAGAAACACATCCCTGTCGCCTTTTTCTCTTTCTTCTTCCTCGGCCGTCATCAAGTGAGCGGCCTCTGTGTCATATTGTGTCTGCTTGGCGTTCCTGTCTTCTTTTGCTTGCTGGCAGATACTGGTGATGGCTTTTCCGTAGGTGGTGAAGCGTTCCGTGTTGGTCAGTTGCTCCAGGATCGCGGTACGCTCTTCTTTCTTGCCTTTCAGGAAGGTGGCGAACTGCCCCTGTGCCAGCATCGCCATACGGCAGAATTGATTGAACGAGAGTCCGATGGCTTGCAGAATCGTCTCTTCACAGTCCCTGCTTATCCAGTCGGAGTCGCCTTTCTTTACTTCCCATACGGCATCGCTATAACTTCTCGTACGTTTGAATCCCAACGACAGTTTTGCATGGTAGACGACTCCGTCGTTTCCACGGAACACCACTTCGCTGTAGCAGGGGTCCTTATGGGAAATCCCGATACGTGTGTATTGGCGGATGTCGTTGATTAGCACATTCCCGCCTTCTACACCATTGATTCTGTTGTTTCTCACGTTGGCTACCCCTGTGATTCTCGGCGTCGTTTTATACAGTGCCATGGATATGCCGTCCAGGATTACTGACTTGCCGGCTCCTGTGTCGCCACATATCAGAAACAGTGATGCAGGGTCGTCCGTCACCCCGTCCTTCAAGTCTTTTGTGAAGTCGATATCTGCCTCCATGATGGAAGCGATGTTCCGCAAATGCAATGCTAATATCTCCATATATCTTTATTCGTTTTGTACAATTTTCAAATACTCTTCTACTTCTTGGAATGCAGCCTTCAAGTCCTCCAGGCTAAGCCCGTCATAGCGGTCGATGGTCTTCTCGATGAAACGCATCGGGTCCGTCATCTGCTGCAAGTCGGCGATCTCGAACGTGGGCATCGGCTTTTCCGTTTTTTCATGCTCTTCCTGGCCCCGCCAGATGGTCTTTGGGTTGTAGCGCAGCTCGCCGTCGTTCTCAATCATTTTGTACACCGTCTGGTTGAAGTCCGAAGGAATGTCGGCCTTATAGTCAATATGCAGGCGGAAGTAGCCTCGGCCTCCGCCACTGATGAATGCCTTCAGCCCGTCAAGCGTCTCTTTCTGCGAGTGGTATGCCTCTTTGTCGGATGGCAGGATATGGAAATGACGCAGCTCGTTGATAAACAGTTGCCGGATTCCTACGCTGCCTCCATGCCGGTCGATGTCCACGAGGCTCACGCTGTGGCGGTAACGCTCGTCGCAGCTCACGTGGAGCGCGCTGCCGCTGTAGCGCATCACGCCGGCGGGGTAGTTGACCACTTCTTCCTTCTGGTCGTCCCTGTGACCGATGGTCTGAGGCTTGTGGATATGGCCCAGTGCGAGGTAGTCATAGCCACGGCCCATCTTGCTCGCATCCACGGTCTTGACCTGGCCGTGGAAGTCATGGCCCTCGAAGTCCATGTCGGTCACCGCGGCATGCGCCATCATCACCACCGGCTTGGATTCCGCATTCTCTTTCGCCACGTAGTCAAGCAATGACTGGATCTGGACGGGACGCTCACCGGTCAGGAACGGCAACGCCACGATATAGCCGCTCTCCAGCCGCACGATATAATTCTCTTCCCAGCCTGTGGGCGCATTCTCGATGTCGTAGGGGGGAGCTTGTGCCACGATATGCACGTTCTGTGCTTTCCAAAGCAAGTGGTCGGCATGCAGTCGCGAGGGGGAGTCGTGATTTCCGGCGGTTATCACGATCTTCAGCTTCGGGTACTTCTCGTGAAGGCTGACGAAATACTCGTTGAAGAACATTTTCACTTGTACGCCCGGTTGCTGGATGTCGAACACGTCGCCGCTCACCACCAGTGCGTCGGGATTGTACTCTTCAATCCACCCTTCCAACTGACGGAAAAAATGCTTATGCTCGTCCTCCCGACTGTAATTCTGATAAAGAATCTGGCCCAGATGCAGGTCCGCTGTGTGAATGATTCTCATAGTCCATTGTGGTTTTTTATAGTTTCTATAGTTTTTATATATTTTATAGTTTCTATAGTTTTTATAGTTTCTATAGTTTCTATGCTATATTTGTTGTTGCAGTTTTAGAATTTGTTCTTTAAGATCAGATATTTCTTCTTGCTGATTATAGTACGATTTTAAAGCCCTTGCTTTTAGGTCAGCATAGGCGGATTTCCAATGAATGATTTCTTCTTGTGCGGATTGTAGTTGAGATTCAAGCAGTGGAATTGTCCGTTTTTTTATTTCTCTTGTGCAAAGTTATAAAAATATTTGTAGCAGCCATGCATGTTCAGCAAATTTTTTTTATTATCCTCTACATTTTTTATGGCTTCTATAGCTTCTATAGTTTCTATAGTTTTCTATAGCCTCTATAATTTCTATCGCTTCTATGGCTGCTTCTATCTCTATGGCTTCTGTTACCCTCTATATCCCCTCTATTGCTACAAAATCGAAAATATATGTATCTTATCTGAAAACCAGTTTTGTCTTTTTTCTCTAACTTTGCAACATCAAAAACTTTGCAACATCAAAAACAACTAAATCTATCAGCATATGGTTTACAACGAAATCGGATCAACTGGCATGAAGGTGTCAAACCTCTCATTCGGGGCATCTTCCCTCGGTGGTGTCTTCCACGACATTCGGGAAGAAGAAGGAATCAAGGCAGTACATACGGCCGTCGACGACGGCATCAACTTCATCGATGTGTCGCCCTATTATGGACACTACAAGGCGGAGATGGTGCTCGGTAAGGCGCTCCGGGAGATTCCGCGCGACAAGTATTACCTTTCCACGAAAGTGGGACGCTACGGAAAGGACGGCGTTAACACCTGGGACTATTCGGCCAATCGGGCCACCGACAGTGTATATGAGAGCATGGAGCGGTTGGGCATCGACCACATCGACTTGATCAACGTGCACGACATCGAGTTTCAGGCCGCTCTGCCGGGAGGCCTCCAGAAAGTGGTGGACGAGACCCTTCCATCGTTAGTCGAGCTGCGCAAAAAGGGGGTGGTGGGACATGTCGGCATCACCGACCTGCAGCCGGAAAACCTCAAGTGGGTGGTGGAGCATGCCGAGCCGGGCACCGTGGAGAGTATCCTCTGCTTCTGCCATTACAGCCTCAACGACACGCTCATCACTGACTACATTGATTTCTTCCAACAGCATAACGTCGGCATCATCAACGCATCGCCGTTATCCATGGGGCTGCTCTCTTCCAGAGGCGCACCAGCTTGGCATCCGGCAGAGGAACCGCTGCGGAAAGCCTGCGAAAAGGCAGCGCAATTCTGTGCCGAGCAGGGTTATCCTATAGAAAAACTGGCCATTCAGTTCTCCACCAGCCTCAACCCGCAGATTGCCACCACACTCTTCAGCAGTGCCAACCCCCAGAACGTACTCAAGAACATCAACTTCGTCAACGAACCCATGGACGGGCAGCTCGTCAAAGAGGTGCAGGGCATCATCGGCGACCAGATGTTCGTACGATGGAAAAACAGCTGATCTTTTTAATAACTAGAAATTCTAGGACCCCTAGGAGATCTAGAGAAACTAGAAAATTTAGTCCCCCTAGTAACTTCACTCTAAACTCTCAACTCTAAACTCTCAACTAAAAATAAACATGCCCATCATCGACGCTCATTCCCATCTCTGGCTCCGCCAGGACACAGTCCTCAACGGCAAGCCCATCCGTACCACCACCAACGGACGCTCCATTTTCTTCGGTGAGGAGGTGCAGATGCTGCCGCCCTTCATCATCGACGGACGAAACACAGCGGAGATTTTCCTCTCTAACATGGACTATGCGCAGGTCGCTGCGGCTGTTGTCGTGCAGGAGTTCATCGACGGACTCCAGAACGACTATCTTGCCGACGTGCAGAGGCGCTTCCCCGGTCGATTCATCACCTGCGGTATGGCCGACTATCTCAAGCCGGGCTTCTTCGATAAGGCAAAGACGCTCATTGACAGCGGATTCAAAGGCATCGCCATTCCAGGCCACCGTCTCGACACGCCACAGGGAAGAGTCCTCCTCAACTCGGACGAGATGATGCGGATGTTCAAGCTTATGGAGCAGAAAGACGTCTTCCTGTCCGTCACGCTTGCAGATGGCGACACGCAGGTGGGCGAGATGGAGGAAGTCATTCAGGAATGCCCGAATCTCAGAATCGCAGTCGGACATTTCGGCATGGCCAATCCCCCGCTCACACCACCTTGGCTCGACAAGGGATGGCAAAGCCAGATACGCCTTGCGCGCCACGACAACGTGATGATTGAGTCGGGAGGTATCACCTGGCTCTACAATGCGGAGTTCTATCCTTATCCGTCGGCCGTACGCGCTTTCCAGGAAGCGGCAGAGCTCGTAGGATGGGACCGCCTCATGTGGGGCAGCGACTATCCCCGCACCATCACCGCCATCACTTACCGTATGAGCTACGACTTCATCACCAAATCCACTGAGCTGACCGACCATCAAAAAGCGCTGGTCCTCGGAGAGAACGCAGTCCGCTTCTATGGTTTCCAAAATCTCATCGACCTCCCGTACATCAAGAATATGTCGGAGTGACTTTTTTAAGTTTAAAGTTTAAAGTTGAAAGTTTAAAGTTTAACGATGAAGATGAAAGGGATTGCACTTCTACAAGTCATTCCCCGTCTGGCATGCAAATGGCAGAATATAAAAATAGTCAAATAAATCGTAAATCGTAAATAGTAAATTGTAAATATCAATCATGTTAGCAATTCAAATCGCACATCAGCAACAACTGAACATTATCGATATTCCAGCACCTCAGCAGCCTGTAGGAGGCGAGGTGCTTCTCAGAATGAACTACGTAGGTTTCTGTGGTTCAGACATCAACACCTTCATGGGACGTAACACCATGGCCCTCAATCCCGTCATTCCGGGGCATGAGATCGGCGCCGTCATCGAGGCGGTGGGACCCGACGTGCCGGAAGGGCTCCGTCCTGGTATGGTAGTCACCTGCAATCCTTACACCAACTGCGGAAAATGTGCGTCTTGCCGTAACGGACGTGTCAACGCATGCCAGCATAATGAGACGCTCGGCGTCCAGCGGAACGGCGCCATGAAGGAACTGATTATCATGCCGTGGGAGAAGGTCATCCCTGCTGGTCTGCTCACACCGCGCACTTGCGCACTTGTTGAGCCGATGAGCGTCGGATTCCATGCCGTCAGCCGTGCACAGGTCACCGACATCGACGTGGTGCTCGTCATCGGATGCGGAATGGTCGGAATGGGAGCTGTCGTTCGCTCCGTACAGCGTGGGGCAACTGTTGTGGCGGCTGACATCGACGACGAGAAACTTGCGCTGGCCAAGAAGATGGGGGCCAACTATGTAATCAATACACGCACTGAGGATGTGCATTCACGACTGTTGGAGATGACGTCTGGATTCGGCCCTGACGTGGTCATCGAGGCGGTGGGAAGCACCCAGACCTACCAGATGGCGGTCGACGAGGTGGCGTTCACAGGCCGTGTCATCTGCATCGGATACGCCAAGGCGGAGGTGTCTTTCCAGACCAAATATTTCGTGCAGAAAGAACTCGATATCAGGGGGTCGCGCAATGCGCAGCCATCCGACTTCCGCGCTGTCATCCACTACCTTGAGAAAGGCACCTGCCCAGTCGACGAACTCATCACAAAGGTCATCAAGCCGCAGGACGCGCTGCAAACCATGCAGTGGTGGAGCCAGAACCCGGGAAAAGTGTTCAGAATCCTCGTTGACTTCACACAATAAATAATAATTCGGCATATCATTCGTTATATTATCAGCAGCTTGTCTTCCAGCAAGCTGTTTGTACTTGATTTATGTTTGCCCGTGTGGCAGAGAGCCACTTGGCTGACTCTTTTCATTCCTGTCGTAACGAATTAAAAATAACACTGATATGCCCCGTTTTGCCTTATTTGTCGTCTTTCTGCTCTTCCCCTTCCTCTCAGTCCTGTCTCATGAGCGGGTGAGCACTTATTCCGCATCACTTGTGACGGCTCAAAAGCCGCCAAGGCGCATCCTCTTCATCGGCGACTCCATCACCGACGGAGGCTGGGGCAACAGCGGGGGCTCCAGCAAGTCCAGCCAGGAGAGAAGCCACGGCGACATGAACCATATCTTCGGACATGGATATATGGAGATGTGTGCGGCCCATTTTTTGAGTCTGTACCCTCAGCGCGACTATCTGTTTTTCAATAGGGGAATTTCCGGCAACACCATCTACGACATGCAGAAACGGTGGAAGACCGACGCACTGGACATCAAACCAGACGTGATTTCCATCCTTATCGGGACGAACGACATACATGAGTTTCTCAACGAAAAATCAGACGTGCCTTATGACTTTAACCGTTGGGAGCAAACCTACAGATCGCTGCTGGATGAGATAAAAAAGCAGAATCCAGATATCCGCATCGTCTTGGCCACCCCGTTCGTGGCTAAAGCCGGTTGGGTGGGGGAGGCCGACAACTTCGAACAGCGGAAGACGATGGTGGAACAGCTTGCGGAAATTGTCCGGAAAATTGCAGCTGACTATCATGCCGTCCTCCTTCCATTCGACGAACTCTTCAAGTCAATACAGCCACTGGCACCGCGCGACAACTACTGGATCTGGGACGGCATCCATCCCACCACAGCCGGGCACCGACGCATGGCTGACCTCTGGATCAGCAACACCGCCGACCTCTTCGCCGAGTAGAGACACCCCGTGGGGCGTCTTGTAACTTTTTTTGTCCTACCTCATCACAAAGTAAATACACTTTTCACTTCGTAGAATCTTTTCACTTAATCCCCAACCTTTTTCCTCATGAAAAAATCCATTCTTTCCCTCTCTTTCCTCCTCGCGTCAATTCTCTCAGTCAACGCGCAAAACAACGTGGTTCCTGTCGTCAACCCCCACGAGCAGATGGCGCAGGGAAAATATGAGCCTACATGGCAGTCGCTCCAGCAGCATCAGACTCCGGAATGGTTCCGCGATGCCAAATTCGGAATCTGGGCACACTGGGGACCTCAGTGCGTGGAGGGCTCAGGCGACTGGATGGCCCGGGGGCTGTATCAGGAAGGGACAGATGCATACAAATATCATGTCCAGCACTATGGCCATCCGTCTGAATTCGGATTCAAGGACGTCCTGCCGCTATTCAAGGCAGAGAAATGGGATCCCGACAAACTCGTCGAGCGATATAAGCGATGCGGAGCACAGTATTTCTTCGTGCTGGGCAACCACCACGACAACTTCGACCTCTGGGACTCGCAATATCAGCCATGGAACTCCAAGAACATCGGACCTCATATGGACATTCTCGACGGATGGGCGAAAGCGGCTAAGAAGCACGGACTTCCTCTCGGCATCAGCTTTCATGCCGACCACGCCTGGACTTGGTATGAGACCGCTCAACGCTACGACCTTAACGGACCGAAGGCGGGAGTCTATTACGACGGACATCTTACCAAGGCTGACGGAAAAGGAAAATGGTGGGAAGGATACGACCCGCAACAACTCTATGCACAGAACCATCCCATGAGTGAGAAAAGCTGGTGGAACGGAAGCATCCATAACCAGTGGGGATGGGATAACGGAGCGGCATTGCCTACATCGGAGTTCGTCACCAATTTCTATGACCGAACCCTCGACGCCATCAACCGATACAATCCCGACCTCGTCTATTTCGACGTCACCGTACTGCCTTTCTATGGTATCAGCGACGCGGGTATGCGTATCGCTACACACCTATATAATAAGAATGACAATAGCGTCGTTTTCGGAAAGATTCTCAACGAGGAGCAGCGAAAAGCCATCACATGGGACGTGGAGCGGGGAGCACCGAACGAGATTGTGCCAGAGCCGTGGCAGACCTGCAACTGCATCGGGGGATGGCACTACAACACCGGCATCTACGAGCGTAACGGATATAAGACTGCGGGCACTGTCATCCGCCAGCTGGTCGACATCGTCAGCAAGAACGGATGCCTTCTCTTGAATATTCCCCTGAGAGCTGACGGCACCTACGACGAGAAGGAGGAGGTGATACTCGACGAGCTCGAGGCATGGATGTCGGTCAACGGTGAGAGCATCTTCAAGACGCGCCCATGGCATATCTTCGGCGAGGGACCTGTGGCTCAAAAGACCATAAAACTCAACGCACAGGGATTCAACGACGAGATTTTCGGAAAGATGGACTACCGTGACATCCGCTTCAACCAGACGGACAAATACCTCTATGTCACTGCAATGGGATGGCCGGAAAGCGGAACACTCGTCATCAAGTCGCTCGCCAAAGGCAACAACTACTTCAAGAAAAAAATCAGCAATGTCTTTCTTCTGGGGTATGGCAAACTGAAGGCGGAGCAAACCGCCGATGGACTTACCATCCATCTCCCTGAACCAACCAATAAAATCGCACCAGTCCTGAGGATCAGCAAGTAGAGACGCCCCGTGGGGCGTCTTGTAACCTCAAAAAGTCCAACATCATATACGTTAAGATATCTTCGATTGGGCTCACTTCGAACCTACGAGCATTCTGCTTCCGACGCCTGGAGACGTCGGCTCCTATGCGGCTTGCGATTCGGGAGCGTTTCGGCGATGAGGGTGTTTATGGGTGTGTTTCTATGTGTTCTCTATAATCCAGTCCTCGATGGTCTTGCTCTCTGTTGAGAAGCTGACACCCACTTTCACTACCTTTTTGTCGGATGTGGCATACTGGAGGGCGTAGTTGCGGGAGTTGATCTGGTCGAGCGCGTCCTGGGCGGTTCCGTTGATTTTGAGTTCGACGACGTAGATGGTGTCGGGCATGTGGACCACCATGTCGACACGTCCGCCTGCACATTTCTGCTGCGTGACGACATAGACGTTGAGCATGGAGAAAATCAGATAGAGCGACCACTCGTAGAATCCTTCCACATTGCTCACCTCCGCGAGTTTCTTCTTGAATCCCTCGATGTAGGGCAGCTGGGCGAGGTAGCTGCGCATCTCCTGCATGGCCAGCTCGATGTCCTGTTTCTTCAGGGCGTTCCAGAATTTCAGGGCGAAGCCCAATTTCACTGGCGCGCTCTCCATTCCGATATATACCGGTAGCAGTCCCTGTGTGAAGCCCACACGCACTTCTTTGTTCGGGATGCTCAGTGTGTAGACATCACTTTCAGCGTCATACCCTTTTATTGTGAGATACCCCGACTGATACAGCAGTGGCAGGGCGGAATTCATCGCCTCGGTGGGCACGTCGAACTGTGTGGAGTCGGTTTCGATGTCGTCCATGGCTGTGATGTCGGTATGGAAATGCGCCATCTGGCTGAAGAGGAAACGGGGAGTGCCCGTACTGAACCAATAGTTTTGCAGGTCTCTGTCTGATAATGCGTTGAAAAGACTGTATGGGTTATATACGGCCTTTGAGTTTTTTGAGAAATGATATCCGTCGTACCTTAGTCGCAGCT
>JAFUVE010000082.1 GCA_017483765.1 Bacteroidaceae bacterium | reverse complement strand
CTTCTATATAATGTGTTTTTAAGTTGCTTCCTAACCATCTGAAACTCAAATAGTTAGCAAAACGGCTTTACCCGTGAGAATTTTTAATTTATTTTTTCTCAAAAAATAATTTATTAATTCTCAAAAAATAAATTAAAAATTCTCGCGACTGTGGCACTTTCGGAAAATGACAGTGACACTTTCAAAGGACCATAACGCCAAACGGCTAAATACAAAACGACCAAACTACGAATTAAACGGATTCAACGAATTTTTTCTTTAGGCTCAGTTAGGCTCGGTCGGATTGCAAATCCGGCCGAAGCGGTGACTGCTTAATCCCTTTGCTCAATCCGCGAAATTCGAAGTTCATCGAATAGGAAACATGAGAGAGGGCACGCAAGAATAATTCGTTCAATCCGCGAAATTCGTAGTTGAAAGAGTAAAAGCCATGAGCAAAGGCACGCAAGAAAATAGAGGCATCCTACATTCGGAGTGAACCTTCGCTTTCCCCACGCAGGGGAAGCGAGTAAAGAGAGGAGGAGCCCATGGCTCAGAGGCCACAGAGGCTGGAAAACGGAGGCTGCTCCCAAAATGAAAAATGATAAGTCAGGCGGCTGGCTCCCTATATTCCGAACCAAAGGTTCTCCTCCACGGACTCCTTACTTTCTATCATCATAAATTGTTAAGAATGAGTTTTCTTCCTCCAAAGCCTCCGCACACCTCGGTGTGAGGTACAGAACCATCACGCGGGAAAGTGGGTGAACCAAAAGAATGCCCCCAATTGATGTTTAAGAGCCTATGCATACCGTCAAGCATCGCTCACGGTACCCATAGGCTCTTGAATATTGCAATGATGTTTTTGCTTGATGAAGCTTTATTTCATTGCTGTCAGTCCTCCCAAAGCTTGTGGGATGGCCATTTGATATGATCTGTTGAACCAGATTCGTCGAGAGAATTATCACCGAAAGGCATCTGCTTGGCATCGCTTTCTTCGGGTGTTGTTCCCCCTGAAATTGGGATGATCAGCCCTTGCATGAATTCTGGATATTTGGGGATAACGACCTCCGTTGACGGATTTATATATGTTTTCTTCATTTTGTTTTTTTTATTATTATTTGATGATTACTTTTTTACCTTGGTGAATATAAATGCCGCGCTGAGGCCGGTCTGTTCTCACACCTTGCAACGTGTAATAAGGCTGCTTTTTCCCATTGGCTGCCTCTTGGGTGGGTGTTTGCGAGATGCTCGTAGCTTCCTCCTCATCGAGGAAGGACAAGGAGAATGCTTTTGCCCCGGAAGTCGTTTCGTAAGTGCCAACAACGCTTGTAGGCACAGACAGCCAGCATTTGTTATAGGCAAGTGTTCCGTTGGTGGTGAAGTATTTGAATAATCCACTGTTCAGTCCGAGGTTCGTGTACGCTGTTCCGTCCTTTGTCTCTGTCATGTTGACTGTTCTGGCATCGGTGGCGGCCATCAGGTAGTTGGTCTGAGAGGTCGTGGCATCTTCACTTTCCCCGATCCGATAGGTGGAAGAGGCTCCTCCATCGCCTTTCAAGATAACACCAACGTAGGTTTCGTAGGGAATGCCGTTGATGGTGTGTTGCCCTGTACGCGACGGCACATACTCGCCGGTTCCCTTTCCGGCAACGGCAATCGGTTCCATGTTGGCCGACTGCGAATCACCCGTTTGCTCAGTAGAGACGCACACATACGCCTTCATGTCAGAAGAAGAAAGGTCTACATCAAAGTCGCGTCCCATTGTCTTCATACCACTTGAGGGTAGTGTGACAGGAATTTCATAGGCAAAATCTGACATCAAGCTCCACTGGTTGGCACGCTGGTAGACATTGTTGTCGTACGCCGTCTTTTTCATATAGACAACGGGGAACTGTGCGCCATATGTAATGTTGTTGGTACGGTTGGGGATGACCCATGCTCTTTTATCTGCGGTTGTAGAACGAATGACGGGCGGGGTCTCGGCATTCAGCACAAAGAGGCTATTTACATTCGTTTCGTAAATAATATTTATTCTTGTTAACGTATAGTCGATATTATCAGCGCTGTATGTCAAGCCGATGGAAGTTACGGCCTCGGGGATGGTTAGTTCGGTAAGGTTCGTGTTGAAAGCAAATGCGCCGTTATAAATGGTAGTCAGCGAAGACGGTAGGGTTATGTGTGTGAGTCGTGCTTTGCTGAAGGCTCCTTCCTGAATGATGGTTACGCCTGCCGGTACGGTATAAGAAACGTCGCGTACTGAAGCGGCAGGATAGGACAGCAAGGTTTTCATGTCTTTAGTGAAGAGCACACCTTCCACGGTAGTATATGCCGTGTTGCCGTCTTCTACGATGAATTCTGTCATGTTGGCAGTCATTGCAAACGCTCCGCCACGGATGGTCGTAACACTTGCTGGAATGGTTAAAGTCTCTGCTGCTACCTCCATGAAAGCACCTGCGCCAATCGTTTGCAGGCTTTGTGGCAGGTTGATCTGCTTAAGTTCTACGCATTTGCTAAAAGCTCCGTCACCAATGGTCTTAAGTTTGTCGTGGAATGTCACGTTCTTTAAGATGCTTCCGTTATAGAAAGCCATTGTTCCGATTGTTTGCAGTTCTGTCGGCAGGTCAATCTCTGGCAACTTGTAGCAGTAGGCAAAGGCAGAACTTTGGATAGATGTGATTTTGTTGGACAGGCTCACTTCTTCCAGCAGATAATTCATGCGGAAACAATTTTCAGGTATGATTGTCACATCACAGTCTTCGGGTATAACAACCTTCTTGATCTTGGGACAATAGTTGAAGGCCGTTGATTCCACACTCTTCATGGTTGATGGGAAAATCACCTCTGTCATAGAGGAGCATGATTGAAAGGCTGCTATACCTATAGTTTCGAGGTAAGGGGGCATGGGGATGTTGAGTGAAGAACAACCATTGAAAGCATAGCTCCCGATTTTCTTGATGGTGTTCGGTAGGTTTATTTCGTTGAGACTTTTACAACTGCTGAAGCAATATGAAGGTATTTCGGTGAGTGTGGAACCCTCCTCAAAATTTACGGTCTTGAGATTATTGCATCCTGCAAAGGTGCCGACAGTATTTCCCCTTATTGAAGCACCATTGGATAAGGAGGTGATGGAAGAAGGAATGGTTATCGAGGTTAGTGTCTGGTTGTTAGAAAAAGCCTCACCGCTGAGAACTTTAATGGTTGAGGGAACTACATAGTCACCTACCTCCTTTTTCGCCGGCCAATACACGATAGAGGTCATCGATTTGTTGTAGAGAACGCCGTCTACAGCACAGTAGTATGTGTTGTCTTCTTCCACTCTCATCTCAGTGATGGACTGTGAGAGTCCGAAGGCACCAGTGGCAATGTTCTCTACGGTGGCGGGGATGGTGACAGACGAGATGGTCGTGAGATTTCGGGGAATGGTGTGCCCTTTGATAAACCAACTGCTAATACGATCTACAATGTATTCAACTCCGTTGTAAGTCGAGGTGGACGGAATCACCACGTCACCCGAATTACTGGTTCCTGTTACTGCACAAGTGTTTCCTGTGTCGTCAGCACTGAAATAAAATCCGTTTTCATTCCATGTGACGTTTGCAGCTGATGCTACAAGGGGCGTCATGCATAATGCCAAGAAAAGTAATTTGATTCTTTTGTTCATAATCTTGCTTATTAATCTTTTTAATAATCTATATTAGTTCTCCTGTTTTAACGGGACAACTAATAGTCTTATGTGTTAAGTCACTATTAAAGATGCATCAGGTCATCAACGTACTTTTTTCTTATACCTTAAAATAATTAATGAGAGAAAAGACAAGAACATCTATGCCTTACACTTGCAAATGAAGACTCTGAGGACACAATAGAAGCAAAAAGATACAATGGAGCATTCATGCCGGAGCATGAAGAGTACCATGTCATCTTGTATGTATATTGAAATTTCTCAGGTTTCAAGACACAAGAACAGACATAACGTCTCTCTGTTATTTCCAACTAAAATTCAATGCGCGTCCAATAAAAGGGCGTAAAGCGGTGCAAAATTATGGAAATTCCATGAAGATTCTCTATTTTCTTTTCTCAAAAAAAAAAAAAGAAAGTTAAGAAAATGTAAAGACAATCTAAAAATACATCCTCTTCTTTTAAGAATCAGGCTTTTAACTCTTGAAAATCGGATTGTCATTGGCTTAATGAGGAATGGTCTTCACCCGAAAGAGCCACGCCTATTTTTTTACGGAGACACCGTCATGTGGCACTTTCGGAAGATGACTGTGCGATTGTGGAGAGATGAGCGAGCTCCTGCCATCAAAAAAAAACGAGGCTCCTCCGTGCAGGAGGAACCTCGTTGCTGCTGACAGAAGGATTTGCATTCTTTGTTGCGTGTGTGTCGGCGGCTACGGATTTAAGCCCCAGTCGCCGAGGGTGTAGGCGGCTTCCACTTCTGCCTCTATGTCGTCGGGCAGGTTGCAGAAGAAGTCTATGCCCGTGAGCTCCTCCAGTTCGCGGATGGAGATGGCGTAGTCGGCGGCCTTGGCTTTGGTGATGGACTCGTTGGTGTGGTCCGTCCAGAAGCCGATGGCCTTGTACTGTCCGTTCTTCAGGCAGAGGATGGCCATGTAGAAATACTTGGGTATGGGCAGGTGGGCTGAGGTCTTCTCGCTGTTGGTATAGCCCAGGAGATTTGCGTCGCCATCGATGGTGCCGGCCTTGACCACATAGAGCGTGTCGCGGAAGGAAGCGTCGTTGCCCCATTTGTTGACGACGTTCTCCAGCGTGTTCCACAGGCCGCCGTTGTGGTTCTGATACTGCGGGTGGGCGTTGCTGATGTAGAAGGTCTGCTTGTTTTGCTCCTCTGAGGATTGCCGGTCGTTGGACATGCACATGTGTCCTCGGGAGAAGCCGGACTTGTAGTAGTCGTCGTCGTGGCTGCGATAGGCGGTGGGAATGTCGGGGTCGTCCTTCCAGCTGCCGGTTCTTCCGACTTTATTGTCGGGTATTCCGTTGTGGAACTGGTAGGCGGTCCAACGCTGGCTCTTCTTGTCGCAGTCCCATTCGAGGGCGTAGGTCACGCCGTAGTCTTTGGTGCTGTGCTCAATGAAGAGGTTGTTGTCGCCGTAGGCATTGAGGTGGGGAATCTCCAGTCGGCGTGCGTAGGTTTCCAGGTTGATGTTCAGGTTGTCGTCGGGAGCGTATTCCTTGTATACAAAGTCGATGCTCTCGATGTCGTCGAGCAGGTATTCGGTACTTTCCCGGGCTCCGTCGATGAAGATGTTGCGCATGGAGATGTTCCCGATTTTCTTGATTTCCTGTAGCTCCGACAGACGGATGTCCACCGTTGTGTGGTCCTTCAGTTTATATCGGAGGGTGTTAGGTACTTCCTGTGCATAGCCTGTGGCGGTCAGGAAGACGACAATGAGGGTTGTCAGTAGTTTTTTCATAATCATTAGATTTTTATTTGAATTTTATTAATAGAGAAGCAGCAAGCCAGCGAGGGCTGCATAGCAAATCATTCGGATGGGGTTGATCTTCAGCCACATTGTTCCGAAGAACGTGGCCAGGAAGAGGGCCATGCTGATGAAGAACTGCCAGGGATTCACGGAGGGTGAACCGAAGTTCTCGGCATTGCAGAGCAACAGCGTGGCGGCTGCCAACAGGCCTACGACGACAGGGCGCAGGCCGCCGAAGATGGACTGTACGGCGTGGGTGTTCATGTATTTCATAAACAACCGGCTGATGAGCAGCATCAGGATGAGCGACGGCAGCACGAGGGCGAAGGTGGCCGTGGCACTACCCAAGACCGACATGAGCATGGTTCCGCCGCTGTTGTGTACGGCGGTGTAGCCGCAATAGGTGGCGGAGTTGATGCCGATGGGGCCGGGTGTCATCTGGGAGATGGCCACGATGTTGGTAAATTCGGCAGAGGAGAGCCAGTGATGGTGCACGACGGTCTCTGTCTGGATGAGCGAGAGCATGCCGTAGCCGCCGCCGAATCCAAACAGCCCAATCATAAAGAAGGTGTAGAACAGTTGCAGATAGATCATGGCATTTACTCTTTAAGTGATTCCGGCTGGTGTGCGGAGGCTTCTGTGGGCTGTATGTAACGCCCATAGAGGTAGCCGCCGAGGCCGGCCGCGATGAGGATATAGATGGGGTTGACACCCAAGGCCCATATCAGCAGGGCTGTGGCAATGGGTATCCAGCAGTTTGCAAGGCCGATCTTGGCACTCCTGGCCATGTTGAACGTGGGCACGGCAATCAATGCGACCACTGCCGGACGGATGCCGCGGAACATGGCGGCAATCCATGCCACGTCCATGAAGCGATGGAAGAACAGCGCGATGAGCAGGATGATCAAAAAAGAGGGCAACGCCGTGCCGAGACTCGTGCACAGCGCGCCCTTGATCTGACGGAGTTTGTAGCCGATAAAGATGCTGATGTTGATGGCGAACACGCCCGGACAACTCTGCGCCACGGCTATCAGGTCGAGGAACTCTTCCTTCGTGATCCATCGGTGCTTCTCCACCACTTCCGATTCGATGATGGGTATCATGGCGTATCCGCCCCCGAGGGTGAATGCGCCAATCTTGAAGAAGGTCTTGAACAGCTCAAACACATCCCCGCCTCCCCCCGGTTGGGAGGAGGAAAGGGTGCGTTGTGTATGGGTCTTGTTCATCATAAAATGCAAACGGTCTTGCTTCCTCCCGCTGGGGAGGGGGTTAGCAGTT
>JAFUVE010000081.1 GCA_017483765.1 Bacteroidaceae bacterium | reverse complement strand
GAATAATCAGGTGGCTATAGCCGCGGGGTCCCACCTCTTCCCATCCCGAACAGAGAAGTTAAGCCCGCGCGCGCCGATGGTACTGCACCGCAATGCGGGAGAGTAGGTCGCCGCCTTTTTTCCCAAACAGAAAGCATCCCATTGAAGGGATGCTTTTCTGCGTTATAGGGGGGAGGTTTTTTCTAGTTTTTCTAGTTCCCCTAGTTTTCCTAGTTTCCCTAGTTCTCCTAGTTTTCCTAGTTTCCCTAGTTCTTCTAGTTTTCCTAGTTTTTCCTAGTTTCCCTAGTATTCCTAGATATTCTAGATCTTATAGAAATAAACTTCAAACCTCAAACCTCAAACTTCAAACCCCTATACGTCCGTCGTTTTCAGGTCGAGGAAGCTGAGGCGTCCTTTACGTATGGGGAAGCTTACGTCGAAACGTGATTTCACTTTCTCTTTTCCCCGCTTTCCAGGCTTGAACTTCATCTTCGATGCCACACGCTGCGCCTCCTTGTTGAACTCCTCTTTCAGTCCGCGCACCACGTGTGTCTCCACCACCTTGCCTTTTTCGTCGATGATGCAGGCGATGATGATGGTGCCTTCTACATCTCGCTGTCCGACTGGATTCTTGAAATGGTCCTTCATGAAGAGCTCCATGTCTTCCTTCTCACCGTCGTACTGCGGCTGTGTGATTTGCTCGCGCTGCCTTCGCTGCTGGAACGGAGAGTCGAACAAATCGTCGCCGAATCCGAAGTTGAAGAACTGCGCGTCGGCACTTATCGGAATAAGCAGCGCTAAGGCTACTGACAGAATCAATTTTCTCATATTGTCGATTTTATTCTTTTGATTTGTGCAAAGATACGGATTTTTATCGGATATTTCAATAATTTTCGTAACTTTGCAAAAAATATTGTTTATGATTACAGCAGATCAACTGAAAAACGTGAAAGAGCGCACCGACGCGCTTTACAGATACCTGAATATCGAGCAGAAACTGGTGGAGGTGGAGGAGGAAGAACTCCGTACGCAGGCCCCCGACTTCTGGAACGACCAGAAGGCTGCTGAAACTCAGATGAAGAAGGTGAAAGACCTCCGCAAGTGGATTGACGGCTATCATGAAGTGAAGACGGCCGTGGACGAGCTTGAACTGGCTTTCGACTACTATAAGGAAGAGCTGGTGACAGAAGAGGAAGTGGACGCCGACTACCATAACGCCCTGTCGCTCATCGAGTCGCTGGAGCTGAAGAACATGCTGCGCGACGAGGCTGACAGCATGGACGCCGTGTTGAAAATCAACAGTGGCGCCGGCGGAACGGAGAGTCAGGACTGGGCGCAGATGCTGATGCGTATGTATCAGCGATGGGCTGAGGCACATAAATACAAGGTGAGGATCAGCAACTACCAGGACGGTGAGGAAGCTGGTATCAAGACGGTGACGATGGAGATTGAGGGCGACCAGGCCTTCGGCTTCCTGAAAGGCGAGAACGGAGTTCACCGTCTCGTACGTGTGTCGCCTTACAATGCGCAAGGCAAGCGTATGACCAGCTTTGCCAGTGTGTTTGTGACCCCGCTAGTGGACGACACCATAGAGGTGGTCATCGACAAGAGCAAGATCAGCTGGGACTTGTTCCGAAGCAGCGGGGCCGGTGGACAGAATGTGAACAAGGTTGAGACCGGTGTGCGTCTGCGTTATCAATATACGGATCCTGACACGGGCGAGGAGGAGGAAATCCTCATTGAGAACACGGAGACCCGTAAGCAGACGGAGAACCGTGAGAACGCCCTGCGACTGCTGCGTTCGCAGTTGTACGACCGCGCGCTGAAGAAGAAGATGGCGGAGCAGGAGAAGATCGAGGCAGGAAAGAAGAAGATAGAGTGGGGCAGCCAGATCCGTTCGTATGTGTTCGACGACCGCCGCGTGAAAGACCACCGCACCAACTACCAGACATCGGACGTGACGGGTGTGATGGACGGAAAAATCGACGACTTCATCAAGGCCTACCTCATGGAGTTCGCAGCAGAAGGAAGCCATGGCAATTGAAATTTGAAGTTTGAGGTTTGAAATTTGAAATTTGGCCATGCGGCTGAGAAGCTCTAAAAAGTAATTTCTAGGCTCTCTAGATTCTTTAGGCTCTCTAGATTCTATAGAATTTCTAGACTCTCTAAAAAAAACTCAAAAAAAGTCAATGAATTACGAGATTGAACGCAAATTCCTGGTTGTTGGCGAGTTCAAGTCGAAAGCTTACAGCCACAGCCATATCGAGCAGGGTTATTTTGAGTCTGCTCCCGGTAAGACCATCCGTGTACGAATCCGCGACGACAAAGCGTATCTCACGATAAAAGGCCCGTCGGACAACGGCGGCTTGTCGCGATACGAGTTTGAGACGGAGGTTCCGATAGAGGACGGTCATCAGCTGATGAACCTGTGCCGTCCGGGACGGATCGACAAGACACGGTGGCTCGTGAAAAGCGGCGAGCATACGGTGGAGGTGGATGAGTTTCACGGCGACAACGAGGGACTCGTCATCGCGGAGATTGAACTGGGAAGCGAGGACGAGGCGTATGAGAAGCCAGACTTCCTGGGCAAGGAGTTGACGGGCGACCGCCGATTCTATAACTCACACCTCATGCGGATGCCATATTGCGTGTGGAAAAACGCATTTCTGAAAGAGCTCAGCGAGTAAAGACGCACCTTGGTGCGTCTTCTTTTTTTGATGAAGAATCACCACAGTGCGATTCTACCAATTTGATTAGAAGACGCGCCACGGCGCGTCTCTACAATTAGTACGTATCAGGGACGTGGGTGGTTGGAAAAACGGATTTTTCCCCTACTAAGGTGGGTTGCACACGAAGAAGGAGTGTCAGTGCTTGCAGAATCGGGGGATGATGAAGAGCCCGATGGGCAGGGCCAGCAGCACACCGATACAGTTGGCCAGGAAGTCTATCCAATCGCCGTTGCGGTTGGGCGTGAGCGTACCCTGGGCGATCTCCACCAGGCCGCCAATCGCCATCGGAACCGCCACAATCCACAGCAACCATTTCTTTGTCTGCTTGTTGGAGTGTCCGTGGCGATGGTAGTCAATCCAGTAGACGGTGCAGAGCACGCCATACATGACGAAATGCACCCATTTGTCCCATAAGGGCACGTCGGCCAGCTTTGGAAATTTGGGTAAAGGAATCAAACATATCACGACGATGCCGATTGTGACCAGTATGGAGAGCCAATAACGCTTAATTTTTATCATATTCATACTAAAATTGAATTTTTATGCAAATTTACAAAAAAAATTTGTAAATTTGCATAATTATACGCGTTAGACCGCTTCAAGGCTAAAAAAAACGCATAAATCGTGAATGAACGGACGTAAATCCGTGAATGAGAAATTCCGTGTAATCCGTGCATATGGAAAGAGAAAATTTTGGAAGCAAATTCGGGGCGATCCTTGCCACCGCTGGTTCGGCGGTAGGGTTAGGCAATATCTGGCGTTTTCCCGTAGAAGTGGGAAAAAACGGTGGAGCTGCCTTTATCCTTATTTATATCGGTTGCATTCTGCTGTTGGGAATGCCGCTGATGCTTAGTGAGTTCATAATCGGCCGTCACACGCAGTCGAATGCGACCGGCGCTTACCACCGTCTGGCTCCCGGCACCCCTTGGAAATGGGTGGGCCGTCTTGGCGTGTTTGCCGGCTTCATCGTGCTGAGCTACTACTCCGTGGTGGCGGGCTGGACAGGAAAATATGCCGTCATGGCGATAGGCAACCAGTTTGCCGGTGCGGAGCCTGAAGCCCTGCGCACGATGTTCAACGACTTTGCCTCCAGCCCGTTGGAGCCGCTGGTCTATCTGCTGCTGATGCTGGTGCTGACCCATGTGGTGGTGGTGATGGGCATCGAGAAAGGTATCGAGAAATGTGCTAACATACTGATGCCCTCGCTGTTCGTGATTATCGTGGTGCTGGTGGTATGCAGCGTGCTGCTGCCCGGGGCGTCAGAAGGACTGGCATTCATGCTGAAGCCCGACTTCTCGAAGGTGGACGGCAGTGTGGTGCTGAGCGCGCTGGGACAGGCGTTCTTCTCCTTGTCGATCGGCTTAGGCTGCCTCTGCACCTACGCCTCTTATTTCAAGAAGACGACCAACCTGACAAACACGGCCGTGAGTGTCATCACCGTCGACACGCTGATTGCGTTGATGGCAGGCTTCATCATCTTCCCCGCCACGTCGGCCGCCGGCATGCCGCTGGACTCCGGCACGATGGGCCCGGAGCTGATTTTCATCACCCTTCCTCATGTGTTTCAGCAGGCCTTCGCCGGACTGCCCTGGCTGGCGTATATCTTCTCCGTGCTCTTCTTCCTGCTGCTCATCATCGCCGCGCTGACAAGTGCGATATCGATGCACGAGATTGTGACGTCGTACATGAAGGAGGAATACCACATGAGCCGGGGAAAAGCGGCCTTGGTGGAGACCGCAGGGTGTGTGGTCATCGGAACGCTGTGCTGCCTCTCGTTCGGGGTGCTCGACGACGTCCGGATTATGGACCGCTCCATCTTCGACTTCTGCGACTGGATCGTGTGTGAGTTCTGCATGCCGATTGGCGGAATATTGATATCGGTGTTCGTGGGATGGTATATGAAGAAGCAGTGGGTGAAGGAAGAAATCACGAATGGCGGCACACTCCGCGTGCGCCTCTTCCCGTTGTTCATATTCATCTTGAGGTATGTGGCGCCTGTGGGGATTCTGCTGATTTTCCTCGACCAGTTCGGGGTGTTTAAGGCAATATAGATTTTTTTTTAGATGCTCTAGATATTCTAGATGTTCTAGATTCTTCAATCTTTCTGAAAACTGAAAACTAAATATCTGAAAACTGTTATTCAATGAAACGAGAGAATTTTGGTTCAAAGATAGGTGCTGTGCTTGCAGCTGCCGGTTCGGCTGTAGGTCTGGGCAATATTTGGCGTTTCCCGATTGAGACGGGAAAGAACGGTGGCGCCGCCTTCATCCTTGTTTATATCGGCTGCATCCTTCTGTTTGGCTTGCCGCTGATGATGAGCGAGTTTCTCATCGGACGCAGCACCCAGTCCAACACGGCCCGTGCCTACCAGAAGCTGGCACCGGGCACACCGTGGAAATGGGTGGGGCGCCTGGGCGTGTTCACCGCGTTCTTCATCATGAGCTATTACGGCGTGATTGCCGGCTGGACCATCGAATATGCCGTGCTGGCTATAGGCAACCAGTTTGCGGGCAAGACACCAGAGCAGTTCGCACAGGTGTTCAGCGACTTCTCCTCGTCCACGTGGACACCGCTGATCTGCATGGTGGTGTTCGTGCTGATGACCCATTTCGTCATCGTGAAAGGCGTGACGAAAGGCATCGAGCGGTGGTCGAAGGTGCTGATGCCGATGCTGTTCATCATCATCATGATTTTGGTGGGTTGCGCCGTGTCGCTTCCGAATGCGTCGGCCGGACTGGAATTCTTGCTGAAGCCGGAATGGGGCAAGGTGGACGGCGGCGTGGTGCTGAGTGCGATGGGCCAGGCTTTCTTCTCCCTGTCGCTGGGCATGGGCTGCCTGTGTACTTACGCCTCCTATTTCGACAAGAAGACGAGCCTGGGCAAGACGGCGGTGCAGGTATGCGTGATCGACACCGTCATCGCGCTGATGGCCGGTTTCATCATCTTCCCCGCTGCCTTCTCCGTGGGCATTGAGCCGGAGGAGTCGGGCCCGGCATTGCTGTTCATCACGCTGCCCAACGTGTTCCAGCAGGCATTCGCCGGAGCGCCGTGGATAGCCTATATCTTCTCCGTGATGTTCTACCTGCTCGTCATCGTGGCCGCCCTGACCAGCACCATCTCGCTCCATGAGGTGGTGACGTCCTACATGGCGGAGGAGTTCAACATGCCACGGAAGAAAGCGGCCGTCTGGGAGACGGGCGGCATCATCTTCTTCGGCATCTTCTGCTCCCTGTCCTTCGGCGTGCTCAGCGGCATCACCGTGGGCGGACAGAATATCTTCGGCCTGTTCGACTGGGTGGCGGCGAAAGTCTGCCTGCCGGTGGGAGGCATGTTCATCTCGCTCTTCACGGGCTGGTATCTGGACAAGAAGCTCTTCCGCGATGAAATCACGAACTACGGGGAGTCCCGCGCTCCCTACGTGAAGCTCCTTATCTTCATCCTGCGCTATGTCGCGCCGCTGGCCATCTTCGCCATCCTGCTCAACGAAATCGGCGTGCTGTCGCTCCTGGGAGGATAGAGGAAAAAGAATTTTTTGCGAACACGAATCTTTCCGAATCATAACAAATAAACAATTCAGTTTTCGAATTTGGATAATATGTTGTCACACAGAGATAATGAGATAAATAATATTTTTGAAAATTCGTGGTCATTGATGGATATTTGTGTTCGAAAACATTCCGTGTCATCCGTGTCCAAAAATTATTCCCCAAAATTCGTGTAAAATATTTTACCATTCCCACTAATTTTTGTATCTTCGCAGAAAAATAGCAAGTTATGGCAGGAATGAGAAAATACCCCGCAGGGGTACAGAGCTTTGAGGAAGTCCGTACGAAAGGCTATGTATATGTCGATAAGACCCCCTATATCTACAAGTTGTTGACATTAGGAAAACCCTATTTCCTGAGCCGTCCCCGTCGTTTCGGCAAATCGCTGCTGATATCCACGCTCCAGGCCGTTTTTGAGGGTCGCCGTGAGCTCTTCGAGGAAATTTCGTTGGAAGACGGTATTGTGCAGCCCCGCTTGTTCATCGCCACCACTGACTGGAAATGGGAGAAATATCCCGTATTGCGTTTTGACTTCAGTCAGGTGGGCAAGAACGAGCAAAACACACTGGACGAGTATATCGACAAAACCTTGTCGGAATACGAGGAACTTTACGTTGATAGCCCTTCACTGAAAGCCTTCAGCAACCGCCTCTCCCAGATTATCAAGTCCGCTCGTTCGAAGACCGGTAAGAAAGTGGTGGTGCTGGTTGACGAGTACGATAACCAGATGCTGAAGGCCATCGGCGATGTTCAGAAAGTGGAGGCTGTGCGCAACACGTTCATGGGTCTTTTCTCTCCTCTTAAGGGTCTGGACGATCACCTCCAGTTCATTTTTATTACAGGTATCTCGAAATTCTCCCAGATGGGTATCTTCAGCCAGTTGAACAACCTGAACAACATCTCGATGTGGCCGGACTATGAGGGCATCTGCGGCATCACGGAGGAGGAGCTGACCACCACGATGCGCGAGGATATAGAGTTGCTGGCAGCCCGCAGAAAGCAAACATACGATGAGTTACTGGATGCGATGAAGAAGAAGTACGACGGCTATCATTTCTGCTCGGACATGACCGACATCTACAATCCCTACAGTGTGGTGAAAGCCTTCGCCTCAGGAAAATTGGGTGATTACTGGTTCGAGAGCGCCACGCCCACTGCGCTTATCGCCATGCTCTCGCAGATGCCAGCACATCAGTTGCTGTCACTGGAGGGCAGCCGATGCCCCGAGACAGCCTTCAACCTCTCTTTCGACAGCTACAAGAGTCCGTTGCCGGTGCTCTATCAAAGCGGATACCTTACCATCAAGAACTACCGCGCCGACCGCAATATGTACACGCTGGGCTTCCCCAACGAGGAGGTGCGCCTAGGCTTCGCCGACAACCTGTTCCGTCTCATCACGAATATGCAGCCTGACAACGAGGAGAAGAACGTGTTCCTCGATGCCTACTACGACTTCCGCGACAGCGGCGACCTGCCAGCTTTCATCGAGGCGATCAAGACGTTCTTTGCCGGCATCCCTTACTACCTTGACAACAAGAACGAGACCCACTACCACGTCATCCTCCACACCTTGCTCACCGCCTTCGGTGCCGACATCAGCTCTGAGACCCCCTCAGCCAAAGGACGTGCCGACATGGAGCTGCGCATGCCGCTGGGCATATACGTCATTGAGTTCAAGTACGACGACACAGTGGATGCCGCCCTCCAGCAAATTGACGACCGTGGTTATGCCGAGAAATACCGTCTGGACGGCCGCCCCGTGGTGAAGGTAGGCATCTCCTTCTCGTCCGAAGACCGCAACATCACCGACTGGAAATCCGTCGCTCTGTAGAGACGCCCCGTGGGGCGTCTCCCCGTTCCCGCCCGCCCCCCCATTCCCGTCGCAACCCACGCGTAGTCCATTCCCGTCGCAACCCACGCGTAGTCCATTCCCGTCGCAACCCACGCATAGTCCATTCCCGTTGCAACCCCACGTGTAGTCCATTCCCGTCGCAACCCACGCATAGTCCATTCCCGTTGCAACCCACGCGTAGGAGGCGAAGTCTCCAGACTTTGCAACCACCCACGCTACCGATACGTACCGAACCCGAACCGACCGGGGGCATGGACGTCTCGTCCGTGCCAGCCGTCGAGGGCTCGATGCCCGAAGACGGCTGTCAAAAAATACGGCTGTCAAAGTACCCTACCCCTCTGCTTGACCGTGCTTCGCCGGTCCATTGTGCGGACGAGACGTCCACAACCCCGGTGCTGTCTTCGTTAGAAAAACATTTCGTATAAATTCGTATTCTAATATAATTCAACTATCGTGTTGAAAATATCATTATTCCGAAGCGATGAATTTTTTTCTGATATTATTATATATTCGATAGCAGAGCAATTGTTCTTGTCAATATTCCCTATAAATGTTCTTATTTCGACACACACCAAATAAAACCGCAAAATTTGTTTGGCGGTTTTATGTTTTTTCTGTAAATTTGCATGTTTTATAGGCTAATAACTGACTAGACAAAACTGACAACGATGAGAACCTTGACTGTAACTGACTTTAGAAACCAGATGGCTGCGGTGCTCGACAGTGCCGACGCAGGAGAGAAGGTGATGATCCGCCGGCGCAACCGGCTATATACCCTCACCCCCGTTGATCAAACTCGGAAAAACGAAATCACTCCTGCGCTGAGACGGAAAATCAATGCGGCAAGAAAAGAGTTCCGGGAAGGGAAAACCGTGTGTTGTAAGACTGTGGATGAACTACATGCATTTCTGGATTCCCTATGAACTACGAGCTGAATTTCTCTTCCAAAGCAAAAAAGGTGATTGATAAATGGAAGAAGTCAAATCCCAATGTCTTTAAGAAATTGACGCTTATATTGGAGGAATTGACAACACACCCCCGTACCGGAACAGGACATCCTGAGCCTCTGAAAAGGGGGTGACAACATCACTTATTCACGGCGGATTACGGCACACGACAGAATCATATACGACATCTACGATGACATCGTTGTAGTGCTTGACGTAGGAGTGGAAGGACATTACAGCGACAAATAGCAGAAACAACTGAACTTTTTTGAGTAAAACAACAAGGGATATCCCTTGTTTATATATGTGGCAAGCCACATATATAAAATCAGACTAAACATAAAAAATCTATATAATTAACTAATTTTATTAACTTAACAAAACCAAAATGAAACGAAAACTACTTTTCATGATGCTATGCATCGTGGGGGCACTCGTTGGAAAGGCACAGACAGATGTGACCTCAAAAATAACGAATGCTGACTTTTCTTCAACAGATGGTTGGACGAACGAACATTCCGCCAACTATTATTCCTTCGGAAGTGGATTGATTGGCACATATGCGGTAGCCAATAATAAAACATCCACAACAGATGACACCCATTTGGCAACCGAGTATTGCCTGGGACTGCAGTGTCGTTGGAGTACCAACTACTCTAATGCTACTCAAACTTTGGCAAATCTGGAAGCAGGCGTTTATACTCTGACTTACGATGTGGAGAATACCAATGCTTCTAACTCTGCCACTTATGATAACAATTTCAAGGTGACAGTAGGAGAAACTACTTACACAGATTCGAAAACTGAGTGGATGAATGGACAGTCAGGCTGGACAACACATTCCATTACTTTTACCTTAACGGAAGCTGCGGATGCAACTATCAGTTTCGGATATGGTACAGGAAGCAATAATTTGGGATCTGGCTACACACCACATATCTATGTTAGCCACCTTTCGTTGTCGTATAGCAATTCGATACCCGCAACAGCTGTGTCGCTTACTCCTACTTCCTTGTCTCTTTCTGTCGGAGGTACAGGAACACTGACTCCTGTGTTTACTCCAGAAAATGCTAATAGCCAAACTGGTATCACATGGACAACGTCCAACTCTGCTGTAGCTACTGTAACTAACGGAGTTGTATATGCAACAGGTCCAGGCGAAGCAACTATCACAGCAACCACCGAAGGTGGTCTGACTGCCACTGCCACAGTAACTGTGACAGATGTAGAAGCAGCGGATGTTCCGGCGTATTATTCAACTGAGCTTGTCGGTGATACAGATTATTATCTATATAATGCAGGGACTGGTAAATTCCTTGGTGGCGCAAATGACTGGGGAACGCACGCTTCTATCATCGAGCATGGTATTCCCTTTAAACTGACAAAAATTAGTGATGGAGTTTATACCTTAGATTCCTATGTATCTAATGGTGGAAATAACCATTATGTTGCAGGTTCTTATATAGATGGCGCAGCAACGAATTTGTATGTAACTGCTCTTGAAAATGGAACATTCAGTATATCTACTGCCGAGAATTCTGCATATATGACAGCTTATTCTACAGGTACGTATGTCAATAATGATGCATCAAGCGCAAACAGCGTGCTTGCTCAGTGGTACTTCCTTTCAAAGGAAGACCGTGATAAAGTCCTTGCGGAAGCGACAAGTGCCAACCCTGCTGATGCCACCTACTATATTGACGATGCGAATTTTGGAAGAAACAACCAAAAATATTCATCTTGGAATCTGACTGAAGGAACTACTGCAAACGTTGCTGTAGCAGGAGACAATGATAACTTTAACTGGCAGAAATGGAATGGCATTTTTGATTTCAATCAGGAATTATCTGGTCTTCCAAATGGATTATATGAATTAAGGGCACAAGGATTCTATCGTCCGGGTGCTAACAATACAAATCCTGCTTCTGGAAATGCATATCTTTATGCAGGTGATGCACAGACAGAAATAGCTTGGGTTTCATCTTCTAACGCTACTTCTGCAGACGCTTCCAAGGGCTTGACCACGGCCAACACAAACACAGAAAATACATATTATGTTCCTAATAGTCAATCGGATGCTTCTAAGGCCTTTAATGCTGGCCTTTACAACAATATAGTCAGCAATATCTCAGTGACTGACGGAACTCTTACTATTGGCGCAAAAACTTCTGAGACAACAGGAAATCAATGGACTGTAATAGATAATTTCGAACTCTATTATATTGGTCCTACCATTGCAAGTGAAGCAGTTGAACTGCCTGAGACAGCAATGGAATCCGGCAAATGGTACTATTTCGACATAGCAGCCGCAGCAGAATACAACCTCAATCTGACAACCCTAAATGACATTGTCTATACTACAGACGGTACCATTTTGATTGAGAATGAGGCTACAGTGACAGACCATTTCTCTGACACAGAACAGATTCAGTTGGCTGCTGGACGTTATTATGTGAAGTCAGCTTCCGAGCAGACCCTCAAAGTTGAGCCTTTTGCATTTGTCTATGAGATTGGTGATGCGGTAACTTCACCTGCTGACGGTGAATATATTCAGTCTTCTACTATTCTAGTAACATTCCCAGATGCAACAAGTAATGACCCGGATGCAGTACTTGAGCTAGATGAAGGTGCATACGCAACAGTCAATGGCAATCCCGTTGAGCTTGTTGCAGCAGAAGGCGGATTCACAATTGACCTCGGCACTCTTACTGAGAACACAGAATATAACATCTCAATCTCTCCTGATGTTTTCGGATATCTTGAGCATATAGCAAACGATGACGTGAACTTCACTGTAAAGACACCTGTTGTATTTGATGGTGAATATGTGCTCTATGACAGTGCCAACAAGCTCTTCCTCGGACGAGGAAACGCATGGGGAACAGAGGCTTCTGCTGATAAATATGGTATTCCATTCAATTTGAAAACCGATTCCAAAGGTGTTTCGTCCATTGAATTTGTCGATTGGAAGAACATTTATCTTTTCATCACTGGAACAAGTATTTTTACAGACAATGCTTCAACAGGGTGGACTTTGACACCAACAGATGGTGGATATTACCTCCAAAATGCTGACAAATCAGCTTACACTTCACATTCTTCAGGCGATTATGGTGAATATGTTCATATCGTTACCGATGCTTCAGCTGCAACTGTATGGAGTCTGATTAAAAAAGCAGACCGTGACGAGATTATCAGCAAATATCCAGAGGAGAATATCTTGAATGTTGCCGAGGCAGCAGCAATAGAAATTGCTACTGCTGAAGAATTTACTTCTTATCTTGATGAGAACTATAATGCCGTTGACTATACAGAGAAGGTTAAGACTGCAAAATTTGCTGGTGAAGTCGGTGACTGGGCTTGGAGCGGGGTTCGTGGACAGGATGGCCAACCTGCATACGGAACCAACTTTGCAGAAATTTGGAATGCTACAGGAAAATACACTCAGACAATCGCTGCTTCAGAGCTTCCAGCAGGTGTTTATAAACTGACTGTTGATGGATATGAGCGGCGCTCTACTGTTACCAACAGCAATGCTTTAGGTGAGGCTGGTTATAATCTTGTGTCAAGTTATCTTGCAGCCAACAATGAGCAAGTAAGACTGACAGACTGGTACAATACAACTTCTAAGCCAGGTAACACTGGTGGTGCGGTAACTGCATTTGAAAATGGTGAGGCAACGAACGAAGTTTATGTTTATCTTGACGGCAATACCGACTTGACGATTACCTTGGCAAAGCCTAATTATGAATGGGACTGCTGGACCATCTTCAACAACTTTACCCTCACTTATTACGATCAGTCTTCAGCCAACATGACTATTGTCGCTTCCGCTCAGTATGGCACGTTCGTGGCTCCGTTCGACGTGACGATTCCTGAGGGCGTTACTGCTTATACTGTTGATGCAGTGGCAACGAATGGTGAACTGACACTTACCGCTCTTGAGACTACGATACCTGCCAACACTCCGGTTGTTGTCTACAGCAAGGCTGCCGACGACGTGAACGAGACCTTCTACGGAAAGGAAAATGCCGCAGAGGATGTTACTGAAGGTCTTCTGACCGGTGTTTATGAAGAGACTGTGGTTGAGCCGGGCAATTACGTGCTTCAGCTGCTCAACGGCAAGACGGCCTTCTACAAGGTTTCTGCAGACACTGACGAAGTGAAGGTCGGCGCTAACCGTGCATACCTCACCAAGCCTGCAGGCACTGCCGACAGCGGCATCAAGGCGTTCTTCTTCGGTGCTGCTGACGACACACCTACAGGCATCAACGCCATCGATGCACTGCAGAATGGTGCTGCTGAGATTTACAATGCAGCAGGCGTGAAGATGCCGGCTCTGCAGAAGGGCGTGAACATCATCCGCACTGCTGACGGCAAGACTCAAAAGGTGTTAATTAAGTAATTTGAAACCCATATTGTTGGCGTGGCTCAGTCCACGCCAACACCAAAGCATAACAAAAAGAAAATATGAAGAAAGAATATATAAGCCCTGCTCTGCAGGCAGAGCAG
This sequence comes from Bacteroidaceae bacterium, assembly GCA_017483765.1. GTDB lineage: Bacteria > Bacteroidota > Bacteroidia > Bacteroidales > Bacteroidaceae > UBA3839. The sequence goes on along the minus strand of JAFUVE010000081.1, from coordinate 39,083 downwards.
GCAGCACTGAAAGAAGTCTTTGCCCTTTCAACATCCGACAGCCCTGCAGACCCTTCCAAGCCGTCACTGGCCAAAGAGGAGGAAGAAGAGGAGGAAGCCGCCATCATCCAGCTTCTGAAGGACATCGATGAGGGAAAGACTTCCAACTTGTGGTAATCGCGAAAATTAAAACGCTATAAAATTTGAAAGAGCCGTGGCACTGAGTGCTGCGGCTCTTTTTTGAGGTTTATGAAGACTTTGCGTGTTGGAACACCTGGACTGGGGAGGCCAAGTCGTGTAAGGGTATGATGGGAAATGGGTATGGTAGGATGGCTGTAATGGGATGGAGTCAGGGAATGAGAGTGAATGGCACATGAAACACGGCGTAAGTCGTATGGCACATGGCGTATGGCGGACATACATAAAGTAAGTCCCTACAGTGGAGTGTTTTCGGGTATCCCGTAATTTGCGACAAAAAATGATAAAGTACCCCGTAATTTGCGACAAAAAACGATGAAGTATCCCGTAATTTGCGACAAAAAATTAATAAAGTATCCCGTAATTTGCGACAAAAAAACGATGAAGTATCCCGTAATTTGCGACAAAAAATGTTAAAGTACCCCGTAATTTGAAACAAAAATTAGATAAAGCATCCCGTAATTTGCAACAATAATTAGACGAAGTACCTGTTCCGTCTTATTAATCTTCCGTTCTATCTTATTGGCAGACTCAACGAGATCGTGAGAAAATATGGTTAGCAGTTCCGGGACTTATTGCTTGCCCTGGAGTGAGCCATACAACCGAGGAAACAGAGAAGCAATAGGCCGGGAATACGGTCTGTGGAATCAATGCTATGCTTCTGCCTTTCAAAAACCTTCCCACGAATTTTCATATCTCATTTTTTTTTTGTTAATTTGCAAATAATTAGTAAAAATCTAATTTGCTCGTTTCTCTTAATTATATATGAATGAATCCCAGAATATAGAATTTAAACAAAGTTGGCGAGACGAATATCTGAAATGGATATGTGGTTTTGCCAATGCAAATGGTGGTACTATATATATAGGTATTGACGACGATGGTCGAATATGCGGAATTGACGATTCTAAAAAATTGATGGAGGACATTCGAAAGAATGATGGCTGCATGCCGTGATGCCGGCATACCCAAACCGGAATTTTACTATGATGGAGGTTTGTGGACAGTTTTTAAGTTTTCTGAAAGTACTGATTCTGCCCAAGAAACAAAAAAAACTACCCAAGAAACAAAAAGTACTACCCAAGAAATTGAAAATTCTACCCAAGAAATAAAAACAACTACCCACCAAACCGAAAGTGCTACCCAAGAAACCGAAAAAACTGCTTCTCAACAGAAACATGGCAAAACAAAAAGAATGACAGAACTTCAACAACTCATTTTGAACTATTTAAAGGAACATCCAAATGCAACTCGTAAAGAGCTAAATCATGCTATCCCGCATGCATCAGATGGTGGAATAAAGTATAACTTAAAAAAAATGCAAACAGTAGGCCTTTTAAAAAGAATGGGGAGCACCAAAAAAGGTGTTTGGATTGTAATCGAATAACTCCGAAGTCACTAGTCCAAAAATATTCCATCTTATTTCTGCTTCTCATTTTTGTGGGTTATTTAGCAAATAATTGATAACTAAGATATAATCATTTCTTATTATATTCACTAATACTAGCATAATTATGAACTTGATTGACAAAATTATTGCGCGCGCTAAAAGCAACAAGCAGCGCATCGTCCTCCCTGAAGCAACGGAGGAGCGTACACTCACCGCAGCCGACCAGGCACTGGCCGACGACCTTGCCGACCTCATCCTGCTCGGCAATATCGACGAGATCCACGCACTGGCCGACAAGCTCGGACTGAAGAACATCGACAAGGCCACGCTGATTGACCCTGCCACGAGTGAGAAACGCGAAGAATATGCCCAGCTGCTCTTCGAACTGAGAAAGAAGAAGGGCATGACTTTGGAGCAGGCTCAGCAGAAGGTGCTCGACCCCCTGTATTTCGGCTGCCTCATCATCAAGAGCGGCGACGCCGACGGACAGATCTCCGGCGCACTCAGCACGACCGGCGACACGCTGCGTCCTGCCCTCCAGATCATCAAATGCTCTCCGGGCATCACCTGCGTGAGCGGTGCCATGCTCATGATCACCCAGACTCCTCAGTACGGTGAGGACGGCGTGCTCGTGATTGGCGACGTGGCTGTCACTCCGATGCCGGATGCCGGACAGCTGGCACAGATTGCCGTATGCACGGCGCAGACCGCACGCTCGGTGGCCGGCTTTGCCGACCCTCGCGTGGCCATGCTTTCGTTCTCTACGAAAGGCAGTGCAAAGCATGAGGTGTGCGACAAGGTGATCGAGGCAACGGCCTTGGCCAAGGAGCTTGACCCCGAGCTGAAGATCGACGGAGAGTTGCAGGCCGACGCGGCTCTCGTTCCGAGTGTGGGCAAGAAGAAGGCGCCGGGCAGCGAGATTGCCGGCAACGCCAACGTGCTCGTCTTCCCGAACCTCGAGGTAGGCAACATCGGTTACAAGCTCGTGCAGCGCCTGGGCAACGCCGACGCCATAGGCCCGATCCTCCAAGGCATCGCACGCCCCGTGAACGACCTCTCACGCGGTTGCTCCGTGGACGACATCTACAAGATGATCGCCATCACTGCCTGCCAGGCCATGGACGCGAAGTAGAATGCTGGTATAGTTTTCTATAGTTTCTATAGCCTCTATAGCTTCTATAGTGCCTATACCATCGAATGAAAAACAGAAAACTCAAAATTAAATAAAATGAAAATTCTTGTATTAAACTGTGGCAGCTCTTCGATTAAGTATGCGCTGTACGACATGGATGACCACAGCGTGGTGACATCCGGCGGCATCGAGAAAATCGGACTGCCAGACTCATTTATCAAAATCAAGGTGAACGGCAAGAAAATCCAGATGGATGAGCCCGTGCCAGAACATACCGCCGGCGTGCAGCTCATCTTCCGTGTGCTCACGGAGGGAGAGAATGCCGTGCTGAAGGACCTGCACGAGCTCGACGCAGTGGGCCACCGCATGGTACACGGCGGTGAGCGCTTCAGCGAGTCCGTGCTCATCACCGACGAGGTGATGCGCGACTTCGCTGCCTGCAACGACCTGGCGCCGCTCCACAACCCTGCCAACATCAAGGGCGTGAACGCAGTGAAGGCACTGCTGCCGGAAATCCCGCAAGTGGGCGTGTTCGACACAGCCTTCCATCAGACGATGCCCGACTATGCCTACATGTATGCCACTCCCTATGAGCTCTACGAGAAATACGGCGTGCGCCGCTACGGCTTCCACGGCACGAGCCACCGCTACGTGAGCCGCCGTGTGCTCGACTTCCTGGGCATCGAAAAGGCTGAGGGCACGAAAGTCATCACCTGCCATATCGGCAACGGCGCGTCCATCGCAGCCGTGAAGGACGGCAAGTGCGTGGACACTTCCATGGGCCTCACACCGCTCGAGGGACTCATCATGGGCACCCGCTCTGGCGACATCGACGCCGGGGCTGTCACCTTCATCATGGACAAGGAAGGACTGGACACGAAAGGCCTCTCGAACTTGCTGAATAAGAAATCCGGACTGCTCGGCGTGAGCGGCGGAGCAAGCGACTTCCGCGACATCCTCAAAGGCATCGAGGAAGGCAACGACCACGCACGTCTGGCCAAGGAGATGTACACCTACCGCATCAAGAAGTATATCGGACAGTATGCAGCTGCCATGGGAGGTGTCGACATCATCGTCTTCACCGGAGGTGCCGGCGAGAACCAGTGGGAGGTGCGCGAGGGCGCTACCGACGGACTGGAGTTCCTGGGCGTGAAGATGGACGTGGAGAAGAACCACTCTTGCCGCGCCAAGGAGATGACCATCTCTGCCGACGACAGCAAGGTGAAAGTATGCGTCATCCCTACCGACGAGGAGTTGATGATCGCCACCGACACCCTCAACATCGTGTCGAAGCTGTAATAGCAGGTAAAGGGAAAAGTAATACGGGAGATGTGTTTTTAACACATCTCCCGTATTTGTCTATAGGCAGGTTCTAAAAATTAGCTTTAGGCTGTGTTTAGACTATTTTTGAGCAGATTTGCTCGCAAACTCACAGAAGCGTAGCGAGCTACGGTTCAAGAGGTTAAGAGCAAAGATGCCAAAAAGAGGCAAACACAGGCAAAGATAATTCTCTTGGATTTATTAATTATTAGAACATGCCTATAATGCAATTTCTCTTGTGAGATATGCTATAAAGATGAGCAAGAACAGTATCCCCAATGTAATTAAAGTATTTAAAAACTTATTATTATCTGTCCATTCGTTATATTTGTCAATTATCAGTGCCAGCTTGTGTAAATTTTTGCTCGAGCTTTCTATCTTAAATATCTCGGCAGATGAGATCAGAATAAGGTACAATAGAGCAATAGACATAGTAATCATACCGATGTTCCATTCTGTTTTTTTGAACAAGACTGCTATAATTGCTCCGAGAACTAGCCCGGACCATATACACCAGATGACAAGTTGCATCTTTTTTCTCTTGTTCCGTAAACGAATTTTTGTCATAATTTATTAATGATAATTTGAGAATGACAAATAATCTAATGGCTTACGAAGAACCTCTCTTCTTTCTATTTCTTCATCGGAAAGTCCTCCGTTTTCCAGCCTTCTTCGTTTTCTTCTTGAGCAAACCTGTTGAAGACTGTATTTTCCATCTGGCAATTTAGTATTTGGTGTGGGTTTATTGTATATATATGGTTCTTTTTTGTTCTTATTGTTAAGAATGAAATGCTCAGGAGGATATCCAGTACAAGCAACAGTGGCATCATTTCCAATTCCGGCAATTGTAAGCGCTTCATCCCAGTGTCCTTTTGATATGCCGGATTGTACATCTAATGCTAAGTGGACCCAGTTTAATGGATTAGTAGGGTCGTTATATACATTGATTCCGTCGTAAATTGCAGTAGGAATTGATAGGATTCCACCTAAGATTTTTGCATGAAGATGGGGGAATAGTGAGATGACTCCACCTATAGTACTCATTACTGCAGCTTCTTTCATTGTGGGTATAAGATCCTTTGGACTATTGATTGGCCTGGATGTGCTGACAGGATGGTCGTAGTGTAGTAAAGTATTATAATTTTTTCTCCCATGAGTCTTATTGGTTTGCTCTTGGCCCTTCTTTTGAAATATTGATTCCTTTGGAGCAGTAACTAAACTTGCAGGCATTAGATAATGAATTTCTCCGTTCCTGCTGGATATTTTTTTTAACTTTTTGTTTTTATTCCAATAGGAATTCGCTAATGGAGATTCTTTTGGAATATATGGGATTTTGTATGGTACCATAATTTTTTTTTGAAATTAAGAAAAATTCAATCCTTAATAGAAGGATTGATATATCGCTGCAAATTTATGTAATTTATTTGGAATAACAAAATAATTTTTTGTTTTTAATATTTCTTAATAAAATTTTGAAAATTAGAGTTTTATCTCTGTTTGTATTACCATTTTCTTTACTATGTAGATAAAGAATTCTTTCAATGTCGGAATCTTCCTTTTCGTTATATGTAGTACCTTGATTAGGATGAATATCTCCAACTCCTTTTCGGGAAAAATAACATGCAATACATTTGCATTATTTTGTACATTTTGTACTAAAATGTCGCTTTTTTTTCAGATTTATTAACTTTTTTCACAAAAAACTTGGAAGTGTGCAATAAAAAGTCTTATATTTGCACATAATTTTTACAAATGAGCAAAAAATAAAAGAAATTATATGGTACCTTTCAAGAAAATCGCAGAAACCGACATCCCAAGGATACTGTCCTATTTCGATGTCGACGCACAAGAGAGAGTGAAGCGCGCGCTGAACCGCTACTGCACTGACGGACGCAGCGAGTTGTCAATGGCCATCGTGGAGCAGGCCATCGTCTTCCGACAGGAAATCGAGGACATGTACCTCTATTCCATGCCGAAGGGAAAAGGCAACATCCGCATCATTTGCATGGAGATGATGGAAGGTGCCAATATCATGGGCTACGACTGGATGGTGGTCGGAGTGAACGAGAGCCAGAAGTCCATCATCAGCGGGGCGCTGCCTGGCCATTTCAAGTTCATCAGTGAGGAGAAATACAGCTTCCTCGATATCGTGCGGTTCTGCAAGATTATAGACGACGAACCTACCATCATCGCAAAGCCCACCATCGGATACACCGAGTCCGTCTTCTACAACAACGAGAAGATGGTGCCGGCTGTGTGATTTCTTTTCAGTTTAAAGATGAAAGTTTAAAGTTGAATGAGATTTTAGTTGGCGGAGAAGGTTCGATAATTCGGAATATTAAACTGCGAAATCCTTCTCTGGAAAACATAAAAAAGGTGTGTCACAAGTGACACACCTTTTTTCGTCGATTTTTCTTCACTCGGGGTGATTATTCGCCCGGGTTGATTGCGCCAGAAGGGCAAGCGTCTGCGCAAGTGCCGCAGTCTACGCATGCATCCGGATCAATTTCATACTTGCTGTCACCTGCAGAGATAGCGCCTGATGGGCACTCAGCCTCGCAAGAGCCGCACATTACACAATCGTCACTAATTACGTAAGCCATAGTTTTGTTGTTTTTAGAATTACTTAATGTTGAATTACCATATTCGTTGACGGCATGACCAAAAGTCCACCGCCCCTGTTTCAGTCTGCAAAGATAATGTAAAAAATTGAGTAAACAAGCAAAATCCCAATTTTTTTGCAATAAAAATGCAGTTCTTACGTTTAAAAATATATCAAATAAAGAAAATCAACGGCATTTGACATCAATTTCATATATTCTCCACCTTGGCTTCCATCGCTTGTCGCGCCTTTGGAAGACCTTGATTTTGGCAGCCCTCGCTTTTGTGGCGGTGCTGCCTTCTGCCTACGCCCAGAAGCGTAAGGTGATGAACCGTCCGTATGTTGACCAGCGGCAGCTCCACTACGGATTCTTCGCCGGTGTCCATCTCCAGGACATCGAGCTTGTGAACAACGGGTTCGTGGACGAGAACGGCAACAACTGGTATGCCGACGCACCCAACTACGAGCCGGGATTCAGCGTGGGCGTGCTGGCGGAATACCGTCTGAACAACAACCTCTCGCTGCGCGTCATTCCCTCCATGCATTTCGGGTCGAAGGACGTGAAGTTCATCAACCACCTCAACGACGCTACGGAAGTCCAGAACGTGAAGTCCACCTATATCTCATTGCCGGTCGACCTGAAAATCGCCGGAGAGCGGTTCAACAACTACCGGCCTTATGCCGTGGTGGGGGTGAACCCGATGTACGACCTGACCGTGAAAAAACAGAAAAACTTGCTGCTCAACCGCTTCGACTGCTATCTGGAAGCGGGATTCGGCTGTGATTTCTACGGGCCTTTCTTCAAGTTCATCCCGGAAATCAAGTTCGCCTATGGGCTCTCCAACATCATCAACAAGAAGCGAAACGACCTCACCAACCCCGATCAGCTCATCTTCACAAACTCCATCGACAAGGGAAAGTCGAAGATGATCATCATCACATTCTATTTTGAGTAGGAGCCGGAAATACTGGTTTTTCCGACTCTATAGATTCTATAGTTTCTATAGATTCTATAGGCTCTCTAAGCCATCTTTCCTGCCAGCGATTGCCAGATACCTTCCGGCAGGGGGGCCACTGCATGAATCTGCTTTTTTGATACGGGATGGACAAAGTCAATGCTGCGGGCCAGTAAGGAGATGCTGCCGTCTGGATTGCTGCGTTTCGCCCCATATTTCAGGTCGCCCTTGATGGGGAAGCCTACCTTCGCCAGCTGGCACCGGATCTGATGATGGCGACCTGTATGCAGGTTCACTTCCACAAGACCGTATCGTTCGCCCAGACCGATGAACTGATAGTCGAGCACGGCTTTCTTGCTCTTCGGCACCTCACGGTCGTAGGCGTACGACTTGTTCTGCTGCTCGTTTCTCACGAGCCAGTGCTCCAGACGGACGGGCGTGTGGAGCGGAGGACGCTCCGACTCCTTCTGCGACACCGGGACGATGGCCCAGTAGGTCTTTTTCACCTCGCTTTTCCTGAACAGCTCGTTCATGCGCGTCAGACCTTTGCTCGTGCGTGCAAACACCACAAGACCGCCTACCGGACGGTCCAACCGATGGACCACGCCCAGAAATACCTCGCCAGGCTTCGCGTATGCTTCCTTGATATATGCTTTCACCAGGTCGGACAGCGGCTGGTCGCCCGTCTTGTCGCCTTGCACAATCTCGCCCGGCGCCTTGTTGACGATGATGATATGATTGTCTTCGTAGATGATGTCCATGTTTTTTATGAAGGGGGAGTAAAATGGGAGTAAAAGTGGGAGTAAAAGTGGGAGTAAAAGTGGGAGTAAAAAACGTTGGATTTTACGGGAACAAGTAAGATTGCAAAAAAGGAAGAAGAGTGGCTGCGCCTCCCTGTCTTCCTTTTTTGATATTTCAGAATTGATGCTTCGGCTTACATGTTCATACCACCGTCAACCTGGATAACCTGACCGCTGACATAGCTGGAGAGGTCGGATGCGAGGTAAACGGCTGTGTTGGCGATGTCGTCCACGGTGCCGCCGCGGCGGAGCGGAATCTTCTTCACCCACTCAGCGCGTACGTCGTCAGGCAGCTGGGCTGTCATGGCCGTCTCGATGAATCCCGGAGCGATGGCGTTGGCACGAATTCCCTTTGCACCCATCTCCTGTGCGATGGACTTGGCGAGGGCAATCAGACCAGCCTTTGAGGCAGAGTAGTTGCACTGTCCGGCGTTTCCGTGTACGCCCACCACGCTCGACATGTTGATGATGCTGCCACCGCGCTGACGCATCATGATCGGTGTGCAGGCATGGATGAAGTTGAATGCTGACTTGAGGTTCACGGCAATCACGGCGTCCCACTGAGCCTCTGTCATGCGAAGCATCAGGCCGTCCTTCGTGATGCCGGCGTTGTTCACGAGAATGTCGATTGAGCCGAATTCTTCCTTCACTTTGCTGACAACCTCCTCGGTCTGTGCAAAGTCAGCGGCATTCGACGCATATCCCTTGGCTTTCACACCGAAGGTGGCAATTTCTTTCTCGGTCTCCTGACCCAGCTCATCGATTACCAAGTCGGTGAATGCAATGTTTGCGCCTTCCTGCGCGAATTTCAGCGCGATAGCCTTTCCGATACCGCGTGCGGCACCTGTGATCAGCGCCGTCTTTCCTGTAAGTAAACCCATGTTTCTTTTGTTTATAGTTTTTTTAAAAAGTTGAGAGTTGAGAGTGATTATAGATATTCTAGATGTTCTAGATTCTCTAGATTTTCTAGATATTCTAGATTCTCTAGATATTCTGGATTTTTTGGGGAGGAACTGGGATTCCTGGTGATTTGCTTCGCTTAGTTGTTGATGGTGAGGGTGGTGTGCTTGTTCTGCAGCTGGCGGGTCACCATCGTGCGGACGTAGATGTAGAGGTCTTCGGGGCCCCGTCCGGAGTAACGGCCGAAGATGTACGGCACCTCGCAGCCTTTCAGGCAGTAGTGCATGATTTCGGCTGTCAGCTTCACGTTCATGATGTCGAACACGCCGTCGTCGTTCCCTTCGTTGAGCACACGCCGGAAGAGGGCGATTTCTGTGCGGTCGAAATTCTTGCGAACCGTCTCCACTTTCCATATCTCGCGGAAGAATTCAGCGCGAAGCGTGCCGTTTCGGAGCACCACCTCCTTGATCACCTCGAGGTGTGCGAAGATCAGCTGAACGATTTTGTCCTCTGGGGTGATGTTCTTTTTTGCCACTTCCTCCAGTCTGGAGAAGAGTCGCTCCAGCTCCGTCTCAATCACTGCCAGGTAGATGTCCTCCTTGCTCTTGAAATAGGTGTAGAGTGTCCGACGGCCACGACCCGATGCCACTGCGATGTCGTTCATCGTGGTGCCTTCCAGGCCGTGTTTTGCAAACAAAACCCTGGCGCAGTCTATCAATGTGCTTCTTGTCTTGGATATTGCCATGTCTTAATCAAAAATTAATGTAGCATTATCGCTTTTTCCCAAATTATTTTGCAAAGTTAAAATAAAAAAGTGAATGCAACAAATAAAATTGCACTCACTTTTATAAAATATTGTTAAAAACCTAAAAATTAAGCAGTTGTAAAATGCACACTTTCTGGCTGAATGTGAAATCCGCTGACTATGGATTGTCCATGAGAATTTCCGGCCGGTATTCGAAGTGCATCGTGTCGTAGTGGTACCACCGTCCTCCCCAGATGAATCCGTGGCGTTCGAAGGCTTCCACGATCTCCATCGGCATCTTGTTTTCGTAGCGGATGCGCGTGGTCTCCTTCGCGCCGGGGTTGGACCACAGCCAGTAAGTCTTGAAGTTTCCTCCGATGTCGATGGTCATGCCGTAGGAGTGGGCGCTCTGCCGCTTGGCTCCGCGCACCTGCCTCCAGTAGAACGTCCCTTCCGACTTGTAGTACTTCTTGAACTGAGGCATCTTAGCCAGCTCGGCGGCCACGGCCTTCAGATGGTCGGCCGCACCGTTTACCGGGGTGAACTTCACGGATGAGCCCCCGTAGTTGCCGTTGGCGTCGAACCACTTCACGCTGACCAGCTTTGACTGCACCTGCGCTGCCGTGTTTCCGTACATCTTCTTGAACAGCGCCTCGCAGCGGCTGCGGCCTGCATCCTGCAGGTATTCCGGCTTGCTGGCCGTGCGGTCGTACTTGAATGCGAACATATCTTCAGGGTCGGCGTCGTCGAGTTTCTGCTCGAAGGTCTTGCTGCGGCCGTCGTCGTAGACGATGGTGGTTCCGTCGCTCATCTGCAGCCGTCCGTCCTTGTAGCCTTTCACGAAGTCGGGATAGCATTTCATCAGTATCTGAGCCCCTTTCGGCATGTCGGCATCCGGGGTGGCGTCGGCGGGCGATTCTGTGGCGGGTTTCTCTAAAGCAACGGCGACAGGCTCGGCTGAGTCTGTCGTCTTTGCGTTGCTCTTGTCGCAGGCGCTCGTCAGTAGGGCTGCTGCCGCTGCAATGGCGCTGCAGAGCATATATCCTTTCTTAGTCATATTTCGAGAGGAAATTGATGTTGTATTGCTCGATGGAGTTGAACGAACTGGCCGGAACCTCGTTGCGGAACGGGCGATACCAGCTCTGTGAGTAGAAGTAGTCGCTGAGGTTAGGGTCTTTGAAATAGCGTCCGTGGCGGGCGTAGATGGAGTTCAAGAGCACGCGTACTTGTCCGCGGTCCTTGTACTGCACGTCGCGGTAGGTGGCGCGGCGTTGTGAGAGCCAGTCGTACTGCGTTCCCCATGCCACACGGCTGTTGCGTCTTGGAGCCTGACGGTAGCCACGGTTGGCGCGCTGTCCGCGACGCGGAATGCTGGGCTGTGCCACGACGGAAATGGTGGATAGGGCGAACAAAAGCAATGCTATTGTCAGCCACTTGTTCTTCATTGTTTTCATGTCTCTTAATTTTTAAATGGGTTAATAAAATTTGTGTTGGTCTATAATCAGTGCAAATATACGGATTTTTTTTAATTTCCAAAAGAAATATTGATATGTTTTGCGGAAAATGCCAGAAACATTAGATTTTCTATGAAATCTATGGAATCTATAGAACCTATAGAACTCTCCTCATCCGAACAGCTCGCGGAAAGCTTCCTCCACTTTTCTGACACCATGTATGCGTATGGTGAATTTTTCGGTGTCTACAGCCTGGAGGTTGGAGTGGGGGATGATGATGTCCTGGAATCCCAGCTTTTCCGCCTCCCCTATGCGCTGGAGGATCCGGCTGACGGGGCGGATTTCTCCGCTGAGTCCCACCTCTCCGCACAGGCAGGTCTTTCGGTCGATGGCGGCGTCGACATTGCTCGACAGGATGGCTGAGATGACGGCGAGGTCGGTGGCGGGGTCGGTCACGCGTATGCCTCCGGCGATATTCATGTAGACGTCTTTCTGAGCCAGTTTGAATCCGATTCGTTTCTCCAGAACTGCCAGCAGCATGTTGAGCCTGCGGGTGTCGAAGCCGGTGGCGAGCCGTTGCGGCGTGCCGTAGGCGGCGGTGCTGACGAGCGCCTGGGCCTCGATGAGCAGCGGACGTACGCCCTCGATGGCGCATGCGATGGCTACTCCGCTCAGGCCCTCGCTGTTGTCGAGGTCGGACAGCAGCAGCTCCGAGGGGTTGGCCACTGGCCGCAGCCCGTTCTGCACCATCTCGTAGATGCCCAGCTCGGCTGTGCTTCCGAATCGGTTTTTGATGGCCCTGACGATGCGGTACATATATTGGCGGTCACCCTCGAACTGAAGCACGGTGTCAACCATGTGCTCCAGGATTTTCGGACCGGCTATGCTGCCTTCCTTGTTGATGTGCCCGATGAGGATGACGGGGGTGTTGCTCTCCTTGCAGAATTTCAGCAGCATGGCGGCGCACTCGCGAATCTGGCTCACGCTGCCGGGCGAGCTCTCCAGGTTCTCCGTCGCCATGGTCTGTATGGAGTCTACGACGACGATGTCGGGCTGCTCGCTCTCGATGTGTTTGAATATGGTCTCCATCATCGCCTCGCACACCACCATCACCGACGGGTCGCGGCTGGGGGATACCGCTTCTCCGGCGGGAAAAGCCAGGGGCGACTCCATGATGCGGTCGGCACGCAGCTTCAGCTGCCTGGCGCTCTCCTCTCCGCTCACGTAGAGCACCTTCTTGTCGGTCATCCGCAGCACGGTCTGCAGCACGAGCGTGGACTTTCCGATGCCGGGCTCACCACCCAGCAGGATGAGCGAACCGGGCACGAGTCCGCCGCCCAGCACGCGGTTCAGCTCGTTGTCGTGCAGGTTGATGCGTGGGTCGTCCTCCGTCTTGATCTGGCTCATCCGCAGCGGACTGCTGCCGCTGCTCATGCTGAAGCCGTCGGCACCCGCCGACACTCTGGCATTGGCTGCCGTTTTTTTCACGCGGAACTCCTGAAACGTGTTCCATTCTCCGCACGAGGGGCATTTCCCAATCCATTTCGGCGAGTCGTAGCCGCACGCACTGCATACGTATGAGGTTTTTTCTTTCATTGTTTTTTTTTGTTTGTTTTTATTGGAGTCCTCAGAGCATTCAGAGTCCTCAGAGTCCTCAGAGTCCTCAGAGCATTCAGAGTACTCAGACTCCTCCGATCCCTCAGACTTTAGAACGGGTATCCCACAGCGAAATGCAGTCCGAGGCTGTCCTTGAATTTCTCGAAGTTGTAGTAGCCTTTCTTTGTGGTCTCGTATGGGGCATGGATTCCGACGCCGAGGTCGAGACGCAGCACGAGGAACTTGAGGTCGTAGCGAAGTCCAAATCCGGTTCCTACGGCCAGGGACTTGAAGAACGGAGCGCCGGTGAGCGTCGTCTCTTTACCGAGCCAGTCGTCTTTCATGTACCACACGTTTCCGGCGTCGAGGAAGGTGGCGCCGTAGAGGTTGCTCATGAGCTTGAAACGGTATTCCGCGTTCATCTCCAGCATGAAGTCTCCCCGGTGAAGGAAGGTGAAGAACGGGATGTCCAGCATGCCGGGTCCGATGGACCGTGTGGTGAATGCCCTGATGGAGTTGGCTCCGCCGATGTAGAACATCTCGGTGAACGGTGCCATCGAGGAGTTTCCGTAGCTCCAGATGAAGCCGGCCTTCAGCCGTGTGGCCAGCGTGCTGTTCTCTGTCAGCTTGAAGTAGTTGATGAGCTGGGCCTGCACCTTCACGAACTGGGAGTAGGGGTTGTTGAAGAGCTTCTTGTCCTCCTCGTTGTAGCTTTTTCCGCATGCGGCGTTCAAGGCGTTGATGAGGTTGGCCGACTCCTTGATGGTGAAGTCAAAGTGGGTGATGGATCTTGACAGCAGCCTTGTGGAGTTGTCGAACGTGTAGGTGTACTGCATGGCGGGGATGAACACGTCGTCGATGCCCATGTACAGGTTGTAGTTGTCGATGGCGATGGAGTCGAACTCTTCTGATGTCTGGAGTAGGTGGTTGTACTTGACGGTGAGCGGCATGAACTGGTGTTTGACGTATTTCGATGTCTGGAAGTTGTAGGCCGCCTCCAGTCCGAAGGAGAGCAGTCGGTAATAGCCGGCGCGGTTGAGGTGGTCGATGTCGGCCTTGAAGGTGGTGGAAGTAGGGTAACGGAACCGTTTTTTCGACAGTCCGGGGAAAGCCAGCCAGGGGTAGGAGAGCGAGGCGCTGAGTCCTGCCTCGTAGGAGTCGGGTGGTGTCTCCCGTTCTTTCTTGATGGCGCGGGTCTGCCATTCGTAGGAGCCAATCAGGTCCACCTTGAAGGTCTCACCGTGTCCGAACGCGTTGCGTTTCGATATGGACATTTTTCCGTGAGGTCCCACCTGGTCGTTGCTTTTCTGGGTGAAGCTGAACTCGGCTTCGAGGTCGATGGGCTTTTCCATGCTGAGGCTGATGCTGGCATCGAGCGTGTCGCAGGATGCGGTCGTGTCGCGGGGGGTGAAGTCCCACCTCACGTTCCTGAACACCTGCATGTTCACGAGGTTGCTCGTCGTCTGGTCCACGAGGGTTTTCTGGTAGAGACGCTGCGGCCTGACTTTGATGTTGCGTCTGACCACCTTTGCGCTGATGGGCGGTTTCTTTCCGTTGTAGAAGAACTGGACGCGCCCCAGGGTGATGCTGTCGTCGAACTTCATCATCTGCTGCCTGAGCGCATCCCGGGCGGAGTCTGTCAGCATGGTGCGAACGCTGTCCCTTCGACCCGTCCGCTCACGCTCCTGCCGCTCACGCAGATAGACCTTCACCTTGCCCATGTACATCTGCTTCTGGGCCTGCTGAGGCACTTCCGGAGGTGTGCCCACGAGTAGGTCCACCTGCTTGGGGTTCCTTGTGGAGTCGGCAAGGAATCCGATGTAGTCGTCGCGGAAATAGTAGAAGCCGTTGTCTTTCATGTCGTTGGTGAGGCGGGTGCGCTCCTCCTCCAGGTTGGTGGTGGAGAACTGGTCGCCTTCCTTCAGGTACCGCTTGTCGAAGTTGGCCTGGACGATGCTGTCCTGCAGGCCTTCGAACTTGTAGGTCACCGCGTTGTATTTGTAGGGGTCACCCAGGTGGACGTCGTATTTGATTTTCTGCTTTTTCGGATTTTTCTGGTCGATGAGCTCGTAGTTCACGTAGCCGTTGAAATAGCCGTAGTTCTGCAGCAGCTGGGTAGCCACTTGCGTGCGGAGCTTCGGGTTCACGGCGCTGATGGTGATGTAGTCAGAACCGAAGGCACGGTTCAGCCACTTGCTGAAGCCTGACGGATTCTCCTTACCCTGGTAGCTGTCGTGAATCCAGAGTCCGATGGGAAGGGGAGACCGTTTCGACGAACTGCCGAACAGCGCGTTGTTGGGGGCGTAGGACAGGGCACCCTTGACTTCGGACACGGCAACGCTCTCGTCGTAGGTGTTCTGGCGGTCCTCAACATCGATTTTCTTGATGCCGGTGTAGAGGCGTTCCCATTCCGGAAGGTTTTTCACGGTGGAGCAACCGCTGGCCAGCAGCAGACACGCCAGCAGCAGATAAGTATATATATGTGGTTTTTTTTGCATGCGGATTGTTTTTTGGGGGGGATTCCCGGATATTCCGTTTTTTCCGGATATTCCGGTCTTTCCGGCTTTTCCTATTTCTTTGTTTCCGGTTTTTTCAGTTTGATGGGTTTCCAGATTTCCGACAGCTTGTTGTATTTCTTTCGGAAGATGTAGCTGACGCCATTGGAGATGAGTTCGCCTTCGAGCAGGTTCTCGTAGTTCTTCTCGTGGAAGAGGCGTACGTAGCTGGTTCCGCTGTCGTTGAGCCGCCATTCCAGCGACACGTCGTCGATGTAAGCACCCGACTCGTTCTCGTACTGGCTGTCGCCTGAGCTGACTTTGCCGCCGATGATGACGTTGAGCCGGTCGTTGAAGAAGCGCCTGGAGAACTTGAAGGAGTAGTTGGTGCGTGTGGAGCCGTCGTCGCGTGTGGTCTGCTCCACGCCCATGTCCACGTTGACGGTCGTGGTGCTGAGCGCCTTGTTGGCGATGTTGTTGATCTCGTTCTCTAAGAAGCTGTTGAGCGCGTTGTTGGAGTTGAAACCGGATGAGTTGGAGCCTGCCAGGTACATGCCGGTGCAGAGCATGGCCACGGCCAGCTTGTTGCGGTCCTCGGGGGTCATGCTGGCCAGCTCGTTCTTCACGTTCATGTCCTCAGGGGCGTCGATGGTGAAGAGAAGCTCCATCTCGTCGAGCGACCCTTTCACTTCCAGTCCGGTCTTGAACTTCACGCTCCTGCTGCCGGAACCCTCCTCGCTCACCGTGGCCGTCGTCTGTTCGTTGGCGGCGAAGTTGAGGATTGGGTTGCCGGGCACTCCCGTGAACTCCACGTAGCTGCCCTTCACGATGTCGAAGGTCTTCAGCGGGATGGCTGGAAGCGTGTATTTCATCTTGCCCTGGTCTATGGTGTACCGGCCGATGAGGGAGAGTGTGCCTGCGGGGGTATAGGTGAGATTGAACGACCCTTCTCCAGCCACGTCCACGTAGCTCTGGCGGTCTGCTGAGAATTCGCAGTGGAACTTGGCGCCGTTGTCGGCTATGAGGTTGACGAGCATCTCTGTGTTCGTGTAGACAGGTCGCTTGCGTTCTTCGCTCTCGTCAGGCGGCTGGTTGAAGTCCACGAAGGTGACGATGTCGGAGAGTCGGTAGTCCACCGAGAGCGGGGTGTTGGCCATGATGTAGGTCATGTCGGTCGTGGGCAGCATCTTCACCATGCCTCGGATGCTGATGTCGTTCGGGTTGCCGTGGACGCGGGCGAAGATGTCGCCGTCCATCCGGCCGAAGACGAGCGACTTACGGGTTCTTGGTGCGTTCATGAGGGTGAAGTTCTGTCCGTAGAGGCTCAGGTTCATGTCTGGAAGGCTGAGGTTGGTCATGTCCAGCCATCCGCTGAGGGTGAGCGGGTTCTCTCCGGTGCTGAATATCTTGTGGTCGTTGAATGAGATTCGGCTGTTGTCGAAGGGGATGGGCTTGTCCTCGAACTTGAGGTTCAGGGAGTAGATGTCGGAGCTGGCAGTCACCTGGTTAGGCAGCAGCTGCCCGGTGATGACGTAGTGGTCTCCGCCTCCGCTCACATGGAGTCCTCCGCCGAGTGTGCCTCCGAGCACGACGAGCTGGTCGGGGATGAACGGTGCGGTCATCGACAGCGGGAACTCGTTGAGCTTGACGTCTGCGTCGATATGGCCCTGGCCGGCTGAGTTGTAGCGTCCGTCCACTGCCAGCGCAATGGAGTCGCCGCTGCTGATGTCGGCCTGGATGACGTGGATGCTGTCGCCTTCTGGCATATAGGAGAAGTCTGTGCCGATGTCGCCCACTTTCGTCCCTTCGAACACGAAGTCGCTGAACGTTCCCTTGCCGGCTACGTTGTATCGTCCCAGGTCGCTGAAGTAGTTCACGTTGACGTTCATCAGACCTTCCATCTGAGGGATGAGGCCGGGAGCGAGCGGCACGACCTTCGAGAGGTCGAGCTGGTGGATGTCAGCCTGGATAAGCTGGCTCGTGGAGTCGCTGTTGGCTGTTATCGCCAGCTTGCAGCTGTCCTGTTCCGACTCCATCCTGATGTCGGCGAAAAGGTTGTTGAGGGTGTCGAGGCGTATGTAGTTGCCTTCGTTCAGGCGGAATGGGATGTAGGCCAAGGTTGGTTTTTCCGGTAGGAAATGTCCAGTGATGCCGCTGTCGGCGAAATGCACGTTGAATCCTATGTCCACGCCCATCTCCCCGGCTTTGTCGAAGTGCTTCAACTCTGCTTCCAGCTCGTCGGTCTTCACGTAGCCGGTGGCCAGCGCGCTGAAGCCCTTGAAGTCGGGGTGGTCGGGCAAGACTGCCTTGGCGTCGAAGCGGATGGCGGTGGAGTCCTGCTTGATGTTCAAGTCGGCCTGGTCCATCCGGATGGAGTCTGCCGTCAGTCCGGTGAGGCTGGCATCTCCCTGCAGGCCGACGATGGAGTCTGTCCGCAGGTCGGCTATGAGCGACTTGAGGGTGATTCCCTGCATCTCCAGCACTTTCAGCAGCGGGTTGGCGTTGCCTACGTTCAGCTTCAGGGATGCTTCTGGGAAATGACGTTTCAGCAGGTTGATGTTCAGCTCTTTCCGTTTTGCGAAGCGTGTGGCGAGTTCTGCTGTCCTGCCGTATTTGTCCATCAGCGTGAAGATGTTCTCCGGAGAGTGCATGTCCAGGAACAGGTCGCCGGAGGTGACTCTGATGTCGGTGGTGTCCTCGTTGGTCAGTGCTACAAGGTCTGTATGGTCGGTGTCCAGTTGCTGTCCGTCGAGGGTCAGGTGGAGTGTGTCGATCTTGGCCGTGGCGTCATAGTGGCGGTCGAGGTCGGTCTGCAGGCTGAACTTGCCTTTAGTGCTGACTTTCAGCTCTCCGTCATACATGCCGAGCTCATGCAGGTCGGCGTGCCGGAGGTCGATGTCGAGGTCGGCGTCAACCCCTTTCTTCAGCATCTTGCCCTGGGCGGTGAACACGGTCTCCAGTTTCGGGTCCCTGACACTTAGGTTCGCGTCGAAGTCCCCTCTGAAGAGGGCCACGGTTCCGTTGATTTCCTGGAGCTCCAGGTCCTCGTAGCGAAGGTGGTTGATGTCGAGCGTGGCGTTGGTGGTCGTCGTGGGGGCGTAAGGGTCGAAGCCGTGGCCTTTGGCGGCCACGTAGCCCGACAGCTCAATGCGGTCGCCTCCGGGAAGGTAGTCCTGAAGTCGGAAGTTGCTCAGGTCCGCCACGAAGTCGTAGTCCTCGCTCTGCATCCCGACTTTTCCGTCGATGTTGACTTTCGAGTCGCCCAGCGTGCCGTGGGCCTTGGCGTAAATTCCCTTGCTGTCATATCGGGTGTCGGCCGTGAGGTCGATGGACTTGGGCAGCTGGATGTCGGACGGCATCACGGGCTTGAGGAATCGGGTGTCTGGTATTTTGGCCGTGAACTGCGTGTCGATGGCGGGGCTGTTACCGCTCAGGCCGCTGGCTTTCATCTTGCCTTTCACGTCCATCACGCCGTCCATGTGTGCCTCGAGGTTGTCCACCTGCAGGCTCTCCATGTTGCCGTGGGCGTCCACCTTGGCTTTGAGGCTTTTGTTCGGAAGGTTGCGTGCGATGTCAGGACGTACGTTCTCCAGTGCCATCGCCAGGTCCTCGCGGCCGATGTTGCCGTCCATCTTCACGCTGAACTGCCCGGGCTTCCTGCCCGCTGCCAGCGTGTCGAAGGCGTTGTTGTCCATCGCCATGTCGAGGTTGAGGGAGGAGTGGGGGGTCTGCACGAAGAAGTCGTCGAGCTTCATCCCTTTGCTGTCCATGGCGAAGTTGCCCCGCGAGTCTTTGAGCGTGAGGCCGCTGCGTTCTTTGCCCGAGAGGTGCGCGATGTCCATGTTCATGGATCCGTCGCCTCGGTATTCCACGGCTTTGATGTCGGCGTCCATCCCTTTCATGGCGATGTGAGAGGGGTCGAGGCCCTGAGCTGGTGCTTTTCCGTCGGCGTCGTAGCTCACGTCGGCTCCGGCGAGTGCGATGTCGCTGAAGGAGAATCGCTCGTTGTCGAGGTCGATTTTGCCGTTGAGCACGCCTTTGGGGATATTGGTGTTGACGGCCATTCCGTCGCCGGTCTTGAGATGCACTTCCGACTCTGCCATCCTTACGTCGTTGAACGCATAGGTGGACTGGTCGAGCGCGAAATTGGCGTCGAGCGACATCTTACCGCTCTTCACGTCCATGGTCATGCCGTCGCCCTGCCGCAGCCCGACTGTGGGCTGCTGGAGTATGATGTCCTTGAAGTCGAACACGGATGTTGCCATGTCCATGTCGCCGTTGAGATGCGCCTTGTCCACGGCCACGTTTAGGTCGATGTCCTTGCCTTGTTTGAGGCTTACGGATGACTGGCTGAGCGCCACGTCGTTCAGTTTGTATCGTGATGTGTTCAGGTCGAGGTTCGCGTCGAGCTGTGCCTTGTCCATCTGCACGTCGAGGTTGAGGCCGTCTCCTTGTTTCAGCTTGATGTCGGGCTGGGAGAGCTCCACGTTGCTGAAGTTGTAGCCCGAATTGGCGAGGTCGAGGCGTCCGTCGAGCTTGGCCTGCTCCATCTGGATGTCGAGGTTCATGCTGCCGCCGTCGTTCATGGCGATTGTAGGCTTCTGGAGAGAGACGTCGTTCAGCTGGAAGTCAGAGGAGTCGAGGTTGAGATGCCCGTCGAGCTGTGCTTTCTGCATCTTCACGCCGAGGTCCAGCGCCGTTCCGTCTTTCAGCCTGATGTCTGGCTCGTCCAGCTCGATGCCGGTGAGGTGGTAGTCGGAGGTGTTCAGGTCGAGCGTGGCGTCGAGGGCAAGCCGTTCGGCATCCACGGCAAGCGTCATGTCCGGGCTTTGGTCGAGACGGATGCTTGCCTCGTCGAAGGCGATGTCGGAGAACTGGAACTGGTTGGTGCCCACGTCGATGTCGCCGTTGAGACGCAGGGCTTCCGACTTCACGTTCAGGCCCATGTCCTTGCCCAGCCCGAGTGCGATGTCGGGGTCGTCGAACTTGAGGGCGGAGAGCTTGTAGCTGCCTTTGTCCAGGTCGAGCGAGGCGCTGGTGGTCAGCTCGTCGAAGGTCGCGCTGATGTCAGTGTCGCTGCCTGCCTTGAAGCCGAGGGTGGAGTCTTCCAGCTTGATTTCAGGGAAGGAGAAGATGGATTTGCCCAGGTCGAGCGTGCCCTTGATATGGCCGTCGCCCAGCCTTGCCGTCACGTGTGTGCTGTCGGCGGCAGGAGGCAGCTGGATGGTCAGGTTGACGTTTTCTGTCTGCACGTCGGCGAGGTCGAACTTCCATTTCGTTGGAGCGCTCTCCGCCGTGTCGGGCGGCACGCTGTCGGCCAGCGTGATGGTGAGGTCGGTGTCTTTCAGTTTCAGCCGGTTGACGATGCCGTATTCCTGTTTCAGGTCGATGCTGTCGGCTCTTACCGACAGGGTGCCCACCCGCCCGTCGAGTTTCAGGGACGGGATGAGGTCGTTGGTGTGGAGCACGGCGTTGCCCAGCTCCACCTCTGCCACCTTCACCTGGCTTTTCAGCAATGGCAGCATCTCCAGGCTGACGTCCAGGTTCTCGGCAAAGACGGCCGTGTCTCCGTCCTGCAGTGCCAGCACGTCGCCCAGGCTCAGGTCGAGCGGGAATTTCAGGCGGAACTCGCCCACGCTCACGTCCATCCCCGTCTCTTCCGACAACCATTGGCTTGCTTTGTTCACGGCGAAACGCTGAACAGGTGGCAGGTAGACAAGCACAGGGATGAGTATGATGAGGACCAACAGGGCTATCAGCAGCCACATCGCCGTCTTCTTTAGGCGATGCAGGCAGCCTTTCTGCTTCTGGGCCGGTTGCTTTGTTGACGATTGGGTTTCCTTTTCCTCGGACATGAATGAATCGGATTAAAAATCGGATTAAAAGATTGGTGCCACTGTCATTCGGCAGTGTCCATTAACTTGCAAATTTAACGATTCTTGCCGTTTTATGCAAACATAATGCCTACTTTAACAACTTTTTGCCCGCTGAATTTAAATATGTCGATTATTTTGACTAACTTTGCCACGTTTTTTTAAATGTATCTTCAAAAAACAAAATCAATCACAGATATGAGAAAATTGATTTTCGCTGGCATCGCCATAGTTGCGATTGCGTTCTCACCGCTTTTTTTCTCCTCTTGTAACGACGGCGAGACCTATGCCGAAATGAAGGACAAGGAGAAGAAGGCCATCAACAAGTTTATTAAGGATAATGACATGTGCGGACCAATCAAGGTGATAAGCGAGTCTGCCTTCTATGCGAAGGATTCGCTGACCGACACGTTGTCGAACGAGTTCGTGTTGTTCAATGAGGACGGCATCTACATGCAGATCGTTCGCAAGGGCGAAGGCCAGCGGATGGTGGAGATGGCGAAGGAGCAGAGCGACAGCACGATTTCGAAGGTGTTGCTGTGTCGCTTCCTGGAGTACGACATCGAGAACTCCGACACGACGCACAGCAATTTCTATACGCCCACCATCGTCGACAAGATGCTCTGCACCTACAAGCATCAGGGACGTGCCTATTCGGCTTCGTTCACAGAGGGCTACATGAAGGCTTATTATGGTGGCAACGTGCCTTCCGGATGGCTCAAGCCGTTGGATTTCATCCGTCTCTCCCGCTATGCCGGACGTCAGGCTCATGTCAGGCTTATCGTTCCCCATTCTTCCGGCACGACCAACGCCTCGAACTATGTGCTCCCGTACTACTACGACATCTATTATGAGCTGGGAAAATAAAATATTTTGAAATTTATTGACATGATTTTCGGCTGCACTCAACAAAGCTCAAGCAAGCTTGGCTTTGTGTTCGCTTGCACGAAAATTGAGGTTTGAGGTTTGAAATTTAGAGTTACTTTGGGTGATGATTTTTTTCGATTCCTCGAAGTATCGATTTCTCGAAATATCGAATCCTCGAAAAATCGAAAAAAAAAATAAATAGTAAATCGGAAAACTTTGGAGCAGCGAGTGCAAAGCTAAGCTTGCTTAAGCTTTGCCAAGTCGTGACAAAGTTCATGAAATAAATCGTTAAATCGTAAATAAATAAGATGAGTTTAATCAAGTCAATTTCCGGAATCAGAGGAACCATCGGCGGTCGTGCCGGTGAGGGTCTGAATCCGCTGGATATCGTGAAGTTCACGTCGGCTTACGCCACGCTTATCCGTCGCACCACGAAGGTGACGACCAACAAGATTGTGGTGGGCCGCGATGCCCGCATTTCGGGCGAGATGGTGAAGAACGTGGTTTGCGGCACGCTCATGGGTATGGGCTTTGATGTGGTGAACATCGGCCTTGCCTCGACTCCTACCACGGAGATTGCCGTGACGATGGAGCTGGCCTGTGGCGGCATCATCATCACCGCATCCCATAATCCGCGCCACTGGAACGCGCTCAAGCTGCTCAACCAGGACGGTGAGTTCCTCAATGCCGCCGAGGGCAACGAGGTGCTTAGAATCGCTGAGGCGGAGGATTTCGACTATGCCGACGTGGATCATATGGGGCATTACCGCGAGGACGACACCTACGACCAGAAGCATATCGACATGGTGCTCGGACTGAAGCTGGTGGACGTGCCGGCCATCAAGGCGGCGGGATTCAAGGTGGCGTTCGACTCCATCAACTCCGTGGGCGGAATCATCCTGCCCAAACTGCTGAAGCAGCTGGGCGTGGAGACAGTCACTCCGCTCTACGACGACCCTTCAGGCGACTTCCAGCATAACCCGGAGCCGCTGGAGAAAAACCTTTCCGACATCATGTCGCTCATGGCAAAGGGCGAGCACGACGTGGCGTTCGTGGTGGATCCAGACGTCGACCGTCTGGCGTTCATCCAGGAGGACGGAAAGATGTACGGCGAGGAGTACACGCTCGTGACGGTGGCTGACTATATCTTGAAGCATACGCCGGGCAACACAGTGAGCAACCTCAGCTCCACGCGTGCCCTGCGCGACGTCACCCGCCGTTATGGCAAGGACTACAATGCCGCTGCAGTGGGTGAGGTGAACGTGGTGACGAAGATGAAGGAGACGGGTGCCGTCATTGGTGGTGAGGGCAACGGAGGAGTCATCTATCCGGAGGCACACTACGGCCGCGACGCGCTCGTGGGTATCGCCCTCTTCCTCAGTCATCTGGCTCACGAGGGAAAGAAGGTGAGCGAGCTGCGTGCCACTTATCCGAACTATGCCATCGCGAAGAACCGTATCGACCTCGAGCCGACCACCGACGTGGATGCCATCCTCTGCAAGGTGAAGGAGATGTATGCCTCCGACCCTGCCGTGGAGGTCAACGATATCGACGGCGTGAAGCTGGACTTCCCGGAGAAGTGGGTTCACCTGCGCAAGTCGAACACCGAGCCTATCATCCGCGTCTATTCCGAGGCTCAGACAGAGCAGGAAGCCGATGAAATCGGAAAGAAAATCATGGACGTGGTCTACTCCCTGAAGTAATTGTCAGTTTGTTCTGACGTGATTGTTCAGCTTGCTACTGACTGGAGAGACCGACGGACAACACGATAAATACATTCATCCCCGGACTGCCATGGGTGCGGTCCAGGGATGATTTTTTTGTTATCAAGAAGAATTTGAGAATTGATGTTTTGTTGTCAAGAATTTGAGAATCATGATTTGGTATGGTGTTCTGTTCCGTATTCCAAATTCATTTCGGGTAATCGATGGAAAAATTATTCCATGAAATTCGTGGAAAATATTTCATCATTCACACGAATTTTTGTATCTTCGCAGAAAAATAGCAAGTTATGGCAGGAAAGAGAAAATACCCCGCAGGTGTACAGAGCTTTGAGGAGGTTCGTACAGATGGATATGTCTATGTCGATAAGACACCCTATATCTACAAGTTGCTGTCATCAGGAAAACCCTATTTCCTGAGCCGTCCCCGTCGTTTCGGCAAGTCATTGCTGATATCCACGCTCCAGGCTGTATTTGAGGGACGCCGTGAGCTCTTCGAGGAAATCACGATGAAAGACGGCACGGTTCAGCCCCGACTGTTTATCGCCACCACTGACTGGGAATGGGAGAAATACCCTGTCCTGCGTTTTGACTTCAGCCAGGTGGGCAAGAACGAACAAGACACACTGGAGGAGTATATCGACAAATCCTTGTCGGAATACGAGCAGATTTACCGTGTCGATAATTCCCTTCAGGCCGACAGCGGACGTTTAGCGGAAATAATCAAGGCCGCCCATGCAACGACCGGCAAGAAGGTGGTGGTGCTGGTTGATGAGTACGACAACCAGATGCTGAAAGCCATCGGAGACACGAAGAAGGTGGAGGCAATCCGTAATACATTCTCTGGCTTGTTTGCTCCTCTGAAGGGACTGGACGACCACCTCCGGTTCATCTTTATCACAGGCATCTCGAAATTCTCTCAGATGGGCATCTTCAGCCAGCTGAACCAACTCACGAATATCTCTATGCGTAATGACTATGACGGCATTTGTGGAATCACAGAGCATGAGCTGACCACCGCGATGCGGGAGGATATCAAGTTGCTGGCGGAAGAAAGAGGCGAGAGCTATGACGACACCCTCGCGGCGTTGAAGCAGAAGTACGACGGCTACCATTTCAGCAAGCGGCTGACGGATGTATATAATCCCTACAGCGTGGTGAACGCATTCGACTCTGCTGAGCTGGGAAACTACTGGTTTGAGAGTGCCACACCCACCGCGCTTATAGACATGCTCTCTCAGATGCCTCTACATCGTCTGACATCTCTTGAGGGCAGCCGCTGCCCAGAGAATGCTTTCAACCTTTCTTTCGACAGCTACAAGAGTCCGTTGCCTGTGCTCTACCAGAGCGGCTACCTGACTATCAAGGACTACCGTGCCGACCGCAACATGTATACGCTGGACTTTCCCAACGAGGAGGTGCGCATAGGATTCGCCGACAACCTGTTCCGGCTCATCACGAACATGCAGCCTGACTCCGAGGAGAAGAACGTGTTCCTCGACGCTTACTACGACTTCCGAGACACGGACGACCTGCCGGCTTTTATTGAGGCGATAAAGACGTTCTTCGCCAGCATCCCTTATTATCTCGACAACAAGAATGAGTGCCACTACCATGTGATTCTGTACACGCTGCTGAAGGCCTTTGGAGCCGATGTCAGTTCGGAGATGGCTTCAGCCAAGGGCCGTTCCGATATCGTTCTGAGTATGCCGCTTGGCATCTATGTGATGGAAGTCAAGTACGACGACACGGTTGATGCCGCCCTACGGCAAATCGACGAACGCGGCTACGCCGAGAAATACCGTCTGGACGGACGGCCCGTGGTGAAGGTAGGCATCTCTTTCTCCTCTGCAGAGCGCAACATCACTGACTGGAAGTCAGTTTTATGTGAATAGTGTATGTACTCTTGCTGATTCAGAATCTCGTTCCTACACATGGTTTGTGTATATGTGCCCGACTGGTGGCGCAACGGAGTTGTAGGAACCGACGTCTCCAGGCGTCGGAAGCAGAATGCGCTCAGGTCCGTTGTGAGCCGAATCCGAAATGAAGGTCGATGACCTCTGTCGTCAGCTCTTCTTTGTCGTCCATAAAATACATTATTGAGTTAAAAAATCCCCATAATCACTTGTTTTACGTGAAAAATTAGTATATTTGCAAGAAATAAGCGAATATATGGGAAAGTATATCAATAAAGGGAATAAGTGGTTTTCCAGCACGCTCAGAAGTGAATACGTGGACAAGAGTGGCCTTATCCGTGTGGTGAACGACACGTTATATACTGAGTTCAGATACAGTTGCGTCACACGCTGCCGCCGGTTCGGCAAGTCGATGGCGGCCAAAATGCTCTGCGCCTACTACGACCGCTCGTGCCAATCACGCGAATTGTTCGCCGGACTGGAAATCGCATCGGATCCCACGTTTGAGGAGCACCTGAACAAATATCCGGTTCTCTACCTGGATATGACCTCATTCATGACTAAGGACAGGAATAAGGATATAGTCAGCCAGATTGACAGTGCGATAAGAAAGGACCTGAGCGAGGCCTATCCCGACGTGCCCATGGAAGAGGATGACAGACTGATTGACTATCTTCTGACTGTCAACGACAGGACGGGCGATATGTTCGTCTTCATCATCTACGAGTGGGATGCCATCCTCCGCGAATTTGAGGCCGAGAAAGAAGTGATTGACAAATTTGTGAACTGGCTCCGGAGCATGTTCAAGAGCTCCGACGGCCTGACGGTCTTCGCCGGTGTCTATATGACTGGCATCCTTCCCATCAAGAAATATAAAACGGAGTCGGCGCTCAACAACTTTTGGGAGTATTCGATGGTGGCACCTAAGAACATGGCCTCCTATTTCGGTTTTACTGTGGATGAGGTGAAAGCTTTGGCTGCCAAACACGGCATGGACTATAATGACCTAGAGAAATGGTACGACGGCTATCAGATAGGTGGTGTGTCGAAGATGTTCAATCCAAACTCGGTAATGATGGCGTTGAGAGAAGGATTTTGTCAAAGCTTCTGGTCAAGCACGGGCGCGTTCGAGTCTGTCGCTGATTATATACGTTTGAACTACAAAGGGCTGAAGGATGATGTCATTGCCTTGCTGTCGGGGGCTCATATCCGTGTGAACACGACAAAGTTCCAGAACGACATGTCCATCGTCCGCAACCGCGACGAGGTGCTGACCGTGTTGATCCATCTGGGGTATCTCACCTTCGACCGGACCTGCAGTCAATGCTATGTGCCGAACATGGAGGTGGGGGAGGAGCTACGCAACGCGGTGGAGGAGACGGACTGGAATATCGTGATAGATGCCATCCAACAGTCGGAACGGTTGCTTCAGCAGACGCTCTGGATGAATACCGAGGCGGTGGCATGTGGACTCGATGCCATCCACAGTCAGGAGACCAGCATCCTCTCCTACAACGACGAGAATTCCCTCGCCTGCGTCATCAGCCTCGCATACTACTACGCACGCAACGACTACGTCATCCATCGCGAGTTGCCTACTGGCTACGGCTTCGCAGACATGGTCTTTATTCCCCGCAAGAACGTCGACAAGCCGGCACTCATCATCGAGTTCAAGCAGGGACACTCCGCAGAGGAGGCCATCCGGCAGATCAAAGAACGCAAATACATCGAGCAAGTAAGCCAGCACACTTCCGACATCCTCCTCGTCGGCCTCAACTACGACAAGGAAAGCAAGCAGCACACCTGCATCATAGAGAAAGGGTAGGGCGGCCTTGCATCAACACGAAGCAAGCAAAGAGAAACCATAGTCTTGTCATTAAAAAAATGTCCATGAACAGCATTTTCAGCCGTTCGTGGACAATTTTCATTTGACCGGCGAAGCACGGTCGCTCATCGCGCAAAAGTCTCATTTACTTTTTCCTCAGCAGCTTCAGCTCGCCTTTCGGGGCCAGTGCGTTGCTGGTCTTCTCGGTCATGCCACTGACTTTGAGTGTGGCACTACAACGGACATCGGCGGCAGAGGCGGCGAAAAGGAACTGGTAGCTACCTTCGTCCACCACCCATGCTGACTGGCTCTCGTCGAAAGAGGCGAGGTCACGGCGCTGCAGGCGCATCTTCAGCGTCTCGCTCTCGCCGGGCTGCAACTCACGCGTCTTGCCGAAGGCTTTCAGCTCCTTCACCGGTTTCTCCATGCTGCCAGCAGGCGCACTGACATACACCTGCACCACTTCCTTGCCGGCACGGCTGCCTGTGTTCCTGACGCTGACGCTCACTTCGATGTCCTCACCTTTGATGCTGACCGCTGGTTTCTCGTAGGCGAAAGTGGTGTAGGAGAGGCCGAAGCCGAAGGGGTAGCTCACTTCCCTGTTGAATGAGTCGAAATAGCGGTAACCCACGTAGATATCCTCTTCGTGGTTGGTGAACTGGTAACCAGACACTTTTCCACCATAGTTGGTGCTTTCTGAGTAGTTGTAGATCGGTATGCTGGTGTCAGGGAAGTTGCGTGTGGACGGATGGTCGGTGACAGCCACCGGCCATGTCATCGTCAGCTTGCCCGACGGCGACGTTTTTCCCGTGAGGATGTCGGCCAGGCTGTTGCCCCCTTCCTCTCCCGGCTGCCATGCCACGATGATGGCGTCGGCATAGTTCTTCCACGAGGCAGTCTCTATGACTGAACCGGAGTTGATGACCACGATGACAGGCTTGCCCTCCTGGTGGAAGTAGTTGCTTACGTCCATGATCATCTGACGCTCCTGCTCGGTGAGGCAGAACTCGGTGTCGACATCGCGGTCGATGCCTTCGCCCGCCTGGCGCCCGATGGTGATGATGGCGGCATCGCCGTTTTTCGCCTCTTTCATGGCGCAGCGGGCGCTCACCTCCATCTCCGGGAATTTCTGCTGACCGAACTCGGCACGCTGGAACCACTTCGACGGGTCGCGGTCGGCCTCGTATTTCAGTCTCGCGAAGTCCACGTACTTGCGGTAGATCTCTGTCAGCTCTTTGGTGGTCTGGATACCTGCGTTGGACAGTCCCTGAACGAGGTCGACCACATAGGGCGTGTGTACGCAGCCCGAGCCGGTTCCGCCTGACAGAAACTCATACGAGCTGATGCCGAAGAGCGACACGGTGTTGACGGACGAGGAGAAGGGCAGAACGCCCCCGTTGTTTTTCAACAGCACGATGCCTTCGTTGGCCACACGACGCGTGATTTCGGCATGAGCCTTGAGGTCGGGCTTGTTGGTGGCAGGATATTGCTTGAAGGTGGGTGTCTTCACGATATACTCTAGCATACGACGCACGTTGCGGTCCACGTCGGCGATGTCGAGCTCACCGTTTTCCACGCCCGCGATGATTTCCTTCACCTGCTTGGGCTGTCCCGGCTCCATGAGGTCGTTGCCGGCCTTCACTTCCGTGATGGTGGGCAGGCCCTGGCGGATGCCGATCCAGTCGGTCATCACGATGCCTTGGAAGCCCCAGTCGTCGCGCAGGATTTTCGTCAGCAGGTCGTGGTTGCCCTGGGCGAACTGCCCGTTGATGATGTTGTAGGACGACATCACGGTCCAGGGCTGGCTCTCACGTACGGCAATCTCGAACCCTTTCAGGTAGAGCTCGCGTGCGGCACGCTGCGACACACGCTCGTCCACGCTCGTACGTTTCGTCTCCTGCGAGTTGACGGCGAAGTGCTTGATGCTTGTGCCTGCCCCCTCGGACTGCACGCCGTTGACGTAGGCGGCGGCGATCTTGCCGGTCACCAACGGGTCTTCGGAGTAATACTCGAAGTTCCGTCCGCACAAGGGGTTGCGGTGGAGGTTCATGCCAGGACCGAGAATCACGTCGCAGTGGTATTCCTTCACTTCCTTTCCGATGGCCCGTCCGATCTCCTCTGCCAGCGCGGTGTTCCAGGTGCTGGCAATGGCGGTGCCGATGGGGAAGCCGGTGGCGTAGTAGGTGTCCGGGTTTCCTTTACGCGTGGGGTTGATGCGCACGCCGGCCGGACCGTCGGTCAGGATCGTGCCCGGGATGCCCAGACGGGGGATGGCGGCGGTGGTGCCGGCGGCTCCCGGAACGGTCTCTGCCGAACCGCCCACCACGGCGTTGTCACCGAAGAAGTTGTTGGCACCGCCCACGAGCAGCGTGGCTTTCTCCTCGAGGGTCATGGCCTTCATCACCTCGTCGATGTTGTCGGCCCGCAGTTGAGGCGCGTTCTGCGCTAATACGTTCATTTCCATACAGATTGTGCAAAAGATTGTAGCAAAGATTTTTTTCATGACAGTTAGGTGTTAACGATTCTCGTGCAAATATATGAAAAAAAGTCCGTAACCTCACGCTCTTTGAATAAAAAATGCTGATGTTTCGGTTTTTTCGCTTAGTTTACACGATTTTCTTGGACTGGAAGGCACCATCAAAAAAAAGAGCGAAACCCATTGCCCTGGGTTTCGCTCTTTAATATCCGTAAAAAATCAGTTGCCTCGTTTTGATGAAGACAAGAAGTCATAGACTTTGAACTTTGAAATTTAACCATCCGGACAGCATCAAAAAGACAGAGACTTTGAAATTTGAAGTTTGAAATTTGCCATGCGGCAAGTGAATCAAAAAATAGCTTGCCTCACCTTCTGTTCCAATGGAATGCAGATCATAGCAGACTATCGTCTTGTCTTCTCGTCTTCTTGTCTTCTTGACTTCTCGTCTCTGTCCGGATGGCAAAAGTTCAAACTTCAAACTTCAAAGTTCTTACTGTTCTGCGATGATGTTGATGATGGCGACGATGTCGGAGATGTCCACTTTCGTGTCCTCGTTCACGTCGGCATAGCGGTAGGTGGCGGTGCCGGCTATCTGGTTGATCACCGCCACGATGTCGGAGATGTCCACTTTTCCGTCCTCGTTCACGTCCCCTTTCAAGTGGCCGTCTACGCCTTCGGAGCCTCTGACCACCACCCACTGGCTGGCGACAGGAACGCCGGAGGCATCGGTCACAACGCTGCTGGAACCATCCTCGCCCTCTGTGACTGTGATAATGGCGCCGTCGGGCTCAACCACCTCACCCACAATATTCAACGCGGCCAGACTATAAGTGCCTCCCCAAGAATGAAGCGTTGCCTCGGGGCTGTTGACGGCGATAGTTCCAGCTATGGAGAAGATGCCCGCAGCCTGTCCTCTTGCCTTGACGGTGACAGATTCTGTGAGTGTGCAGTTGCCCACCCATATTGCTGCTGAACTTTGAGGCACTTCCACTGTGAGGGTTCCGTCTCCGGAGATGGTGGCGTTGTCCAGCGCCACGGCCGCGATGGTGTTCTGGCTGGTGAGTGTGTTGTTGCCGTGAAGTTCTATGTTCAGTTCCGGCAGGGTGCTTTGGATGGCCAGGGCAGCACCGGCGGCATTGATTGTCGCATTGTTGAGTGTCAGTGTGTTGCCTGCGAACGATGCCGTTCCGTCGCCGAGAATGTCATTCTGGTTAACGGTGGTCACCTGGATGCCCCCTACCCACAGGTCGTACTTCTGTCCTTCCACGGTCAGCGTGCTCGAAGCGGTGAAGCCGTTGCATGTGGCGGTGATGGTGACTTTCTTGCCAACTATGTCAGGATTGTCAGTCAGGGTGACAAGACCGTTCCCGTCGACTGTGGCGATGCCGGTGTCGCTGGATTTCCAGCTGATGCCTGTGGCTGAGGAGGAGGTGAATACGGGACTTACAGTATATCCTGCACCACTATAGTTCCACTCCACTGTTCCGGCGGTGGAGGGTGTTGTGCTGGCGGTGAGTTGAATACTGCCGTCAGACGGGTCTATCGATGCCTGCCGGGGGGTTACGTCAAGCCCGTCCTGCTCCGGGGCTTCCACATAGACGTAGAACCTGTCTACGGAATTGCACACAACTTGGGCTGCATATCCCGGTTTCACCTGCGTGCAGTCGATGGTGACGCTTTTCTTCTCGGTGTTGTAGGTGAACTGGGGCGACGGACCCTGATCATCCCATGCGACATTCACAGAGGACAGCTGGCTGACGCTCAGTTCCTGGGTGGTGGAGGCAGGGAAGATGTCGAGTGGCACTTCCTTGATTTCACCCGCTTTGACGTGTATCATTGTCGGACTGATAATGGCGATCAAGGGAACGGTGCTCGCATCTTCCGTCACGACGAAATAGACCGTCGTATAATCTTTGTCTGTCACACTCACTCTGTATGTGTCGTTCCACTTGGTGGTCACATTCTCGGCCTTGAAATAGACCTCCTTGTAGAAATGAGAGTCGTCTTTCACAATTTCCTTCGTCAGTGACTCGTCTTCGTATAAAGTTTTTATCCCATCCTGAGCCAGCACCCAGAATGCGCCGCTGGCGCCTACGAAGTCGGATGCATTCACGGGCTCGGGATACTCCCGCACCCTGACGATGGTGTTTTTGGGCACGATGTAGGCCAAGAGCGGACCGTTCTGGTCGAATTGGATCGTGTTGTTCACTCCGACGGCCTCCAGCTGGATGCCTGTCAGCTCTGTTCCGACCGAACCTGTGCTGATACTTTTGTAAGCGACCACTTTCCCGGCATTGAAGTAGTCGTTTGCCTTGTAGCGTGTATAGACATACAAGTGTTGCCCGCTGCTGACTGAGGCCATCTTGAACGCGGAGCTGAATTGTTCCGGGGTTTTTGCGTTGGCCCAGTCAGCTTCCGTGAACTTCGAGGCATCCTGGAGCGACGTGAACATCAGATATTCCTGCCGCAGCTCCACGCTTTTTCCGTTCACCTCCGTGGTGGTGTGGTGGGGGTTGTCTATATACAGGCTGCCGGATCTGTAAGCGAGACTGGGGGCCAACGGAGCCAACGTGTTCTCGCGTTTCCTCACTTCGTAGGCCCAGCCGGTGTAGGCCCAGCTCAGACAGGGGTCGACGGAGAACATTCCAAAGTAGGTGTAGCCAGCGTCTCCGGACTGGAATGTGTAGTCCTGCTGCCAAGTCGGGCTGATTCCGTCGTATCTGGTATAGAGGACGCCGTCGTCGATGGTGGTACCCCGGCATAATGCGAAATTGATGGAGGGATTCTCCCACGTGATCTTGTCCTTCGCACTGCCGAGGCTGATTTTCCGGGTGTCGCCCACATAGACCACTTCTGTTTGTACCGGTATGCTGAACGCTTTCCATGCCTGTGGAGCCATCATCGTGAGCACATTGCCGTATCCGATCACCATCGTGCGCTCGAACTCTTTTTCGCCTTCATGGTAGATGGCCTCGGCGCTGTTCACGCTGATGTCGCACGGCTTCTTCATGAAGATGCCGCCCTCTGCATGGCAGGGGTTCATGTTGGCGCTTGCTATTTGATAACAACTGTTCGCGTCAAGCAGGTCGATATTGAGTTTGTTGCGGGCATAAAGTCCAAGCGATCCTTTATTCTTTGCGGAGGCGTAGAGTTTTTTGCATTGGATGTCGATATTCTCCGCGCTGATTCCGCATGTGTAGCCCTCTGCCGTGACCTCCGTCTGTGCTCCCAGGATCTTGATGTTGTTGCGGACACGTATGGCTTCCGACTTCGTGCCGGCGTGAACGTTCACCTTTGCGTTGTCGATGTTGAAAGAGTACGCGATGATTCCGTGCCAGTTGGTGTTCACGTTCAGCTCGCAGTTGCTTACGTTGAGTTCGAATGCGTTGATGCCGGAGTCTAAATCGTGCAGACTGAAGCTCCCGCCTTGGTTCACCGTGATTTTGCCGCCCGTGAGGTTCACTTTGTCGGCATAGAGGGTGGTCATGCCTTGACGGTTGTTCAGGATTACCGTTCCTCCTTCCACGTTGAACTCGCCAAGACTGAAGCTGCTGCTGCTAACCAAAGTGGGGAACAGCAGTCCGATCGAGCCGTTCACCGTCACATCGCTTCCTTCTTTCACGGTGAATGACTTCAGCTCTGGGGTGCTGGAGAGATCCGTCATATATCCGGCAAAGGCGTATCTCTCGGAGCTGATGTTGACGGTGCTTCTTTCAATCAGCACGCTGTTGCCACGGAGGCCTTGTATGGCGAATCCGTCGTTGCGCGAACTGATACTGGCTTTCGTGTGGGAGCAGGTCAGTTTGCCGTTTTGATTCAGCTGAACGCCCATGTCGCGGCCTGTGATGACGGTGTTGCCGTCACCGGTGATGGTCAGGTTTCTCACTTTCACTGCTGGAGTGTTCTTATAGTCTTGATCCACGGTCAGTGTGAAGGTCTTCCCTTTAGGGTATTGCTGGTTGACCACCGTCATAGTCTTGATGGTCAGGTCGTAGAGGTTGCTGGAGGCGATGATCTCACGTACGTAGTAGTCCTTGTCCACGATGAGGGTGGCGTTGCCGGTCAGCTTGATCCTACAGTCGGATTGCAACTCGCTGGCTCGGCACTCTCCCTGGATTTCGATGGGATAGGCCAGCTCTATGCTTTGTGACATTACGGTCTGTGGACTGAGCAACAAGGACAGTAACGCAAACAAATGTATTGTCCGACGTCTGTTTTGGGGTTTGTAAATTGTATCCATAGTCGTTAATTTTTTTATAGGTTTGATATCTTTCTACAAATTTATGTAAAAAATACTATACAACAAAATTTTAAGGGACAAAAATTTGAGACACAATCATTTTGTGTGTCAATGGGTGAAAAGTCGTTTTTTAAATCCGCGAAAATTGTGGAAAAAATTTTATCATTCACTGCATTTTTTGTATATTCGCAGAAAAATGTGCGACTTATGGCAGGAATAAGAAAATATCCCGTTGGAATTCAGAGTTTTGAATAGATAATCCATTCCATTGGTCTTGGCTGGGATAGTGGGCGTCTCGCCCGCACAACTGGCCGGCGAAGCACGGCCTAACAATTAAAAAAAATTAGAATTATTATCGTTTGAATTTAGAAGTTATGAGATATGCAGTTATCGGTGTTGGCGGCGTTGGCGGCTACTATGGTGGTAAACTGGCGAGAATTGGGAAAGACGTGCATTTCCTTTTCCATAGTGATTACGAATATGTGCTGGAGCATGGGTTGAGAGTGGACTCCTGTGACGGCGATTTCCTGTTGCCCCATGTCAACGCCTACGAAAGGGCCGCCGACATGCCTCAGTGCGACGTTGTGCTGGTCGCCCTCAAGACCGTCAATGAGCAGTTGCTGAAAGAGCTGCTGCCGCCGCTGCTGAAGGACGACACCCTCGTCGTGCTTATCCAGAACGGGGTAGGCGTGGAGCAGGACGTGCAGCAGTGGTTTCCAGATGTCGCGTTGGCGGCAGGGCTGGCTTTCATCTGCTCTGCCAAGGCTGGGCCGGGACATGTCAACCACCAATGCTACGGCAGCATCAACATCGGGAACTTCTCTTGTCCGGATCCGCGTCGTGTCGATGCCGTGCTGGACGACCTCCACGCTGCCGGTATCGAGGCGGCGAATGTGGAATACCACGAGGCGCGCTGGAAGAAGGCAGTGTGGAACATGCCATTCAACGGATTGACCGTCACCCTCGACACGCAGACCGACCAGCTCCTGGCCAATCCTGCCACCGAGCGCCTCGTGCGCGATATGATGATGGAGGTGGTGGGGGCTGCCCGTGCACTTGGCGTCCCTCATGTGGATGAGCCCTTCGTGGAGAAGATGATGGCGATGACGCGTGTCATGACGCCTTATTCGCCCAGCATGAAGCTGGACTTTGACTTCCATCGGCCGATGGAGATAGAGTATATCTATTCCCGCCCCATAGCCATTGCCCGGCAGGCCGGTTTCCACATGGCCAAACTCGAGATGCTGGAGCAGCAACTGCGGTTTCTGATGAAAAAAGAGCTTAAGTGAATAGTGAATAGTGAAATCTTGGAGCAGCGAGTGCAAAGTCAAACTTGTTTGAACTTTGCCGAAATCTCCGATTGAGCCGAATACAATGTCAAGCTTGCTTGAGCATTGTTGAGGCGTAGGAGATTCACCGAAGGTAATCGTGACAAGATTCTACGAAGTGAATAGTGTATTTACTGCAGCTGATGAATTGGTCTTGGCTGGGATAGTGGGCGTCTCGCCCGCACAACCGGCCGGCGAAGCACGGCCAAGACGCATTTTTTCTGTCATACTGGTTATGTTTTAGAAGAAAATTTATGCAAAGTTGGTTATGTTTTAGAAGAGTTTTTGACAGTGTTGGTTATATTTTAGAAGAAATTCAATGCAAAGTTGGTTATGTTTTAGAAGAAATTCAATGCAAAGTTGGTTATGTTTTAGAAGAAATTCAATGCAAAGTTGGTTATGTTTTAGAAATTTTTTGTAATTTTGCAATTGGAAACCAAAACTTTAAATAATGTTCGAGAGAGATTTGATAAAACAGCTTCGTGACTGGGGCAAAAAAGACAACCATAAACCTTTAGTGATCAGAGGCGCGCGCCAAGTGGGAAAGAGTACGTTGGTTAGAGCGTTCGCAACTGAATTTGACATATATATTGAGGTGAACCTGGAACTGTCTGATGATGCGGATATATTTCAGAGAACTGACAATGTGAAAGATATATGGCAGTTTCTGTGTATGAGAAGCCATGTCGTGTCTGATCCGAAGAAACGGATGCTGCTCTTCATCGATGAGATTCAGGAAGAACCACGTGCTGTAGCTCTTTTGAGATATTTCTATGAGTCGATGCCCTGGCTCTATGTCATCGCGGCGGGAAGCAGGCTGCAGAGCCTGCTGGAAAAACATGTGTCTTTTCCGGTGGGGAGGGTTGAGTACCTGAATCTACGTCCCTTCAGTTTTGTTGAATTTGTCAACGCCATGGAAGGCAAAAGCTGGGCGGATGTCCTTCGCAACCGGCAGGTCAGCTCTCTTATGCATGAAAGGCTCTTGAAGCTGTTCAATACCTATGCGCTCGTCGGGGGAATGCCCGAGGTGGTGGCGGAATACGCCAGATTCCATGATGTACAACGTGCGTCGCCTCTCTTCAATTCATTGCTGAAAGGATATAATGAGGATGTGGAACGCTATGCGAAGAATCAGGAGCAGGTCAGGGTTATAAGGCATATCCTCACCACGGCATGGCTCTCTGCAGCAGAGTGTGTGTCGTTTGCCCGATTCGGGGGAAGCAACTACAGCAGCACGCAGGTGCATGAGGCGATGGAATGTCTGGAAAAGGCTAATATCCTCTCGCTTGACTACCCGGTTACGTCAACCGACGCTCCCGCTATTCCTTCCCTCACAAGGTCCCCAAAACTGATTATGCTCGACAGTGGCATCACCAATTTTGTGGCAGGCATACAGCTGGAATATTTGCAAAACGCAGACCTGCTCGACACGTGGAGGGGGAGGGCGGCGGAGCAGATTGTGGCTCAAGAATTAAGAGTACTGCTCGACGCGGACTATAAAGAAAAGCAACATTACTGGGTGCGTGACAAAAAAGGAACTAAGGCAGAGATTGACTTTGTCCTGCAGTTCGGTTCGGGCATTGTGCCGGTGGAGGTGAAGGCGGGAACCAATTCACATCTGAAGTCATTGCACAGTTTCGTGAATCTTTCCAGTAAATTTGTCACGGCAGTAAGATGCTGGAGCGGAGAGTTCTTTGTGCAGGATGCCAGGACCCCTGCACCTGACTGCAAGCCTTATAGGCTGATTAATGTGCCTTTTTATTATGTGGGTCAGCTGATGGACATCCTCAAGGAAAATGCTTATGCCCTTTAAACATTATTTTATCCGTTTTTTGCACTTTGATGCCATTTTAGCTTTTTCATTCGGTACATAACAGAAAAATTTGTAAATTTGCAAGGCAATTCCTCTTTAACTCACCCTTTAACTTCCTCTTTAACTTCCTCTTTAACTTCCAATTCTACTCCCTCTTTAAAAAAGATGAAACCTTACAAATTTGCACCTTATCTGAAAACTACACTCTGGGGCGGCTATCAGATTGCCCCGTTCAAAGGAATATACACGGCTCAGCCCAATATCGGCGAGAGCTGGGAAATCAGCGGCGTGCCAGGCCATGAGAGCGTGGCCGTGGAGCGCGGACTGGTCGACGACGTGGACGTGGGGCTCACGCTTCCGCAGCTGATTGACAAATACAAAGGACTGCTCGTGGGCGAGAAAGTCTACAAGCGCTTCGGCGGAACCTTTCCGCTGCTCATCAAGTTCATCGACTCGCGACAGGACCTCTCCGTGCAGGTGCATCCCGACGACCGTCTGGCCATGGAGCGCCACGGATGCGCCGGAAAGACGGAGATGTGGTATATCATCAAGGCAGACATCGGAGCAAAAATCTATGCCGGAATGCGAAAGTCCATCTCCCCTGAAGACTATGAGCGACTGGTCACGGCTGAGACCAAAGAAGGCGAGAACCCCATGCAGGACGTCATCGCCACCCATGAGTCGCACGACGGCGACCTCTTCTTCCTACCTGCCGGACGGCTCCACGCCATCGGAGCCGGCAATTTCCTCGCCGAAATCCAGCAGACGAGCGACATCACCTACCGTGTCTATGACTTCGGACGAAAAGACGCACACGGAAATCCACGCGAACTCCACGTGCAGCAGGCTAAGGACGCCATCGACTACCGCGTATGGCCTGAGTACCGCAGCAGCTACGACTCCACCAAGCCGACGTCGCAGCTCATCAACTGCCCCTATTTCGTCGTGCACCGAGTCGTCGTGCAGGTGGCGCAGCAGATTGACTTCAAGTGCGACTCCTTCGTCGTCGTCATGTGCCTCTGGGGGGAAGCCAACATCAACGGCATCCATATCAGGCAGGGCGAGACCATACTCGTGCCGGCATGCGAGAACATCCTCTACATCTTCGGCAACGCCACCTTCCTCACTGCCACCATGTAAGTATACTTCCGCTGCTGAATATTACAACAAAACGCCCCTCTGGAAACGTTTCCTGAGGGGCGTTTTCTATAAATGTTCATCTCAAGCGCAGGAGGTCAATACTCCGTCTTGTCTTCCTTGGCTGTCCAGGCCTGGAAGGTGTGGATGGCCTCGTCGCGCAAGAGCGGCGTGATAGGGATGGCGCGCTCTTCCATGGGCTTCGACAGCTCGTCGTAGATGAAGTCGTCGGCGAAGTTGATGTCGCCGGCGTCCCGTCGGGTGTTCCCGTAGTAGATATGTCCGATACGTGCCCAGTAGATGGATGCCAGACACATCGG
>JAFUVE010000009.1 GCA_017483765.1 Bacteroidaceae bacterium | reverse complement strand
TTCGCTTCGCAGGATTCTGTCACGACTCAACAATGCTCAAGCAAGCTTGGCATTGTATTCGCTGCTCCAGAATCTCGCCTCCTATAGGGTGTACGTTTCGGGAAGGTTTCGGTGACGGGCTGGATGCGAGTCGGGAGCGTTTCGGCGACGGGTTTGGTACGAGCCTGAGGCGTGGGTGCTTGGAAAAACGGATTTTTCCCCTCCTATGGGGTGTACGTTTCGGGTGCATTTCGGTGACGGGCCGGGTACGGGTCAGGAGCGTGGGTGCTCCAGCGGTCGGAAACCGCCGCTACTATGCGTGGGTACGTTTCGGGAGCGTTTCGGTGATGGGTTTATAGTTGAAAGTTGAAAGAGGCAAACCACGTAGACAGTAGTGAAGAAAGAAGCAGAAGGAATAGCTGAATAGGACAGAGTTTTCTTGTTCAGCCAATCTCCTTTGTTCAAAATTAATGAACAGAGTAGAAATTTTGAACAAAATATTTGTTCATATAAAAAATGTTCACTAACTTTGCGACGTTCAAAACGAATGAACACATACAAATCTGCAAACAGACATGAAAATTGAAGAAGAAATTATCAATGATGTTGTTTTCAACTTGAAGCGACTGACAAACTTGGAAGATATCCATTTCAAGTCTGCCGGAGAACACCTGCGGTACGATTATGATTTGACCATCAACGGCGTAACCTTTGCATGTAATGTTAAATCGCAAGTGGGCAAAGCAAATTATAACCTTGTTGTACAGGAGTTAGGGAGATTGAAAGAACAAACCTCAAAACCGCTGATAGTAGCAGCACACCATTTTTCGCCAGAGTCGCTCGAAAGACTACCTCAGGAAGGCATCTGCATAGTTGAAAGTTGTGGAAACTGCAATATCGTTGTACCTCCGCTGTTCATAAACATAAACGGCCAGAAAAGTGTTCATGTGAAAGAGAGTAAAGGCAAGGCTTATACTGATGCTGGTCTGAAAGTTATATTCTACTTCTTACTTGACGATGCCAACATCAACAAGCCATACAGACAGATTAACGAAGAAACGGGGCTGTCTCTAGGAACCATCAAGAATGTAGTAGAAGAATTGACAAATAGGATGTTTGTTGTGAAAACCACAAAGGGACGATGGATGAAAAACAAGAAAGAACTGCTTGACATATGGCAGACATACTATAACCAGACTCTGAAACCGAAACTTATGATGAAGGAGATGGAGTTTGCAGATGCTGAAAGCAAAAGAGATTGGGAAAAGATATCTTTGCCGGATGGTGCTTGCTGGGGCGGAGAAGGTGGTGCGTATATGACAGACCACTACCTAATACCAGAGCAATTCGACATCTATACAGACGTGCCCAGTGTAAAATTGATGATGACGAGAAAAATGCGATTCGAAGTGAACGGCAGCATCAAGGTCTATCAAAAGTTCTGGAACGGCAGCAATAATGAAAAAGTGGCTCCGAAAATTCTACTATATGCAGACTTGATGGGAAGCGGCAATAGCCGTTGCATTGAGGCAGCTCAAAGACTGATTGGAAATGACATATAAAATATCGAAGGAAGAACTGGCCAACGACTGGCTATACAACACACTCATAGCTCTGGAGTCATGCATGGCGAAACATGGGCTACCGCTCTATATCGTGGGAGCCAGGGCGAGAGACGTTGCCATGAAGCTGATGATAGGCGATGATCCAAAACGCAGAACGGAAGATTTGGACGTAGCGATTGCCATTGAGAATTGGCAAACGTTTGATGAGATTTGCCAGACCCTGCAGGAAAATCACTTCGAACGATATGGTGACACTCAGAAATTTTACTATAAAGGGGAGAACGATGATATAGATTTTGAAGTGGACATCGTACCTTTTGGCGGTGTTGCTGTGGACGAGAAGATTGGATGGCCACCAGAAGGTAATCCAGTTATGTCCGTCAAGTGTTTTGAGGATGTCATGAAAGAGGCTGTCACAGTGACTATAGATGACTTAGTAGAAGTAAAAATGGCGCCTTTGTGTGGACAGTTCCTGATTAAGTTGGACTCATGGAATGACAGACATTCAGCAACAGACAAGGATGCAGAAGACATGCTTTTCATTTTGAAAAATTATCTCGACATACAGCTGCTTTGCCAAAACGACAACACACCGCCTGACGCTGTGAATTTTGAGGACGAGAGCACAAATACGATTATCTGGGGTGCACAATGGTTAGCTTACGACATCAGCAAGTTGCTTACGAAGGAACACCTCCAGTTCTATACTGAACTTATTTCAAAGGAAATTGAGCAGGAAGAAAAGAGTGAACTCATTTACCACTTCATGAAATACTATGGCAACAAGGAGGTGGACGACATCAGCATCTATTACGAGTCATGCAGAAGCATCTGGAATGAAATTGAACAGATATTTACTAACGAACTAAATGAAAGAGCCAAGGGATGATTGTTGAATATTTTTCAGTGGAAGGCAAGTATCATGAAAACGAAGACAGGCTTGCCGTTCGAAATATGGGAAAATCAGGAGCTGTCGCAGTCCTTGCTGATGGCATGGGCGGTTTGAGCCTTGGAGATATGGCTGCTGAAGTTGTCACGAACAATGTGGCTGAATACATTTCACACAACTATCAAGGGCATAATGAGCGAAACATCTTGCAAAAGTCACTTGCTCATGCTGACAAAGAATTAAGAAATGTCAGTATGAAATATAAAAGCAATATGGGAGCAGCAGTCGCTGCGGTTATCGTGCTTGGTCACTGCCTGTTTTGTACCTGGCAGGGAAATGTCAGGGTATATGTAAGACATGGGAATAAAACAACTCTTATTACCGAAGATCATATTGCACACATAGGCTATGGTCGTTACGCATTGACTCGGTGTATAAAAGGAGCCAGCCTGCGTGATGACATTCCTTTCGTCTGTCACAAATTGAATGCTGGTGATATGGTGTTCTTATGCTCGGATGGATTCTACAATGTAGCAGAGGATTCCATGACCAACATTTCTGTTGAAGAAATAAAAAAGAAAATAGGCACACCGGAAGACGACGCATCACTTATAAAGATTTCATACGACAGAGAAGAAACTGAACAGGTAATATCCATTAAGGCATGTTCTGATAATAAATAAATGCCAAAGAATCATCCTTGCCTAGACCGGGAATTTCACCGGTGAAGACAATTGCGAGTTCATTATTTGCGGGACAGCTAATTCCAAAACGGTTCATAATGTTCAAATAAGGATTCCCATAGATGACAAAAGCTGGAAGTCAGTCTTGGATGTTTATTATAGATGCAAAAGATTACTGACTATACAATATGGAAAACCATATTATACGATAGAAAAGTTCTATGACCCATACTCTGAAGGAGACTCACATGAGATTGAGGCACTCAAAAGCCGCCATACTCAATTCGGATCTTACATTGAAACACGGCATGGAGAGATATCAATAGAAATACTTAATGAGTACATATTAATCATGTTAGATGACGAAATCAACAGCTTTAGAAGTTTCGACGAGGACTTTCCGCCTTGAAGACACTAAGAAATCAGGGTGTTCAGTTTGATGTTCCGAAAATCATCATTCAAAGTACCTGAAATTACATAAAAATGCAAGCTAAAGATTTAGTAACTTTACAACCCTGGTACGCATCAGGAGCGTGGGTGCTCAAAGTTCAGATAATTTCTCTTCGTAGGATTCTGTCACGATTGCCTACGGCGAACTTCCTACGCCTCAGTAATGCTCAAGCAAGCTTGGCATTACGTTCGGCTTAATCGGAAGTTTCAGAAATGCACAAGCAAGCTTGGCGTTTCGGTGATGGGCTTGGTACGTATCAGAGGCGTGGGTGCTTGGAAAGCCTGGAGACTTCGCCTCCTATAGGGTGTACGTTTCAGGAAGGTTTCGGTGACGGGTTTGGTACGTATCAGGGGCGTGGGTGCTTGCAAAGCCTGGAGACTTCGCCTCCTATAGGGTGTACGTTTCGGGAAGGTTTCGGTGACGGGCTGGGGGCGAAGCGGGAGGGTTTCGCTGACGGGTTTGGTACGAGCCTGAGGCGTGGGTGCTTGGAAAAACGGATTTTTCCCCTCCTATGGGGTGTACGTTTCGAGAGGGTTTCGGTGACGGGCTGGGTACGAAGCGGGAGGGTTTCGGTGACGGGTTTGGTTGATTGAAAAGACAGAATCATTTCTTACTATATCTGACCGGCGAAGCAGGATCAAGAGTATTATCCATATGGCCTTGTTCGTTCATCATATCAGTGAAAAGTATTAAATTTCCATCGAAGATTCAACAAAAAGTTGTATCTTTGCACAAAACTTAAAACTTTCATATATGGATTTACTTCCTTTTCTACATCAAAAAATCATATTTACTCCAGCAGAAATTGCAGAGAAGGTTGGAAAGCTAAGGAGTGCGACAACCATGCTCGCCCGTTTGCAAAAAAATGGCTATGTGAGTAAGATTCGTCGTGGACTTTATTGTGTCAATAACATTGCGACTAAGCTGCCTGAAGCTAACAAGTTTCAAATTGCGTCGTCAATCAATCCATCTTCTTTTGTTGCCTATCATGCAGCCATGGATTATCATGGACTATCGCATCAAGTATATTATGAGGTCGCCATCGGCACTATGAATT
The DNA here is from genome assembly GCA_017483765.1 of Bacteroidaceae bacterium. Taxonomy (GTDB): domain Bacteria; phylum Bacteroidota; class Bacteroidia; order Bacteroidales; family Bacteroidaceae; genus UBA3839. The sequence continues at coordinate 5,776 of JAFUVE010000009.1, read as the reverse complement.
ATTTCAATTCATTCGACTTCGACGGTTATCACTATTATTCCCATATCACTCCCATAAACTTGGCAATCGAAAATCCAATTGCAGATTCCCTTGTTTGCGTTACCAGCGTAGAACGGACTATCGTTGACTGTATCGACCGCATTGACCTCTGTGGGGGATGGGAAGAATTAGCCAATTGCCTTCAAAGCGTCAGTTATATCCGAGAAGAACAAGTTTTTGAGTTATTGCAAGCATACAATAAAACCGCTTTATACAAAAAAACGGGATTTCTGTTTGAAACGCTTCATCTGCCTGTTTCGCTTGATTTCATAAACAAATGCAGGGCTTATGCAAGAAATAGTGTCTGTCACTTGACATCTGACGGCGACAGCGACCGTTTTTGCCAGTCATGGCGGATATATGTGCCGGATGAATTGCTAAATAGAAATAACCAAAACAATTATGAACTCATATAATAAAAACGACATGGACAGAAGAGACTTTATCAAAAAATCCACATTAGCCGCTTCAGGCGGTCTGATGCTTACCACACCGTTAGGCAGGATGCTGGAATCGCCACAAGAGGATGATAAACATTCACCCTCATCAGAAAACGAATTGCGAGTGCTGTTAATCAATGGAAGCCCACACGCAAAGGGTAACACCTACCTGGCTCTCAGCGAGGCGTCAAAGACGTTGGAAGATGAGGGAATAGCCACCGAGGTGGTACATATCGGTGTTCAAGCAGTCAGAGGCTGCATAGCATGCAACCAATGTCACCAGCGTTCTCTGGGCAGATGTGTGTTTGACGACGACATATGCAACAGAATCGTGGAAAAGATGGGACATTCGGACGGTCTGATAATCGGTTCGCCGGTCTATTACGGTCAGCCCAACGGCTCAGTCCTTTCGTTGGTTCAGCGAATGTTCTATTGTTCCGGGGACACTGTCCGCAACAAACCGGCAGCAGGTGTCTGCGTGTGCCGTCGTGGCGGTGCGACCGCTGCATTCCAGACGCTGAACATGCCGTTTCAGATGATGAACATGCCAGTGGTGAGTTCTCAGTACTGGAACATCCTGTATGGCATGTCGGAAGGCGAGGCTTCGCTGGACCGTGAGGGAATGCAGACAATGCGGACATTGGCGCATAACATGGCATGGCTGCTTAAGAAAATACACGCCGGCGGGAATCCTGACTATCCGAAACGAGAGCAGATGCAAGCCATGAATTTCATCAGATAGAAGAGGAGTACAGAGGACTGGTTTTGGCCGAGGGAGGCGAAGCGGGGCGTACCTCCTACAACTCAGTTGCACAGGATGTCGGGCTTAGGTACCTGTAGGAACGAAAATATCTGATTTTTGCGCACAAACGGAGCAGTTACGTATTATGCCCAATATATAAAAATGGATGGTTGGGTCGTACGTATCAGTGGCGTGAGTGCTCCAACGGTCGGAAACCGTCGCTCCTACGCGTGGGTTGCATCGAGAAACGGGCTTCAGCTGGATTCAGAAGAGAGACACTCCCCACCCGACCTCTATCGAATCCAACTTATAGGAAAGAACAACTGAAGACCAAACATGAGTCAAGCAGCCCTCCCCAAAAAAATTCCACGTTTTGAAGAAAACGAGAAGAAATGACGATAGTCTGCCATGATTGGAATTCCAATGTAAAAGACGGTGAGGCGTTTTTTAAAATCTTACTAAATGACGAAAAGCTAACTAAAACATAAAAACCTACATATTTTTTTCTGATGAATATCCCGTTACTTTTCAAGCAATATATCTGGCTAGTGGAAACGATACACAATGCCAAAAGGATTACCATGGCTGAGATCAACCACAAATGGGTCAGAACAGACATGAGCGGAGGTGTGGAGATGGCACGAACTACATTCTTCAGGTATAAGGAAGCCATACAGGACATATTTGGCCTGATTATTGAGTGTGACCGCAAAAACGGATATGAATATTATATCGAGAACGAAGAGGTACTGGAAGAAAACACGGTTCAGAACTGGATGCTCTCCACGATTAGTATCAGCAACATGCTGAATGAAAATGCAAGCATGCAGGAAGGTTTCGGTGACGGGTTAGGTACGAAGTGGGAGGGTTTCGGTGATGGGTTTGGTACGTATCAGGGGCGTGGGTGCTCAAAAATCGGATATTTTCGTTCCTAAAGGGTGTACGTTTCGGAAGCGTTTCGGTGACGGGCTTGGTACGAAGCGGGAGTGTTTCGATGATGGGTTTGGTACGTATCAGGGGCGTTGAGTGCTCAAAGTTCAGATAAGCTTCGCTCCTAAAGGGTGTACGTTTCGGGAGGGTTTCGGTGACGGATTAGGTGCGAAGCGGGAGGGTTTCGGTGACGGGCGTGGTACGAGCCTGGGGCGTGGGTGCTTCAGCGGTCGGAAACCGCCGCTACTACACGTAGGGCTGCGCGGATCAGTCGGTCTTGTCCTTCTTCCAAATGTCGTCGAGCTTCTTCTGGACAACAGGTGCGATTGGCGGAATGTCGTGGTCCTTCTCGAAGCGCATGATGTTGTCGTAAGTGAGTTTCATCTTGTTCTTCTGCTTGAGTTCGTTCAGCTCGTCCTTGTCGACATAAGCCCGCTCGGTGGTGAACACCTGCACAGCCACGATGACGTGGTCGGTACTGCCGTCCTTCTCCTCGGTATCGTAGCTGGTGAGATACTGCGACATGACAAAGTCCTCAGGACGGTAGTTTCCGTCCTCGTCGATACGGTAGACGAAGAAGTCGTTCTCCACTTTGTTTTTCTTATGTTCCTGTCTCTCCTCCACCTTTCCCAGCTTCTTGGTCTTGCCTTCCGCCTCAATCTTGTGGAGATAGATTGCCCAGGCGTCCATGGAGTAGCGTCGCTGATGGGTGGAGCGGTTGTCGGTGATGACCCCGATGTTTCCCTTGAAATCGGTGATCAGCTTCTTTCCCGGAGCCACCTCGGTGATTTTCAGTTTCGCCGCCTCTCCTCGCTTGAGGAGTCTCTGCTCCATGGTATTCGTGGAAATATGGCTGTTCTCGTCCACCTTTGATCCGATGATGGCCCCAAGCAGCACCTTGAGAATACCCATTTCCGCCTTCGCAATATGCTTTGTTTTCGACGTCATCTTCTTCTTGACTGTGTCGTAGGTGTTGTCGGTGAGTCCTGCGCGGTAATAGACAATGCCGTCGTTCTCGCTGTAGTAATAGAGCCGGTAGTAAGTCTGGATATAGACATAGGGACGCGGCTTGACGGTGACTTCTCCGAGATTGAATTCAGCATCGTCGAGCGTGACAAGTCCGTTGTGGAGCGAGCGGGTTTCTACGGCCTTGGTCTTGTAGGCGATATGAGTGATGTTGATGCGGTCGGCACCCTTCACATCGGAAAGCTCTCCGTTGAGATCGGTGTAACCGATGAACTTAGCGTCGTCAGTGAGGATTGAGGCATAGGGCACGGGCTCTCCTGCCTTGTCGACCACCTTGATTATCTGTGCACACACGTGCTGCGCCGTCATGACCAGCATCAGCAATGTCAGTTTGAAAAGTCTTTGCATAGAGTAATGAGTCTAAAAATTAAAGGGGTGTTCTATAAATTCTGATTTTGGAATACTCTTAGAAAATGCCACATGACGGTTTTCACGACTGCTACCCCAAATCTGACCTTCATGAAAAAAATCTGAGCGGAAAATCTGTTATATATTGTATTTCAGTGCACAAAATTAATAAAATTTATTCGGTAAATGAAAAAAAATCCCGAAAATTTGCATTTTTAAGTAACAGTCACTAACTTTGTGAAGAATCACGAAGAAGGTTGAAGGTTGAGATTTAGCCATGCGGACGGGATGGTTAAATGAAGAATGAAGAATGAGGAATGAGGAATTGGCCATGCGGACGAGGTAGTTAAATGAAGAATGAAGAATGAGGAATGAGGAATTGGCCATCCGGACGAGGTAGGTGGTTTGAAATTTGAGGTTTATTAGCATGATTTTCGGCTGCGCTCAACATAGCTCAAGCAAGCTTGGCTCTGTATTCGCTTGCACGAAAATTGAAATTTGAGGTTTATTGCCATCCGGACGAGGTAGTAGGTAATGAGATTCTGGAGCAGCGAGAGCAGAGCCAAGCTTGCTTGAGCATTACTGGGGTGTAGGAAGTTCGCCGCAGGCAATCGCGATGGAATCCTGCGAAGCGAATCTGTCTTTACAGCTGAGACGTAACAGGAACGTAATACGATATATGCAATCAAGAAGCGAGGTACAGAACTATAAAACAGATTTTTATGTTACTTGCGGACGGGAAGACGCCCCACTGGGGCGTCTCTATTGGTAAGTCCATACGGTTGACGGGATTAGTTTGAAGACGCCCCACGGGGCGTCTCTACAGGACGGGCAATCAATACGGGCGACGTGCTCTGATACAGAAAATTTTATTACACCATAAAAATATAGAGAACATGAAAGTAGGAATTCCAAAAGAGATTAAAAACAACGAGAACCGCGTGGGCATGACCCCCTCGGGCGTTGCAGAGATGGTGGCTCACGGCCACGAAGTGTATGTGCAGCAAAGCGCAGGCGTGAACAGCGGCTTCGCCGACTGCGAATATGAGGCAGCCGGCGCGAAGATGCTGCCTACGATAGAGGATGTGTACGGCCAGTGCGACATGATTGTGAAGGTGAAGGAGCCAGTGGAGCCCGAGTACGGCCTGGTTCGTCCCGGCCAACTGCTGTTCACCTATTTCCACTTCGCCAGCGACCGTCCGTTGCTGGACGCGATGCTGAAAAGCGGCGCCACCTGCCTGGCTTACGAGACGGTGCAACTGCCCGACCGCTCCCTGCCACTGCTTCAGCCGATGAGCGAGGTGGCCGGCCGCATGGCAGCGCTGAACGGAGCGTTCTATCTTCAGAAGACCCAGGGCGGGAAAGGCAAGCTCATCAGCGGCGTGCCGGGCGTGAAGCCGACGAAGGTGCTGGTGCTTGGCGGCGGCATCGTGGGAGAGGCAGCCGCCAAGATGGCCGCCGGAATGGGTGCCGAGGTAGTCATCACCGACATCTCGCTGCCTCGTCTACGCCAGCTGGCGATGGAGCTGCCTTCCAACGTGCATACGCTCTACTCCTCCGAGCATAACATCCGCAAGGAACTGCCTGACGTGGATGTCGTCATCGGTTCGGTGCTCGTGCCTGGCGACAAGACTCCCCACCTCATCACGAAAGAGATGCTGAAACTGATGGAGCCGGGCACCGTACTCGTGGACGTGGCCATCGACCAGGGCGGCTGCTTCGAGACCTCCCGTCCGACGACCCACAGCGAGCCTGTATACACCGTGGACGGAATCACACACTACTGCGTGGCTAACATCCCAGGTGCCATCGCCAACACCTCTACCCTGGCCCTGACCAACGCCACACTGCGCTACGCACTCGCACTGGCCGACAAGGGATGGGAACAGGCCTGCAAGGACGACCCGTCGCTGAAGAAAGGCCTGAACGTGGTGGACGGAAAGGTGACGTTCAAGGCAGTGGCCGACGTGTTCGGAATGGAATACGTGGAAGTTTGAAGTTTATTGGCATGATTTTCGGCTGCGCTCAACATAGCTCAAGCAAGCTTGGCTCTGTATTCGCTTGCACGAAAATTGAGGTTTGAGATTTGAAATTTCGCTTCGCAGGATTCTATCACGACTCGGCCATTTAAAAGCAACTTTTATGGCGCTCGCTGCTCCAGAATCTTTGCCATCCGGACGAGGTAGTTAAATGAAGAATGAAGAATGAGGAATGAGGAATTGGCCATGCGGACGAGGTAGCAGGTAATGAG
>JAFUVE010000080.1 GCA_017483765.1 Bacteroidaceae bacterium | reverse complement strand
TCAGCATCAACTACCTGACTCACAAGCAGTGCCATTCCACATTTAATGTATTCTCCGACTCAAATCAAAAACCTACCGAACGATGGAGCAAACTCCCCGTAACGCCATTGAAGAAAATGGACTCACTGACATTAGGAGACTGACGGCATGTCTTTTTCTATGTTTGCTTCCTTTATTATGCCAAGCCCAGCCACTCCTGTCCTTCAACAGCCAGCTTCAGGCTGAATGGAAAGACTCCGTGCGCCTTGCACTGCGAGAAAGCTATGAGCAGAAACGCATCAACATGGACAGCGGCGAGATGCGCCTGCATTGGGACGTGTTCGGCGACAAACCCGCAGACGGCCGCAGCCTGTACGTCTCGCTTCATGGCGGCGGAGGCGCGCCTGCAGAACTGAACGACAGCCAATGGAGGAACCAGTGGCAGCTCTACCGACCGGAGGAAGGGGAGCAGGAGGTTGTGTACCTTTGCACCGTTTTTTCAGTATGAGAGCCATTAAGTACATATCAGGCATTTTAGTTGCACTCGCGATGATGACCGTCGTGAGCTGCAAACGGTCGGCATGGGATCCGTCGATGAAGCAGAATGAGATCATCGCTCTTTATCAGCAGGTGCTGACGATGGCCAATGTAGAGTCGCCGGAGAGGGCGTTGCTGATGGCCGACTCGCTCAGACAGGCTGGTGCGGTGCCTGACTACCACACCGACCTGATGCGCGCCAAGATCTATGCGCAGTCGCCCGACTACTTATGGCTTGACTCAGCCATCATTATCGGTGAGCGCCTGATAACGCTTGACGTGGCGAAGACAGACTTAGGCTACCGGCAGGACATACTGGAGATGCTGGTGAATGCCTCCCGCCTGCACAACGATAACGATCAGACTATCCACTGGTCAACGATGCTGCTGGACCTCGTCAGACAGCAGGGACTGGAAACGGAAGCCCTGCGCACCGAGGCCGAGATAGGTACGGCACTCTCCCAGATAGGCAAGGCCGACGATGGACTGGCCAAGATTGACAGTGTCATCCACCAACTCAGCGGCCACCGCAAGTGGGCCGAGATGGATGCCAGCATCATCGCCCTGAAGCGCAAGGTGAATGTGCTCGACAGCGAGCGGAGGTACAGCGACATCCCTCCGGTGGCACAGGCGATGCTCGACCTCTTGGCCGACTATGAGCAGCACCCTGACGAGTTCCACGACGACTCCTACCGTGAGGTGACCGAGGAACAGCGGCCCGGCTATATCGGATTCTACCGTGCCAAGGCCTACCTATATATGGCATACGCCCACGCTTCGCTGAATGAGAAGGAGAAAGCCCGCCACTATCTTGCCCTTTACGAGCAGACCGACTTCGCCAAGACGCTGAATGGCCGCGAAGAGATTGCACCGACGTGGCGCATGCTGGGGCAGTACGGCAAGATGGAGGCTGCCCATGCCGATGTCGAAGCCAGTCTGCGGCAGCAGGGCGACACGGTGAACGCCCAGATGGCAACCATCATCCATGAGCGTGCCCGGGCGGCCAAGGCTCAGGGCCACTATGCAGAGAGCGTCAGGCTATACGAACAGTACGAGGCACTCAGCGAGACGCTTAGCGACCGTCTGCTGCGGGGCAAGGCTCATCTCTATGCCGCCCGCTTCCATGCGCAGGAGCAGCAGCAGGAGATAGACAGCCAGCGAGCCTATAAGCGCTATGCCGTCATGATAGCCAGTTTTATCGGACTGCTTGCTATGCTGGGACTGTTCTTCGCCTGGTATGCTGTCCGCCAATGGCACAAGACGCAACTGAAGAACCGAGTGCTGGCCCGGCAGATCAAGGAGGCGATACTATACAAGGAGAAATATGAAAGCCTCACCCCCGACCCCTCTATAATTTCCGAGGATACGAATTCCTCACAGGCGATTTTGTCGTTAAGCGGACAAAATCCTCAGGCAGGGAGCGGGTCTCTTGACTCCCTGTCTCCCGAAGAACTTTTCCGCTACATAGAGCATGAGGTGATCCACAGGCTGCTGTTCCTCAACCCGTCGTTCGACCGCCAGATGATCATGGATGAGTTTCATCTTTCCAAAGAGAGTGTTGGAGCGGCCTTCGCCCAAGGCAGCAAATACAAGTCCCTGCCCCAGTTCGTCACTGACCTGCGTCTGGAGTATGCCAGTAAACTGCTTGTCACCACCGACCTCTCCATCAGCGACATCATGGCCAAGGTGGGTTTCAGCAATGCCTCGGTTTTCAGCCGCTACTTCAGCCGCAAGTACCAGATCTCACCGACGCAATACCGCCGCGCCAACAGCGAGCAGCAGTAGAACTAACGACTACGAATTCGTAGTCGTTAGTTCTTTCACTTGACCATTTGTCTGAAAAACACTTGACCATTTGTCTTGACTATTGTACATACCCGGGAAAACACGTAATTTTGCAGGGAAAATCAAAAATTACAAGTCCATGCAAAAGACCGAAGAAATCCTTATGACCATTGTCGTCATCGTAATGCTTCTGACGGTCATCCTGGCCGTGCTCCTGTGGCAGATGAGACGGCGGCGAGAGAAAATCAACCGCCGCGAAGAACTGGCCAGGCGGCTCACCCGCGAGAATGCTGAGATGACCGAACGGCTCACGCAGCGCGGCATTAACATCCCTGAAACCATCAAATCCGAATCATCCGTATGACTACACTCAAGATTCTGATCCTGCTGCTGGCAGCCATCGGTGCCCTGCTCAGCATCGTCATCGCCCGTCTCTGGGTGGCCAACCGTCACGAGGAGCGCAGGCTGGAGGAAACGACGCGCCGCCTGGGCCGCGTCATGTCTGTTCATGCTAAACTGATGTTCCTATAGTATGAAAGAACCCACTGACTCCCGGATGCTCCGGTTCATCTACCGCCACGAGCGGCTGACCAAAGCCTACGACTGGCTTGGCGACAACTGGCTCATGGTGGTCATCTATGTACTCTTCGTGGCCGTTGTGCTTTGCATGATCAGCCTGATCGTGATACTGCTCACGACCTGAAACAAAGATTTAAAAGAATGACAGACTAACATACAATGGATTTATGAAAACAGCCAAGTTTTTCTTTTCACTGCTTATAGCCAGTGTGTTGCTATCGACGGTAGCCTGCAGCAGCGATGATACTATTAGCGTTTGCATTTTTTTTGCGGTTTTCGATTTTCACAACGAGTAAATTGGGCTTAGAATTGGAGGTGAATAGGCAGAACTTTCAAAAAGTATATTTTTAATCAAACAATATGTTATGAAAAAGATTTGTTATTTGATGTCACTGTTCCTGCTCTGTCTTTGGGGGGCAGGTATAGGAAACGTAAGTGCACAACAAACTTACGTCAAATGGAAATTGGTTGACTGGCTCTCTGTCATAGCGGGTAATAACGATGTGGTGGTTATTGTTGACCGTACAACCGGAATGGCCCTGTCGAACGACAAGGAAGACGAAGACCCCGATGCCGTGGCTGTGGAATTGAACTACGACAAAGACCGTATTCTGGGCGATGTACCAGAGAACGTGCAATGGACTTTTACCGGTAATCCGGGCAGTTTCCAATTTGCTTCAGGCGAAAATAATCTCTATGCCGACAGTAAAGGGTTGAAAGTCGGCTCTGAATCTAACAACTGTATGTTCGACTTAGGATCGGTTGATGCAGATTCTTACCTGCATATAAAAATCAACGATAAAGACTATTTTGCCGGAGTGGAAAAGAGTATGTTCACCAACAGTTGGAAACTGAAAGAAGTCAAGGACGGCAAGCCTGATGATGTTGTGAAGGACACTCGCTTTGCTATATTCAAAAAGGTGGAAGACACTCAAAAAGTAATTACATTAAGTTTTCCATATAAGGACTACGAATTTGATGAGAATCAAAGAAATTATACAGGTGGTCCAATTAACTTTGATAAGGCAACCCCTAATCCAGCCGCTCCCGATGGTGGTGGTTCCTATAATCTTTATTATAAGAGCAGTAATTTTGAAGTTGCATTTCCTGTCAATCCCAATAATCCGGACAACAATGATCCTTATGGAGAGAAACTTCGTGTAAAGAAAAGCGGAACCACTCAGATTGTAGCCACCATCAGTGAGACCGAAGAATATGACAAGGCTCAAGCTGTCTTTACTTTAAGAATCTACAACTCTGGATTAAATAAGGGAACGGAAGACAATCCGTTTACAGTGAAAGAGGCTATAAAACTGGCTAAAGGTGAGGAAACATACGGGATTGGATATGAGGAAGGACGTTGCTATTTTATCAAGGGTATCGTTAACAAGGTGAATAACGGTATGCTCAGCATGTTCGGCGACATGGGACTCGACGAGATAATGGGTGATGACATGGACATGGAAGAACGCATGGGCGACATGGATGATTTCGACATGAGCGAGATGGGTGAAATGATGGGAGGAATGGATCTTGCTTCTCTCATTCCCGGCTTTGGACCATCAGAGGGTGTTGATTACTATATCTCCGACGACGGAACTAAAGATAACCGCATTAAAGTGGTGAAAGGTAGGGGATTGTTTTCTCTTGTAGCTGGTTCAGTAATAGATTATAATGGACCTGAGCCAACCGCTATTAGAAAATTTGCAAAACTCGAAGACTTGAGCCCAGGAGATGAGGTGCTGGTTTTTGGACCGCTCGAAGTTTCAGAGGACACCAATATGTTTGCAAGTTTGATGGGAAATAGCGGAAATGGACAGAACACTCAGAATGACGATGAACAAGAGGATAAGAAAACTGTCAAAGTGGCTGAACTGAACTACCTGTATGACCAGACGAAGATGCTTTTGGTTAAAGACCAGCACTTATATAATTCTGATAATTACACGAAACACATTCCGGAAGATAACGATTTCTTCTTCACACTCAACGGAACGCCGAACGGTGCTGTTCAGCCTGCCCAGGTGAAGAGTGCTGACGAGGAGATTGCCAAGTGGGTGATTGAGAATGAGGACAATGAGCAACTAAAAGACAGCCTGTTTACTCCCTTGAACCCGGGTCACACTAAAGTCACCACAAAGGTTAAGGTGGTTGTGCATGAGAAAGATCCTAACGATGAGGACTCCAAGGAGAAGTACTACACGATGAAGCGTAAATTCAATTTGGAAGTGCGTCCGATTGATAAGGATCCGGAAGGCAAGAATGTGGGTGAATATGTCTTGGTAAAGAATGTTGAAGAGCTGAATGATGAAGAAGCATCACGTCGTTTGCTGATCGTCGGAACAAGAGTAAAAGAAGGAGAAACAAATGAAGAAGGAACGACCGAAGATGAAATAACAAACTACCTTTTGGGAACCGAAGACGCAATGATGGGAGGCGGTAAGGGAACCAAGAAAATTGACAATGACAAAATCACGATAAATGACGATAATCGAGAGTGCATCAAGTATGAAGACGTACCGGAGAAAACTCAGGAAATCATCCTTGAAAAGAAAGACGACACACACTGGTATCTGAAAGTAGGTAAGGATGAGAATGACGCGGCTCTCTATCTCTATGCTTCTGACTATAAGGAAGAGGACAACGAACAATCTGATGACCCGGAAGGTCAGCAAGGCCAAGGAACATTCAATATGAACGAGATGATGGAGATGTTCTCGCCAAGCTCCGGACTGAAGATAGGAACATTGGAAGGAACTAAGGATAAAACCACTGAAGGACAAACCACAGAGGCGGCTGTTGACAGTTGTATGGCCACCATTTCTATTTCTACTGACGATATCGCCATTATCAGTTATCCTAAGACTGAGGGAAAGAAAAATACGGTCGTGCTGACCAGTTCATTTGATTTGGAAGGCATAATGAATATGTTTGGCGGCAATGAAGAGGAAGAAGACGATGAGCAGCAAACAGAAGAGGAATCATCAAATGGCATGAATTTCGACTTCTTCATGGGAGCATTCAACTCCGTGAAGGCTGACGACGAGAAGGGCATGAAACCTCGTATCTTCATGTTTAAGCAATATGATCAATATCCAATTACAATAGGTGAAACCGAATGGATGACTTTCGTGAGCGACTATGACGTGGAGGCACCAGACAACGTGGAGGCATACGTGGTGACACGTGTTGTTCCTGGAACTACCCAATGCATGGCTGCTTTGAAATTTGTGGGTCCTGTGCTCAAGGGAGGAGTACCTTATCTGCTGCATGCTCCAAAGGGTACTTACACCATGACAAGAGATGACTCTGAACCTGAGGCGCCCGCAGTGAATAAGTTACAAATCAGTGATAGCGAAACTGGTGGCTATAAGACTGGTAGCAGTGTTTATGTGTTGGGACAGAAGAACAACGGTGTTGGTTTCTACAGATGGACTGGACACAAGCTTGGTGCAGGTCGTGTTTATCTGTCTCATGTGCCCGAACCTGATGTACCGGTTTCTGCTCGAGAGTTCATCAGCTTCGGGGAAGATAATCCTACTGATATCTCTTCTATGCTTATGGATGAGCAGGAGAAAACTGTTACTTATTATAATTTGAGTGGTCAGCGTGTGGATAAGCCTCTGATGAAGGGTGTTTACATCACCAATGGTAAAAAAATCTTGGTTAAGTAATTATAAATATGGTGTGACACATCATATCTTAAAACAATAAGAAAGATGAAGAAAATATATATGCATCCTTGCACAAGAACAGATGAGGTTTCCATTTATCAGTTCATGAAGGTTGGCTCGCTTCCTGTCAATGACGATGAAGAAGATGACGACATCGATGATCACGACGGACTGCTCGTCAAACCTGAAGATGAGAACTGGTTGAATCCGCCGACCTCTTCCTTGTGGGAGTGAAAAAACTGATTTTTCAGTTTTGACATGATGAGAATTTTAATATTATCTTTACCGCAGCTTATGACTCATAGGCTGCGGTTTTTATATGACTAATAAGTGTTTTGAATTGTTTTTTTCATGAATAATGCGTATATTTGCAAACGAATTCTTATGAATTAAGTAAAATGATGATACAAAGAGGGTTTAAAATACTTGCTCTGTTCTTGTTTTTGCTTTGCGCCAGCTTTACCTCCGATGTCAGGGCGCAGAAATTGTTACGTTTGTTGCATTATGCGGATAGTATGCTGACCGCCCGCTATCGCAGTTCAGACATTGACACGGCTTACATCATGCGTCCTCAGACTAAGTGGACATTGACAGCAAGACTCAACGTGTCGGGAGCCAAGTTGGAGATGGAGGGGAACCAGATGGGCACCCCATTCCGCTCGGAGATTACAGCCGACTACAAATCGACGGTCAGTCTCGGTGTCAACTATCTTGGTGTGTCGGTAGTCATGGCTCTGAACCCTGCCAAGATTATGGGAAAGTACAAGGACTTTGAACTGAACCTCAACTCTTACAGCAACCGGATGGGCTTTGATTTTATATATCAGAATGCCCGGAATTTCAAGGGGTGGCACAAGGCCGAGGGAACGCCGCGCATAGAATTGCCCCCAGAGGTGGTGAAACTGAAATCGCTCAACGTGAATGCTTATTATGCCTTCAACTATCGTCGTTTCTCCTATCCTGCCGCCTTTATGCAGAGCTACATTCAGCGTCATTCAGCAGGCAGCTTCCTGCTCGCGGTATCCGGACAGGGACAACGTGTTGACACCAAGAGGCAGTATGAGTCGGTGCTGAAGGTAACGAACATCGGCATCGGAGGTGGATATGGCTACAACTGGGTGCCCGGCCGCAATTGGTTGTTCCATCTGTCAGCCCTGCCTACGTTTACTGTTTACAGCAACACATCTCTTAAGGTGAATGACAATCGCATACCGATTGACTATCATTTTCCCGAGGTGATTATCACCGGGCGTGGAGCACTCGTACGCCAATTCGGCAATATGTTTGTCGGTACCACAATGGTATATAATTTCACAAACATCGGCAGCAAGAAAAAACTGGCTGTCCACAACAGCAAGTGGATCACACGCCTTTTCGTCGGTCTCAGATTATAGGTTGTGTAAACCAAGAGTTATCGGGGGAGTCCCTCATGGCGGGCGGCATGAGGGAGGTGATAGGAATGAAATCCAAGAGTTATTGGGGGTATCCAGCCTGTAGATACCATGGATGGAAATCGTGAATGCCATGTGGCCCACTGCCGCATATATACAAGCTATGAGATATACTTTTTCTAACCGATTGAATCTGCTTTCTTACTTGACATGTTGATGGTGGTCAACCCCAAAAACGAATCTATTTTAACGTGAGTTCGATGAAAATTAAGGTGTATTTAATTACTTGATTATTTGGTAAATAGCGGAATTTTTAGTAACTTTGTATAAGCAAAAAACAATGTTAAACTAAAAAAACCGCTATGATTACCGAAAGCAAAGTTACT
>JAFUVE010000079.1 GCA_017483765.1 Bacteroidaceae bacterium | reverse complement strand
GCATAGCTCAAGCAAGCTTGGCTCTGCACTCGCTGCTCCAGAATCTCGGTTACATAGCTCGCTATGCGCCCTCAAATGCTAACAAAAATCCACTCACATAAAATCCAAAACCAATCCGACATAATTTATAGAACACCCCTTAAATCTTACAAGCTATTATACTTATAAACGTCAAAAGTACGATGCGGAGTTATTTTTTGCAAGCAATGCTTAGTGCAAAAAACTGCGCACTCTCACTGTTTTGTGGTTTAAAAAAGTTAAATACGTTAAATGGTCATCTTTTTCTTGATCCACAGAATCCCCACCATCACTTTTCTACCGTTTTAATCTAAATTAGTTGAAATACAACAAGATGCGAATACTCTGGCTGTAAAACTCCGTGAAATCCGTGCTTAAAATCTGAAATTCACGCCGCCCATGAATGTGGCTTTCGGCATCGGATAGCCGGCATTGATCTCATACCGCTGGGCCAGCAGGTTTTCCCCTTTCACCCAGAAGCGGAGGTTGTCGAGGACGGAGTAGTTCACAGTCGTGTTCAGAAGCCAGAAGTTCTCCTTCTTCTCGTTTTCCCCCACGGCCGTGTAGAGGCCGTTAATGTACTGAAGACCGGCTACAACGCTCCATTTTCCCTGAGTGAAGTTGCCGCCTAAGAACCCCTTGTACTGCGGGGCAGCCACAATTTTGTTCTCCATATGGAGGAAGCTGTGGTTGGTGTTGACGCTCCAGTGCCGGTTGATGCGGTATTTCCCTTCCAGTTCCAGGCCGTAGTTCTCGATTTCGCCTGTGTTCACGTTGCGCGGTCCGGACTCGCCCATCAAGGTCTGGATCATGTTGTCGCCCTTCAGATAGTAGAGGTTGAGTCCGTAGTTCAAGCGGCTGACCTGATGTTTCCACGACAGCTCGTAGTTCATCATCCGCTCAGGCTCCAGGTCGGTGTTGGACGGCGGATAGAGGTACATCTCCCGCATCGTGGGATTTCGGAATCCTTTGCTCACCATCGCTTTCAGTGCACTGCTCTCCATGGGGCGGAACACCACTCCCGCTTGCGGAATCCATTCCGTGCCGGAGATGTTGTGGTGGTCGACGCGGATGCCTGCGTCGACGGTCATCCAGGACGTGAGGTCCTGGCGGAAGTCCACGTAGCCGGCCACTTCGTTGCGGTGGGATTTCCCGCTTTGCTTGTTGGGCGTCTCCAAGGTCTTGCCAGTCTCTTTCGAGGTGTAGTAGGCACGGCCATAGATATGCTGGTAGTCAATGCCTACGGTGGTGCGGTTGCCTTCAAACAGGCGTGCGCTCTGATACCACGACACGCCGGCCAGATTGTCTTTCGAGCGGAAAAAGCGTGCGGTCGGTTTCGACAGGTCGCCCGTTCCGTCGTCTATCTTGTGGCGTCCGAAGTTGGTGTAGACACTCAGACCTCCGCTTGTCTTCTCGTAGTGGTTTTCCACGCCGGCCGATACCGACCCGCGTGTAATCCATTGCTTGGCGCTGAACAAGGGGCTGGTCTTGCTGCCGGGTTGCTCGGCGTTGAAGTGGTTCACTTCGCCGTCGAGGAATGCGTTCCAGTGCTCCGACAGCTCGTATCCCAGCTTCAGGTGGGCGCCGTACTGCTCAAAGCCCATGCGCGGGCGGTGGTTGTCGCTCCGGTTGTACTGGGCGGCGATGGTGGACGAGAACCGCCCGCTCTTCAGCTGGTTGGCGGCCTCAGCCTGGAATGTGCCATAGCTGCCGGCTCCAACGTTCAGGTTGGTCACCACGCCGTCGTGCTTCATGCCGCGTGTCACTATATTGATTACTCCGCCCATCGCGTTCGAGCCATAAAGCATCGATGCCGGTCCGCGAAGCACCTCCACACGCTCGGCCATCATCGTCTGGTAGCTGTCTGCGATGGGGTGGCCGTAGATGCCGTTATATTGGGGGTGGCCGTCGATGAGCACCATCATCTGTCCCGATCCGCCACTCACGCCACGCATCATGATGCCGCCGGCAGCGCCGCCGCTCACGCCGTAGCCCATCACACCGCGTCCCGTGACGAACAGGCCCGGAATCTGCTGAGTGAGTGTGGTGAGGATGGCTGGCTGCTCATTCTCAGTCAGTGTCTTGCGGTCCACCACGTTCACCGTGAACGGGAGATGGCGTACGTCGACGGCATGGCGGGTGCCGGTCACCACCACATCGCTTATCCTTGTTGTGTCTGCCTTGTTGCTTTGGGCATACATCGTCATGCTGCCCAGTGCGAAGGCCGTCAGCAAGATGCTTTTTCTCGTTGAAAAATTACTCATGAAATCCTTTGATTAGTCTTTTTATTAATGACTCTATAATTTTTTTTGCAAAGTTATGTTTTTTTCTTGATGTACAACCGCATTTCTATCAAAAAATGCATAAAATCATTATAAATGATGGTAAACGGAAAAATATTCTGCTTTCACCAGTGAATTTAGAAAAGAACAAAACGCCGGGGCCATGCGATGCGCATTTACACTTTCTTAATTACTTTTTTGCGTTTAGGTCTGAAATTCAACATAAATTCGGACTTCTCTTTTCTGATTAGCCAGTTTTTTGTAAATTTGCATAAACATTACAAACTGACTGCATCATGAAAAGACTACTGTTTCTGTTGGCACTATTGTGGCCGGCCATGAATGGTGTGAGGGCACAGGAGCCTGTGGACTCTGACCTCGCACGTCACGACTTCTTCTATGCCGGACAGAGCAAGCAACGGCGTATGTTCGTCGTCAAGGACGGCAAGCTGGCCTGGACTTACCGCGACGAACTTGGACGTGGTGAAATCAGCGACGCCATATTGCTCTCCGACGGACATATCCTCGTGGCTCATCAATACGGAATTGCGGAAATCTCCACAGGCAAGGACTTCAGCGACTGCCAGACACTGTGGCACTACGACGCGCCTGAAGGCACGGAAATCCATACCCTTCAGCCTATTGGACGGACCCATGTGGTGTTCGTGCAGAACGGAAAGCCTGCAAAGGCGGTCGTCATGGAAATTCCTTCGAAACAAATTGTACGTGAATTTGAACTCCCCATCACGGAGAAAGGATCCGTCCACGGACAGTTCCGAAACGCACGCCTTTCCTCCCGAGGCACGCTTCTCGTAGCCAACATGTCGATGGGCTGCATTCATGAGTTCACGAGTGAGGGCAAGGAGGTGGACCGCTGGACCGGATTTCTCCCCTGGTCTGTGCAGGAAATGCCGAAAGGCACCTTGCTCGTCACGGGACGAAAGGGCAAGATTCAGGAAATCAACCGACAGGGAGAGACCGTCTGGGAGCTCAATACCACCGACTATGGAGTCACCCAGCCGCAGAAGACGGTACGTCTGAAGGACGGAGGACATATCGTCAACAACTGGTATAACGAATGGAACAAGACACCGATGGACTCGCTCCATGCTCCGGTCCAGGCCATCGAGGTGGACAAGGAGGGAAAGGTGGTTTGGCAACTCAAATCATGGAAGAATCCCGATCTCGGCCCCTCTACCACCATCCAGCTGCTCAGCGAGGCCGTCAACCGCGACCGCCTCTTCTTCGGTGAGTACAACGGAAAGGCTCCGAAACTCTTTGTCGGGCCCAACGAGCCGATAGGAGAGGGCAGGGGAATCCATCCGGCACGTGTGGCATGGATTCATTCGCCTGGTGTGGCAAGCTGGGACGGAAAGACCGGACTGTGGGTGGACGACCGATGGAACGACCAGGCACGGGCCGACCGTATGATCACGGAGGCGGTAGTACAACTTACGGGAGAGGAAAATGCCCGGAAAGCCTGGAATGCCCTCTTCCGGTATTTCAACAAAGAGCATGGACGAGGCGCACGCGGATACAAGAAAGGTGAGACCATAGCCGTGAAACTCAATCTCAACAACGCCATCACGCACCGCGACACCATCGAGCTCAACTCCTCTCCTTTCGTCACCCTGGCTCTCGTACGCTCCATGGTGCATGACGCGGGCATCCGACAGCAGGACATCATCCTCTGCGAGCCCAGCAGGGCTATCACCGACAGCATCTACTGCAAAATCCACAGGGAATTCCCCGAAGTCCGCTTCGTGGACAACATAGGGGGAGACGGCCGTGAGAAATGCGAATATTACCCGGAACAGATTGTTTATTCCCAGGAAAACGGAAAGATGGCCCGCGGACTGGCAAAATGCATCGTAGATGCCGACTATCTCATCAACTCAGCATTGCTCAAGACCCATTCCGGACCAGGCGTGACCTTGACAGGAAAGAACTGGTATGGAGCCACCGACATCAACCTGCTTTGGAGGCAGAACGCCCACAATAACGTGAGTCAGGACAAGCGCCACGGGAAACCAGGATACAAGACCTTCGTGGACTTCATGGCGCATAAGCATCTCGGACAGAAGACGCTCCTGTTCCTCATCGACGGAACCTACGGATCGCGCGACGTCAACGGCGCGCCCAACCCCAAATGGATGAAGGAGCCCTTCAACGGCGACTGGGCCTGCTCAATCATCCTCTCCCAGGATGAGCTGGCTTGCGACGCTGTGGCTATGGACATCATCATCGGTGAATGGCCTGAGTTCGGAAGTCTCAACTACTGCGACGAGTATCTGCGCGAGGCGGCCAGCATCCCGAATGCTCCCAGCGGAACAGTCTATAAGCAGGACGGAAAGCCCTTGGAGCGACCGCTTGGACTGTTTGAGCACTGGAACAACGCAAAAGAGAGAAAATACACGAAAATTGACTTGAGATACAAGAAACTATGAAACTGAGGACGATGATGACGGTGTGGGCGATGCTCTTCTCGATGGCGGCTGCCGCACAGGTGGAGGATGCTTTCCACGGCATATTGAGAGTGACGGATCCCAAGATGCAGAAAAGCCTGAACGGCACATGGATGCTGAAAGTGCAAGAAGGCATCGCAGAGGAGATGGTAGTGCCGGAGAAGGACGAGTCCTGGAAGGAAATCCCTGTCCCTGGCTGCTGGGAGGCCTACGGATTCTGCAAGCCGAGTTACGACAGCGCACGTCCGCTCACCGGATTCTACCGCACTTCATTCAGCGTCCCGAAAGCATGGAAGGGGCAGCGGGTGGCCATCTGCTTCGACGGCGTGCTCTACGGCTACGACCTCTGGGTCAACGGCAAGCATGCCGGCTCATGGAGGTCGGCCTACAACACCGCTATTTTCGACATCACTCCTTTCCTCAATCCAAAGGCTGACCTGCAGGAGCTGGCGATGAAAGTCATCTCCAAGTTTCCGGGCTGCGACTTCGACTGTAACGACGATTGGGCGCCGAACGGGATTTTCCGCGACGTCACGCTCATGGCGGTGCCCGAAACCCACATGGCCGACCTGACCATCCATGCCGCCCTGACGGGAGAGGTTGAGGTGTTGGCGGAAGTCAAGAATGGCGACCGCCACACCACTGTGACACACGAGATTCTGGATGCGGAGGGAAGGCTGGTCGGCACAGACAAAGTGGCGAGACCAAAACAATGGACCGCAGAGACACCTTATCTCTACACACTGCGTACGACGCTCGCCCGCAGAGGCAAGACACTCCAGACGTTCCACCACCGATTCGGCTTCCGGCAACTCTCCGTTGATGGAAACGTGTTGAAACTCAATGGACAGCCAATCAAACTCCGTGGAGTCACTTGCCATTCCACCGACCCCAAGACGGTAAAAGTCATCGACGAGGCGTCCATTCTTCGCGATATGAAGCTGATGAAGGAAGCGTCGGTCAACTATATCCGCACGTCGCATTATCCCCGTGAGCCACGTTTCTATGAGCTGGCGGACTCCCTCGGATTCTATGTTGTCGACGAGATACCGTTCGGTTTCGGTGACAAGAACCTCAGCAAGCCTGAGTTCTATTCTGTACTCCAGCAGCGGGCACAGGCCACCATCCGGCGCGACAAGAACCACCCGTGTGTACTCATCTGGAGCCTGGGCAACGAGAATCCGCTCACCGACATCTGCATCAGCCTGGGTGAATACGTGAAGACCAAGCTCGATCCTTCTCGCCCTTATTGCTATCCGCAGGTGGGCAGCTATTTCCGCCGGTTCTTCGAGGGGGAAAATCCCAAGGGATTTCCATCCGACGCGCCGATTTATGCGCCGCATTATCCCACTACCGGGCAAATCGCCGGATTCTATCAGCACCGCGACCGCCCTGTTATCTTCACAGAGTATTGCCACACACTCGGCATATCCCTTGAGGATCACGACCGACAATGGGAAATCATCGAACGTACTCCGGGCATCGCGGGCGGAAGCGTGTGGGAGTGGGTGGACCAAGGTATGCCGTTCAGAATCAGCCATGCGGACTCACTCTCGGAAACTGACAGAAAACGGGCTGGCGGAGATTTCTTCGGATATGAGGAGCGCGTGTTCACCTCTCAGGACCAGGGATTCGAAATGTACGGAAACAAGGGAACGGACGGATTGCTCTATGCCGACCGAACACCGCTCCCCAACTATTATGAGCTCCAACATAACTATGCCAGGGCTTTCATCTGCGACTCTGTGCTGTCGGCCGACGGCAACATCCTGAAACTCCATCTCGTCAACCGCTTTGATTTTATTAACCTCAAAGATAACGTCACCTTCCGATGGGCTTATTCCGAGGACCGGGACACTCTCGCTCATGGCCGCTTCTCGCCAGAATGTACGCCTCACGGACAGACGACATTCGCCCTTCAGCTGCCTTCGTCTCCACAAGCAGACCGTATCTGCCTTCTGCATTGTGAGATATATGATAATCAAGATAATTGCTTCCTGCGCCAGAGCCTGCCCGTGAATCCGACCGACGTGACCGCACGACTCAAGGCGGCTTTCTCGCAGCCTTCTTCCGACGTGATGGATGCCATTCAGGAAGGTCCGCTTGTCCGTGCCGGCCGCAAAGCCACGATGGCGGAGAAAATCAAGGTGGGAGACAGCAGACTGGAGCATTATCTGCTCAAAATCCCTGAAGGTACAACATCTGAGGGCATCGATGCAACCGTCAGCATGGAGGATGAGGGGGCTGCAATGCATGTGCGTTTCTCCATCACGCCTGACTCTACCGAACGCTTCCTCTCCGAGCTGGGTGTCGGTTTTCTGCTGAAGCAGGATATCGACCGTGTGCAGTGGATCGGATGCGGACCGATGCCGTCCTATCCAGGACGATTCCGTGCCAACCGCTACGGATTATGGGACATGACTTGCAGAGACCTCTACTTCGAGGGAAACCGGAGGGGGGTGGATGCCGCCTTGCTCACCGACCAGGACGGCGACGGGCTGCTCATCGTCTGCCGGCAGGGTAATATCTCGTTCGAACAGACCGACCGCGGCATTGTCCTCACCTACAACGCAGCCGTGTCTGGGCAAGGACCTAAATTTGCACGGACCGCATTCCCGGTCATCTCACGCAATGTCGGGACTGTGGCAGGCGACTTCTATCTCTACAGGATGGAAAACGGAAAGTGGCCATCACTCATCTGCCAGCTCTTCCTCGCTCCCGAACGGGTGAAACCTCCGTTCTGCCCTTTCAAGACACAGTACGACACCTACCTCATGCGCTACAATGACATCGTGAAATAACCGTAAAAAATAAGTTGCCTCGTTATGGTGAAGTCGAGAAGACAGGAAGACGAGAAGACAAGACGATAGTCAGCCATGGATGGCATTCAAGTGGAACAGATGGTGAATGAAGTTATTTTTTATCTCACTAAATATTATAAAAACAGTCAGACTCATGCACTTCTTTTCCTGTTTGACACCCCTTTGCGAACTGTTGTCAGGTCGCCGCTGGACACTGCCGCTAATGCTGGCAACATTTCTCGCTTTTCCCTGCAGCGCCTCTGCCGACACGCTGATGGAGGCGGAGCAAGCGCAATATAAGAACTGCAGGCTGATTTCCGACAGCAAGTACTCCGGAGGTAAAGCGCTCGAACTGACGGAAAGCAACGCTTCAATCGCCTTCAGCTTTACTGCCGACAAGCGGGCAAAATACAAGATCTTTGTCGGCTATGATGGGAACTACGGGCAAAAGGTTGTCAATCTCTCCGTCAACGGCAACAACGGCACATTCTCCGTCAACGGACAGGCAGAGTCCGAGGTCGGAACCTATATCATACAGGCAGGGGCCAATTCCATTCTCATCACTCCGAACTGGACGTGGTTCCGGATTGACTATATACGCCTGGAGCCCGAAAACTCTTCCTTGAAATTCAATATCTCAAAATCTCCCGTCGACCCTGAGGCCACACCAGCCGCACAGCTCGTCTATACATTCCTGTATGAGAATTTCGGAAAGAAAACCATTTCGGGAATCATGACCGGAGACCTCACGGGCTCTAACGGCAGTGTCATACGCCAGGCCGACGTGAAAGCGGTGTATCAGGCAGCGGGAAAATACCCTGCACTGATCGGTTTTGACTTCATGAATGCGACCGGGTCTTACGAAAACGACTCGTGGAATCTGGGGTTTACACGCGAGTGCGTCAATCTGGCCAAGGACACGTACAGACGGGGAGGAATCCCGGCATTCACCTGGCACTGGCGTGACCCCAGCAGGAACACCAATGCCTTCTACACTTCCGACTGCAACATGAAGGTGTCGGACGCGATGAATGCGAATGGAAGCTGGAACAAGAACTCACAATTATATAAGGCATGTTCTAATAATTAATAAATCCAAGAGAATTATCTTTGCCTGTGTTTGCCTCTTTTTGGCATCTTTGCCCTTAACCTCTTGAACCGTAGCTCGCTACGCTTCTGCGAGTTTGCGGGCAAATCTGCTCAAAAATAG
>JAFUVE010000078.1 GCA_017483765.1 Bacteroidaceae bacterium | reverse complement strand
CGCAGCATTTCTGTATGGCTGGAGTACGATTTCACAGAGGGGACACATGATTTTTCCTTATCGAACAAATCAAATCTATGAAACGAGTGTTTCAACTGACGAAATTTGTGCTGGAACATTGAGTGTGAAATATACAGGATAGATTGGTTAATGATAAAGGTGTTTGGCTTTTTTTATACGCTGTTTCGTCATCATTGTTTTATTGACATGGCAAAGTTACGCATAATCCAGATCATATGAAACAATCCCGCAACGTTGCTGTGAATTTCATTTTCTCCATAACCGTTCTTTTGCAACGTTGCGGGACTTAAGTCATAAAGATGTGAAAATATCCTGGTGAGCATGCTTACACTTATGAACTTAGCATCTTCCGCTTCCCCGTCATTCTCAGGCTTGCACAATCCGTGTTCTTCGCCTCCTCATTCCATAATCATTATAGTTCTCGGTTACCCGCAAAATATTTCATACTTCATTTTTTATTTAGATTTAATTTTTGTAACTTTGCGGTGCGGACTCATAAACGGGTCGTAAATCATGAGTATGGAGCAGAAAAATACAAAGAGGAGAGGGTATGCCGCAGGTGAGCCTACTTTCGAGTGGCACCGTGAGCAAAATGCGGTTTATATCGACAAGACAGCGTATGTTTACCGGATGGTAAGTGCGGATGCTAAGAACTTTTTCCTGAGTCGTCCCCGTCGTTTCGGTAAGTCGATGCTGGTTGACACGCTTCGCTGCTATTTCGAGGGTCGCAAGGAATTGTTCGAGGGTTTGGTGATTTACGACCTGGAGAAGGAATGGAAGAAGTATCCTGTCATCCGTCTGGATATGTCGAACGGTAAGTATTTTTCCAGGGAAACTTTACACAGGACGATTCACACCATCCTGAAATGGGAGGAAAAAAAGTTCGGCATCATTGCTTCAGAAGACTCCGACAATTACGACGAGCGCCTGACGGACATGATCCGTGCCGCCTACGAGCAGACGGGTGAGCGTGTGGTTGTTCTTATCGACGAATACGACGCCCCGATGCTCGACAGCATCGACAAGCCGGAGCTGCAGGAGTATATCCGCGGGCATATCCGCAACTTGTTCAGTCCGCTGAAGGCCCAGGCTCAGTATCTGCGTTTCGTCTTCCTGACCGGCATCTCAAAGTTCTCCCAGCTCTCGGTGTTCAGCGAGTTGAACAACCTTCAGTCATTGACCTTCGACCCGGCCTATGAAGCTATCTGCGGCATTACTGAAGAGGAACTGCTCACTCAGCTGAAACCCGACATTGAGTTGCTGACAGAGCGGATGAACGACATCTATGGCAGCTGGGGAATCCATTACGAGTATGATGACACGGTGGCGAAGCTGAAGGATATGTACGACGGCTATCATTTCTCTGATCGCTTCACCGACATCTATTGTCCCTGGAGTCTTTTCTCCGCATTCTACAGGGGCGACATCAAGCCTTTCTGGTTCTCCACCGGCACGCCTTCGATGCTCATCAGTGTGATGCGTCAGCACAAGCTGAGCATTCAGAAGATACGGGATTTCCATGCCACGCTCGACCGCTTTGACGCTCCGACCGAGCGCATCACAGACCCAATCCCTGTGCTGTTCCAGAGCGGTTACCTCACGCTGAAGGATTATAACCCGCGCAATGGCCGATATACGTTGGACTTCCCGAACAAGGAGGTTCGCGAGGGCTTTTCCAAGTCGCTCTATAAATATTATATGGAGGAATATGTAGGGAGCCAGGACACGCTGGGCAACGCCTTCCAAGACCTTCAAAGCAAGGACATCACCATCGAGCAATTCATAGAGACTATCCGTCAGTGGTATGCCGGCATCCCTTACAGCATCACTGACCGCAACCAGAACGAGCAGCTCTACCAGTCGCTCATCTATGCCGCTCTGTTGGGGTTCGGTGCCGACGTTCAGGCAGAGGACATGACCAGTGACGGGCGCATGGACATTGCCCTGAAGCTGCAGGACGCCATCTACATCTTCGAGCTGAAATACGGTAAGACCGCCTCGGAGGCCACCGACCAGATCCTCACGAAGGATTATGCCGTCCGTTTCGCCCACGACCCCCGTCCCGTCTATGCCGTCGGACTGAACATCAGCCAGGACCGCCGAACCATCGACGAGTACCGCATCTGCCAGGCGAAATAGTGGGGCGCGCCTACTCGTAACTGTTAAATGTTTCTCTACGGACTTTTAGAACTAGCGGAATCGGCTTTTTCTACTGACTGAGGGTTCTTGGTGTACAGAACCAAACACTCTATGTAATTACCATCCGTATGAATTATCCCTATGTGTTGTGGTCGTGTTTCCAAAGATGTCTCTTTTGCCTGTCGTCGAGGTCCCTGTAGTATTACCATAACTATCCCTGTGCGTTGTGGTCGTGTTTCCAAAGATATCTCGTTTGCCAGTGGTTGAGGTACCGGTGGTATTCCCATAACTATCCCTGTGCGTTGTGGTCGTGTTTCCAAAGATATCTTGTTTGCCTGTCGTTGAGGTCCCTGTAGTATTACCATAACTATCCCTGTGCGTTGTGGTAGTGTTTCCAAAGATATCTCGTTTGCCAGTGGTTGATGTGCCCACAACATTGCCATAGCTGTCTCTGTATGTCGTCGTGGTATTTCCAAAGATGTCTTTTTTGCCAGTGGTTGATGTGCCTACAACATTCCCATAGCTGTCCCTGTGTGTTGTGGTAGTATTCCCATAGATGTCTCTTTTACCTGTTGTTGACGTTCCACTTCCATAATATTGTGCATGAATATCAGCACAAGCTATTATGGAAAAAAATAACAAAAATAATTTTTTCATAATTTCTTTTTTTTGATGTTTAACATTTAGATTTCTCCTAGAGTATGCAAAGTTATGTGCGTCTTGTCTCAAAACATGAAACAGGATGTGATTTTTTTGAAAATACAAATTAACTTATCAGTGTAGTGCAAAAATCAGCTTGTTTCGCTTCTGTGAATCGTTTTCACCGTTTTACCTGGGTCGATATCAGAATAAATTTTCCTTCAGCTGTTTACCTTTTGCCAATTATCAGTATATATCAATGTCGCTAACATTTTTTAATTCTAATTCTTATGACAACAACAATCTACACTGCTTCAAAAACACTCTTCGAAAGAGTCTGCAAGTTTCTCAAAAGCAAGAAGGTGTCATTCACTTCAGAACTCCTTTCTGACACCTACTCGCTCACAATCTTCAACCTTGACAACGCCCAGACTGACGCTCTCATCCTGACTATGACAAGCAAGCTCCGCCTCATCTCAAAATCTCAGCAAGGGTCTTCGACCCTTGCCGCCTGATTCTTTGTATCACTTGTCCCTTAATACCTTTTTCATGATATAATGAAAATCATTGACTCTTTTCTCTGCATTCTGTGCGGCCATATTCATTTTCTTACTATCGGATAGCACATCCTCGTCTTCATAGACAAGGATCATGGCTTCTTTTGGAAATGTACGGAAAATGGAGTCCATACCCCATACATAATCGCCTTGTGCTTGAGTTAGGTCTTCATTTGTGCTGGCACTATCTAGTTGTTCTGTTATATTTTGTATTAATGTCCGGAAAGCCTATATCGGCAGTTTTCCATGCTTCTCCTCGTCATAAGCTGTGTCTGTGTTATATTCGATAGGATATTTTTGATTTAGCTCAAGTAACTTTAGGTTTAGCTTGTTAGTTGCTTCATCAATCATTTTTATCTCTTCCTCGGAGTATTCTCTTGAGGCGTTCTCTATTGCCCAGTCGAACATAAACTTTGTTGTGTTCATCGAGTATTTTTTTAATTCCTTCGGAGAAGTGACTTTGTCCGCTTCTGTGATAAATTCTTCAGTTCTGTCAACATATTCCTTGACCTGAAGCGATGTCTTTTTTTCCCCGCACGCAGAGAGCGCCAATAGAATGCAAAGTGATAGGATTATCCGGCTCATGCTGTTATTCCTTTTTGAAGGTTAATACTCGTCTCTGCTGGAGCCTCCAAATACGATTCCAACAGTTGAAATAATACTGAAGGTCCAGTAAAAGATATTATAGGCTGTTGTGTAGTCTTCAGCCTTATAAATACAGTCCCAAAAGAAATGTCTGATCCAGTTGATGAAAAAAAACATTCCATGCCAGATGCCGGAGTACCAATAATATGTTTTGTCCGGGTCGATATCACAAAGGAGCCAGCCGACAAAACAGTAAACTAAAATTGTGATGATAATTCTCATAAATGAAAAATAAATTTATTTAATTATTACTTTATCCGATGTCTTCATTCGTCCATAATATGTATAGTTCAAACGATATTAATCCTGCGTGAAATACCTGGGCAAAGATGGATATAATATAGAATAAGCCCGCGTTCTGCAATCCTAAAGCGTCTGGTAAATTCATGAAAAAGATGAAATAGGAGGAGAAGAGAAACTCTGTTGCTAAGATAACACCTGTCATAATTGTCATGGCCTTGCTGCCATTAACCAGTTTCTTGCACAAATATAATAGTCCATAGAAGATACTTAACATCACAAAGGCAATCACGCCAGTTATTATCAAGGAAATGGTGGACGAAATACCTGGATGTGAAACACCCCATGTCCCCCATCCGGGTATAATGGAATTCTTTAATACTCCTTCCATGATCTGGTTGCCATTGGCAGCTAAATACCTGTAAGCTCCCAGTATCACATAATTGGATAAATAATAAAGCACAATGGCACTAATACAGCTTGTGGCGATCGTTCCTATGCATCTTAGTGCATATTTACCGGCATTTGAATTATTTTTGTCCATTTTTTTTATTTTTAATTTTTATGGTCTTCTGTATCTACTCTCATTGTAAGCTGATTCCGCGTCTTCAAGCCATTCAACACATTCTTCGCACATGTGATAGCCAGCGTCTTGAAATTCGTATCCTTGCATCTTTTCTAGATTATAGGAATGTGACGCCTCTTCGCAGTCGATTCCATCCACATGATAAATACCACTATTCTTGTCCACTAAAAATGTGTCGCATCCAAAACCGTAATAATTTTTATATTTTTGGGTGGCATATATCAGAACAATTCCTATGGCTATCAGTGTGCATCCCCATACCACAGTCCATGTATAGCCTTCTGGCTTCTTTGTCGGAGGAATGTACTGATGGCTAAAACTATCATATTCAACCTTTATAGTTATTCCTTTGTCGAAAAGTATGATTACACAAATTGTGAACAACAAAAAAATTAAAGACGTCCCGAACGTTAAGTCTATAAGGGTGCTGAGGAATCCCCAGTGAAAGAATAAAGATAATAGAAACAAAAGCAGGAGGATACCCGCTGCAACAGGCACGTATTTCCTCGCTTTCTCTTTGAATCCTTCGTATGTGTCCCTTCCGAATATGTTTTTTAAAAATGAATATCTTTCTGTTTCCATAAATATATTTAAACGATTTCGTTTTTATTATAAGTGAGACTTAAAAATAACCGGTCTCAGCTTCTGTTCCATTGGAATGCTTGTCATAGCAGACTATAGTCTTGTCTTCTTGTATTCTCTTCTACTTGTCTTCATGAAAACGAGGCAACTATTTTACGGTTGCTCAATAGCATACCTTGCATTTTCTGCGCTTCCATTCTCCTACGGCTTCGGTCTCGCTCACGAGGCGGATCTCGTGCTTTGCGTTACGAAGACCATGGCATGAGCGGGTGGAGTGGTACACCTTCCCCGTCACGCAGATGTAGACGAGGCTGCGGGATGAAAACATATGTGAGCGCTGAGGCGATGGAAGCCGCGACTGACCGACTACAGACAGCATCAACAGCTGTAGCAAGGTTTTGATTGTTCTCATAGGCGAAAAATTTTGATATGTGTAGACTCCTGATTGTTATTTCTCCATTCGGGCAATGTCAAGCGTATAAGTGATGCAAAATTACGTATTTTCCACCAGAATACACAACAATACTAAAAGATTTTCCAACCACTTGTGTTTCAGTATATAATAGATAGGAACGAGTTTTACCAAAGCACAGATTTCCTCCCTTGAATTACCGAAAACAACACAGTCGGCCGGCGAAGCACGGTCAAACCATTCTGAAAGAGATTACTGAATAATTGGTCTTGGCTGGGGTTGTGGGCGTCCCGCCCGCATATTAGACCGGCGAAGCACGGTCCATCCGTCCGCTTTTCTGTATGCCGCAGTTTTATGCGGCACCCTCTGCCGGCTAAGCACGGCCCCAATTAACTTTTCTGCCAATTTTCTTACTTCAAAAAATCCTCTGTCTGCTTTCCACTTTCAACATTCATTTTTCAACAATCTTTAAGGATGCATAATATACTAAAAAGTGTTAAACTTACAATTATTAGCACGCCAGTTAAACTTTTCCATATCTATTCAGTCATGTATATATTATATATGTGGAAAGAGAAAGAATCAGGCTGAATTGTTTTTATGAATAAATTTAGTTTTGAAAAACAACCATTTCTCTGATAAGCAACCAATTACTCATCACTAAAGCAACATTTATGTTACGTAAGATTTTACTCACTGTGCTCGCATGCGTCACTTTCCTGATGGCTGCCGCACAGGAGCGAAGAGAACGGACTATCACAGGATGTATTTTCGACTCCGAGGCCAAAGAGACAATCGAGATGGCCACCATCCAAATGTTTGCTGCACGCGACAGTGCATTCGTGGGCGGTACGGTCACCAACGAACAGGGAAACTTCAGCATCGAAGCACCGTCAAACGGCATTTACCGACTCAAAATCAGCCTCATGGGTTACAAGCCTTTGTTAAGGGAAGTCACCATCAGACGAAATCAGAACGTCGAACTGGGAAATCTGCAGATGAGTCTCGACGCGTTCCTGCTCAAAGATGCGGTCATTTCCGCCAACGCGCCCCAGGTCGTGGTGAGGAAAGACACGCTCGTCTACAGCCCGGAAGCCTACAGGACACCCGAAGGGTCCATGATCGAGGACCTGATCAAGAGAATCCCCGGGGCTGAAGTCGACGACGACGGAAATATCACTGTCAACGGAAAGGTGGTCAAGAAAATTCTTATCGACGGTAAGGAATTCCTGCTCGGCGACGTAGAGACGGCTATCAAGAACATTCCTGTCAGCCTCATACAGAGCGTCAAGTTCTACGACCAGCAGAGCGACCAGGCACGAATCACCGGAATCGAGGACGGAAACAAAGAGACCGTACTTGACTTCACCATGAAGTCGGGCATGAACCATGGATACATGACTAATCTCAACCTCGGAGCCGGCACCGAACACCGCTACGCGTCTCGCTTTATGGGAAGCCGGTTCACCGACAAATCACGATTCGTGCTCCTCGGCAACCTCAACAACAAGGAGGAGAATGCTGGATGGTGGAACCGGCGGGGACTCAACGCACGAAAGATGCTGGGAACCAACTTCAACTACGACGACGGAGAAAAAATCAAGCTCGACTTCAGCATCAGATGGAACCACCGCGACGGCGACAACAAAAGCGAGAACGCAAGCGAGAACTTCTACAGCCCTACTTCGAGAACTTTCTCCAACAGCTTCTCGAAAAGCCTGACACGAAGCGACAACTGGAGCGGAAACATACGCCTGGAATGGAAGCCCGACACACTGAGCAACATACTCCTGAGGGCCAACGGAAGCACAGGAAGCAACGACGGAGTATCTACGTCGGCCAACGCCACATTCAACGACGACCCTTATCTCCACGTGGCTGACCCACTCGAGGACTTCGACGCCACCGACCCGCTCGCTCCATACCGTGTCAACCGCAGCAGAGGCGCAAGCCTGTCCTACGGAGAAAACAAGAACGCATGGGGAATGTTGCAACTCTACAGGAGACTCAACCCCCGAGGACGTAACATCACCCTCAGACTCGAAGGCAGCATCGGAGACAGCGACAACCGGAACGCATCAAGCAACGAGGTCTTCCTCAATCTCGTCAAAAACGCGGCTGGCCAGGACTCCACCTATTTCACCTCACGCTACAACACAACGCCGTCCGACAACAGCGGATACGTGCTCAGTTCCACTTACAGCGAGCCGCTTTGGAAAGGGGCACACCTACAGGCGAACTACGAACTGAGATACAACCAGAACAAGAGCGACCGTCAGACGTTTGACTTCAGCCATGAGGAACAGAACATCTTCTCAGGTATCGTGCCCGTATACAGGGAGTGGGATCCTTGGCTCTCAACCGTTTACGACAATATGGACCACTATCTCGACAAGAACCTCAGCAGATACTCTGAATACAAGAACTACACCCACAACATCCGGCTCACATTGCGCCACTGGCAGGAGAACATGGACTACAACGTCGGCTTCCTCGTGCAGCCGCAGCGCTCCAACTTCATCCAGGATTACAGAGGGGTGTATGTCGACACCGTCAGAAACGTCACCAACTTCACGCCTACGCTCGACTTCCACTACAAGTTCAGCGAGCAAAGCAACATCTGGTTCCATTATCGTGGAGACACCAGGCAGCCGGACATGACTCAGCTGCTCGACATCACCGACGACTCCAACCCGCTCTACATCACACAGGGAAACCCGGGACTTAAGCCGCAGTTCACGAACTCCCTCAATGTATACTACAACAACTACATACAGCGATACAAACGAAGCGTGGTGCTCTTTGCCAACTACCGGCATATCCGGAACAGCATCTCTAATATGGTCAGATATAACGAGGAGACGGGAGGCAGCTTCTCCAGGCCTGAGAACATCAACGGCAACTGGAACGCCGACGGCGGATTCAATTTCAACACCGCTCTCGACAGCCTCGGGAAATGGAATATCGGTACGAACACCCGCGTCCGCTACAACAACTATGTGAGCTATGTCACACAGTTGCAGCAGGATGCACAAAAGAATACCACACGCACGCTCAGACTCAACGAAAGGCTCAACCTCAGTTTCCGGGACGAGAAGATCGAGGTCACACTCGACGGTAGTGTCAACTACGAACATTCGCGCAACAAACTCCAACCGAATGCCAATCTCAACACCTGGAGGTTCAGCTACGGAGGACAGGTTATCCTGAGACTGCCCAAGAACCTCGAAATTTCCACGAACATCCACGAGAACAGCCGCAGGGGATACAACGACCCGTCGTCCAACACCAACGAGCTCATCTGGAACGGACAGATTTCAAAAAGCTTCCTCAAGGACAAGACGCTTATCGTAGCCCTCAACTTCTACGACATTCTCGGGCAGCAAAGCAACTTCGACAGATGGGTGGATGCCACAACCAGGAGCGACACGCACTACAACAGCATCAACTCCTACGTCATGCTGAACGTGCGCTACCGTCTCAACATCTTCGGTGGCAAGAAAGACAGCGAAGGACGATACGAGAAGAAATGGGGTGGGGCAGACAGACAGTAAACCACACCCTGCTATAACAATACAATTCGGGCCGGAAGCACATTCACTTCCGGCCCGAATCATATCTCGTCTTCAAATTTCCTGCCAACTGTAGGGACTTACTTTATGTATGTCCGCTGTCATGCCGTGGTGCGTCTTCAAACTAAATCAGTCCGCATGGCAAATGTCCAAAATATAAAAAATAGCCAAATAAATCGTCAATCGTCAAACTACTCACTCCGTCCGCATGGCAAATATCCAAAATTCAAAAATATCCAAATAAATCGTCAATCGTCAATCGTAAAATAGTAAATATCAATCACATATATCGTTTTCGTCCCGTTATCCATTCGTCGATGAAGCGGCCGTCGATTTTCGCCATGCCGAGGGTCTGATAGCCCGTCAGGTCGTTGTGCCTCATGTTCAAAACAATCAGCAGGCCAAGTTTCATGGCGATGTTGAGGCATATGGCAAACACTGACATGTAGTCGGGAAAGGCCAGACTCAGCAACACGTTGAAGAATGCGGTGGACGTGTAAATCCACACTCCTATGCTCTTGTTGCGCAGGATCAGATACAAGCCCACGATGTCAGCCAGGTTGATGATCACACGCAGGGCCGTGCAAAGCATCGGTATGCTGAACTGAGGATCTTTCATGCCCAGGAAGAGGTTGTGAAACAGCACAATCAGCGCATACAGCATCATCACCCACAAGTAGTATCTGATGCCGGGAGCCAGTTCCTGTTTGTAAAATCTTTGATTTTCCATTTCAGTATGTGATTTTTTTTAGGTTAATGCATCCTCATTTTCGCGAAACAATGTGCGACGTAAGCCACACACACGTCACTCAAATCTAAAAGTCACCGTCCGTATGTAGTAGAGACGTCCATTGTATGGCGTCTCCCCGTCCGGATGGCGAAGAGTCTGGAGCTTCGAAGCGAAATTTCAAATTTCAGACCTCAATTCTCGTGCAAGCGAATACAGAGCCAAGCAATGCTTGAGCTATGTTGAGCGCAGCCGAGAATCAAGCCAATAAATCTCAAACCTCAAATACTCTTACTTCACGATGCCCTTTTCCAAATATTCGGCCAGGTTCGTGCGGATGCCTTCTGATGCACGCTCCACAGCCACCTTGGCCATGTCGTGATCCACCATGATCTTCACCAGCTCTTCGAAACTCGTCTTGGCAGGGTCCCAACCCAGCTCGCGCTTTGCCTTCGACGGGTCGCCCCATAGGTTCACCACGTCCGTCGGACGGTAGAAGTCGGGACTCACCTCCACAAGCACCTTGCCTGTGGCTTTGTCGATGCCCTTCTCGTCAAGGCCCTCGCCCTGGAACTCCAGCTCTATGCCGGCATGCTTGAACGCATAGTAGCAGAACTCGCGTACAGAGTGCTGAACGCCCGTGGCGATGACGAAGTCCTCAGGCTTCTTGTTCTGAAGTATCAGCCACATGCACTCCACGTAGTCCTTGGCATATCCCCAGTCGCGAAGACTCGAGAGATTGCCCAGGTAAAGCTTCTCCTGCTTGCCTTGGGCGATTCGGGCAGCGGCCAGCGTGATCTTGCGAGTCACGAAGGTCTCACCGCGGCGCTCGCTCTCGTGGTTGAACAGGATGCCTGAGCAGCAGAACATATTGTATGCCTCACGGTATTCCTTCACGATCCAGAAGCCGTAAAGCTTGGCTACGGCATAAGGGCTGTAGGGATGGAATGGGGTCTGCTCGTTCTGCGGCACTTCCTCCACCTTGCCGTAAAGCTCGGAGGTGCTGGCCTGATAGATCTTGCATGTGTCTGCCAGTCCGCACAGACGAACGGCCTCAAGTACGCGGAGCACGCCGGTGGCGTCAACGTCGGCGGTAAACTCTGGAGAGTCAAAGCTCACCTGCACATGGCTCTGGGCCGCTAAGTTGTATATCTCGGTTGGACGCACCTTGCTCACCACCTGCAGGATGGACATCGAGTCGCCCAGGTCGCCGTAGTGGAGATGGAAGTTCTTATGTCCTTCCAGATGGGCTATACGCTCGCGGTAGTCCACCGAGGAGCGTCTGATGATTCCATGAACGTCGTATCCTTTGTCTAAGAGAAATTCCGACAGATAAGAGCCGTCCTGGCCCGTCACGCCGGTGATAAGTGCTATGTTTGCCATATTCGTTTTCTTTGGGTTCTTTTTTGTGAGGTTAAAAAATGATTTTTTTTACTTCAGCTTTGGCATGCCAGCCAAAGTAATGTCTTCTCGATTTCTTTTGTTCGCTATAACGAGAACATTTTAATTTTCAATCAATGTCTCGCAATGAATGTGCAAAGTTAAGAAAAAAATATGTATAAACGAAGGAAGAAGGATGGAGAATCAGATTTTGTAACAATTTATTTACGATTTAACAGTTTTTTTTGATGATTTGGTGGTGCGAAAAAACAAAATTTGTTAATCTGGATAAATGACTCTCACTCGGCAAGCAGAAAGCAAACTTTTGTCTTTGTTCGCTTAATCGCTATTTTCTCGTCAAAGACGACCCAATTCTTTCCGTCCGCATGGTTTTTATGGTTATTCAGGATTTCGTGTGGTGATTAATTTTATTGTTATCTGCTGTCTCCTTTTTCATTCCGACAGGACATCGGCTGGGATAGTGGGCGTCTCGCCCGCACATCTGACCGGCGAAGCACGGTCAATCAACGATATAGAATCTTCTTCCACACATTTTCCTGAAGTACCGTTTTTATAGAATGGAGCGAAGCGCAATTTTCTTTCTTCAAAAATCCCATCCGCGTGGCAAATATCTCAAATGTAAAAAAATCCAAATAAATCGGAAAACTTTGGAGCAGCGAACACAGAGCCAAGCTTGCTTGAGCTATGTTTAGTCGTGACAAAGTTCATGAAATAAATCGTAAATTGTCAAATCGTAAATAACTTAGTCTCCATTTCCACCACCAGCTCCGTGTCGTCGTCCACGCGGAACTCTTCAGATGCCCGCCGCCCCAGCACCCAGGCAATACGTCCGCCGCTGCACACCACCAGCTGACGTCCTTTTTCCAAGGCCGGCACTTTCATGTCGGTCAGAAGGTCGCTCACGAGCTTACGTCCCTTCATTCCAAAAGGGATGAGCCAGTCCCCCTTCTCAGCAAGTCGCACAGTCAGACTCCTTCCCAGCTTCCGCAGGTCGAAATAGGCGTGGCTGCGGTCTTTCTGGATTTCCAACTCATCTCTGCCGACAATCCGGTAGGCGATGCGCTCGCCGTCAGCAAGCTCCAGGATGCCCTCATCCCCGGTTATCTCCATCTCGCTGGGCGTCGCTGCTCCACGCTCATCGGTGATCCCGGTCACGACGAGGTAGTCGCGGTCTACGGTAAGCTGGAACTCCGCAGAGAAGAAACGCCTGCCGGTCTTGTCCAGGCAGCCGATGATCTGCATGAGCTGAGAGCGGTTGAAACCGCAGTCGCGGAGAGCCTCATGAAGCAGCGACATAGGGGAGGGGCTGCGCTGGAGTCCTTCCTTAGAGATGTGAAGAACGCCGTAGTCGTCTACATAGCTGCTTTCCTCTTCCATCCGCCTCATGCACCATCCATACACCTTCTCCTCTTCCTGAAGGTTGGAGATGGTGGTCAGCAATGTCTCTCTGGCCGACGGGCTGATTTCCTGCATGAGGGGCAGAAGCTGAAGGCGCACCTTGTTACGAACGTAGTCGGTGCTCAGGTTCGTGCTGTCGGTCACGTAAGCCTGACCCCGTTCTTGCAGAACCCCCAGAATCTCATCTCGGCTGCAGCAGAGGAGCGGACGGACGGTCTTGCCGTTCTTCGCTCGAATCCCGCAGAGACCACGGAGCCCTGTGCCGCGAAGCAGGTTGATGAGCATCGTCTCTATGCTGTCGTCGCTGTGGTGGGCAATGGCCGTTTTGCTATATCCTTCTTCCTGCATCAGGCGGGAGAAATAGCCGTAGCGAAGTTCGCGCGCTGCCATCTCGATACTCTGTCCGTGCTCGCGGGCGTAACCGCAGGTGTCGAAATGCGTCACGTGAAGTCGGACACCCATCTTCTTGCACAAGTCACGAACAAACAGCTCGTCCCGGGTGCTCTCCTCCCCACGGAGCTGAAAATTGCAGTGGGCGGCAGAAGTTCGGTAGCCCAGTTCGCATAGCACTGTCAGCAGACATACTGAGTCCGCACCACCGCTCAAGCCCACAAGCACATGGTCGTTCCCGTTAAGCAAGGCATTATCCTCTATGTATTTTTTGATTTTATTCAGCATATAGACCAAACAACAACGTTTTTTTTCTTTGAAAGTCCAAAGTTAGGCATTTTTTCAAAATTTTCGAAAAAAAATCACGAAAAAGTTTGTAGATAACCAAAAATGTGCTAACTTTGCAAAGTTTTTCGGAGACAACCCCCGAAATGGTGCCTTGGATGAGTGGCTTAGTCAACGGTCTGCAAAACCGTCTACGGCGGTTCGAATCCGCCAGGCACCTCAAAGCCTAACTGATTATCAGTCAGTTTGGTTTTTGTTTTCTCCCAGCCCACACTCATGGTGCCGAACGTCCATTGCGATCACGTCTGCTCCAACTCCACATGACCATCACGTTGGCATTCACTTCTCTCAACCCCGAATAACTCCCCGGTGTTGAGTGAATACCCTCCCCATGGCTTTTTAAACTTTCAACTTTCTACTAATCAAGTTTTTAGTCTTGGCTGGGGTAGTGGATGTCCTCGTCCGCACAGTTGGCCGGTGCAGCACGGCCCATCCATTGTGGAATTGCATACTGAAATATTAGTCTTGGCTGGGGTAGTGGACGTCCTCGTCCGCACAGTTGGCCGGTGAAGCGAGGCCCACCCCCCGTCCGCTTTCCTGTATGCCGCAGTTTTCTGCAGCACTCTCAGCCGGCGAAGCACGGCCTCAAGCAACTTTTATGTTAATTTTTTTTGACTAATTTTGTAGTATTTGGATAAATAGTTCTTGCTCAACAGACTGAAAGCAAGTTCACGTCCGTTCTGCTCCTTGTCGGTGAGTTCTGCCTCGAGCTGGTCGAGGTCGGTGGCCTGTCCCTCAGGAGAGAGGAGTTCGTTGAGCTGGCGTAGTGAGCGTTGCCCGTGCTCGTCCATCTGCCCGGCTACGCTGATGTTGTTGGGGTCGAGCTTGGTGGCCTTGGTGTGGAGGAGCTTCTCGGTCTGCCGCTGGGCTTCACGTGTGACCTGGGTGAGGATGACGTCGACGGCCTTGTCGACTTCGGTCTTGACGTCGCGTTTGGTGGTTGCGTTCTCGACGGCGTGCATGAGTTTCTTGACGGCCCCGCGTGTGAGTCCGTCGCCTACGGCGTCTGCGAGGTCGAGGACTGTCTGGGTGACTGCCTTGACGGACTCGCGGTCTCCTTCGCGTACTTTGCTTACGAGGGCGCGTACGTCTGCCACGCGTCGGATCATGTCGTTCTGCAGTCGGTTCTTCTGGGCGGGGGAGAGGTTGGGGTCGTTCTTGACGGCGGTGTGGCTGGCTATGGCCTGCTCACGGCGGGCACGGTGGTCGGTCCATGCCTGGTCGGCTTCGGCGCGTGCCTGGCGTGAGTCGGTGACGTGCTGGCGGACTGAGGCGAGGGGGTCCCAACTGGAGAGGTCGATGCCGCGGGTGACGCCGGTGGAGGCTGGGTCGGGGTTGGTGTTGTTGCCTCCGGGGAGGGAGTAGGCGGTTCTGTCGTTTTCACCGAATCCTAAAATTTTTCTGTCAAATTCTTGCGTATTATGAATTAATTCCTTAACTTTGTAAAAATTATTGGCTGTTTCCGGATGCGCTGGGATTCCATCGGATGAAGGGCGTTGGGCGGAATCAGCCTTTTTCTCTTCTCTCAGTTGTGTGTTGTAGAGATTCATCTGGTCTACAACAAAGTTTCCTTTCTCGTATTCCTTTACTACCAGTCTTGCCGAGTATTGTTTGTTGTCGATGTTGACGGGGGCGTAGAATATGTGTACTTTCTTTGTTGTCTCTTTTTCGTCTTCGGCAACTGGCATCTCGCCAATCTTGACTGCGTTTGCTATAACCTTGTCTATTACACCTATGACTTTAATCTGATCTTCATTTCTGAAGTTCATCGAGTGTTTTGCATTTGCATGGCTGACATAAATGTCATATCCCTGGTCGTCGTTGGGGAACGGCTGTTTCATTCCGTCGAGCATGGTCAGGGCTTCTTTTCTTGTCTGGGGAAGTTTGTCCTCGCTTGTTGTCGCGATGATGTTCTTCACGTCCTTTTCCCTGATGGCCTCTGCTTCCGGGGAGACTGCGACTTCCTCCATGGGCTTTGAGTAGCGGGTGACGCCCTCTGGCTTGATGCCCTCGTCGAAGTATCGGTCGATGTCTGCGAGGATGCGTGTGGGTTTTGCTCCCTCGTATTCGGCATAGTGGTCTGTGTTGTCACCGTCTCCGAAGTCGATGTAGATGTCTCCCTCGTTGCGTGCCACAAGCTCCCGTATGCGTCTGCGCTGCTGTTCGGTGGGCTTGACTGCGAGGTTGACGGCTCCGTTGTTGGCGTCGATCCGTATGGCTCCTCTTCTGATGAAGTCTGCCATGTCGGTGGTGATGCCTGTGGGGTTGTCGTCCTTGTCGTACGCAATCTGGCGAATGTCCCGGTGGTCGCTGGTGCGCTGTCCTCTTAAAGGTCGGTCTGAGGTGCCTGGCTCGAGGTCGTGGCGTCCTGAGAAGTCGAGGAGCTTTCCGTCGGGCAGTATGTATCCTGCCTCCCTTATGTCCCGGGTGGTTCCGAAGTGCTTCTCAGCCGCCTTGATGATGTCGTCGGTGCGCTGCTGGTCCTCTGGTAGGGAGTAATGGTCAGTGCCATGCTCGGCTGCGGCCTGCTCGGCTTCTTTCCGGTCGATGTAGTCCTGGAGTACGTCGCGCTGTGCGAGGAGCTCGGTTCGCTCGGTGCTGGCATAGCCTCCGTAGTGGAAGTGCTGGTCGGCAGTGGCGAGCATGTCGTATGCGTCGTCGAGAGTAGGGTTGGTCTTCTCGATGACGTCTCGGTAGTGGTCGGTGAGGTCGGCGTACTCCTGTCGGTGGCGTCGGTCGTACTCGTCGTTGTAGAAGTTCCAGTCGTCGGTGTTGCCCTCAGCTGTTCGTGTGCGCTCAAGGAGCTCGGCGTCGGTCATGCGGCTGAGCTCGAGACTGGCGGTGCGGGGGCGCCGGAAGGCTTCGTAGGGGTCTGTCCAGTCGAGGGGCCGGTCGCCTTCCTCTCGCTCTGCGACGCGGCGTAGGTTGTCGCGTACGTGGGCGAGGGGGTCGGTGACGAAGTCACGTAGGGGGTAGCCGGGCTCCTCGGGGAGGGTGCGGTCTTCGGGGAGGGAGTAGCGGATTTTGCCTTGCTCTTCTGTGTACTTGTTGTTTGTGTAGAGGTCTTTCAGGTTTCTGTACTGTGAAAGAGCTTCCTCTACGTTTCTTTTTGCGTTTCCATCCATTTTTACCTCGCTTTCAAGCAAGGCTTCATAGTTGGCTATAGTCTCGTCA
Organism: Bacteroidaceae bacterium; assembly: GCA_017483765.1. Classification (GTDB taxonomy): domain Bacteria; phylum Bacteroidota; class Bacteroidia; order Bacteroidales; family Bacteroidaceae; genus UBA3839. The sequence goes on along the minus strand of JAFUVE010000078.1, from coordinate 6,973 downwards.
AGGGCATGCTCGTATATTTCGCCGTATTCGGGATTGTCAGCCTTGAATTTTGAAGACCTGTTGTTTGCCTTGAAGTCTTGGATGTTGGCTTTACCTATCTGGAAAATACCTTGATTGTTTCCTTTATGCAAAGGATTGTCTATCTGCCAATTGCAAGACGACACTTTTCCCCAGTGGTCTGCCAGACGATAGATGTCTCCGGACTTCCTGTCAACGAGGTACTCGCTGTCTGACAATGGACTTTTGTGCCATTCGTATTGTCCGCTTTCTTTCATCTGCTGCCATATCCTGCGGTTCTCCGCCTCTGTTTCCGACGGATCGGTTCCTTCTGACTGCTTTGGGCCGACATATTCGAACTTTGCGTTCGTGCTGATATAATAATCGTCAACAGTCGGGGTCTTGAAGACTTCTCTGTAAGGGACTTTTGCTGGTATGTCAGGCCGGAAGAATCCTTTCAATGGGTTTATTTTTGATATAATTGAATAGCCCCACGGGCGGTCACGTGAATCAAGACGAGGGCCGATTTTCTCCTTGACATATTCTTTCCGTTGTTCGAAAGACATCCCGTCTGTTTCACCTATTTGCGTCAGAAAAGGATGTATTTTCTGGTCTTCGTTATTATTTTTGCTTTTTTCTATTAATTTTTTTCCTTTGTCGTAGGTTTTCTCAATGTTATTTAGTAACTTTGCAAGTGGCAAACGCTCATTGACATGCTCATTGACGTCGGTCAAATCACTCGAAGTGTTCGGCGATTCTTCGTCGAGCACTTCGACTTTTGATACGTCATATGCATATTCTCGTGGGAGAACTTTATTTTGTTTGTATTCAAACATTGTAGTTTTTACACGATACGTTTTTCCGTCTATCATAATAGCTCCCATGAACACATGAACTAACACGTCTTTGTTAAATCCATAAGCGGGATTGTGTTTACCTGTCTCATCTTTTAGGTAATATGGCTGTTCCTCTACTTCTATACTTTCGTTTATCACTTCGTCAAGATGATTGAGTATCGCCAGGTGAACGCCTTGCGGGACATTCTGCTCTTTGCTTTTTCCTATCTGTTCGGGATTGACAGACTCATCAATACTGTTTGTGCTGATGTAATACTTGAAGTGTTGTCCAAAGTTATCATATGTTTGCGGTATCGGAACACGTTTTTCTTTTCCTTTCTCGTCTATCTCGGTGTGAGTGTATTTTTCAACGGCGTCCTTTTTGGCGGCGCTCACTGCCTCAAACCAACTTCCTGTATATGGATGATTAAGAATATCAAACACTTTTACTTCGGCCTTGTCCAAGTCCGGCATAACATGTCCGTATTCTTTCACGGCTCGTTCTTGGCGGTCTTTGAATGTTTCTGGGCTGTCTCCTAAGGCGAATCGGTCGGTGCCTTGCTCGTTGTTGTTTGCTGTCTCTCTCAGCTTGCGCCACTGCTCGAATGTCAGTGAGGGGGAGAGCATCTGGTCTGCGCGTCTGTTGAGGTCTCGCTCGAGGTCTTTGTTGCGTGAGTTGAAGTATTTCCACTCGTTGCCGTTTCGGAAGTACTGCCAGTCGGTGTGGTTGCGGCTGCCGTTGGTCTGTATGGTCCATCCGTCTCCCAAGTCGAGTGTGGCGGGCACGGGCTGCTTGCCGACGACTTCTTCGTTGTACTGGGTGCGTAGCTGCGCCGTGCGGTTCGCCTCGGCCAGCTGCTGGTTGAGTTTTTCTTGCTGCTGACGCTCGCTTTCCTCGTAGGCTGCACGTGCGTTGCTTGTGTCGATAATCGTGCGTATCTGGTCGCTGATGGCTTCCATCTCTGCGTCGAGGCGGTTGTACTCAGGTGCGGTTTCGGGCCAGTTTCCTTTGATGTTTCCTTTCTCGACGAGCTTTGCGTCGTACTGCTTGCAGAGCTTGTCTATCTCGGCTTTGTTCTCGAGATAGGCGTCCGCGGTCCATGGTTCTTCCCACTTGTGGAAGGTTGTGCGGTTTCCGTATTTGCTGGTGTGGTGCCATTCCCCGGACTCTATGACTCCGATTCGGCTGAGGATGGAGAAGGGCTTCTCTCCTACCTTGTACTCGCGTTTGAAGTCGGTCTTTGGATAACGTCCTTCGTCGCGTGCCTGCTCGGCGCGCTTGCTCATGGAGTAGCCTACGTATCCTTTGTTTCCTCCGAAGATGGAGTAGCGGTCGGTGCCTTTGGGGGATTCCGTGGCTCGAGCCTCATAGTTTTCCCATTCTTGCCTGGTGGCTTTTTTCCCTTCTATGTAGTATGTTGTGCTCCATTCTTTGTATCTGGGGACGTATAGCTTCTGCTCTCCGTGCCTGTGTGTGTCTTTGTAGTTTTCCACTTCTCTCAGTTCGCCGTCGATATACCATTCCTGCCTTCCTTCGAGCCACCCGTTGTGGAAGTTGCGGCGGGTGGATATTGTGCCGTCATGGTTCCATTCCGTCGATGTTCCTTCTGGTTTTCCGTCGGCCATTTGATATTCTTTTCTCTTCACACCGTCCTGGAACCATGACTCGTGGAGCCCGTTCTCCTTTCCTGCCGTATAGCGTGCTCTGTCTATGAGTACTCCGTTGTCATTCCATTTTTCCCATGTTCCTTCCAGGGCTCCGTCTTTGTATTGTCCGGATTCTTTGAGTACACCTTCGGGATTCCATTTCCTGAATATTCCCTTGTCTGTGACGTCGATGAGGATTGTCTGCTGCCCTTCTGGCGTCCATCTCTCTTGCTTTTCGATGTTTCCACGGGAGTCGTATGTGGCTTGCATCTTTCTTTGTCCGTCCTGATACCATTCTTCACTTGATATTCTTATTCCGTCTTTGTTGTAGCGCTGGCGTGACTTTGGCTTTCCGTCTTCCCAGAATGTCTCATAGGTGGAGTCTGGCTTATTGGGGGTTCCTCTGAAAAAGCAGCTTGTGTCGGTGTCTTCCGTTCCGTCGGGGAGAATCTCAATCTCCTGCTTGACTCCTTTTCCGATGTCTGGCCTGTCGATGCTGACAGGTATTCCTCCTCTCGCCTCGTCGAACCGGTCCCACCAAACGACGTCGTAGTTGTCGTTGGCTGAGAATGCGGCGAGGCGTCCGTCCTGGAAGGCGACTTGTTTTGAGTAGGCGTTGTAGGTGTCGTACCAGAATTTCTTGCTGTCTTCCGTGAGCTGCCCGTCCTCTCCTTTCTGTAGCAGGCACCATGGGTTGGCTTTGGGTCCGAAGTGTGTGTCGATGACGTGGCGCATGTCCTGGCGCGCCTCTTCGGTGTCGGCTACGTCGTAGATGACGATTCCGTTTCCGACGGCGCGTGGGTTGGTGAGTGTGGACAGGGTTGCGGGGTCGACGGGGCGCTCCTTGATCTGTATGTCTGCGTGTGCCTCGATGAGTGCGGCTGGTGAGTCGTACTTGAGGGGGTCGACCTTGGCGCGTCGTGCTACTTCGACGGCTTGCTGTATCTTCTCGCTGTCTTCGGGCAGGCGGACCTTTCCGGTGGCGAACCACTTTCCGGCTGCGAGCTGGTAGGCGGTGTCGTCTGACTGGTCGAGCAGGTCGAGGACTTCCTGTCGCTGCTCGTCTGTGATGTCGGGGCGCTTGCGTAGCCAGCCGTCGATTGTCTGTCGAGTGCGCTTGGTGAGTGAGTAGCGTGTGGTGCCGGCTTCGTCTGTGTCTGTTGCCAGGTGGTCGGCGGGTCTGGACATGCCGAAATCGTGCCCGTAGGCTTTCCAGTCGATGGCGAAGTCTTCGGGGGAGAAGCGGGCGGTGTGGTCTTTGCCTGGCTGCTTCTGCTTCTGTGAGAGGGGGAGGCGGCGCTCCTGCTCGATGCGTGCGCGCTCCTCGGGTGTGGTGTCTTCGGGCAGTGAGTAGGAGTTTTTGCCTTGTTCGGTTGCGGATTTTTGGGAATTTGTTTGGTCGGTTGGGGAATTTTGCGAGTTTGAGTTGTTTTTTTCTTCAAATAATTTTTCTGCTATGATATTTTCCAGTATCTTTGCAGTAGATTGGTGTGGAGATGTGGCTGTGTTGCCCTCTCGTCCGGACGCCGGAGCACCAATCTTTTTTATTTCTGTAAACTCGTGGTCATAGAATAGGTTTCCGTTTTTGTCCTCACGAGCCACCAATCTGGCAATATAGTCTTCGCCATTATAACGTAACATATGGGCTACATTATAATACGTGAATCCATCCTCTTCGTGCTGGTCAAACAAAATTCCATCCTTGAACATTCTATCAAGATGTGGGAGGGTCAATACTTTTAGGTCTCCGTAACCATGAGCTAAAGCACCGCGTATTTTTGCTTTTCGGTATTGTATCTGTCCGAAGGATGTTGTTGTACTCTCTGGTAATTTACTTATGGCCCAGTCCGCAACTGTGTTTCTCCATCCTTGTTCCTTGTTTTTGTAGATGTCATAAACATTTCTGTCCTCTGGTAACAATTCTTTGTCGGGAATTGTAATGTCAATTTTTTCTGTTGAAAGAATATCGTCCGCTAAGCTGAATAGAACCTTTCCACCTTCTCCTTCTGCGGGCGTCTCTCCTACAGCGGGTGCTCCGGGCTCTCCGGTGCGGAGGACTTGTGTGCGGTCAGCTGGTGCTTCGGGGCTGGCCTGTCGGCGTGCGGCTTCCTGCTGGAGCAGACGTCGGTGTGACTCGCGTAGGAGGTCGATGAGGTCTTCGTCGGTGAGGCGCTTGATGTTGAAGCCTTTCTGACGGAGGAGGTTGATGAACCACTCCTTGATCTTGGCCCAGAGTGTGCGCTCGGGCTGTGTGAGGTCCTGAGGGCGCTTCTCTGCGAGGTGCGCGAGGTATTCGTCGACTGCCTGCCGGCGGTCGGCGAGGTTGTCGCGCATGTCTCTTCCTTCTTCGTCTTTGAGGGGCTGTCCGTTGCTGTCCCGCTTGTATTGTGGGTTGTAGTTCAGGTACTGGTCGATTCCGGCGCGGAGCTCGTCGTTGGCTGCGTCGTATACGTTGTCGAGGAAGGTGTCGTAGTCTTTTCCGAACATCTGTCGGAGCCCGTAGTGCGCTGAGCCTTCGTGGAGTGTCTTGAGGTAGACGTCGTGCCAGTCGTCACAGCGGTCGACGTTGATGACGATGCGCGGCGCTCCTCCTCCTTTTGGGAAGAAGACGTATGCGTTGGAGCCGCGTCGTGTGGCTTCTGTCCTGGCGTCTGCTGCTCCTTGTGTGTGTATGGGGTTGTCGGAGTCGGTGAAGATGACGGGCAGTCCGAGGTTGGCTGCTGTTCGCTGTGCGTTGTCGAGCTCTTTGGCCTGGTCGAGCGACGGAGTCTTGCCGTCGGGCTCGGGTATTTCGGTTGTGGCCTGTGCCTGGCGCTGTGCTTCTTGTGCCGCCTGCTCTGCCTGGAGTCGTTCTGTCTCTGCTGCTTCGGCGCGTCTCTGCTCGGCTGCTATGCGCTCGGGGTGCTCGGCCGGTTCCTGTCCCCGGGCTCGTGCCTGGTCGGCCTGGAGGCGTCGCTTGTAGTCTCTGTTGGCTTGGTCGCGGAAGTGGTTGTAGTAGCGTTGGAGGTAGGGTCGGTCGGTGTCGAAGTACTGTCCTGAGCGCTCTCGGTAGGCTTGCTCGAAGTCCTGTAGGGTGACGGCGCGGTGCTCGCTGACTGCCCGCTCGGTGGCAGTCTGGAAGGCTTTTGCTCCTTGCTCGAAGATGGCCTGGTGCTGTGCTTCGGTGACTCCTGTCTGCTGGATGCGGTCGGGTGTGCCTTGCCATCCTTCTGCGAAGTATGGTGTCTGCTGGTAGTCGAGTCGTCCTGTTTCTTGTGACTCCATCCACTGGCGGCTCTCTGCCTGCTGTTGCTGGCGGATCATGTCGTCGTAGTCCTTGTAGCCGAGGTCCCTGGCCTGCTGGTCGTAGTCTTCTTTCTGCTGCCGTTCGTACTCTTGCTGCTGGTATTCGGGGTCGTTGCGCTGTGCGTCGTCGAGTATCTGGCGTGCGAGGTCGTCACGGCTGGAGAATGATGAGAGTATGTCGATGATCTCGTTTCGTGCTTCCATATCGTCGGGGAAGCGTGCGTCTCCGTCGACTGGGATAAGGTTGTCTGCTGACGCATACTCTCTCCATTCCTGTGACATGCGCTTGGCGAAGGTCTCGAGCGGCATGCCTTCCTTGTCGTTGAATTATAAGTACGTACACTTTCACTTGGAGCATAGAACTTCCTTCCGTATTTGTTATGGCCAAAAATGGATGTTCCACCTAAAGCCGGTGGCGTATGCCAATACTGTCACACTTGCAAGTTTATTGTGTTTATAGTATTTGTATATTGTTTTGTATCAATAATTTACGTGTTAAACGGTAGAAAAGTGATGACGTAGATTCTGTGAACGGCAAAAAAGTTGAAGATTTAACACTTTTAACTTTATGAAACCACAAAAAGCATAAAATGTGCAGAATTTGAGTTACTTTTACAGCATAAGGAAAAGTCATCTTCGAAGGTGATATTAAACTGCGACGGGCTGTCGCAGTTTTACTTTGGTGGCCTACTGACTTTTGTGCGCAAATTTGGAATCGATGATAATACCATAATTATTATAGTACGCACATGTGAATACGTCAAGAGGGGGATCGCGAACTTCTACCAATTAAATTGTGTTGATGATGCGAAAGAGAAATAATAAGCTACTAGAAAACAACTTCAAACCGTAAAAAGGTGCATATTTGCTCTCCTTATATCCAATAAGTAGTTAAATATATATAAAATCGTATTGAAATTACAAAAATAGACAGCTAGCATGCCAATTGATTCAAATATTATTTGTATTTTTGTAGCAAAATTACGATAATGAGTAAAATATTGTGATATGATACGAGATTTTTGGGTAAAGAACTATCTTTCCATTCGTGACAAGCAGGAATTAAGCTTCGTTGCCAAAGGACCATCATCGGAACTGGTCATCGAAGTTGCTGATGGTGTATTCTTGTACAAGTTAGGTATCCTATATGGCTCAAACGCTTCTGGTAAGTCAAACATGCTGATAGCCATGAACGAGGTGTTCCGTCT
>JAFUVE010000077.1 GCA_017483765.1 Bacteroidaceae bacterium | reverse complement strand
TTTTTGTTAGCATTTGAGGGCGCATAGCGAGCTATGTAACCGAGAATGATGACAAAAAGGCACCACAGAAAACCAAAAGCAACCGAAATGAAACATCCATTTGTAGGAGCATTCCAAAATCAGAATTTATAGAACACCCCTATAGTCATAGCCCCGCAACAAAATCCTCAAAATGTTCAATGTCGTATGAGGAGAGCTCCTCGAGGTTATCACCATGGCGTGCCTCCTCAATTGCGGCCATAGTTTCTTTATTCGGGACGAGTGTGGCAGCAAATTCCAGCATTTCCTCAATAATTTGGCTCACACTTTTCTTCTTGAGCTTAGCTTCCTCCTTGAGGCTACCAAGAAGATAGGCCGGAAGTGAAATTGTTGTTCTAACTCTATTTTCCATATTTCATTTTTTTGCAAAAATACAAAAGAAAATGAGAAAAGTCAATAAAAGGATGAGAGAAAAAAGAAGAACAGAAGTTTTTTTTGATTTTTTCACATTATTAACATGGAAAATGCGTAATAATTGGATTTTTTTTTGTAATTTTGGAACATAATATGCGGTATTCATTTAAATGAAGAATGAAGAATTGGCCATGCGGACGATTTTTAATGAAGAATGAAGAATCCCTGGCTGGCGGTAAGGCAGGACAGGAATAGAGTGACCGCATATTTGAGACCAGCAAATAAAAAAAAAAAACAAAATACAAAATGAATTACAGATGGAATTACACCCCACCCACACCCGAAGAGCAGGCGGCAGCGGCTAAGCTGTCGCTGGACATAGGCGTGAGCCCAGTGATATGCCTGCTTCTGCTTAGGCGCGGCGTCACGACGGCGGCAGATGCCAAGTCGTTCTTCCGTCCGCAGCTTCACGCGCTTCACGACCCGTTTCTGATGCAGGACATGGACAAGGCCGTGGAACGGCTGAACGAAGCGATGGGCCGGAAGGAGCGCATCCTGATATACGGTGACTATGACGTGGACGGCTGTACGGCCGTCGCACTGGTGTACCGCTACCTCCAGCAGTACTATTCCAACATGGACTACTACATCCCCGACCGCAACGACGAAGGCTACGGCGTGTCGCGCCAGGGAATAGAGTACGCAAAAGAGACCGGCGTGTCGCTGATCATCATCCTGGACTGCGGCATCAAGGCAGTGGAGGAGATAGCCTACGCGAAGAGCCTTGGCATCGACTTCATCATCTGCGACCACCACGTGCCAGACAAGGAGCTGCCCCCCGCTGTTGCCATCCTGAACGCTAAGCGAGAAGGCAACACCTACCCCTACAACGAGTTGTCGGGCTGCGGCGTGGGCTTCAAGTTCATGCAGGCTTTCTCCATCAGCAACGGCATCCCGTTCAACACGCTGATTCCGCTGCTGGACCTCGTGGCTGTGAGCATCGCCAGCGACATCGTCCCGATCATGGGTGAGAACCGCGTGCTGGCCTACCACGGCCTTCGTCAGCTGAGCAACAACCCATGCGTGGGTCTTCAGGCCATCAAAGACATCTGCGGCATGACGAGCCGTGAGATCACGATGAGCGACATCATCTTCAAGATAGGTCCGCGCATCAACGCCTCGGGCCGCATCCAGAACGGCAAGGAGTCGGTTCGTCTGCTCGTGGAGCGCGACATCGTGAAGGCCCGCGAACAGGCCGCCCGCATCAACGAATACAACGAGGAGCGCAAGGAACTGGACAAGCGCATGACAGAAGAGGCCAACATACTGGTGGACCTGATGCCAGAGATGGCGGGAAAGAGTTCGATGGTGATTTACGAGGAAGACTGGCACAAAGGCGTGATCGGCATCGTGGCCTCACGCCTGACCGAGCTTTACTACCGGCCTGCCGTAGTGCTGTGCCGCACGGGTGACATCGCCACGGGCTCAGCCCGGAGCGTAAGCAACTTCGACGTTTACAAAGCCATCCAGCACTGCTCAAGCCTTCTGGAGAACTTCGGCGGCCACCCCTATGCCGCCGGCCTGTCGTTGAAGGTGGAAAACGTGGAGAAATTCAGCGAGATGTTCGAGGAATACGTGAGCACCCACATAGCCGACCACCAGACGCAGGCCAACCTGGACATCGACGCGGAGCTCCGCTTCCAGGAGATCAACCACAAGTTCTTCAACGACCTGAAGAAGATGCGCCCGTTCGGTCCAGACAACCAGAAGCCCACGTTCATGACACGAGAAGTGTATGACTACGGTACGAGCAAGGTGGTGGGGAAAGACCAGGAGCATATCAAGCTGGAGCTGGTGGACACGAACTCGAACCACGTGATGAACGGCATCGCGTTCGGTCAGAGCTCGCAGGCACGGTATATCAAGACGAAACGGTCGTTCGACATCGCCTATACGCTGGAGGACAACACGCACAAGAAAGGAGACATCCAACTGCAAATCGTGGATATAAAGGCTGAGAAAGTTTGAAATTTATTGACATGATTTTCGGCTGCGCTCGGCAAAATTGAAGCAAGCTTCATTCTGCTCTCGCTTGCACGAAAATTGAGGTTTCGCTTCACAGGATTCTGTCACGATTGCCTACGGCGAATCTCCTACGCCTCATCAATGCTCAAGCGAGCTTGGCATTGAATTCGGCTCAAACGGAGATTTCAGAAATGCTCAAGCGAGCTTGGCATTTCGCTCGCTGCTCCAAAATCTTCGCCATCCGGATGATTTTTTCGAGGAAGCGAGGAAACAAGGAATCGACATTTCGAAAAATCGAGGAAACGAGAAAACGAAAATCGAACAATCGAGGAAGCGAGGAAGCGAAGAAACGAGGAAGCGAGGGATTGGCAGGCGAGAACGACATAAAAAAGATGAAAGCAATTGGATATAGCAGACTATAAGAAGATACTGAAGCAATACTGGGGCTACGACTCGTTCCGCGGTATTCAGGAGGAAATCATCAGCTCGATAGGGAGCGGGAAGGACACGCTGGGACTGATGCCCACGGGCGGCGGCAAGAGCGTGTGCTTTCAGGTTCCTACGCTGGCGATGGGCGGGATGTGCATCGTGGTCACTCCCTTGATAGCGCTGATGAAAGACCAGGTGTCGCAGCTTCGCCTTCGCGGCATCAAAGCCGAGGCCGTCTACTCCGGGATGATCCGGAGCGAGATAGAGCGCGTGCTTGAGAACTGCATCTTCGGCGACTTCAAGTTCCTGTACGTGTCGCCCGAGCGACTGGGCACCGAGCTGTTCCAGGCCAAGCTGCGCTATATGCGCAACATCTGCATGATCTGCGTGGACGAAGCCCACTGCATCTCGCAATGGGGATATGACTTCCGCCCCGCCTACCTGGAGATAGCCAATTTGCGTAAGCTCATCCACTACCCCGTTCCCGTTTTGGCCTTGACGGCTACGGCGACTCCAAAGGTGGTGGACGACATCCAGGAGCGCCTGAACTTCTCGGAGAAGAACGTGTACTCGATGAGTTTCGAGCGCAAGAACCTGGTGTACGTGGTTCGTGAGACCGAGAACAAGGACGACGAGCTGATCCATATCCTTCAGAGCTACCAGGAAGGAAGCGCGATTGTGTACACCCGCTCTCGCAGACTGACGAGCGAGCTTGCCCACCGCCTGGAGGAATTCGGCATCTTCTCCGAGAACTACCACGCAGGCCTGACAGAAGCCGAGCGCGACCTACGCCAGCGCAACTGGACGAAAGGGCGGTGCCGCGTGATGGTGGCCACGAACGCCTTCGGCATGGGCATCGACAAGCCCGACGTACGGCTGGTGATCCACTACAACGTGCCCGACTCGATAGAGGCCTACTTCCAGGAGGCCGGCCGAGCCGGAAGGGATGGTAAGCGGTCGTATGCCGTGCTACTATACAACAACCAGGACCAGGGGAAGCTGCGTCGCAGGATCGACGAGACCTACCCCCCATCCGACTACATCCGCGACACCTACGACAACCTGTGCTATTTCCTGGAAGTCGGCATCGGCGAAAGCAAGAACCGGACCTACAAATTCAGTCTGGAGAAGTTCTGCCGCACGTTTCACCAGTTTCCGGTGCAGACAGAGAGTTCGCTCCACCTGCTGGACAACGCCGGCTACATCGAATACTGCACCGACCCGGAATTCAAGTCGCGCTTCCGCTTTGCCCTGAGCAAGGAAGATCTTTACCGTCTGCACGAAGGCAGCCAGCGCCGCGAGACCATCATCAACTGCCTGCTGAGGACCTACAGCGGTCTTTTTGCCGACTACGTCTACATCGACGAGCTTCAGATGTCCCATCTGACGGGCATCGGCGTGGAGCCCATCTACGAAGAGCTGAAATCCATGGCTCAGCAACGCATCATCGACTACATCCCCCGCAGCAACGAGCCCACCATCACCTTCCGCCAAGGCCGCGTGGAAGGGAAAGACCTCTACTTGTCGGACATGGTTTATGCCGACCGCAAGACAGACTACACGACCCGGATAGAGGAAGTGATCCGCTTCGCCTCGTCCACACGTCATTGCCGCAGCCGTATGCTGCTGGAATATTTCGGTCAGAAAGACGCGAAGGACTGCGGCTTATGCGACGTGTGCCGCAAGAAAAAGAAACAGCAGAAGACCGCTCCTCCCAGCCTCCGCCAACAGTTGGTCAGTCTGCTGGGCGACGGCGAATGGCACAGCCTGAAGGAACTGAACACGCTGAACGTGAACCGCGAGCAACTGGACGCCCTGATAGACGAGATGGTCAGCGAAGAAGAGCTGGAACTGGACACGGGGATGATCAGGGTGGTTTGAGGTTTGAAATTTGAGGTTTGCGGTTTGAGGTGTGAGGTTTAGCCATCCGGACGGTTTCGTTCGAGGATTCGAGATTTCAAGGCGACCAAGATTCGAGATTTCGAGGATTCGGAGGGGACATATTAAACAGAATAACGCAAAACAAACATAAAAATGGGATTTTTCAAGAAATTATTCGGCGGGAAAGAGCCGAGCGAGGAAGAGCGCGAGCAGAAGCGCGACGCAAACAGTTTCGACACACTGAAATATAACGGTCTGCAGGCCCTCAGGATGGGTAAGACAGGCCATGCCATCACTTACCTGACTCACGCCCTCGACATCCAAGAGGACGAGGAGGCGCACACGATGCTGGTGAATGCCTATATCCGGGACAACGACCTGGAGAGTGCGGCAGAGGTGGCAAAGGAGTTGTGCGAGCTCTATCCCGAGAATGCCAACCACCCTCTGAGCCTGGCCCAGCTGCTCTTTCAGCTGGAACAGTACGACGAGATGGAGTCGGCCTGCGTTCGCGGTATAAGCCTTGACGAGAGCCGCTCTGCAGGCCACTATCTGCTGGCAGAGAAGCATCTGGCCACCGGCAAACTGGAGGAAGCCGAGCAGGAAGCCTCCGCCGCCATAGCACTGCATCCCGAATCTTACGACAGCTATCAACTCCGTGCCCGCGTGTATCAGCAGGAGCAGAAGTACGAAGAAGCCCTTGCCGACCTGGAACATCTGCAGAGCGAAGGTCAGACGAGCGACGAGGTGCTGCTGCTTCGCGGAGAGCTGCTGGAGTCGACAGGAGACGACTCCGCTGCCATGGAAAGTTATCGGGAAGTGGTGGCCGAAAATCCGTTCATGCGCTCCGCCTACGTGAGGATCGCCCGTCTTCAGGTTCGCCAGGAGCAATATGAGGACGCCGAGACGACCATCAACGACGCGATAGAGCAGAACGGCGAGTACGCACAGATTATCCTGGCACGAAAGGAACTGAAGGGGGCGCTCGGCGATGCAGACGGCGCCACAGAAGACGCAGCCCTCGCCTCAAAACTGCAAGCCGAAGAAGAAGTGGCCGAACACAAGGAAGCCAACCTGGAACAGGAGATAAAAGAGAAATACAGCTCTATCAACCCGTTCCAATAGGAAGTTCTTTCCCGAGTTGAGCGTGCTTATATATTTGAAAAAACAGGCCAATAAAAAGACAAATCTTTTGAGTTTTCGAAAAAATTTGGTATCTTCGCAAAAACGATCACATATGAATAAAAGTAAATGTATAAGCCAATTATCGTCGGTATTATTTTGGGATATAGACAGAAGTCAATTTGACATGGACAAACATGCCATACAGATTATCCCACGAGTCCTCGAATATGGGAATTTGAACGACTGGAGGACCATATTAGACTATTATGGATTGGACAAAATCGTTGAAGTATGTAAAGAGCTACGTTCTTTGGATCCGATTTGTCTTTCATATATATGCACACTGTCACATACAAATGAAGAAGAATACAGATGCTATCATTACAGACAATCCGCCCCGACACTCTGGAACTCCTGAAAAAAATTGCTTCAGAGTCCATCTTTTCAGAAACCCGACTCGTAGGGGGCACGTCTCTTGCACTTCAATATGGTCATCGTCAATCAATAGACCTTGATTTTTTCGGCACAATTGAAGACGATGCTCCAGCTATTCGGCAATGTCTCTCCAATTTTGGAAACGTTCAAATCCTCAAAGAATCCAAAAACATTAAAATATACTTTATCAACGAGGTAAAGGTAGACATAGTCAATTATTGCTATCCATGGATTGACAAAGCAATAATAGAGGATAATATACGATTAGCCTCACCTCCAGACATAGCAGCCATGAAAGTGAATGCCATAGTAGGTCGAGGGTCAAAAAAGGATTTTATAGATTTGTATTTTCTCCTACAGCACTATACACTTGATCAAATTCTTAGTTTTTACAAAACGAAATATCCAGACCACAATGAGTTTCAAGCCCTCATGAGCCTTTCATACTTCAAGGATGCCAATCTACAGGGTATGCCTAAAATGTTCAAGGATGCAGATTGGGAAGAAATCAAAGAATATGTGGCAAACGAAGTAAGGAAAATAAAATAGTTTCTATTGTCGGGTCTTCTTGCAGAATCGCTGGAGGAAGAGGACTCCTGCAGTGGTGAGTCCGAATGGGAATCCGAACCATATGCCTTGCGGTCCGAGACCGAGGGTGAAAGCAAAGAAATAGCTGGCCGGAATGGAGACGAGGAGATAGGCAATGGCCGCGTATATCATGAGCGGCTTGACATCCTGAATGGCGCGCAGGGCATTAGAGAACAGAATCTGTGTGCTGTCGCCGAGCTGGTAGATGATGAATGGCAAGAGTAAAGTCGCAGTCATGGCCACGACGTCCGCGCTGGTGGTGAAGCAGAAGCAAAGCGGCCGGAATCCGATGACGATGGCTGCCGTGAGGACAACAGCCGCCACCAGGTTCATGGCATAAGCGGTGAATGCGATCCTGCGCACCTCTCCGTTTTCGCCTCTCCCCTTGAAATGGCTGATGCGAATAGCCGCTGCCGCCCCCACACCGTAATAGAACATGAAGCAGAGCGTCCCGATGGTGCACATCACCTGATGTGCCGCGAGCGCCGTTGCCCCGAGCCATCCCATCATGATGGCCGTGATGTTGAACGACGCCGCCTCGAGCGCCAGCTGCAGCCCGATGGGCATCCCCACTTTCGTGAGATGCCAGAATCCCCTTTTCGTGATTTTCTTCCTGAATCCGTCCCTAAACTCCGCATAATGCCGGTTTTTCCGTACCACAATCCAAATTAAGACCACCATAAGCACCCGCGATAGGAGCGTGGCTATTCCCGCCCCGTTGAGCCCCATAGGCTGAACGGCAAAGGAAGTGAAAGGGATAGAGAATCCGTAGATGAGCAGATAGTTCCCAATGATGTTGGCCACGTTTCCCACCAGCATGATGTACATCGGGCTCTTGGTATCGCCCACCCCGTCGCAGAACTGCTTGATGGAGTTGAAAGCCGAGAGAAAGGGCAGCGACAATAATATAATAATGTAATAAGGCCTGATGAGCGGCATGAGTTCCTCCGGCTGATTGAGGATGCGGAGATTGAAAAAAAGCAAGAGCATGAAAAGCATGACCGCGGCGCATAGCAGGAGGTTAGCCAAGAGACTCTCCTTGAGCGTTCGGCTGCAGTCGTCCTTCTGCTTTCTTCCGAAGAAAGCCCCGACGATCGGCGTGGTGCTGTAAGAGAATCCCAGCAGGAAGAACACGATGAGATTGAACACATTATTGACGAACCCCGAAGCAGAGAGCTCCGGAGTTCCGAACTGTCCCACCATGATGGTGTCTGCAAAGGCCTGTGCGATGGTGCCGAGTTGCCCGATGACGATGGGAATGCCAAGTGCGATGAGCGGCCTGATATGAGAAACTTTCTCCACAGCCACTATGCGTTGCCCTTCTCGTCGAGATAGGAGTCCTTGAATCCGAGGAAATAGAGCACTCCGTCGATACCGATGGTGTTGATTGACTGCTGTGCGTTCGCCACGACCCTTGGCTTGGCGTGAAATGCAATTCCGAGTCCCGACTGGGAGAGCATGGGCAAGTCGTTTGCTCCGTCGCCCACGGCGATGGTCTGTCGGATGTCCACCTTCTCCACCTGCGCAATGAGCCTGAGGAGCTCCGCCTTCCGTTTTCCATCGACAATCTCACCGAGATAGTGGCCCGTGAGCTTACCGTTCTCGTCGATTTCCAGCTCGTTGGCATATACATAGTCGATGCCGTAGCGGTCCTGCAGATATTTTCCGAAATAGGTGAATCCACCAGAGAGGATGGCGATTTTGTAGCCATATCGCTTAAGCACGTACATCAGTCGGTCGACCCCCTCAGTGATGGGAAGGTTTTCAGCGATTTCCTTCATAACACTGACGTCCAGTCCCTTGAGTAGCGCCACCCGTTCCGTGAAGCTCTCCTTGAAGTCGATCTCCCCTCGCATGGCACTCTCCGTGATGGCCTTAACCTTGTCGCCCACCCCAGCCCTCATGGCCAGCTCGTCGATGACCTCAGTCTGAATGAGGGTGGAATCCATATCGAAGCAGATGAGTCGTCGCATACGTCGGTACATGTCGTCGAGCTGTAGCGAGAAGTCCATACCCATGTCGGCCGAGAGCCGCATGAGCTCCGCCTGCATCTGGACGCGGTCTTTAGGGTTGCCACGCAGAGAGAACTCGATGCATTTGCGCGTGTGGTTTCGCTCCGGATTTCGCATGGACTGCCTACCTGTGAGACGCCTTATGGCGTCGATGTTGAGTCCCTGCTCAGCAATGACCTTGGTGGCCGCCTCAATCTGCGCAGCAGAGAGATGGCGTCCGAGTAGCGTGAGGATGTATCGGTTTTTTCCCTGTCGGTTGACCCAGTCCTCGTACTCATCCTCGGAAATGGGAGAGAATCCGATGTTGACCCCCAGTTCGGTGGCCTTGAAGAGCAGCTCCTTCATGACCTGTCCCGAGTGCGCCTCGTCCATACGGATGAGGATACCGAGCGAGAGCGTGCTGTGGATGTCGGCCTGTCCGATGTCGAGGATATGGGCATTGTATTTAGCAAGAATCTGCATCACAGAAGCAGTAAGTCCCGGACGGTCCTGTCCTGTGATTCTGACGAGAATTTGTTCTTTTTTTACGGGAGGATTATTCATAAGTCAAGTAGTTTTTTATGATTGGCCGCATTGATAATGCGGCATAGAAGACAACTTCTTTACTGAGGCCTGTTTCTGTACATTCTGTGTTGGCACAGATTATCACAGCATTTTGAAAGCCCGCTTGATGACCTTCTCGACTGTGGCATCGGGCTCGTCCTTGAGGATGGCCTTGACCGCCTTTGCCACAGGGGCGGGCGAATATCCGAGGGCCTTGAGCGCCTCGGTGGCATCGTCGTAGACCTGCTTGTTGAACGATGCCGTCGCCGGTTCGTCGCCCGGTTGAACCGCCTCGGGAGTGATGCCGAGCGACGCCACCTTGTCCTTGAGTTCGACGATGATGCGCTGAGACGTCTTGGATCCCAGTCCCTTCACCGTCTTGAGCATTTTCTCGTCGCCGTTGAGGATGACATTGCAAAGTTCCGCGGGGGTGAAAGCCGACAGGATTGTCCGCGCCGTGTTTCCACCCACTCCGCTGACGCTGATGAGCTGCAGGAAAAGCTGCCGCTCCTGCATGGTGGCGAAGCCGAAGAGAACCCATGCGTCCTCGCGGATAGATTCATAGACATACAGGCGTACTTCCGCCTTTCCCTGAATTGCGCTGAAGGTGTTGAGGGAAATATTCAGCAGAAATCCCACCCCATGACATTCCACGGTAGCCGTGGCAGGAGTGAGGGCATCAAGTTTTCCAGAAACGTATTCTATCATTGTTTTTTAAAAGTTTAAAGTTTAATGTTTAAAGTTTAAAGAGCCATGCGGATGAGGGGGCGCGATGGTATCGCTTGCCACACAACGGGCAAAGGGAGGAGTTTTTCGGTTCCGGGTCAAATGTTTCTCTCCATACGTAGGTTGTCGGTGGTGAACTCGACGACGGCAAGCCGGTGGGTAACGAAGATGACGGTTGCGTCGTGGTAGTGCTGCTTGATGCGCATAAGGAGCTCGCGTTCGGTGTCGATGTCGAGAGCCGACGTAGCCTCGTCGAGCAGCAGCACCTTCGAGGGCCGGACGATGGCGCGGGCGATGGCAATACGCTGCGCCTGTCCCTCCGAAAGTCCGCCTCCCCCCTCACCGCAGACGGTGTTGAGTCCGTCGGGAAGTTCGAACACGAAGTCAGCCATGGCGATGTGCAATGCATGCCTCATCTGCTCCGTGGTGGCGTCAGGGTTTCCGAATCGAAGGTTTTCGCGAATGGTCCCGCTGAAGAGAGAGTTGCCCTGCGGGACATAAGAGAAGTTGCACCTGGTGGATACATCCACCTCGCATTGCTCGCTGTCAGAATAAATCGTGGCCTTCCCCTTGTTCGCCTTGATGAGCGCGAGGAGAATTCGTATGACGGTGGTCTTTCCCGCCCCGGTCTCTCCGAGAATGGCCGTGAAGGTGCCCGGCTTGAAGTCGTATGAGAAATTCCGCAATACTTCTCGTCCGTTGTCGGTGTATTTATACGACACGTTATCGAGCCTGACGCCCACCGTTCCCTTGAGATGATGCTGACGTGCGTCGTCCTCGACCGGCAGCACCTCGAGTTCGATGAGACGCTCAGCCGACGTGAGGCTGTTGACGAAAGTAGGCAGCAGTCGAGCGATGTCGAGCATCGGCTTCTGAATCCGTCCAATCAGCTGGGTGAATGCCATGATGACCCCGACGGTGACCCCCGGCTCGCGGTTGTAGAGCTGGAAAAGCCCATAGATAAGTGCCGCGAGGTATCCGCCGGCGAATCCGACGTTGACCATGGTCTTGGATATGATGGCGAATCGCGCCCTTTTCTTGATTTGCCACCTCAGCACCGCCTGCCGTCGCTCGAGCTTACCCACCTGGTTGTCGCTCTGCTCCATCACCTTGACCACCATCTTGTTCTGCACACTCTCCTGAATGATGGCCTGCAGTGCGCTGTTGCTGTCCTTGATTTTACGGACGATCCTCCTCATCTTCCTGAAATAATATCTGCTGAGGAGCATGAGGACAGGCGCCGCCACGACAAGAATGAGCGCCAGCGCAGAGTCCATCCTGTAGAGATAGACGAATGAGGCGATGAACTGCACGGTGATGATGACGACAGAAGGGACGACCTCGGTCATGAGCGACACGATGTCGGACACGTCGCCAAAGAGCCGGTTGAGGATGTCGCCGCTATGCATCTTCCCCACCCCCCTCCATTCTCCGTGCAGGAGTCTGGAGAAGAACGCCTGCTGCATGATGTTCTGCGTCCTGACTCCGAGGACAGCCCTGACCCACGTCTTGATGATGTTGAGAATCATCTCGAAGAGCAGCACCAGTCCGAACAAAACGGCCAGCATGGTGAGGTTACCCGTCCCCGCCGTAGCCGCGTCGGTCAGTCTTCTGAGCAGGTCGACGCCATAGAGTCCGAGCGCCACCTGGAGCAATCCGATGACGACATTGATGATGGCCTGCAAGCGGCATCCCTTGTGGTGCTTCCATAGCCATGCCACAAGCGTCCGCGTGGAATATTTTGTCTTGTTGAATCTCATTCCTTACCCTCTGCTGTCGGCCCCCCACATCATTTTTCTGCGGAGCGTGGAAAAGAAGCTCTGTCCCTGCTTAGTGACCACCTTGACGACATAGTCCGCCTTCTTGACGGAAATGACGATGTTGTCGGGATAGCTCTGGCTTCTTCCGTCGATTGCGACGAGGAAGCTGCCCGACCTGCTCTGCACGGTGAGTTCCACCTCCGATGAGTCAGTCAGCACGATCGGCCTCATGTTGAGCGAATGTGGTGCCACGGGTGTCAGCGTGATGATGTTGCCTTCCGGTACGACGATCGGTCCTCCCACGCTGAGCGAGTATGCCGTAGAGCCCGTCGGCGTTCCGATGATGAGGCCGTCGGCCATATATGTGGTCAGGTACTCCCCGTTGATGGTGGTGTGGATGCTTATCATCGATGAGATGTCGTGCTTGAGCAACGCCACCTCGTTGAGCGCGAAAGGCACGAGTCCGAGTTCCGCCCCCTTCATAGACGCTTGCAGGACAGCATGGTTATTGACGGTGTAGTTTCCGCTGCATATGTCGGTGATGGTGTCCTCGATATTCTCCGGGGAGAAAGAGGCGAGGAATCCGAGCCGTCCGGTATTGAAACCGATGATAGGGATTTCCTTGTCCTTCACCTGGCTTGCCACGTTGAGGAAGGTTCCGTCCCCTCCCATGCAAACGACGAAGTCCGCCTGGAAATTGTCGTCTTCGATGATTTCGCATTGAGGCACGGTGATTTGGAGGTTGTTGACCAGGAAATCGTGGAACTCCGCCTGAATGGCGAGCTCCACCTTGTGCCTTTCCGCCACGGCAAGAAATTTCTGTACCGCTACCGCCTTCTTCTCCTGATAAAGATTCCCGAAAAGGGCGAATTTTAAGTTGTTATTTTGTTCAATCATATTAACAAATTGACAATCAAATGTTATTTTTCCACAAAATATCGGCGTTTTTATGTTAGATAGGAAAAAATTCACTATTTTTGCATGAAATACCGCATAATTATTTGCAAAAATACTACAAAGAATTCAGAAAACCAAACCATATAAGTTATAAATGACAAAATTAAGTGTAAATATCAACAAAGTCGCCACAATCCGCAACGCCCGCGGTGGCAACAACCCCGATATCCTACAAGTGGCGCGTGACTGCGAGTCCTTTGGTGCCGACGGCATCACGGTCCATCCCCGTCCCGACGAGCGGCACATCCGTTACAACGACGTGATTTCGCTGAAACCGATCCTAACGACCGAATTCAACATAGAAGGCTATCCCCAGAAAAGCTTCGTTGACCTGGTGAAGCTGGTTCGTCCAACTCAGGTGACGCTTGTTCCCGACAGTCCCGACCAGCTGACGTCGAACCACGGGTGGAACACAAAAGAATATTTCAGCCTGCTGAGTGACTTGGTGAGTGACTTCAATGAACACGGCATCCGCACGAGCCTCTTTATCGACGCAGACCCCGAGATGGTGGAATATGCCGCCAAGACCGGCACAGACCGCATAGAGCTATACACAGAGCCCTATGCATCGGGCTACTCCAAAGACCCCTCAACGGCCATAGCCCCGTTCGTGGAAGCCGCCTGCGTGGCAAAGAAGAGCGGCTTAGGCTTGAACGCCGGGCATGACCTGAGCTTAGAGAACCTGGCCTACTACCATGAGCAGATTCCCTGGACCGACGAAGTGAGCATCGGCCATGCGCTGATATGCGACGCACTATATCTCGGTCTGAAGGAGACGATTCGGAAATATAAGGAATGTTTGAAAATTTGAGGTTTATTGACATGATTTTCAGCTGCGCTCAACATAGCTCAAGCAAGCTTGGCTTTGTATTCGCTTGCACGAAAATTGAAATTTGAGGTTTGAAATTTAGCCATCCGGACGGTTTCGTTCGAGGATTTTATAATTTGAGGTTTATTGACTTGATTTTCGGCTGCGCTCGGCAAAATTGAAGCAAGCTTCATTCTGCTCTCGCTTGCACGAAAATTATTGACAGGATAACAAAGAAACAAAATAAAAACAAAGCAAAATACAAGAGAAACAAATGAATGAATTAAGTATTCTTGAGCTGCTGGAGAAAGGCGGCTGGATAATGATTGTGTTAGGCGTGTTGTCGCTGATAGCGATATACATTTTTATCGAGCGGTTCATCGCCATTCGTTCCGCCGAGAAGAACGACCCGCTATTCATGGAGCGCATCCGCGACTACATCAAGAGCGGTGAGACGAAAGCCGCCATCAACTTCTGCCGTGTGACAAACACCCCCGGCTCCCGCATCATCGAGCGTGGCATCAGCCGCATGGGCCAGCCAGCGCCAGAGATCCAGACTGCGATAGAAAACACCGGCAACCTGGAGGTAGCCGCACTGGAAAAGCGTCTTCACGTGTTGGCCACGATTTCCGGCGGTGCCCCGATGATAGGCTTCCTTGGCACCGTGATCGGTATGGTTCAGGCATTCTGGCAGATGTCGGAAGCCGGTGGCAACCTCGACATCTCGATGTTGTCAGGCGGAATCTACCAAGCCATGATCACGACCGTAGGCGGTCTGATAGTGGGTATCGTGGCATTGTTCGCCTACAACTACCTCGTTGCAAAAGTAGACGGCGTGGTCAACGAGCTGGAGCGCAAGTCGCTGGCATTTATGGACATCATGAACGAAGAGTGAGAATTATGGCACTACACAGACGAACGAAAGTGACCCCGTTGTTCAACATGTCGTCGATGACCGACATCATCTTCCTGCTGCTGATATTCTTCATGATCACCAGCACTTTGGTGTCGCCCAACGCGTTGAAGGTGAACCTTCCCCAAAGCAAGAAGCAGACGACGATGCAGGGAGCGGCTTATGTGACGATAGACAGTCTGGAGCATATCTATGCTTCGGTGGACGGCAAAGAGGAGGTGGAGCTGACACTCGACAGCCTTGGCAGCTTCCTGAGCAGCGCAAAAGAAAACGACAGCATCGACCTGTTTGTGTCGCTTTATGCCGACGAGAAAGTCGCCTACAAACATATTGTAGACGTGCTGAACGTGGCCAACGACTACAAGTTCAAGATGGTGCTGGCTACACGACCTCCGAAGGAAGCGAAGAGTGAAAAATGAAGAGTGAAGAATGAAGAATGTAGTTACTTTTGCTGTCAGCATATTACACGAACATCTATGCTGATTTGACACATATTTTATTGTAACACAGTCAAAAGAAACCAGGAGGATGATACAACACGAAGAAGAGAGCCATAAAGGACGTAAGTTTTTGTCGGCCGGCATTTCGCTGGGCGTACACGCATTGTTGTTGCTGCTTTTGTCGTTTCTGACGATGAATGCCGTGAGCCCGACGTTGCGTGACGACGGCATTCCTGTGATTCTCGACACGCAGTTGGAAGAGGAGGAGGAGCTTGAAGAAGAGAAAGAGGAAGAGCCCCCTGTTGAGCCAGAAGTACCGAAGACGCCACCCGTACAAAAGATAATCAGTCCGGAGGTAGATGGTCCGGACGAAGGACTTGGCACCCCCTCAGCCGCAGGCAGCCAGGCAAACGCAGGCGGCTCCCATGCCTCGACACCCCCCAAGTCCGAGCCAGTAGCTCCCGCTTCTCCATCCGCCCCCGCTCAAAAAGCCGAGGTAGCCCCTGAGAAGAAGGTGTCGAGACCGGCCGAGCAGAAAGCTACGAACAAGACTCCGAAAAAAGCCGAGCCCACCCGTACATCCCCCTCGCTGCCGAAAGCCAAAGAGAACCGCACAAACGAAAGCAACAAGAAAGCCCAGCTGACTCAGAAAACCGAGAAGAGCCTGGCTGCGAATGACAATAGCGAGGCCAAGAAGCGTGCAGAAGAGGCAGCCGCGAAGAAACGCGCAGAAGCCGCCGCAAAAGCCGCCGCCGAGAAGAAAGCCAAGGAAGCCGCCGCATTAGAAGCGAAGAAGAAAGCCGACGCCGCCGCAGCAGCGAAGAAGAAAGCCGCCGAAGAGGCGAAAGCACGTGCTGCAGAAGAGGCGAAGGCAAAGCGAGCCGCCGATGAGGCCGCTGCCAGGAAGCGAGCAGAAGCCGAGGCGAAAGCCAGAGCAGAAGCCGAGTCCAAGCGTAAAGCCGAAGCAGAAGCCAAAGCCCGTGCAGAAGCTGAGGCCAAAGCCAAAGCCGAGGCAGCTGCAAAAGCCAAAGCCGAGGCCCAGGCCAGAGCCAACAGCCGAATGGGCGGATTTGGCAAGGGCAAGAACCAAAACAGCAGCGGCAACACGTCTGGCCAGGGCAGCCAGGGAAATTCCAACGGAAACGGCGTGAACGGCCATACGAACGGCAACGGCGGAGTGAGCAACTCAGCCCAAGTCGGCTCTCGCAGAGTCATTAGCTTACCGAAGCCCGCCTACACCGACCAGACGAGTGAGGGCACGGTGGTGGTGAGCATCGTTGTGAACGCCCAGGGAAACGTGACGAGCGCGTCGGTGGCCAGCGGCAACACGTCGCAGGCACTGAAAAACGCAGCATTGGCGGCTGCCAAACGGGCTAAGTTCAGCTCGAGCAACAACAACGCAGAGAGAGGAACGATTACGTATCGGTTTAAGCAAAGATGATGTTAGTTTGAGGTTTGAATTTTATTGACATGATTTTCGGCTGCGCTCGGCAAAATTGAAGCAAGCTTCATTTTTCTCTCGCTTGCACGAAAATTGAGGTTTATGGGCCGTGCTTCGCCGGCCAGATGTGCCGCAGAAAACTGCGGCCTACAGGAAAGAATAGGAAAAGTTATTACGATAATAAAATATAAAAAAATGGATAAAATTTATGTGTTTTTAGCTACGGGCTTTGAAGATGTGGAGGCCCTTGGATTTGTAGATGTATGCCGTCGCGCAAACTTGCCGGTGTGCATGGTGTCAGTAACAGGCGACAAAGTGGTGAGCAGCGCTCACAACGTGGGCATCGTTGCCGACGCCCTTTTCGACGACATAGACTTCTCGGACGCCTGCCTGCTGTATCTTCCCGGCGGAATGCCCGGCGCCACGAACCTGGACAACCACACCGGTCTTCGCGGCCTGATCATGCAGCACTACGAGTCTGGCAAGCCCCTGGCCGCTATCTGTGCCGCTCCACTGGTGTATGGCAACCTGGGTCTGCTTGAGGGAAAGAACGCCACATGCTATCCTGGATTTGAGGACTATCTGACCGGTGCAAAGACTACAGGCGAGCTGGTTGTACACGACGGGCAGTTCTTCTTAGGCAAAGGCCCTGCCGCCGTGCTTCAGCTGAGTTACGAAATCGTGGCCTATTTCTGCGGTCAGGACGTGGCCGACGAGATATGCAAGGGGATGCTGTATCCTGAGATTTTTTAAGATTGAGGTTTTGCCGCGTAGGGGAAGGCTACAAGACGCCCCACGGGGAATTTTTACAAGTATAAGGTAGGAAGGGAAAGTTACAAGACGCCCCACGGGGCGTCTCTACAAGCATAACAACAAGTGAAACGACGCAAATGGTATAGCAAGAAGAACCTATATGAGGTGATCTTCGGAACAGACACCCCCGCAGGGAAAGGATATGACATCGCCCTGCTGGTGGTGATTTTCATCAGTGTGATCGTGGCGATATGGGAGAGCACTCCCCGTCCGAGTCCGATGGTGAAGACGGTTCTGACGGTGATGGAGTATGTGATTACGCTTATATTCACCTTGGAATATGCCGTACGTATCTACTGCCATCCCCGTCCCAAAGATTATATCTTCAGCTTCTTCGGCGTGGTGGACCTGTTGTCTACCCTCCCCTTGTATTTGTCGCTGATATTGCCCGGCGCCCATTATCTGGTGATGATCCGCGCCTTCCGTCTGACACGCGTGTTCAGGATCTTCCGGATGTTCACCTACGTGAACGAAGGCATCTTGCTGATGCAGTCGCTGAAAAGGAGCCTGAGCAAGATACTGGTTTATCTGCTTTTTGTGCTGATACTCGTGACCATCATCGGCACGATAGAGTATGTGATAGAGAACGGCGAGCCCGGCAGCGGGTTCACCGACCTGCCATCGAGCATCTATTGGGCTATTGTGACGATGACGACGGTGGGCTACGGCGACATCACCCCCGTGACGACTACAGGCCGACTGCTGTCGGCGCTGGTGATGGTGCTGGGTTATACAATCATCGCAGTCCCGACCGGAATCGTATCTGCCAACTACATCAACGAGACACGCAAACGCGTGAAAAACGGACGTTGCCCGCGCTGCGGAAAGAAGGTGGAGGAAGGATTTAAGTACTGCCCCCATTGTGCGGAGAAACTGTGAGTTGTTTTTAGTTGAAAGTTTTTTTCAACCGTCTCGGGCATCGAGCCCTCGACGGTTGGCGCGGACGAGACGTCCACGCCCCCAGTGCTGACGGTATCAGTCTATGCAGACGGTTAAGGTCATGAGATAAGGGACAAGATGTTTTATAAGAGTCAAGGAGACGTAGATAGACAAGGGGATGCAGACAGGTAAGGGGACGCAGACAGGTAAAGTTACAAGACGCCCCACGGGGCGTCTCTACAGCAAAATGCCGGACAGAGGAGTAGTTCTGCCCGGCATTTCATTTTATTGAAAGAAATTTATTTCTGTACGCTCCAGTTGATGAGAGGCTGTCCTTTTTCTTTCTCGAGGAAGTACTTGTAGGTGCCGACCTTGAGTTCGGCGCATGCAGCCTCGTCGCAAACGATGATGGCGTGCTTGTGGAGCTGAATGGCACTGATGGTCCAGACATGGCTGATAGGCTGCTCAATTGCGTGCTTGAGCGCACGTGCCTTGTTGTGTCCGTTGCAGAGGATGAGCACCTCGCGTGCAGCAAGTACGGTGTCAACCCCGACCGTGAGGGCCTGCTTTGGCACCTTGTCGAAGTCGTTGTCGAAGAATCTGCTGTTGGCATGGATCGTGTCCGTGGCAAGGGTCTTCACACGTGTCTTGGAACCAAGAGAAGAGAACGGCTCGTTGAACGCGATATGTCCGTCGGGTCCGATACCTCCCATGAAGAGGTCGATACCACCAGCCTCCTCGATAGCCTTCTCGTATGCGTCGCACTCCTCGATGAGGTTTTCTGCGTTACCATTGAGAATATGCACATTCTTAGGGTTGATATCGATATGGCTGAAGAAGTTGTTCCACATAAAGCTGTGATAGCTCTCAGGGTGGTCCTCCGGAAGTCCCACATACTCGTCCATATTGAAAGTAATGACATGCTTAAAACTTACTTTCCCGCTCTTGTTCATCTCGATGAGATTCTTGTAGAGTCCAAGCGGCGAACTGCCCGTAGGGCATCCCAATACGAACGGATTCTCCTCTGTAGGTTTGGCGTCGTTGATTCTCTGTGCGACATAATCGGCGGCCCATCTGGAGACTCCGTCAAAATCGTCTTTAATAACTACTCGCATAATTTATTACAAATTTTATTAGAAATAAATAAATTCGTCACAATGGTGCAAAGATATGAAAAAAAATTTACAAAAGAAAGTTTTTTGACTTTTTTATTACATTTTGCACGAAAATTCACTAAAAAAGTGTCATTTTGACTTTATGTTATATATTTTTCCTTTTTCTGTTTTGAAAGACATCAGATAATATTTTCCGTCGTTCCGGCATTGTGTGTCCACACCCTCCACCAGGAAAGGCACATCAGCCCTGAGCGTGCAGTCGCCTCCGATGCCCGAGGTGATCGTGGCGTTGCAGAGCTTTCCGTTGTCCCATGAGATGTCGACGCAGAAATTACCTCTGGCCTTGAGTCCTTTCACGCTTCCCTTCCCCCACTCTTTCGGCAGTGCGGGCAGTAGGTGGATTTCTCCGAGGTGACTTTGGAGTAGCATCTCGATGATTCCTGCCGTAGCTCCGAAATTTCCGTCGATTTGGAACGGAGGATGTGCGTCGAAGAGATTAGGGAATGTTCCTCCATGCGTTGGTTGCTTGGGGTCGACATAGCTCATCGTCTCGCGCAGCATCTTGTAGGCATGCGATCCATCGAGGAGGCGAGCAGCAAAATTGATTTTCCAAGCCTTGCTCCATCCCGTGCCCTCGTCTCCACGGATTTGGAACGTCTTGTCTGCCGCCTTGGCGAGGTCCGGTGTCGTGATAGGCGAGATGTCTTTTCCCGGATGCAGGCCGAATAGATGCGAAATGTGCCTGTGGTGAGGATCCACGTCTTCGTAGTCCTCATACCATTCCTGCAGTCGGTTCAGCTTACCGATTTTATACGGCTGGAGCCTTGCCTTCTTCTCAGCGATTTGCTTACGCAGCTTCTTGTCGGTGTCGAGAATCTCCGATGCCTTGATGACGTTGGTGAAGAGGTCTCGTATGATGGCGATGTCCATGGCAGTTCCCTTGTTGACGGCATAGGTCTTTCCCTGGTATCTGAAAGTATTCTCCGGAGAAGTGGAAGGCGATGTGACGAGATAGGTGTTTCCGTCCGGGTCCTTGTTCTCGATGAGCCAGTCCATGCAGAATAGCGCCGCGTTTCTCATGGTCGGATATACCCTTGCCAGGTATTCCTTGTCGCCCGTAAACGCATAATGCTCCCAAAGGTGCTGGCAAAGCCATGCCCCACCCATGTACCAATTTGCCCACATAGGATCTCCGTTTCCCTTGTCACCGACCGCCGTGGTGAGCGCCCAGATGTCGGAGTTATGATGTGCTACCCATCCTCTGGCATGATAGAACTCACGCGCGGTGTTCGTGCCGTTACGCTCAAGTTGTTGTATCCAGTTGAGCAGCGGCATGTGCAGTTCCGACAGGTTGGCCGGTTCCGCGAGCCAGTAGTTCATCTCGGTGTTGATGTTGATAGTGTAGTTAGAAGACCAAGGTGCTCTGAGATGCGGATTCCATATTCCCTGTAGGTTGGCCGGCATACCACCTGGCCGAGAGCAGGAAATGAGCAGGTATCGTCCGTATTGGAAAAAGATTTCCTCCAGTTCCGGGTCAGGTGTACCGTAGCTGTAGACCCTGAGTCTGAGGTCAGTAGGCATTTTGCTGGCCACCAGTGATTGTGTTTCGTTGTCCAAATTGAGCTGTACCCTGTCGAAAAAGCTTTTAAAATCCCTTATATGAGCATCCTTGATTTGGTCATACGACTTGGCCAAAGCCTTATCGAGCGCGTTGTCCGCCATTGCCTTCTCGTCCTTTCCCTCTACATATGGGTGCTTATATGGTCCGTTGTAGCTGGTAGCCGTAGTGATGTAGAAAGTGACGTTATCCGCATCTTTGACCCTGATTCCGTCGTTGTCCACAATGATGGTTCCCCCTTCGTTTCTGGCCGTCACGTTGGTGAGGTATCTCATTCCGTAAGTCAATTCCGATTCGCCGAATCTGACACTTTCCCCCTCTTTTCTTTTATAGTAGCTCGGATCGACCTTTCCTGGTACATGTCCTTTCATTGTAAGCACCATTCCATTTGCGTCGATTTGCGGTTTGAGTTGTGAGCTGATGCTGAGGTGCAGGTTTAGCATCCCCGGCTTGGAAGCCTCGTAGCGTATGGCCATGACGTCATCCGGTGCAGAGACGAGCACCTGGTGCGAATAATTGACCCCTTCGATGCTGTATGAGGTTGTTGTCAGCGCGTCGTTGAGTGAGAGCTCCCTGTTATAGCTGCCAATTCCGCTGTACTGGTTCTGCCGCTTGAAAGTCTGGTGTATTCGAATGTCTCCAAGTGGCATATAGCTCTCGGAGTAGAATCCCTGCATTTTCTTGCATAGTTCGTTGGCCGTAGCATAGTCTTTCCTGTCGATGGCCTCACGAATAGGTTTGAGATATTGAAATGCGTCGGGATTGACAGACTCCGGCTGTGGAATTCCCGACCAGAGCGTTCCGTCGTTGATTTGAATGAGTTCGTCGTCCACCCTTCCGAATACCATAGCCCCGATATGTCCGTTGCCAACCGGCAGAGCCTCCTCCCACTTGTCGGCCGGCTGTTCATACCATAATTTGAGAGTCTTTTGCGCCTGTGCATTGAGCGAGAGCGTAAAAGTCAGTAGTGCAAAAAGAAATTTCATAACGTTTTCGTTTTTTTCCGATGCAAATTTATGGAAAATTTGTCAAATAGACAATAAAATGAGATGAGTATTTTATGTTTATGCAAAAAGAATCCGCAGTACCAACTTTTAGCAATAGAGTATCATTTTAATCAAGAAAAAATAATTAACTTTGCAAAAAGAGAATATTCATATACTTAATAGACCCTAAACGCATGAGAAGAAAACTATTATTAGCCTGTGGTACCCTTCTGCTCAGTGGAAGTCTGAGTGCCCAGGTGAGCCAGATGCTGATAGACCGACTGATCAGCTTGGAGAAGCGCGGCTACATGATAGGCCATCAGGACGACCCGTTCTACGGTCTGACTTGGGAATGGGAGTATGGCCGCAGCGATGTGAAAGAGACCTGTGGTGACTACCCAGCCGTGATGGGTTTCGACCTTGGCGGCATAGAGATGGGTGACGAGAAGAACCTGGACTCCGTTCCGTTTGTCCGCATCCGAGAGGAGTTGATCGCCCATCATGAGCGAGGCGGCATCGTGACGTTGTCGTGGCATCCCCGCAATCCTCTGACTGGCGGTACTGCCTGGGACAAAGACGACACGACTGTGGTGCGCAGCATTCTACCAGGCGGTAGTCAGCACAAGAAATTCCTTTTATGGATGAAACGGGTTCGTGACTTTATCTACACACTTCGTACGAAAAACGGCCGTCCGGTTCCGATAATCTTCCGTCCTTGGCACGAGAACAATGGCGGCTGGTTCTGGTGGGGCGCAAAGCAGTGTACGGCAGATGAGTTCAAGTCATTGTGGTGCATGCTTCAGGACTACTTGGACTTCGAGGGCTTTGAGAATCTGGTATGGAGCTATTCTCCCAACCTTGACGGAAAGATGACGGAGGAAAAATTCCTTGAGCGATATCCGGGTGATGAGCGTGTGGCTCTCATCGGACTGGATGCCTATCAATGGGGTACGGAGCAGGATTTTGTGGAGCAATTCAATGCCGACCTATCCTTCTATTCCGGATTTGCGAAACGTCACAACAAACTGTTCGCCGTGACGGAGTGCGGTCTACAGAATCTGACAGACCCAACTTGGTGGAGCCGAGTGCTGAAACCACAACTCGACAAATACCCGCTTTCCTATGCCCTCTTCTGGCGCAACTACAAGAAAGAGTTCTTCGGTCCAGCTCCCGGGCAGCCTGACGCCGCATCGTTCATCGAGCTTTACAACGCACCAAACACATTATTCCTCAAAGACATTACAAAATAAGAAAACATAGACTTCAGAAAAAGGTCCGCAATCAATTTTTTTGATTGCGGACCTTTTTGTGTTATTCTGCCAGATGGTGCGAATAAATTATTCTTTCCAGTAAGCCTTATAGGAATGGTGAGTGACCCGTTGTTCTGGTGGCGGCAGCTGCATGTAGTCACCAAAAGTGGATCGTAGATAACCGTCGTAGCCTTTGCAGACATAGAACATCCCATCCTCGAAGGGCATGAGGAGATATTCGTCGAAATTGCTTCGTTTTTGAACCTCCCTCCAGTTGTATCCCATGACGACGTCACCACACAGTTCTCCCGGGCATCCTTGGTATTTCTTAGCCAGTGCAATGGTTTCGGCGATGAGTTTTTTGTAAGAAACAGGCTTGAGGAAAAATCGTGTCGTAGCGAGCACGATGTTTTTCCAAAGCGCCCTGGATTTACTCCACCCCACGATCTTGCAGTCGAGCATCTTGCGTATTCTTACTTTCTTCTTGAAAATCTTGTCGCGCTCAGCCGGGTCGTCCGGCAGGTCCTCGATGGGGAAGATGTCGATGTTGACCCCGATATGGTGAGGTATGAGGCAGTCTTCGATGAGGACAGTAGTCTCATCCGACAGTTTTGAGAAAGTGAACGGGAGGGAGTCGTCGATTTCCGGCGAAACGAGTTTAAACCGTTTGTTCTTGTTTTCCTGGGGATAGATTTTGATGAGTCTGTCGTATTCATCGCGTCGCATCATCACGTCGATGTCGTCGTCCCAAGGTATGAATCCCTTATGCCTGATGGTTCCGATGAGCGTCCCCGCATATATGGAATATTTCAGATTGTGTTCCACACAGAATTCGTGGAAATAATGAAGGGCTCCCAGCTGAAGCTTCTTCAAGTCGTCAGCAGAAATTTCTTGCATAACTCAAATGATTTACGAATTGACATGCGCGGGAGGCACAAATGCGAACCCACACCTGCCAAGAATGACTTAATTGCTTTTAATTGTCTGCAAAATTACAAAAAAAATCAGAAAAAAGAGAGGTTTTTAAAGTGAATAGTGAAAAGTGAATAGTGAAAAGTGTATTTACTCCGTACATGGAAGACCATCAACACAGATATGTCAGACAGGAACGGACATACATAAAGAATATATACGGACATACATAAAGTAAGTCCCTACAGGGGATAATATATACGGACATACTGTAAAACAAGTGGTGCGGCTTCAGGCCGCACCACTTGATAGGATAGATGATTCATGTCGATTACTCACCAGCTGCGATGATGTTGATGACCGCAACGATGTCGGAGATGTCGACTTTCTTATCGTTATTGACATCGGCATTTGTGTATGTAGCGGTTCCAGCAATCTGGTTGATGATGGCAACGATATCGGAGATATCAACTTTTGTGTCTTCGTTGACATCGCCAGTCTTGGTTTCGATTTCCTCACCTGGACGGTTGACGATGAACGTGGTAACGAATGTGCCGGTTGCACCCTGCCGTCCGAGATAGAGAGTCTCATAGTCTCCGTCGAGTTCGAACTGCTCCACAGCCGGTTCGTCTGCGCTTGTACGTCCGTTGATCATGAGTTCCGTCTCGTGCAGGACCATGATGTTCTTGTCGTCATCGAGCGCGAAAACCACGATTCGAGTTTCTTTCTCGTCAGCATTGTTATAGCATCCTGCAATCTTGACAATATCGCCCTGAAGGAATCCCCCTTCACAAGTGACGGATACATAGTTTTCAGTGAGCGCTCCATCTTTCTTGTAGCTGCTTGCGAACTTCATACCTTTGACTTCGTCTTTATTCTCATGAATCTTGACAGGCTCGTCCATCAGGCATGATCCTCCGGCTGTGAAAGTTCCAGCTAACACACCCCCATTGAATATAATTCCATTGTATTCAGCGAGAGCATCCGATTTCGGTTTTTCCACCGGGGTTTCCGGTGACTCTTCTCCACGCACCACCTTGAGCGTAGTGATGATTGTTCCGGTGTTTCCGTTACGTCCGAAATAGAGGGTGTCCATGTCCTCAGTGAGGGTGAACGTCTCCTCGACCGGTTCGTCTGCCGACGTACGTCCGTTGATGAACTGCTGTGTGGTGAAAATCACACTGACTTCCTCGCCATTCTTCTTAAAGAAGTCCACCTTAGAGTTCTTGGTGTCGTCGTCGTTGTTGAAAGCTCCAGCCACTGTCACGACGTCGCCCGCTTTGAATCCTCCGTCGCAAGCGACAGAAGCATAGTTAGCGGTAAGCTTTCCTTCTGCGAAATAGCTGTTGGCCAGCTTGATTCCAGGCTTGGAGTCCTTGTTGTTGTGGATTTTGACTGAAGCGGTGGTAGTCGTTCCGTAGTTAGTGAATGTACCGATTTGCTGACTGAAGTCCGCCAGCGTTTCGGCGTTCATGCTGACAGCCAGAACTGCCAGCGTCAAAGAAAGTAGAATTTTTTCCATAATTTTATTAGTTTAGAGTTGAGAGTTTAGGGTTTGAAGAGGCCTTGCGGACATTATTTCCAAGAGGATGGACACCCGACACCGGGAGCCTTTGTGGGGACGAAACAAAAGTTCTGCCACACTGGATGGCGCAAGGCTGAGAGAAGGTAATTAAATTTCGAGCTTTAGAGGAATCGATGAATCGAATTTTCGAGGAATCGAGCTTTCGAGGAATCGAGCAATCGATGAATCGAAAAATCGAAATAATTGAAATCTCGAGATCACGTGGCTTCTTCAAATTGAAGCTTAAACGTGATCTCGAGATTATCAGAATTATTCTTCAGTATACCATCTCGGGTCTCCGCAGTAGAGGATACGTCCTCCCTTGAAGTGGAAGTCAGCATTCGCAGGGTCTACGAAGAGATCATCAGACGAGATGCCCAGTTCGTTTGATCCCTTGAGCGTCTTGAAGAAGTCAGTTGTGTGGTAGCACTCTTCGATGTTAGGATCGTTGTTGGATCGGATGTTCTTTGTTACGTCGTCCGGAGTCTTGGCGAAGAGACACTTGACAAACTCGAAGGTACCGGTAGTTCCGGCTCCGTTGAAGTCAACCCAGTAGTTGTTGTTACCGATACAGTTGTAGAACGTAGTGTTGCGCACAGAGATGCTCTCCATTTCGGTAGCCTTACTGTAGATGAACATCTTACCGCCTGTAGCCACGTTATAGAGCGTAGTATTGTCGATGTCGATGTTCTTGACCACACCAGCACCAGATCCAGCATCCACATGTATGAACGAGTAACCTGAGCACATGTCATGGAAGATGGAGTTGTCGATGATGAGCTTCTCGATGACCTTGACGTTGCTGTTCTGCACACGGAAGAATGCGTTCTTGAATCCGGACATCTCGCAGTCCTTCACCCTGAACTCGCCCACAGTACATGCGTTACCCTGGTTGAGGAAATACTGAGCGCCACTGTCCACGACCTTGACGTTCTCGAATGCGACGAATGCGTGTGAACCCTCGAGGTCGATGTTCTTGACGAAGTTGATCGTAGGCGCGTCACCTCCCGCCAGTCCGAAGAAAGTGACCGACATACCATCCGGCACTTTGACGTTCGTAGCCGATCCGTCCTCCGACACTCCGTGGAAGTCGTATGTCTTTCCAGCTGGAATACCGATGGTGACACTGTAGTTCGTCTCGCTTCCCGCAGCTGCCTTGGCCTGCTCAGCAATCTCGTCGAGCAATGCCTTTGTGATGATTTCGGTGTCCTCCGGCAGGAAGTACTTGAAGTCCGCCGCCGGCATCGCCGCCGTAGTCGTAGCGTTGAGCGTTCCACGGACAGCTTCGCCGTTGTTGATCATGACGATGTATGTGGTAGACGGGTTGAGTCCGCTGATTGTATATTCACCCGCCTGCTTGTCCTGCTGCGAGAGCGTGATGGTCTGGACCTCGTTTCCGTCTGCATCAGTGACAAGAATGTCGGTAGCCTCCTTCTCGCTGTTCCAAGTGACGTGGATGAAGTCCTCACCCCTGTCGCTATTCTCGAGTTGGTTGAAAATTTGCTCCGCCTTAGTCTTGAATGGTGCGACCGCACTGCTCTTCTGATAGTAGGCCCAATGTCCGTCCGCCTTCTCGCTGTTCTGCGCTTTTATACGGAGGAAGTACTTGGTGTCACCTGCCAAGTTCTGAAGGACAGCCGGTGACTTTGTAATAGACTTGTCCTGACCGTAGATGACAGAGTGAGGAGTTCCGCCGAGTTCGACGTCGTCGTACAGAGAGTCGGTGCTGACCTCAATGATGTAATATTGCGCGTTGGGCACCCCGTTGAATGTGACCGTAGCCGAGATATCCTCCGGTTCGACGGTGATTTTATCGCCAGCTATACCGAAAAGTCTGTCGTGAGACTTATCGACTTTCCAGTCGTTGTCGTCCGTACATGCGCTGTTGGCAATGAGAGCAGCCGCCAGGCATACCGGAAGACCGAATTTATACATATATTTCTTCATAATTTCTTATACTAATTACATTATTAAATATTACCATCCGTAAGAGTTATACAGCGTTCCGTTAGATGCAGAGATCGTAGTAGCCGCGATAGGCATGAGGTATCGGTTCTTGACCGGCACATCCGGAGTCTGTCCCGGGTTAAGCGCCGTACCCACGAGTCCGCTGGAGATAGACGGCAGGTTGGTCTCGATGTTTGCATCGGTAAGCTTGGTGCTACCGAATGAAGCTTTGCTTCCGGTGTAATCAGCCTCCGATTTTCCGTCCGGGAATCCGTACCAAGTGAATGAAGACTCATCGATGTAGGTCTTCGACTCATCCTTATAGTTGAAGTAGATGGTCTTTTGATAACGTGTGCCGTCGTCCTCTTGTCCTTCCTGAACGATTGTAACATCACGAAGGTAGTTTTCCTTCATCTCAAGAATTCTCTGAGTGAGCAGGTTCCATCTGATGAGGTCCCACTTACGAGCACCTTCTCCTGCCAGTTCCCATTTGTTCTCGTTGTCGATAGCAATGAAGAATCCCTCCTTGTCAGCCGGCAGCTGGTCGATGTAGTCCTGCGCGTAAGTCTGGTGTTTCTCGTCGAATCCACGCAGGTGGACCTGTGCGAGTGCCTGACGCGCCGTCATCCCTGCGTCTCCCGCCACGTTTCCATCCGGTCCAGCGAGTTCGTTCATGATTTCGGCATACCATAGCAGCACTTGCGGATATCTGATTTTCACAACATTGATACCTGTCATGTGTTTAGCGGACGCCGCCTTGTTCTGCTGCAGCCAAGAGTCGTTCTCCTTGCGGGGGTCCCATTTTCCGACATAAAGTCCGAACGGCGCGTTTCCGAGGCTTTCAGATATTGTAGCCGGTTTTCCCTCCGCGTTCACGTCCTCCTTGATCTGTATTGTAGAGCAAGTGATGTCGCGACGTAGGTCGTTGGGGTCATAAGAATAGAAGAAATCCGAAGTGAGTTTCATCTTACCCGATGAGTTTCCATATCCGAAATCCGAAGTGACGCCGTTCATACGAACTCCGACGGTGTATCCGAGCTCTCCGCTGACGTTTTGTAGCATTGGAATTTCGAAGATGTTTTCTCTGTAAGTCGCGTCGAGTGAAAGTTGGTTGATTTTTTCCCACTCATTCTCGAAAGATGGGTTGAGCTTATGCACTCCGCTGTTGATTACCGTTGCGAAATGCTTGAGGGCAGTCTTGTAGAGGTTGTCTCTCTCCGCAGCCGATGGTCTCTGGGTAGGGTAAGTAGCGTCGGAGTATTCCGCCGTCTCATATCCGTCCTTTGCTTTTTCGCGGATGACATATCCCGCTTTGGTAAGTGCGATTTGTCCTGCGAGCGCATGAGCATATCCCTTCGTCGCCCGTTCGGTAGTGTAGTAGTTTTGTCCTGCCCATGGCAGCAGTTCGATAGCCTCGTCGAGGTCAGCGAGTAGTTGGTCAAGAATCTGGTCTCTGTCAACCTTCGGCAGATACACGTTGCTGAGGTCATCCTTCGTCGGTTCCATTTTCATAGGAATATCACCGAATAGACGTACGAGATCGAAGTAAACCATCGCCCTGATGGTGATCGCCTCACCGAGAGCGAACCTCATAGACTGTCTGTCAGCAATAGAGCTGTTCTTTATACCGTCGATAGCGAGGTTACAGTTTTCGATGACCCCATACATAGCAGTCCAGAGGTCCGCCAGTCGGGCCCATGTCGGTGTCGTGTTGTAGTTGCAGAATCCACGTTCAGAAATAAGGGTGGCATTGGATCCCAGTCCGTCGACGAGCTCCACATCGCTGTTCATGTTATAGATGAACGCCATGTCCTGTGAGTATGTACGGTCCTGCGTAAGTCCTCCATAAATCTTGTTCACAAAAGCGCTGGTATAGTACTCCGATTCATATGTGTTATCGGTGTCGAGCTCCGATGCCGATTTTTGGTCGAGGAAGTCAGAGCATCCCGTGAACGCCAGCGCGCTCACCGCCACGGCCGCAGTCAAAAATATCTTTTTCATATTGCTATTTCGATTTAAATATTAGAATGTAACATTAATACCTCCCACAAACGTGCGGCTCTTCGGATATGCAGCGTAGTCGATTCCCGGGCACATAGGGTTTCGTTTGCTGCTGACGTCGACCTCAGGGTCATATCCGTCGTATCCGCTGATGCAGAAGAGGTTGTAAGCCGTGAAATAGAGCCTGACGCTAGAGAGCCATGCCTTCTTCACCCAGTTTTTCGGGAGCGTGTAACCAACAGTGAGGGTCTGCATTCTGAGGAAAGATGCGTTCTCGACCGCATAGTCGTTGATGTACATACGGTTCATAGTAGCCGGGTTCCAGATGGTAGCGTTGGTGTTGAGTGCGTTGAGTCTGGCGATGAGCGCTTCCGCTCCACCGTAGTAGTTGATCATGGTGTTGGTCGGGTTCGAGAGGTTGTATCCAGTCTGCGGGTCCACTCCCGTGTAACGTTTTCCGAGTTCGAAGTCGTTGACGAGGTTGTAGTTCTTAGCCGACCCGGTGTAGAAAGAGTTAGCCAGTTTGGTTCCGTTGACCACCTTGTTTCCGATAGAGTACGAGAAGAACATATTGAAGTCGAAGTTTCCGACAGTACCGTCGATACCGAAACCACCGGTAACTGGAGCGATGGCATTACCGAGCTTCTGCTTGATGGGGTCTCCGTTCTCGTCGACCACATACTTGATAGCACCCGGCTTGACTGCCGACATGTTTCCGCTGTTGTTGACTACACCTTCACGTACGACCCATGTGT
This sequence comes from Bacteroidaceae bacterium, assembly GCA_017483765.1. Taxonomy (GTDB): domain Bacteria; phylum Bacteroidota; class Bacteroidia; order Bacteroidales; family Bacteroidaceae; genus UBA3839. The sequence continues at coordinate 19,883 of JAFUVE010000077.1, read as the reverse complement.
TTCCATTGAGCACGAGTTCACCGTTCGGGTTAGTCTCCGGATCGTAAGCAGTGAAGAATCCGTCGGTCTTGTATCCCCAGATTTCTCCGAGTCTTCCGCCTTCCACGACCTTGTAGTCTTCGTAAGTAGCGATCGTGCTCCCAGCGAAGTTACTGCTCTGCCAAGGATTATCCATGTTGAGCTTGTCGATTTTGTTTGAGTTCCATGAGATGTTGAAGTTGGCGTTGAGTGTGAAGTTCTTCTTGTCGATGATGTAAGTGTTGACATTGAGCTCAATACCCTTGTTGGAAGTCTGACCGAAGTTCCTGTACTGGTAAGAATATCCAGACTGAGATGGAATCTCAACCCTCATGAGGAGGTCTTTCGTTGTGTTCCAATAGAATTCGAGGCTACCGTTGATACGGCTGTGGAAGAATCCGAAGTCGATACCGAAGTTACGCGTGATGGTTGTTTCCCACTTGAGGTCCGGGTTGGGCAGATAAGCCCCGTGCTCAAGCATCGTAGTGTTGACCTCATCGAATCCTGGGTGTTTACCTGCATTGTCCGCCATAGAGTAAGTCGTAGCCATAAGTCCAGAAGGAATACGGTTGTTACCTGCGGTACCCCAGCTGAGACGCAGCTTGAGGTTGTCGAGCCATGACACGTCCTTGAGGTAGTCCTCATCAGAAAGTCTCCATGCGAGTGCCGCAGCCGGGAAGTATCCCCATCTGTTGTTCTTTCCGAACTTAGAGGAACCGTCGGCACGGAGCGTAACCGTAGCGAGGTATTTGTCCATGAGCGTGTAGTTGACACGTCCGAAGAACGAGAACATATTGTCCTTCGCCTTGATGTCCGTCTCGTTAGGCAGTGCGGTACCAGCAGCAGCATTTGCGAGCACCTCGCTGATGGTCATTGTAGCCGGGAAAGCGACAGACGTGCTCGCGCGGTCGGTCTCTTTCTGGCTGCTCCACTCCTGACCGAAGAGCACGTTGATACGGTCTCTTCCGTCGAAAAGCTTCTTGTTGTCGTAAGTGACGGTGTTGGCATTACGCCAGCGCTTGATGTCCTTTGTCTCAAAGTGCGTCTGCGGCTGACCGTTGAATCCGTATCGAGAGTTCTGCACGGCGTCGGCCGACCAAGCGTTGTCTGCGTTCTCCTTACGCCATCCGTAACCAAACTCGGTTCTGAATGTGATGTTCTTCCAAGGCTTCCAGTTCAACGCCGCGTTGTAGTCCTGACGCAGGCGCTCCTGCTTCTTGTATGTAGCGTTGATACGCTGGAATGGCGTACGCTGAGTACCCGTTGCATTCTCAGCATCCTCATCGTCGGCAGCAAGCGGTTCCACAGGCCTATATCTGATGGTGTTAGCCACAAGGCCACTGGCAGCGTTCGACTCGTTGGTGTCGGCACCGCCGCTCAGACCGTTGATGGTAGTGAAAGCGAGGTTAGCCTTAAACTCGAATGACAGCCACTTGTTGAGTTCTGCATTCAACTTGGCGTTGATGTTGTCCTTGTTGTAGCCCGAACCCTTCATGATGCTGCTTTCCTCGTTGTGCGCATATCCGACATTGAACTTGATGTCCTTATTACCACCGCTGACGTTTGTGTTGTATTGCTTCTGCACACCGGTCCTTCCGAAGAGCTGGTCCTGCCAGTTGTTACCCTTGACGGACTTCCAGATGTCGAGGTCGTCGTAGTTACCGTATGCGTCGTTACCGAGTTCATACTGATAGTATGCGTAGTTATAAGGGTCGAGCACCTTCACCTCTTTGGTGACCTTCTTCCATCCGATAGATGCGTTGAAGTTGACCTGCACGTTCCCTTCCTTTCCACTCTTTGTGGTGATGATGATGACGCCGTTAGCACCTCTGGCACCATAGATAGCCGTTGATGATGCGTCCTTGAGCACGTCGATGGTTTCGATTTCCGATGAAGCGATGTCACTGATGCTCTCCACAGGGAATCCGTCGACGATGTAGAGCGGTGAGTTGTCCTGAGAGAGCGATCCACCTCCACGGACACGGATTTTGACGTCAGCGTCAGGTGACCCCTCCGTTGTCGTGATGTTCACACCTGCGAGCTTACCCGTGAGAGCCTCCGCTACGTTAGCCACCGGAATGTCCGCCAGCTTCTCAGCTCCGATAGATGCGACCGCACCAGTGAGGTCCTTCTTGCGAACGGTACCATAACCGATGACAACCACGTCCTCAAGCATTTTGGAATCCTCCTCAAGCACGACGTCGATGGACTGTCGTCCAGCAGCAAGGATTTCCTGTGTTTTCATCCCGAGGTAAGAGATGACGATGGGGTTCTTAGCGTTACCGAGATTGATGGTAGCGTTACCATCGAGGTCCGTCATTTTTCCATTCGAAGTACCCTTCTCCTGTACGGTAGCCCCGATGATTCCCTCACCCGTTGCATCTTTCACATTGACCTTGATGGTCTGCGCCTTCAAGCCGCTGACCAGACAGAGGAAAGCGAGCAAAAGGGCTGTTCGAATACAGTTAGTTTTGAAAATCATAAAGTAAAATTTATAGTTAGTAATTAAATTGATTACGTATTGAATTCGTTGTTCCTCCTTCCCTCCCAAAATCGTTAGAGTAGGACAGAGCTTAACAAAAAAAATTACGTATTGAATTCTGCTTAGTTAGTCATTGTAAAATTTCGTACAAAGATATTAAAAATTTATTAAAATCAAATAAAAAATGTGCAATTTTCATAGATTATGTGAAAAATATGCGGTTTTAGGAAAAAAGAATTGATAATTTTTCACATTTTGGAAAATTATCGTTACCTTTGTTTTTAGTATTTAGAGTTGAGAGTTTAGGGTTTAGAGTGAAGTTAGTTATTAAGATGGGGTGAATGAGGTGAATGGGCAGAATGGGCTTATATATCGGCAACAAACTAAATAAACTCAACAAACTTAGCGAAACATACTTTAAACTAAACTGACTTAAAACTAAACATACTTACTTAAGACTAAACATACTTAACTAAAACTAAACATACTTACTTAAAACTAAAAAAAAACGACAAAACCAAACGAAGGAACAAATAAAAACTTAACAACTATATGAAAACATTTACAAGAACCATTCTTTCTTTCATGCTGTGGATCAGCACGGCATTGTTTCTTCCGTTGGCAGCCGCCAACAGTGAAACAACCGTAGACCAGGTGACCGGCTCAGTAGAGCTGACCGAAGACGTGGACTACGTAATCACAAACAGCACCCCATTCACGACCGCCGGCAGCGTGAACATCGTGAACAAGGATCATGCCGTTGTTCGCATCAGCAACGTGAAGCCGAGCCGCGTGATCAGCAAATGGATGGGTCACATCTACATAGCAGGCGAGAAAGCCCAAAACGACGTGAACTGCCAGGTGAAGATGTACAACAACGGCGCGATTATCTTCCCTTACGACAAGAACTTCCGTCCGTTGAGCTGCTATACCGAGCCCAATTTCCAAGGCGATGAATGCACGAATTACAGCGAAGGGAGCAGTGGCGGCTTTATGAAGAGCCTGAACGCATCGACGCTGAACAACCAGATCCGCTCCTTCAAGTTGAAACGCGGTTATATGGTGACGTTTGCCATAGGTCTTGGCGGTTGGGGTTACAGCCGTTGCTTCATCGCCGACCAGGCCGACCTTGAGATCGCCAGCCTTCCCGCCGTATTGGACTTGAAGATTTCTTCCTACCGTCTGTTCAAATGGCAGAACTACGGCAAGGCCGGTCTGGCAAACGACACCCGTTACAGCTCATGTGACCCGCTGAATGTGACCGGTTGCTACTCTTTCGGCAACGGCGAGAACCGCTATCCCGACACGGAGTGCATCCCCCACCATATCTACGAAGACTGGCCAAGTGCCTCCTCCTGCGGCAGCCAGACCTATTCCTGCCACATGAAGACCAACAACGAGCCCGGCAACTCCGCTGACGACCATCCTCAGGACGTTGCCACGGTCCTTAAGAACTGGGAGAACCTGATGCGTACGGGCATGCGTTTGTGCTCCGAGTCGTCGCATGACGGCTCGATGAGTCACCTGAAAGAGTTTATCGACTCCATAGATGCCCGTGGGTGGCGCTGCGACATCCTGGACCTTCACTGCTACTGGAGCGGCGGTTTCGACTCAGGAAACCTGAACTGGTACAGCAGCAACTACGGTAAAGGTCGTCCGATCTGGATATCCGAGTGGATCTGGGGTGCCTCCTGGAACAGCAATGGGTGCTTTTCCAACGGCAGGACAGAGCAGGAAATCATCAGCAACACGACGGACATCCTGGCCTCTCTGAACAGGAACCCCCGTGTAGAGCGTTATTTCTATTGGAACAGCGAGAGCAAAGGCCATATCGTGGAAGGCGGTTCTCTGACCAAATTAGGCAAAGTTTATGCAGCTATGGACACAGGTCTGGGCTATACCTCAGACAATGAGTACATACCCAAAAATCCTCCCTACAAAGAGATGGGCGTGCTGACTGACAAGTATGTTTCTACGAAAGGCACCGTGACGCTGAATTGGGATGACCCGAACGGTGACCTGATGAGTTCGATTCAGGTTCAATGCAAGGTACCGGGATCTGTGGTATGGAAGTCCATCGGGACGGTCAGTCCCAAAGACAAGAACAGCTCCAGCGGCGCCACCTATGCCTATACCGACACGGTGTCTGAGCCCGGCATTTACGTCTACCGCATCCGCGGTGTGTGGTATCAGAACAACACCTCTTACTATACGAACGAAGTTTCCGTGAACGTGGCACCCGCCCAAGGCACCGACAGCTTCCAGCACGGCCGCCTGTCGATTACCAGCACAGACGAGGAAACCGTCCTTTTCAGCGAGCCGTTCAGTGGCGACTCCCCCAAATTGTTCATCGGTACGCTGACCAACAAGAACAGCCGTTTCTACGCCAGCAACTTTATCAAATCCCTGACCATCAAAAACTTCGTATATTATCCCCTGCAATGGCAGGATAACACAAACAGCATCAGTAAAATCGAGGAAGTTCCGTTTATGGCCCTTCACGAAGGCAACTATACCTTCGAAGGCCACGACGGCAATGACCTTCAGTGCGAAGTAGGCGAAGTGAAGACCGAGACGAACGACGGAGGCACGAGCAGCAAAGTAGGCGAGGTGAAATTCAACGTGCCGTTCCCAGAAGGCGTGACTCCAGTCGTGCTGACTGAAATCCGCCAGCCGATCTACAAGACCACCGGTTTTGGTGTGCGTGTGTTCGACGTGACGAACACCGGCTTCAAGTACATTGTCTACACAGAGGTATCCACCGGCGTGAAGCCCACCGTGAAGAACATGCAATATTTCGCCATCACCCCCGGCATCGGTGCCATAGACAAGGAGAACGACCTTTATATCGCAGCCGGCCAGGGCACCGACGCTCAGATATACGGTTCGTCGCAGCAGACCAACTATTTCAAGCTTTCAAGCACAGACTCCGAAGGCGGCGTGACGAGTGAGCAGCTCTATCTCAGCAAGCCCACCGTTCTGACCCAGCTTCAGACCAACAACTATCCTTCGCTGTGTATGCTTCGTCGTACGGACCGAACCGAGAAAGACGACGCTGGCACGACCTGGACGACGGGTACAGCCGTGAACCGCGTGTTCGACCATGCGTTGAGCGTAGACGGGAAGACCGTGGCCGTAGGCACCACCCTTGAGGCGTACCGTGATGATCTTGCCTGGGTTTGCATCAGTGGCAAAATCCTTATCGGCGACGACAAACACGAGATGAATTTGAAGGAAGAGGTGGTTGCGAAGAAGGGTGACGTGAACGAAGACGGCAATGTAGACATCAGCGACATTGTGGCCGTGATCAACCAGATAGCCGGCACGGCGAGCTACCGCAATTCCGACGTGAACAGCGACGAGAAAGTGGATATCAGCGACATCGTGGCCATCATCAACATCATCGCCAACGGTGACAGTGATTCCGAAGACGGTGGTGAAACCCCAGGTGATGACAACGGTGAGGATGCAGGCGAGGACACCCCCCAAAGCGGTGGTGGAAATTCCGGGATAGTAGGTGGAGAGGAAGCCATCGAGATGTTGACCAAAAGCAAATAGTGCCAATCTGCACATCAGTAAAAAGCTTTATGACACTGCAAGAATTTTTATCCCTATATGAGTTGCGCCGCCCGCAGGTTCTCGCCATAGAGAATGCTGCGGGCGCAGTTCATGCCTCAGTGAACCAGCATTATGAGAAGGACCTCCCCTACTCTTTTCATCTCCGTCTGGCCGCCTCTTACCTTACCAAGTACGGCCATCAGGAGCTGACAGATGCAAGCGAGTTCGACACACTCTATGCCGCCGTCTATTTCCACGACAGCATGGAGGACGCGCGAATGACCTACAACGACGTGAAGGCAGAATTTGAGCGGTTGAACAAGGAGTGTGGCTGTGACATTCATGTGGTGGATGCAGCTGAGATGGTTTATGCGCTGACGAACGACAAAGGGCGCACACGTGCAGAGCGTGCCGGCGAGGCCTACTATGCCGGTATCAGAGAGACAGCCCATGCCCCGTTTTTGAAGATGTGCGACCGATTGGCTAACATGAAGTTCAGCACCTTGTTCTATCCCATCAGTCCGATGGTAAGTGTATATGAGAAAGAGCTGGGGCATTTTCTGGAGAGCATCACGAAAGGAGCGAAGACGGGCGTGCCAGAGGCGATGGTAGAGGAGCTGAAGGGGATGTTTTGAGGGTTTTGATGCTCGGGCATGGGGCCGCAACAATGTTGCGGCATAGGAGACAACTCTGGGACTGGCATAATTTTTGGACAGATATAAACTTTGGCCCTACAGGCGACTGGAAGGTGAGGCACGTTATTTATTTACTATTACTTAGGGAAGAAAATCAGCAGAAAATAATAAGAAAATTTCTTTTTATAAATAGCCGAAGGATAATTACGAACCTGAGAACTTACTGCTTCCGACGCCTGGAGACGTCGGCTCCTATGGCACTTGCGATTGGGGAGCGTAACGCAGAGAGGCGGGAGTTAAAACCGAGAGTGTTTCGGTGGCTTTTGTGGAAAAAAATTTGCAGTTACTTAAGGTGGTCCATCATCCATTGGAGGCATTTGTCCTGGCTTTCTGCAAAGCGCCAGTGGGCGCTTGTGGGCGTGATGTCGCAGACCTTAGGAGCTGAGATTTCGTTCCAAGCCGCCCAGACAGATGTAGGAGAGCAGGTGTCGTCGCTGTATCCCCATGAACAGAATACCGGAACGTTGAGTCTACGCGCAAAATTGACGACATCGAAATATTGCAGCGTGTTGACCGCTTGTTCCTGGGGAATGTCGATGCGTCCGTCCTTATAGAAAGAGGTGAAGAACTTGGGCCATCCCCCCGCCCTGTGATGGAGAAATCCAGTGAGGTCGCAGAGCGCAGGATAGAACGGCGCGCAGAGCGTGACCTTCTCGTTGAGCGCCGCAGTGACGATGGTGAGTGCTCCCCCCTGTGACCCTCCGGTCACGATGACGTTACGTCCGTCCCAATCAGGCAGAGAGCAAAGGAAATCCACCGCCCTTGCACATCCCACATATACATCCTTATAATAATATGAGTCCTTCGACTCCATACCGCGCCTCATATAACCATCACATTTTTGCTGTCGCATCAGATTGTATTCATTGTCGGGCAGACGCTGGTCATTGTCGTGAATTTCGATCTTGAGATAGACAAAACCCTTCTTTGAGAAATAATCCGAAGGCGAGATTTTGCCGCTTCCCGCTCCGGGCGGCACCAGCACGACCGGATGTTTCTTTCCGTCGAGCGGCCGGGTGAGATAGCCGTAAATCCATTTGTTCTTTCCCACATGCAGACGGACGAGTTTAGTTTCGAGCTTATCGTCCGTGGCGTCGGGCACATCGAAATATTGCGGTTCCAGCGGTTGTTTTCTTGCCTCCTCCAAAGCTTTTTTCCAGAATTGGTCGAAGTCTTTAGGGTTATCGGAAAAAGAGCGAATCCGAGTAGGGTCGAATGCCAGCTTGACGAGGTCGGTCTGCTTCTTACCTCCAGCCATAAACTCATATTGGCAAGCGAGGAATCCCGGTTCTGTCATCGTCCCCATCGGGATGACGGCGGTTCCAGCGACAAAAGGCACTGAGTCGAACTGTTCGGGCAGGAACATCTCAGGTCCGGTCTTGTAACGCAGCATCACCCCATTGAGCGGTCGACCACCCTCTTTTGCCATGATCTTAAGCGTGGCAGGCTGCCCTACATGATAGCAAGAATCCGCTTGATCGGTCATGGCGACGGACTCTACGTAATTCTTACGTGGATTACCAAATTCTTGTTGGAATTTCTGCGCGGAGACATGAAGTGCAAAAATAAAGGATAAAGCGCAGGAGATAAAGATTTTTTTCATCATTGTTATGGGAGGTTATGGGAATTGATGGGAGTTGATGGGAATTGATGGGAGGGATGGGAATTGATGGGAGGTGATGGGAATTGATGGGAGGGATGGGAATTGATGGGAGGTGATGGGAATTGATGGGAGGGATGGGGATTATTCTGCTTCTTTCTTTTTTTTCTTGAGCTGGTCGGCTATGGCATATTGGATGGCCGCATTGCCGTCGTCGCCCGCCGCGGTGAGCACATCGCCGTAGAGTTCGTGTGCGGGGATGTTGTCAGGCTTGAGAGACGTACAGCGCTCGAGGTCGCTTGCCGCCTCTTCAAGTTTGTTCATGGCAAACAGGGTCTTGGCATGCCAGTAGATGATGTTGAATTTGTGCGGTTTGATTTTGAGTGCTTTGTTGAGCGTTGCCAGTGCTTTTCTGAGCTGCCGCTGTGAAAGGAGGACCCTTGCCTTTCCCACCATGGCGTCGGTGGACGACGGCGAGATCCGTATGGCCTTTTCGTAGTTTGCCAGTGCCGCCTGCTCGCTCTCCAGCTCCACACACTCGTCGCCCATCTGCACATATTCCTTCGCCAGATCGGCCAGCATCTTGTCTTTCTTTCTCATCTCGTCCTTGAGGGTGTCAATCTGTTCTCGAAGGGCTTCCGCCTGCCTTTCCTTCTCGTTGATGATGTTGAGTTTTCGTCGTATATATCTTCTTGCCAGCGGTGTCTCGATGTCGTACCTGGCATGAATGGCGACAAAGAAATGGTCGAGGCAAGCCTGGAAGTCACCCCTGTCGAAGGCCTCTGCCGCCTCCTTGTACCTGATGTCCGCCTCAGCGATTCTGAGCGCGTTATGCAAGGCCATGTTGTCGTTGAACGTCTTGGCGAAACTGACGACAAAGGGGTTGACGAAGATGTCGGTCCTCCTGACCGGCTGCTTGAGTTTGATTCCGTCGAGCGAGCGGCACCTGCTGAGCGCGACGTATGTCTGTCCGCCGACGAATGCCCCTCCCGTGAGGTCGATATTCACCTTGCTGAACGTGAGTCCCTGGCTCTTGTGTATTGTGATGGCCCATGCCAGCTTGAGGGGGAACTGAGTGAATGTGCCCAGAAGGTCCTCTTCGATTTTCTTCTCCTGCTCATTGTATTTGTATTTCACGTTCTCCCACTGCTCCGGGAACACATCGTAGTGCTCTCCATCGTCGGTAACCACATAGATACATTTTCCTTCGATGTCGACGCCCTCAATCACGCCGATGGTTCCGTTGACCCAGCGTTTGTCCATGTCGTTCTTGACGAATATGACCTGTGCTCCCACCTTGAGTTCGAGGTTGAGCGCCGTAGGCAGTGAATTCTCCGGGAAGTCTCCCTCGATCACCCCTTTGAATGAGAAAATGTCCGACTGTATGGCGTTGAGGTTACGCATGTTGATTTCGTCCACCACATCCCGTCGCGTAGCCAGTGTGATGGTGAAGTTGTCGGTGACGTCCTGTCCGGAATTGAGTTGCGTGTCCACCCTCATGTCGAGCAGTTGCAAGTCCGCGTTTGAGATTTGGTTCTTGCGTATGTGGTCGAGTATGCCGATGAAAGCGTTGTCGGACTGGCGGTAGACCTTTGTCAGCTCTACAGACACAAGCTGCATCTGCCGGAAGACATGTGCGGAGAAGAAATAGGGAGACTCATAGAAGCGGCTGATGATGGCCCGTTCGTCTCGTGTGACGACCGGCTCCAGCTGGAAGACATCCCCCACGAAGAGCATCTGCTTTCCCCCGAACGGCAACCTCATGTTCCCCGAATAGACGCGTAGGATACGGTCGACAAAGTCGATGATGTCGGCCCTGACCATGGAAATCTCGTCGATGATGACCAGCTCCAGTCGTTTGATGAGTTTGACGTGCTCCTTGTTGTATTTGAGGAAGCTGCGAAGTTTTGTGATGGTGGAGTAATTGGGGTCGTCAGGGGTGAGTGGGTGGAAAGGGAGTTTGAAGAAACTGTGTAGGGTTGCACCCCCGACGTTGATGGCAGCGATGCCAGTTGGCGCAAGCACCACATGCTCCTTTTTCGTGTTTTCGCAGATGTATTTTAGCAAAGTGGACTTCCCCGTTCCCGCCTTTCCTGTCAGGAAGAGCGAGTTGTTGGTGAACTGGATGACGTTGAGTGCATCCTTCAACTGCGGGTTGTCGAGGTCCATTGTTTTTAGTTTAAAGTTGAATGTTTAAAGTTTAAAGAGGCCATGCGGATGGGCACCCGACACCGGGAGCCTTTGTGGGGACGAAACAAAAGTCCTGCCACACTGGATGGCGCAAGGCTTAGATAAAGAGAGGCCATGCGGATGAACACCCGACACCGGGAGCCTTTGTGGGGAAGAGACAAAAGTCCTGCCACACTGGATGGCGCAAGGCTTAGATAAAGAGAGGCCATGCGGATGAACACCCGACACCGGGAGCCTTTGTGGGGAAGAGACAAAAGTTCTGCCACACTGGATGGCGCAAGGCTTAGATAAGTTTAAAGAGGCCATGCGGACTGAGGATTTCGAGGTTTCGAGGGTTTAGAAGAAATCTTCTTCCACTTGTGTTTCGACAGGTTGCTGCTCCTCTGCGTTTCCGACGTCGATACCCTGAGAGATGTCCTGCTGTGGTTGGCGCCGTCTGGTGGTGTCGGGACGGTACTGAGGAGTAGGTGGCTGAGGAGTGTGAGAGGGTTGTGGGTCGTCGTAATAGTCGCCGAGATCTTCACGGGTTGGCGGAGTGTAGTTGGAGTACGAGGATGGCGCGATGAAGTTGCGTGGCGGTTTGAATCGAGCCCGATATTGAGAGAGATCGGAGTCCGCAAGCACCTTGCTCATGAAATACCCGAATACAGGCAGCGATGTCCTGGCCCCCTGCCCTAATGAGCCGTTGCGGAAGTGGATGCTTCGGTATTCCCCACCAATCCACGCCCCACCAACGAGGTTCGGCGTGCATCCGATGAACCATGCGTCGGAGTAGTTGGAAGTGGTTCCAGTCTTTCCTCCCACATCGCACTTCGTGGAGTCGACGAACTGCCAAATACGTCTTGACGTTCCCCCCTGGTCGTGTGTTCCGGCAAGCAGCAGTTGCTGTAGGAAATACGAAGTTCGGTATGAAATGGCCTTCTCTGCGGGGTCCACATCCCTGTCGGCATCGTATACGACGTTGCCTTCTCGGTCCTCGATGCGAGTGACAAGAATCGGCGGTCTACGCATTCCTTCGTTCATGACACAAGCATATGCGTCGACCATGTCGATGAGGGACACCTCGCAAGATCCGAGGGCGATGGCCGGTGTAGGCTCCAATACGGACTTGATTCCCATGCGTTTCGCAATTGTGATGAGGTTTGATGTCCCGACTTCGAGTCCGAGCCTAGCCGCTATGGTGTTGATGGACTTGGCGAAAGCCGTCCTAAGTGTTACCTGCTGCTCGCTGCTGTGTCCTCCCGAGTTTCTGACCCTCCATGTGTTTGTGTGGTTGTTAGAGTCTTTGTATTTGATTGGTTTCGCGGTGTCGATCCTGCGGTCCATCGGCACGAGTCCGAGGAGTTCGAAAGCCGCTCCGTAGACAAAGAGCTTGAACGTTGATCCCGGCTGTCGTGGTGACCTGACCTTGTCGTATTTCCAAGTAGAGAAATCGACGTCGCCCACCCATGCCTTGACATGGCTTGACTGGGGCTCCATGGCTACGAATCCGCAATGCAGATATTTGAGCATATATCTGATAGAGTCCATCGCCGACATGGTTCTCTCCACTGAGCGGTTGCTTCCGGTGTAGGAGAAGAGTTTCACCTTATGCGGCAGGTTCATGTAGTAGTCGATGGAGTCCGGCGTGTCCATATATCTGGCTTGCAGTTCCTTGTAGTAAGTGGACTGCTTTGCCACGTTTTCGATGAAGTTCTTGATGACACGTCCGTTCTTGTCTCTCCAAGGAGCCTGTCCGTTCCAGTGCTTGTCGAACTGTCCCTGCAGGTAGTTCATCTGCTTGGCCACAGCCTGCTCCGCATAGCGTTGCATTCGCGTGTCGACGGTGGTATAGATTTTAAGCCCGTCCTCATAGAGGTTGTATTCGTTGTATGCGAGCCATTCCCTGAGATAGTCCTTGACCGCCTCCCTGAAATACTGCGCCTGTCCGTCGAATGCGTTCTCGATGTTGAGGTGCAGTTCTATGGGCTTGGCCTTAGCTTCCTCCGCCTCAGACAGGGATATCATGTTGTGCCGGTACATGTTGTCGATGACGATGTCGCGCCGCTGCCGGCTGTTGTCGGGGTTGATCATGGGGTTGTACATGGTCGTAGCCTTAAGGAGTCCGATGAGGGTGGCCGCCTGCTCGATGGTGAGTTCTTTCGGTTTTGCATTGAAGTAGGTCTTGGCTGCGGTCTTGATTCCGTATGCGTTGCTGCCGAAATCCACGGTGTTGAGATAGAGTGTGAGGATTTCCTTCTTGGTGTACATATTCTCTATCTTGTATGCCATATTCCATTCCTTGGCCTTCATGATGAGGGTCTTGAGCACCGGCACCTTGCACAGGAGTCCGTTGGTGTTCTTCTCGAGCCTCATCTTGAACATGTTTTTCGCCAGCTGCTGTGTGATGGTGCTGGCTCCGCGGGGGTTACCCTTTACGATGTCCTTGATGGCACCAAGAATACCCTGATAGTCAACTCCGTTATGATGGTAGAAGCGCTCGTCCTCGGTGCTGATGAGCGCCTGCACGACATAAGGTGAGATATCCTCGTATGGCACTGCAGTTCTGTTCTCGGTGAAATATTTTCCGATGAGTACGTTGTCGCTGCTGTAGATGAGGGATGCCTCGCTGTATTTAGAGTTTTCGAGTTCGCTGAGAGACGGCGACTTACCGAATAGCCAGAGGAAGTTGACGTCGACCGCCGCCATAAAGAGGAAGAAAAGAATGAAGAATGTGGCGATGGGCGTGATGATCCTCTGATACCATCGTCCTCGGTACTGATCCCAGTACCAGCTCCAGAATGATGTCTTCTTTTTGTAGTTTCCGTGACTGTAGTGTCTATGGTGATGATGATGTGCCATACGCAGAAAAATCCGAAATTATGCAATTTTATGCAAAAATACGAATTTTCCGTGAAAGATTTGCAAAAGAGATGGGTATAAATTATATTTTATGGGGAAAAGAGTATGAAATTAAGTGAAGAGTGAAAACGAACTCCGGAGAAAGGTTCGGCTAAAACGAGTTGCCTACTACAGTCTCCGGAGCTTTGCAGGACAAGTCCTGCCAATTCGCCACCAATAAAATAAACAGTTGGCGGTCGGGATATGTATCCTGTTCCCACTTCGTTGAGTTGCCTTTTTCCGGATGATGTTCCGTTTTTTTCGGCTGAATATTGAATATGGAGCTAAAGGGCAAGACGCAAGCCAAGGTTGTTGTTGCGGTTGTCTGGCGTGTTGTTGTTGCGGTTAGCCACACGGCAGTTCCTGACGTAGTTGTTCCAGCTTCCGCCCCGGTTCACGCGGTTGGAGCCCATACGGATACAGTCCCTTATTATGGTGGATTTTCTTTCAAATGCCTCCACATCAGCCTTTCGGATGAAAGCGCAGATACAGTCGCGTTTTTTAAAATCAATCAATCTTGTTTTTCAGGTTCAAAATATGGACAATTTTCAAATTCCTCATTTTGACGCACAAAAAAACATTCTCCGTTTTTAGCCATATTACACCCCGGGTATTTTATTTCATATTCACCTTTTATATCCAAAAAGACTTTTGAATTGTCAGTTATAAGTTCACAAGTGTATTTGGGTCTTCCTTCTGGATACTTACCCACAATAAGATATTTGCACTTTTTCACACTTTTTTATTTTTATAATTTACCATTCGGTTATTTTATTTCAAGTTGTTCCTTGATTACTTTAATTAAGACATATCATTTTGGCTGTTTTTCAATGATTTCACTTCTTTCATCTTTTTTTTCAAATCGTCTGGAGATAGCAATTCTTTACCACGATGCAACATGGCATGACAATTTGGGCAAACTGGAATTAGTTCATCCGATTTCACTTCGTGTCCCTGTTTGATTTCATGCAGTGGAACTAAATGATGAAGATGGATGAAATTTTTTCCTCTTTTTCCATATACCTTTTCAAAATTAAAACTACAAATAGAACAAATGCAAGCTTTTCCCGAATTGAGGAATTCATTTTTATATTTACGTGTTCTTTCATATATATTTACCCTTATTGTTTTAACATCACCTTCCCAATATCCTTTAGAAATATCTTCGTCACCGAATTCAATGTCGTTTGAAGCATCATCTATTTGACTAAGAATATAATATAAAACAGCCCATCTAATAGAAGTATTCGTTTGCACCACCGATCTATCAGTAGAAGAAACAGTTTTTAATTTTTCAATGGTAAAGATTTGTTTTTTATAACACAACTTCATTAATGAGTCTAATGTTACAACATCTCCTTTGTCACCATTTTGTTTCAAGAAGATAATAGTAGTTTTTCTTTTACCCACAGTCATTTTTTGAGAAAGCTTCCCACTTTTCAACTTTATATTCGCTATCTTGCCATCCTTCACATTATTCCAAAGCTCAGAGAATTCCTTTTCCAATTTTTCAGTAAAATCTTTTTCTAAAAGATAATGATTTGTTTCTTGTTTTTTATTCATACTTTTCACTTTTTTTGAATTACATTTGATAATAAACACTTAAAAACATTTAAGAGAGAAGACACAATGATTAATGACAACATAATAGAAAAAACGAAAAAAATTTATTCATAATATTATAAGCAAACGATTGTGATGTTGTACTTTATAACATCTTTCCGCCGTCTTGCTCGTCCGTTCGCGGGAAGCCCTTTTAAATTTTGGGCTTCCCTACTCACGGACTTGCAATCCGGCTTTAATTTCTTTTTTTGAGCTCCATACTTTTTTGAAGTGGGAACTAAAGGGCAAGACGCAAGCCAAGGTCGTCGTAGCGGCTGTCTGGCCAGCAGTAGCTGCGGTAAGCCACACGGCAGCCCCCGACGCTGCTGCGCCAGCTTCCGCCCCGGATCACGCGGCGGGAGCCCGATGAAGGGCCTGCCGGATTTGTCTGAGAGGATGAACTGTAACTATCAACCCAGTCCTGACACCATTCCCACACATTGCCGCTCATGTCGTAGATGCCAAGTTCGTTCGGAGACTTAGTGCCAACGTTGTGGGTTTCGCTACCGCTGTTCGACGTGTACCATGCCACATCCTCAAGATTATTGCTGCCACTGTAGGTGTAGCCTTTGCTCTGATTGCCGCCACGTGCCGCATACTCCCACTCCGCCTCCGTGGGCAGACGGAACTGCTGGCCGGTCAACGAGTTCAGCTTGGTGATGAACGTCTGGCAGTTGTCCCAAGAGACTTTCTCTACTGGCAACTTCAAGCCCTTCCAGTACGACGGATTTGTGCCCATCACGGCTTCCCATAGCTCCTGGGTTACCTCTGTCTGACCGATGGAGAAGCCGTTCAGCTTCACCTCGTGAACGGGCTTCTCATCACTGTCACCCGTTTCAGAACCCATCTGGAATGTGCCGCCTTCAACTGGCATCATCGTGAACTGTACACCTTTGACCGTAAATGTTTCCGGTGAAGTGATAATGGAAGCAAAAGCACTATCACTGGCCAGTCCGTAACCTACTGAAACGACTTTGTAAAAGTTATTACCCGATAAAGGAGAAGAATCTGTCCATGAGGTGGAAGTGATGTTCTCAGCAACCACAGAGTAAGTACCTGAAGAGTCTTCCAAACGGTAAACCGTGTAGCTCTGCGCGTACTGGGAGGCAGTCCAGGACAAATCAACAACCAACTTTCCGTTACGCTCAATCATATTTACCGACAAATCAGTTGGTGCGGCTAACGTGAAATTCAATGACGTTGGGGAACTTTGGGAGCTGGTTAAGCCGTAACCAGAAGCTTCCACCTTATAGTAATTATTGCCAGAAAGCGGAGAAGAATCTGTCCATGAGGTGGATGTGACGTTCTCTGCAACCACACTGTATGTACCAGAAGAACTGCTTGAACGGTAAACCGTGTAGCTCTGCGCATACTGGGAGGCTCTCCATGACAAATCAACAACCAACTTTCCATTACGTTCAGTCATGCTTGCCGACAAAAAAGTTGGCGCGGCTAACGTGAAATTCAATGACGTTGGGGAACTTTGGGAGCCGGTTAAGCCATAGCCCGAAGCAGCCACTTTATAGTAATTATAGCCAGAAAGCGGAGAAGAATCTGTCCAAGAGGTGGAAGTGATGTTCTCGGCTAACACTCTGTACGTGCGAGAAGAACTGCTTGAACGGTAAACCGTGTAGCTCTGCGCGTACTGAGAGGCAGTCCAGGACAAATCAACTACCAACTTTCCGTTACGCTCAATCATATTTGCCGACAAATCAGTTGGCGCGGCTAACGTGAGATTCAATGACGTTGGGGAACTTTGGGAGCTGGTTAAGCCGTAACCAGAAGCTTCCACCTTATAGTAATTATAGCCAGAAAGCGGAGAAGAATCTGTCCATGAGGTGGATGTGACGTTCTCTGCAACCACACTGTATCTGTATGTACCAGAAGAACTGCTTGAACGGTAAACCGTGTAGCTCTGCGCGTACTGGGAGGCTGTCCAGGACACCACAATTCCTTTGTTCTCCTCAAAGGCAGCAGATAAACCTGTCGGGGCAGCTATTGTAAAGCTTACAGATGCGTAAGAACTTTGATTACTGTTTATACCATATCCAGATGCAGCCACCTTATAATAATTCATGCCGGATAAAGGAGACAGGTCTGTCCATGAGTTGGATGTGACATTCTCCGCAACCACAGAGTAAGTTCCTGAAGAGTTTTCCGAACGGTAAACAGTGTAGCTCTGCGCATATTGGGAGGCAGTCCAGGACAAAGACACAACTGGCTTTCCTTCCTGCTCTGTCATGCTTGCAGTTAAATCCGTTGGCACTGCTAACGTAAAGTTTACTGAAGTTTCTGAACTACGATAGCTGGTTATACCGTAACCCGAAGCTGCCACCTTATAGTAATTCTTGCCAGAAAGCGGTGACGGGTCTGTCCAAGATGTGGAAGAGATGCTGTCAGCAACTAAGCTGTAAGTGCCAGAAGTACTGCTGGAGCGGTAAATCTTGTAATACTGCGCATATTTGGACGCAGTCCAGGACACAACGATTCCCTTGTTCTCCACAAAGGCGGCAGACAAGCCTGCCGGCGTGGCTATTGAGAAGCTTACCGATGCGTAGGAAGTCTTCTCGCTGACCATATCTCTGCCCACAGCCTCCACTTTATAGTAAGCTGTGCCTGACAAAGGAGAAGGGTCTGCCCATCTGGTTGACGTGACACCCTCCGCCACCACTTTGTATGTGCCGGAAGAGCTGGTGGAACGGTAAATGGTGTAGCTCTGCGCACCGAGGGAAGCTTCCCAGGAGAGCACCACACCCTCTGTCTCCGACAAGCTTGCCCGCAGATTCTCTGGCGGCGACAACTTGTAGTTCACAGAGACATAGGAGGTCATGCCGCTACCTAACCCGTAGCCTAAGGCTTCCACCTTATAGTAATTCATGCCTGACGACGCATGGTAGTCCGTCCATGTGTTTGTGGTTGAGCTACCGACCTTGGTATAAGTTCCTGAAGCACTGCTTGAACGATAGACCAGATAACTCTGTGCATTCTGGGATGCAGACCAAGTTAAATCGACAACCAGCTTCCCATTGCGCTCAGCCAGTTTAGCTGACAGATTCTCGGGCTGCTCAACTGCATAATTCACAGACGCAACGTTGCTCTCCGGACTCTGCAGCCCTGCGCTGACCGCCACGACCTTGTAGTAGTTCATGCCCGACAGCGGTGACGGGTCATTCCATCTGGTCGATGTGATGTTTTCCGCAATTTTCGTATAGCTTCCGGATGCGCTTTTCGAGCGGTAAACGATATAGCTGTCCGCATGCTTGGACGCGAGCCATGACAGCTCGACCCCTAATTTGCTGCCGCTGTAATTCAGCTTTGCTGTCAGGTCTGTGGGAGCCAGCACCTCGAAGTCCGCCGTGTTGCGTGCGATTTTGTTGATGAAGTCAACCACGTAGCCCTGCATGCGGCTGAAGTCGGAGCCCAGGGAGCGTGAGCAGTCGAGCACGAGCATGATGGCGCAGCCAGAATAGGTGACGCTGGTCTGCACGTTGCTGTCGGGCGAGAACTCCGAGTTCACCTGCCAGGTGGTGGAGCCTGATGCTTTGTTGTATTGCCTGATATACGAAGTGTCTAACAGCCCGCTGCCGTCAGCAAGCTGCAGGTCGGTGAACTTGAAGGTGACGAAGATGCCGTCGCGCGTGCCTTTCACCACGGATCCCGACGAGGCTTTGATGCCCTGGTAGCGAATCTTCGTGAGCGACATGTCGTTCATGTTGAACACACCCTCGATATACAGGCTGCTCGACTCAGGATTCTTGCCGTCGAACACGAAACGGACGGTGGTGCCCGTGGCGGGACCAGGAATCCGCACGCTGATGCTCTTGCGTGTGTTCACGCTGATAATCTGGTCGGCTATCTCCTGAAGCTGACTCTCCACGTCGTAGATGCTGCTCACCTCCGTGGCCTTGTCGGCTGAGCTTGCCAGCTTGCGAAGGTTCGTCGCGAACATCGTCTTGTCGCTCACGTCGTTGCCCCGCATGCCGAGCGAATAGGCGGTCAGCGGATGACCCGCCACCTTCATGGACAGAATTCTTCCGCTCAATGCGTTGAGGTAGGCGTTCTCCGTGGTGAAGTTGCTGTTCATCATCAGCGAACCCTGGTCGAGTCCGTCGGTGAACGTGATGAGGTTGACGCTGCTCAGCGAAGTGTTGAACTTAAAGTTGGACAGCATGTCGAGCGCGTTGTCCACCGCATAGTAGAGGATGGTACCGTCACGGTAATTGAGGTTGTTCACAAAAATACTGAAGGTGTCTGCCGTGTTTTGGGCAAGGATGCCGAACGGCTGTATGTAGAGATCCTGGTTGAACCCGACGATGCCGAGATACACCAGTTGCTCCTCTGTGGGGCGATACACCTTGATGCTGTCAACATTGGAGATGTCGTAAGTCAGCCATAGGCGGCCGTCACGGTAGATGTTGACGTTGCGCCCCGATGATGTGGGCTTGCTCACCCGCAGCTGGTCAACGTCCGCCACGGGGATGCTCTGGGTTACAGTGCCGTTGCGGTAGAAGTCGAGAAAGTTCTGCGCCGGCAGGCTGAGATATGCTGAGAATAGCAGCATGATTATCAATAATATTCGTCTCATAGGAAATAATTTTGTATTATCTAAGAATTAAAAGCATCTAAGGTAATAATTCTTATGATTCAATAAATTCCTGTAAAAATCATGTTCTGAAAAAAAACAATTAATTCCCGTAAAAAACATCAAAAAAGATTTTAGGGGTGTTCTATTAATTCTGATTTTGGAATGCTCCTACAAATAGAAGTTTCATTTCGTTACACAGAATTCTTTCACGACTCGGCAATATTCAAGCAAGCTTGATATTGCTCTCGCTGCTCAAGAATTTCGGTTGCTTTT
>JAFUVE010000076.1 GCA_017483765.1 Bacteroidaceae bacterium | reverse complement strand
TTGTTAGCATTTGAGGGCGCATAGCGAGCTATGTAACCGAGAATGATGACAAAAAGGCACCACAGAAAACCAAAAGCAACCGAAATGAAACATCCATTTGTAGGTGCATTCCAAAATCAGAATTTTTAGAACACCCCTTTACTATATTTTGCATGTTGCGGTTTACTTTACAATCTTTTTAATTTCTTACAACCAAACAATTCGTTCTCGTCATTACCCTTGAAATGGTAGGTCAGAACATCTGGCACAATACTCGAAGGTGCATTCTTTGGCTGTCTTTCCCAAACTGATTCACCAGTTGTCTTCCACCACTCATTAATAACAAACACATTCTCAAGAGGGAACAGTGTGTTTGTCGAATTCAACACACTTTCTTCACCAACAATGTCAGCTAAACTTGCAGTTAGAATTTTTTCTGCAAGCATTATTTGGTTTCTTGTAGGTTGTTTGACGTTAGATAAGCATCCAATATAAATTGAATTCAAATGCTCCCTTATTTCTTCAATATGGTGTCCCTTGTCTTTTAATCGCTTATAGATAGCTTCCTTTACAAAAGTCTTGATGATATTCTCCTTTTCATTTATGACTGGTTCCCAGCAATTCTGCGTTTCCATTTTATCCTGTACTTAATCTTTTCGAGGTGCAAAGTTAGTCAAAATATAGTAGAATAAATACAAACAAGAGAAAAAGAATGAAAGATTAACAGTTCGCAGTCTTTCTTATTCTTGGCTATGATTAACACCTTATTAACACCCTAGAAAAGCAAAATCCTATGCAAATCGTTGATTTACAGGGAATTTTCGGATATTCCGAGTAGTCCATAGGTGAAGTGGATGTGTGGTGGATTATAATCGCGCCAATAGAGACTGATGATAATTCCGAAAAATTTGCTTATTTCTGGCATAGTCATTTAAAATTCTGTTCTATGGTACAAAGATATAAATTCTTTTTCAATTTATCACTGTTCTGCATATTTTTTTACTTGTATTTGTTGTCAGATTATTCTTTGACATATATGACATTGAATCGTGTTTGTCAATCTATCGGAATGAGTAAATAGTTAAGAATCAGAAATTCCCCGCACGATCATCACTGACAGTGGGGGAATGCAAAAGCTTCTTTGGTAAGAGCTTTTCTGCTTTGATTAACTACATTATTAATTATATGATTTGACTCATATATTAGTGCTCGGTGGAAATAGCGAGCTGGTGGTTGTTCTTTCTTCCTTCCTTCTTATGATTTGATATAAGGCCTATCAGTTCCTGATACTCCTCTCTGTTGAATCTGTTGTTGTAAATCAGAGAGTGGAGACCAGGACAACGGTGCCAAAGGAAACGACGTATGGTTGTTTTGATAATCATAGGCTATTCCAACTCTAATGGATAATAGGGAGTGAATATCGATACAGCCTCACCCATTACCATATTCCCAGCTGCATCGACGGTGGCTTTATGATAGCCGGTGGCCTTGAACCAATTTTCGTTGAACGACTTTTGCTGTTTCCATACTTTTTCCCTGGTGGAGCGAGTGTAGCTCTTGAAATCGTTTTTGTAGATAGGGTAGGGCTTCGAGGAGATTTGCACGGCCTCGAAACGATAGACTCCCGCGGTGTCCTGCAACTTCAGAATAAGACCAGGCAGACCTCCGAACTTCCATGGGCCAGCCTTCACTGGGATGTCGGGGGCGAACCACGCCACAAAGTTGCGGCCGCGCCAGCGGCACGTAGCCTTCTGGCAGCGGTGACCAAGTATCGTCTGTGTTTCCGTGCCCATCCTCCATTGCTGCAAAGGATATGGTTCCGTGTAGTATGCATTGTATCTGCCCAAGCCTTGTGGCATGGTGGCATACACCGTCAGTTTCCCGTTTTCGATAAAGAGGTCAGTGTATTCGTACTCGCTCCATGTGTCGGGTTTCTTACCTCCATTACCAAGACGTATCGGGGCGCTCTGTGCTCCTGGATGGGATTTGCTCCATATAGCGACCAGTGAATCGGAACAGAAGAGAAAATCACTGTAGTACTTTGTGAAGTGTTTTCCGATGTCCAAGCGTTGTTGGTCGATGTATGTGTTCACATCCTTCACGTTGTCGGCATTGAAGGCATACCACACCCTGATGCGGGTTGTGTCAACGACAGTCTTTTTTCCTGCGCCTCTGTGGGACGGTGCCATGCAATAGGCATTCTTGGGCTGAGCATACGACCAGCCGCACACAGCGGCAAGGGCTATGATTAGGGTGATGCGTTTACTGTTCATGGTGTGTCAGTTTATTCTTTTTCCAGTTGTTCGTATTTAATCCTTTTCACGGGTCCGCTCTCCCATACCACACCAACTGCATTCCAATAATTCTCAGTGTATTCCTTCTGCAGTTTCCAAATACGTTTGCGGGTTGCTATGGGATAGAGTGACTTTGGATATTGACAGATGGGAAAGGTGCCACGCTCGATGGACACGGCTTCCCACTCATAGAGATGCTGGGTGTCATATACTTTGAGAATGCAGCCAGGCAGTCCTCCGAATTTCCACGGACCTCCCTTGATGGGCACATCAGCTGCAAACCACGCCACGAAGTTGCGACCACGGAAATGGCAGGTGGCTTTCTGACACCGATGGCCGAGTATGGTCAGTGTCTCATTTGTTAGCGTCCATTTCATCAGGGGCCACTGCTCGGTGTAACGTCCATTGTCCTTTTCTGCATACAATGGCATGCTGGCCCATTCCGTCATGGTGTTTCCCTCGATGAAATAGTCAGAATAGACAAGTTCACTCCACTCTTTGGGCTTCTCACCGCGAATGAAAAAGGTCTTGGGAACGTATCCTCTGTGTCCTTTCTCCTTTTTCCACTTGGCCACTTCCAAGTCGGAGGTATACACGAACTCGCTGCTGTACTTACTCATCCTTTTGCCCACCTCCAACTTGCCAAGATCCAAATATGTGTTCTCGTCTTTGATGTCCTTGGCATTGAGAGCATACAGAACACGGACGTTGGCGGTGTCCACAACGATTCGCTTGTCGTACCCACGTTTCTCCCTGATGGGAGCCTTACCGTTAATTTTGGGTTGCGCCAAGGCGCCGCCACATACGGCAGCAATGGTAAGGAATAACATCATTATCCGCTTCATGGATTTGCAAGTTTAAGAACTTAATTGTATCTATAAGCAACAACATGAGAGGCTCTTTGACGAACAGCTTTGCCCTTCAGCCTGGCAGGTTTCCATCTTGGCATTTTCTTTACGAGCTGCACGGCAGCAGCATCAAGGGCGGGATGTACCTTGAGACTGTCAGGAATCATGACGTTGCTTATACTTCCGTCAGGCTCAATAACAAAATGTACTACGACAGTTCCTTGAGCTTTGTCTTTCTCCGCCTCTTTCGGGTATTTCATGTTCTGCATCATAAAACTCATCATGCCATCCTGTCCTCCGGGAAACATGGCACGTTGCTCCACCTGTTCTGGTTTGTAGATAGTCTGTGTCTTGATCTGCGCTGTGACAGCGACTGCTTGCAGCATTATTACTGCAAAGGCGATAATCATGTTCTTTTTCATTTTTGTTGATTGTTTAAGTGGTTAATTATTTATAGTTATTATTGAAGACGAGAATACAAGAAGACGAGAATACAAGACGATAGTCAGCCAAGACTGGCATGCTAATGGAACTGGACAGTGATCCGAGTGTTTTTTTAACCTTCCTTATTCTAACTCCAATGGATTATATTCATGAGGCCGGGATATCAAGTCGCCGATGGTGCCGTCCTCGTTAAACCGTCGGCGTCCGGCGGTCTTCGGATAGTTGAGATTGAATGCTTTCTGCAGTTTCCATGTCTTCATGCGTGAGGATTTCATAAACTCCTCCTTCGGATATTGCCAGATAGGGAACTCCCCCTTCTCTATCGCCACAGCCTCAAAGACGTACAGGCTGTCCACATCGTGAATCTTCATGATGAGTCCAGGCAGTCCGCCGAATTTCCACGGACCGCGACGGATTGGGATGTCGGGAGCAAACCATGCAATGTAGTCGCGTCCCCGCCAGTGGCAGGTGGCTTTCTGGCATTGATGACCGAGAAACGATGCGGTGTCTCCCAGTAACGTCCAATCTTGTCCGCTCCATTTCTCCTCGTATCGCTGAGGCCACTCCTGTCCCATCGGCATGACCGCCCATTCGTTGAGCGTGTCGCCATGGATGAAGATGTTGGAGTATTGGTACTCGCTCCAAATACCCGGTTTTTTGCCCCGCATCCACCATGTTCCGTTAGGGACGCTCTGCGCATGTGGGTTCATCTTTGCCCACTGCACACGTTGGCTGTCTGCCACTTCCACAAACCAGCTGCTGTACTTTGTCATGCGCTGGCCTATGAGCAACTGCCCGCAGTCCAGATAAGTGCTGTCCTGAGAGATGTCGGTCGCACCCCACGCATATTTAATACGCAGGCTGGCCGTATCGATGGCCTTACGCCTCACAACGGTATTGTGCATCCCACTCGCATCGGCATCGCTTTGTTTCCACTGGGCATTTGTGCTCACACATACGGAGAGGAAGATAAAGGTGAGGATGAAGTTCTTCTTGTTCATAATATTGCTTTCTTTGTTTGGTTTTATAATAGTTTGAATCGGACAGTGGCGAGGATGTTCCTCGGGCGGAGCTGCGAGGTGTTGGTGTAGATGTCGAGACCAGAATAGTTGACCCTGGTATAAGCGCGCTGGTCAAAGAGGTTGTTGAGTTGCATCTCAAGATCACAATGCTTCAGTTTGTACTTTGCCTTGATGTCGCCAAACCAGGCATGGCGGTCAGAGGCGGTGAGATTGCTGTAGTTGTCCTCAACGGAAGCCGTGAGGGTCATTTGCTTCGTGACATAGACGTTCATGGAGAGACGCTGCGTGGCGGAGCGGATGGTGCGGGCGAGGTCACTGCTGCCGCTGTCTGTCCAGCTGCTGTTCCAACTGTAGCCGCTGCTCAGCACAAAGTTGAGCCAAGGCAGGGGTGTGATGGTGCCGCCGGCTCCGAGGCTGACAGTGCGGCTGTTGAACGGATAGAGCATACCTGCAATCAGCTGCTCGCTGTGGCTGTGGGCATAGCCGCCAAAGGCTCGGAATGTGGTCTGCAGCCAGTCGAATCCCTTGCTGAAGTCGAGGTTGAGACTGTAGGAGTCGGATTTTGTAGTCTGGTCAACAGCCTGCACCACGCTGGTGGCTCCCTCGTAGGAGTAACCGTAGATTTGGTTGTCGCGTGTGTGGTTGTAGTTGGCGTTAAGACGGAAGAACAGGGCATTCAAGGCACTTCGGTAGCCGATGCTTGCCCCTGCCCCCACGCGGTCGGTCTCGGAGAGCTGTTCCACGTATGAACGCTGGAAAGCACGGTAGTTGTTCATGATGTAGCCGCTGTAGATGCCTCCTGGGTCGCCCACATTCTTGTAGTATGAGGCGTTGATGTTGCCGCTCCAGTCGCGCCACTCATAGCTGGTGGAGAAGTTGGGCGACACAAGCAGGTGGGTGTAGCTGTGCTTGTCGTCCCGGATGCGGTCATCGAGAGTCTGCGTGTAGAGGTTCAACGGACATCCGAGGGAGACGCGCCAGCCGCCACGCTCCCATTTGTAATGCTGGCCGAGAGTCAGTTCGTATGTGTTGTACCAAAGATCATTAAGTAATTTACTATTTGGCGATTGGCTATTTTCAATTTGGACTGTTCCGTCGGTTGGTGGAGTGAAGCCGTCGAGGTCGGTCTCTATCCCGTGGAAACTGGCATTGGCTATCACACCGTAGGCGAGGGTGAAGTCTCCAAAACGGAAGCTGTAGTTGGTGTGAAAATTGGCATTGATATGGCGTGACTCTATGTCCTGCTGGTAGGCAAGGCTGTTGAACACCTCCTGCTCAGCATTGAGCGAGTCCACACCCACTGTCAACGTGTTTGGCCGTTGTGCATAGCCTGCAGAGAAATGCAGGTCGAGGGTATGCTTCCCAACGTTCTTGATGAGATTGGTCGTATTGCTCACCGCCAAGGATGGCCGGTCAAAATGCTGGTGTGTGCGTTCGCTGCCATAGTTTTTGGGCTGCGGTCCAGTCAACTGTGACGCCAACATTCCCTCCACTTTGTCGTTGTTCCAGCTGCCGTCGAATTTGATGACGTTGGCAAGAAAACCATCCTTGGCGTTCCACATGTATCTGAGATTGCCGCTGAGGTCATTCAGATGTGTGCGTGAGGTCAGCGTCTCGGTGGCGATCAGCCGGTTGTCGTCGCTGATGAATCGATCGCTCTCCGACGTACCCTCACGACGGATGTCGTCGTTGTGATAGGCTATGTTCATCGTGATTTCTGAATCTTTGCCCACTCTCTCCAGATGGTTCACCGTGGCGATGTGGCTGTGGTTGTCGAAGGTTCGCTTCTGCGGCAGACCCGCGCCCGACGGCAGCACGGCATTCATCGGGCAGAAGGGATAGAGGCTGACGCTGTTGATGTTGGAATAATGCTGTGAAAGTTCCTTGGAAACATCGTCGCCCGTGTTATTGCCCTTATAAAGCGTCATGTTCTGGCGGCGCTTGGCAAAGTACATACCCACAACCTCGGCAGTCCATAGCGGATTGGATCCGATGACCGTCTGTCCGTCGGAAAGGGGACGACTGTCAAGGCGCCACGGTCCGGACTGTTGCCAGCCGCCTCCCAACATCGTATTGATGGCTATGGTGCCTTTGGCAGCATCTTTCAGTTTCAAGTTGATGGCCACGTCGTCGGTGAGGGTCCTGTCCTGCAGCGCCTTGATGGGCTGGTGATGCTCCAACACCTGCACGGTAGCCACATCCGAGGCGTTGATGTTGTTCGTGGCGAGTCCGTAGCGGCCTTGCAGCAAGTCCATGTCCTCCACATAGAATTTCCTGATGGACTTGCCATTGAACTTGATGGCTCCGCTCTCCGACACCTCTATGCCGGGCATTCGTTTCAGCACATCGCCGATGACACGGTCGCCCTGCTGCTGGTAGGCACCGACGAGGTAGCTGAGCGTGTCGCCGTGCTGCCGTATCTTGTCCGCTTTGATGGATACCTCCTTCAGTTCGATGGTTTTCCGGTTCATTCTGAAATCTATCCGCTGAGAGCGGTTGGCAACGAATTTCACATGGTTTCCGATGGTCAACCCTGAGGCGGTGACGGTCAGTGAATCCGCAGTGGACTTGATTTCCAACTTATAATATCCCTTGGAATCGGTGTCTGCAAAACCGATGATATTGCCTGTGCCTTTCGGCGACACAGTGACATAGGCATCTACTGCCGCACCGAGAGAATCTGTCACCGAACCATCGATGACGGTCTGGGCATAAGCCTCACCAGAGATGGCGGTAAGAGCGAGGGATAGAGCGATGTGCTTCATTTTCATTTGTCAATGTGATGATTTATGATTTCCATCAATTCCTGCTGTTCCTCATCGTTGATGGTGTTGTGGTAAATGATTGCATGAAGAGTGTAGAAATGGCGCCATAGGAAGCGACGGATAGCTGCTTTTGTAATCATAGGTTATTCTCGTTCTAATGGTTCATACGGAATCCTGGGACCTGACGAGGGCACCCATTCACCAGCGGCGTTTTTCATCATACCGCCCATGCGGCCAATGGTGTTTTTATATTCTGCGTTCAAGTCATGGTTGAGTTTGAGATATCGTTCACGATTGCCTTTGCGATAGCCATCGTAGGCGTAACGGATGAGGGGGTGTTTCCCGCGCTTGATGCTCACTGCCTCGAACGTGTAATGACGGTCTTTGTCGTATATCTTAAGGATGAGGCCCGGCAGTCCTCCAAAAAGCCACGGACCGCGTCGTATTGGAATGTCTGGAGCGAACCATGCCTCGAAGTCACGGCCACGCCAGTGGCACACCGCTTTCTGGCACCGGTTCCCCAGAACAGTTGCCGTATCATCTGTAAGCGTCCACTTCTGGGATGGGTACTGGCTGACCACATAGCCGTTCTCTCCCTCGAAGCCGTGCGGCATGGTGTGGTATTCCGTGGCGGTCTCTCCTTCGATATAAATATCGGTGTATTGTATCTCGTTCCAATAGTCACTTCGTTTGCCGTGAATGGGGTGGGGACGTGGCACACCGTCGGCGTGAGGATGGCTCAGTTTCCATGTCTTCAGGATTTCTTTCTGATGCTCCTCTCCCTCACGGACAAACTCACTGCTGCACTTGGTCACTCTCGAGCCTACTTCCAGCACCCGCAGGTCGACATACGTGTCTTGGTTGCTGAGAGAGTCTGCATTCAGTGCATAATAAATCCTCACGTCGCTGGTATCGACAACAGTTGCCTTTCCCAGCCGCTTGCGACTCAAAATCAAAATGGGCGCTTCTTTGTGCTGTGCCCAAGCCTCACAAACTACTGTGGTGAGAAGAGCAAGAAGTAATAAAACTGTTTTTTTCATACGGTTCGATAAACTTGTATTTTGGGTATTCTGCCCTTATAACGCATCACCGCATAAATCTTTACCCATAAAATATGTTAAAAACCCCACCCTGTCATTACGACAAAGTGGGGCTTTTGGCTTTATGATGCTTTTTTTCATTTCAGGCGGTACACGACAGGCATACAGAATCGGCTGCGGACATCTTTACCTTTGTTCTTGGCAGGAATCCATGGTTCGGTCAGACGCACGACGCGGATTGCCTCATTCGAAAGACGATCATCAGGTGAATGAAGGACTTTAAAGTTAGTGAGGCGACCGTCCTTCTCCACCACGAAAGAGATAATAACGCGTCCTTGGACGCTGTCGGCTATAGCAGATTCAGGATAATGCAACTCATAGGCGATATGCCGGTACAAGGCCTCAACATCCCCATGATAGGAAGCCATCACCTCCGGTGTGTCATATATTGTGGTGTCCTTTGGTATGCCTAACATACGTTCCACTGCATTGCGGACAATACCCGTAGGACTGACAATGGATGCGACAGCAAGTCCCGTCACCAAGGCTATAGCGGTGAACACAATCAAATGACGCATGTTGAAGAAGCGTCGACGCAGGTCTTTGCGTAATGCGTTCCGGACGTTGGAGATGTTTTTGCGGACGGTGCCCACGGTGAGGCCTCGTGCTTCAGCAATCTCATCTACAGTCATCCCCTCATCATAGAAAAGTACCCACACTTCCCGCTCGGCTTTGGGCAGACGTTGAAGTCGGGACTGCAACCACTCGGAGTTCTCGCGTTCCTCGATTTCTTCCTGTGGCGTGGCTTCGGTGACGACAGCACGCTCTTCTTTGGCCAGTTCCATAACAGTCCGTTGTCCGCGCCACATAGAGACACAGCAGTTGCGCGCGATACGCAGGATGTAGGCGTCTGTGAGCTCCACCCTGTCCCTGACATTCCATGCCCTCAGCCATGTTTCTTGCATAATCTCCTCAGCCTCGGTTTCGGAACCGAAGAACTCGCGTCCCATCTGCATGATGCGTGGGCGCAGACGCTTTTCTATCTGCTCAAATTTCATCTCTGTCATCCGACTTTCTTCCATAGATTCCGCTTTTTGGCTGTTCTGCCTTTTTAACGCAGAACGGCCAAAAAGTTTACCTATAAAAGATGTTAAAAGTCAAAATCGTCACAACAGGGCTGCAGCTGCCTTTGGTCAACCTTCAAAAGACCATCATTGTCACTAAAATTTCTTTGCCTTTCAGACGTAATTTCTCACGTTCGGCAAAGCAAACAAGTTTGCTCTGCACTCTCTTAATCGAATTTTTCATTGTTGATGCTTATAGGATTATTTCTTCTTCGGGTTCTTGTTCCAGTGATACACAAGATGTGCCATGACGTAGTGGGGTAGGGAGCGGTACCATGTCTCGGTGCGGCCCTGGGCATTGACTGTGTATTGGGTGGAGGAAAGCTGGTGGAGGATGTCGAAGGCCTCGATGCTGGCGATGAGCTTGCCCTTGAAGAAGGGCTGGCTGATGGAGGCGTTTAGCACGAAGTCGTCGGTGTTGAGTTCTTCGCTGCCATAGCCTCGACGGCTGTACATGTTGCCGTCGGCTGAAAGCGTGATGTTCAGGCGAGGGATGGTGTAGCGGGCCGAGAGGCCATACTGGAAGTCTGTGACATTCAGTGTCTCGAAATCGTACATCTTGCCCTCGCTGTGCCGCCAGCGGATGTCGCCCGTGGCGCGGATGTTCAGCGTACTTTTATTAAATTGTATGTAGGCGTTGTCGTGCAGGGTCAGGGTGTTGACGATGTTCTCCTCGCTCGCCGTCATGCCTGTGAGCATGGCGTGGTCAATGGAGTGGTGATAGCCCGCGTCGGCGTTGGTCTGCCACGACCAATAGCGGTTCTTGTCGATGGTACGGCTGAAGTCGAACTTGGCATTCAGACGGTAGGCCCCCTTCACGTTCATAGGCTGATAGGTATAGATGCCGCTCACGGGGTCGTAGCTCGCCGACTGCGCCGTCTGCCGGTGGTAGATGTCGGCCGATGTGCCCACGTGCCATTGCTGCTGGTTCTGTCCTGCCTTGTTCGAATAGTCTATGCCGAAGTTGGAGGTGACGAAGCTCTTGAGGTCGGGATTGCCCAGCTTGACGACGAGCGGCTGGCAGTCGTCGCGATAGGTGATGCGGTCGGAGAGGCTGGCAGCACTGCGCTTGTGGCTGGCGTGTATTCTGAAATCGTGCTTGCCGTCTTCCGAGGCATGTCTGAACGAGGCTGATGTATTCACGAACAGCGTGTTTTGCCGTGCCAGCGTGTCGAGTCGGCCCCGCTGATAGTCGAGCGACTCATGGCGTATGGGGACGCTGATGCCCACGTTCCAGCGCTGATAGCTCACGGTGTATGGCAAGTCGGGGCGGAACTTGTACTGCCCGTTCTGGAAGAACGAGACGCTGACCGTGTTCTCTGCAACGTTCATCTGGCTGTCGTATGAGTTGTTTACGTCTGTGATGGCCGTCAGCGCGTCTATCTGCGAGGCCAGCAGCAGCGTGTCGGGATGGTACAGATAGTCATGGGCATCGATGCGGGTCAAGTACACGCTTTCACCCACGTTCATGTTGACCGTCTTGCTGATTTTCCAGCCGTAGCTCAGCGAGGCCATGCCCCACGTCGAACTATTGCTGATGTCGTCCACATTGTGCTGAACGGTCTGCTGTGGGTTCACGTATTGCCGCGTGCTGTATCTCATAGCTGATCCCGTCTCGTTCTCAATGTGTTCTGCCTTGACGTAGAAGTCGGCATGCTTATGGTTCTTGCCCACGTTGAATGCGCCCTGCGCCTCAATGTTTCCACTCCATGCCTTCCCCTGGTTGAATCCACGGCTCAGCTGTGAGGCCGTCAGCGTGTCGTTCCACTGGTCGAACATGGAGCTGAACGCACCGTGATTCTTGGAATAATTGAAATTTGCTTCCGTATAGAGATAGAAAGGCTTGGTCAATGTGAAAGCATTCCGTGCATTCCACACTCTGTTGCCTGTGCGGTTGAAACTTTCGGTCAGTGACGTCGGTGTAAGCCCTTGCTGGAACTGCTCATATCTGCTTTTGGTCTCGCTGACATCTGTAGTCGAAGAGTACGAGGCCGTCAGGTTGTTCTTTAATTTGTCTCCTTTGGAATGGTAGTCCAGTTCCGCCTGTACGCTTCTTGTGGTAAGCATGTTTTTAGGCATAGTGGCTGGTGTCCAGTTGCCCGACTGTCCGATATGCCGTGTCTCGTTCACATTGTTCAGGTTTCCGAGCAACGTGAAACGGTACCGGTCGGTGAACATCAGCCCGAAGGCACGGGCAAGCCATCGCTCATTTGAACCCGCTGCAGCTTCCACATTGGCAATATAACCGCGCTGATACTCCTCCTTCAGATTCACATCCATGACATACAGCTTGGGCTCCACGTCATAGCCAAGCGCCTTGCTTTTGTCGGTCTGGCGGTCATACACCTTGATTTCTTTTACAACGTAGTAAGGCAGGTTCTCAAGCATCACCTTGCGGTTACCCTTGAAGAACGATCTTGACCCTAACATCAGCTCGTCTATCTTACGGCCGTTCACAAATATCTCTCCTGCGTCATTCATCGTCACCCCAGGCATCTGACGTATCAGATCGTCGAGCATCGAGCCTTCTGGCAACTTGAATGCCGTTGCGTCATAGACGATGGTGTCGCCCCGGTAGAACATTTTTATGCGCGTGGCTTTCACCACCACTTCTCCTAATTCCATTTCCATCTTTTTTCGCATCTGGATTGAGGGAACTTCCACTTCTGTCTGCCTTTTCCCGATGCTCACCAGTTTCCAAACATCGTTGTACCCTTTCAGCCTTGCATGAACCAACAGTTCATTTGCATCCGTCGTCACCTTTGCCGTGTATTTGACAAACAGTGGTCTCAAGTCACTGTTGTAAGCTGTGAACATAGCTGCCGAATCAACAATCACAGTGCTGTCGGCCCTGCATATCGACACCTTGGCATGGGGCAATGGCATCTCCAGAAATCCGTCCTCCACGTTGCCGGATATTTCTATTTCTTTTTCACGCTTTCCCTGTGAATTGTCGTTCCTGGCCTGAACATAAACGGTTTTCCCTTTTGTCTTTATTTTCAGTGGCAGGTCTTTACAAATCAACTTGACTGCCTCGGTCGTGGATAGATTTTTTATTTCGGCCGATGTTTGAAAATCAGAGAGACCGTCAGAGAGAATGGCAATGGAATACTCCGTCTGGCTCTGTTCTATCGTTTGCAAAGCTTCAAGGATTGGAGTGTTCTTGAATTTGAGCGTTATCTGTGCATCGGTGGCTTGTGAGATAAGCAGTAGAAGTAATGTCAGAACATATTTCATAAAGCATCCTCCTTTCCGCCTGAGGCTTCAACGCAGATTGTGTCCTGATGAACTGTCACAATCATTCCGTCGAACATGTTCAGTTCGTCAGTAAATTCAGTAAGTGGCTCATCTGGATTCCAAGTGATGATGAACCTCATGCTTTTAGATGTTTCATTACGGAAAAGAACAGTTTTGCCATAGTGGGCAGAAACAACAGACAGGATACTGTCCAGGCTGACATCATTAAACCGGACTGGAGGATTTGTGCTGTCGTCCTTTCTGTCTCCCAACTTGTTTCCGTCAGTTCGCTTACTGTTTATTTCTAATCTCCAAGGCTTTTGTGGTTCTTGGGGATTGCGTCTTGGGGAATCTTTCATATTTTCCGCCTGTTTTGGATGAACCATAGGCTGGTGGTTACGTACCAGATGAATTGCGGCATAGGCGATACCAGAGAGAATCAGAATGCCAATCAGGATTGCGGCTGCTTTTCTGATTTGCTGATGAATAGTTGCGAAGTGACTCTTCGGATGGTCTGCAGAGAGCCTGCTTTCAAACTCCCTCCACGCCTTCTCCAAGTCCGGCTGTTGGTCAAGGGCATCCATCATCGCTTCCAACTCGTTCTCGGGGTAGGCTTCAGGATGTTCTTGCATGTCTTGAAAGCGAGAAATATCGGCTCTTTCCTGTTCAGTTAGCGGAGTCGTTGTGAGTGCTTTTCTGACCGCTTTAGTCTGTTGATTGTCGTCTTTCTGCATGGTCTTTACTTTTTGAAATGGTTTTTGATTTGGTTCAAGGCATGTGAAAGATGTTTCCATACAGCCACTCTGCTGATGCCCTCTTCTGCCGCAATTTCCTCATAGGAGCAGCCATTGCTGAAACGGAGTTGAAAAATACGTTGCTCCTGCTCTGTCAGATGGCGTTCCACGAACTCGTCGATTTCCGAAAGACGTTCGTCCTCACTTTCGTCGTCCGAAGTCTGCAAGGGTGAGGCATTCTCTGTCATTCTCCGTTTTACCTCCTCATGTCGCAGCCGCTTCAGACACTGATTGCGCACACTTGTCATCAGATAGTGTTCTTCGGTTTGGGCCGACAGGGTGTTGTTTCCATGAAGCAAGTTTGCAAAAATGTCGCTTACCACATCTTTGCTTTCTTCCTCGTCAAAAAGAATGGAACGTGCCACCCTCATCATTTTGCCGTAGTTCTGCTTGAACAGCTGTTGAATATGTATCTTTTCCATCATGTCTTTTCTTTAATACCCTTTAACAGCTCAAAAAGCTAACTACAACTGACAAAAAAACTATCATGACCACAATGATGTATGAAATAAATAGTGAAAAGTGAATAGTGAACAGTGTATTTACTTTTGTTGATGGTTGGTCTTGGCTGGGGTTGTGGACGTCCTCGTCCGCACAATAGGCCGGCGAAGCACGGCCAAGCAACAATATATGTTTCTCTTCCACACAAATTACCGTAGTGCCATTTTTTTAAAGGGTTCTGGTTACAAATATACAACTAAAAAATTAGTTAATTCAGTATGCTGAAATAAATCTTTAAATTATTAAGAAATATTAACCTAAAAACTTAGTTGTAGAGTAATAGCGAAAAGTGAATAGTGAACAGTGAAAAGTATAGTTACTCTTTCCACGTGACTGGTCTTGGCTGGGGTTGTGGACGTCTCGTCCGCACGTCAGACCGGCGAAGCACGGTCAAACATCGATATATGATTCTCTATCACATAAATTTCCGTAATACCTTATAAACGGACAAAATCAGCAACATGGCAATTTTAAGGTTTCTGTCCGTATGGCCAGATTTCAAACCTCAAATTTCAGGTGTCACCTTCACCACCTTCATCCGTGCAGAATCCGGACCGTCGTCGGCATAGACCGTCAAGTAGAATGTACCCTTTTCCTTGCTGGCCGATACGGCTTGAATCCAACGGTTGTATCGGTAGGTGTTAACAAGGTTGCCATTCCAGTTCAGCACAAGAATGTATGTTGGATAGGTGTGGTAGGCGTGGCTGAAAAGCCTGCCGCAATAGGCAAGATAGATGTGTTCTTCATCGGCTGCTGAGCAAAGAAAGGCATGCAACTGGCTTCCTGCACCAACCACACGTCGTGTTCTTTCGAACAAGGCTTTCCGACTGTCAATATCCCTGTGGTGATTCTTGTGTGTTCTGGTTTGTTGGGGATTTGTATGTGTTTTTTGAAGACCTGCCGACGGCAGTTTTATGCTATGAACCAGTTGCAGGGAATCATTATAAAACTCTACAATCGGCTGACGGTGGGACACGAAGCAGATGCGTCCGCATGACTTATTGTAATGGATGTCTGCCCCAGTGTTGACATCAGCCACTTGATATGTGACAGGGCTGTGTGGATTGAGGCATCTCCCGTTTTTAAAGTGAAACAGCCGAGGCACGTCGTTGCGGATGCCTGCCTCATCGTTTGTATAGCATTGAGGATTTTCTACCAGCAAGCCGTCGTGGAACGGCGTGATGGCCACGCCGCGTTCCTCAACTCCCGAAGCAGACAGACGGGGCTTGTCGGTAGAGACCAGCGGCTTTCGAAGAGGTATAGTGCAATATTTTTTTGTGTAGTAGCAGTCGCTGACAAACAGCTTGTCGCCCGCAATATGGACGCGGCAAGCCGTCATCTCATTGGTGCTGGAACCGCGAGGAATGTAATCTGCCATATGGCGCATTTGGCTGTTTATGTCATAGAGTGATATCAGCGGGTCTCCATATTGCGGATTTCTGTTGTTTACGATTAGAATGCTGTCTTTATAGACCAGCACGACATTTGCATCAGTAAAATTTTCGAACCTACGGTCTGTACTGTCAACCACCAACATGGTGACACTGTCCAAGTGAGTTTGACTGATGGCAGTGTTTCTGATCCCGTCGGACGATGCCTTTTTGTCGCCGGCACACGAGATTGCTGCGAATGAGAACAATGCCGCAATAATTTTTAGTGAGGCAAAAATAAGCTTGAGCATCTGTGCCGACAGGGAATCGGCACAGACGCTCAAGTTGGGTGTATGTATGGCCTTCATCAAAGGGGTGTTCTATAAATTATGTCGGATTGGTTTTGGATTTTATGTGAGTGGATTTTTGTAAGCATTTGAGGGCGCATAGCGAGCTATGTAACCGAAAATGATGACAAAAAGACACCACAGAAAAATGCGATTAAGCGAACACAATAGTAAGCTTGCTTACAGATTGTTGAGCGGGAGCATTTTATTTAAAACCAAAAGCAACCGAAATGAAACTTCTATTTGTAGGAGCATTCCAAAATCAGAATTAATAGAACACCCCTATAGTCATACGTGAGTTCTGCCGTTCAAATATTAATTCTTAGGCCATTCTTCTTTTCCGTCCACCAGGATCTTCTTCACCTTCTTTCCATTAATCGTGATGCTGCCATCCTGCTGTTTTTTCATTCCTGGCAATTTGTCCACCAGACCGTCAATTTTGTCTTCCTCTAATGTGAGGCAGATTATGCCTTGTTTGTCTTTGTAGTTGTATTCCGCAGAACCATTTGCAGTTTTTATGATTTGGAATGTCTTGATAGGTAGTGACTTATAATTCTTTACTTCCTCCTCCGTTGCAGGCCGGCCGTTTATGAACACATATTCATAAGTACATTCAAAGTCTCCGTCGGCAGCTTTGCCCTCATGAGTGAAACCCGTGATTCTTCCATATTGGTCTTTGACTGGATGGATGGCAAAAGGAGGGTCTTCCTGTATATTCACCATTTCCTTCATGGAGTCGATATTGCCCAGACTTGCGAATGAGTTGAGCGTAAGAGCTGTCACAGGGATGACCAGCAATGCCTTGAGCATGAGCCATCGGCTTGATTTCTTTCGGTACATCATAGTTATTCTTTTTTTGAGTGAGCCGTGATTGAGGTTGTTGGCGAAAGGCTGCAGTCGATTCCCCACTACCTTGTTCACGAGAAATAGTTGATATGATTTTGCGTCGACGCCTTGTTGTAGCACAGCCTGGTCTGCCTCATACTCATGGACTGTCTTGAGGTCGCGGCCGATCTGCCATACCAGTGGATTGAACCACTGAATGAATTTCAGCAGCTGGAGCAGTATGAGGTCGTATGAGTGCCCCAGACGGATATGTTCCCTTTCATGTGGCAGGATGTAGTGACTTTCTGTATCGTAGTCTTTCACACTCATCACGATGTGCCTGAAAATGCTGAACGGGGATATGTCGTAATCGAACAGAATGATTGTGTTGCCCTTTTCGTCTTTGTGACGTATTCCTCTTCGCAGCAACCTCCCAAATCTGATGACTTGGATGAGGGTGACTGTCAGCATGGTGGCCAAGCCTGCCATGTAAATCCACTTGACGGCTTGCATCCACGTGGTCAGAGACTGCTGCTCCTGCAGCTTCCCCTCCGACAAATGGACATCGTTGTCTTCCATCAGAATCTCCATCTGTCTCATTCCTTCATTTATTACTGTGGGATGGTCGGTGCTCACATGCAGCATGGGAACCACAAATGCGGAGAGCATGACTCCCAACAGCATAATCCGGTTGAATCGATGGAATGTGCTGTTTCTGAGCAATACCCACACGCAACAGTAGAGCAGTGTCAGTGTAATTGTTGACTTGATGATGAACAACATCATAAATTTTCAGTTTAGAAGTTATTTAGCTTGATTTATATTACTTGATCTAATTTCTTATCCGATTGACATGCCTGTAATGACTGACTATTGTCTTGTCTTCTCGTCTTCTTGTCTTTTCAGTTACTTACGAATTGGTCTTTTCCTATTTCTTTTTGATCAGTTCCATGATCTCTTTCAGGTCTTCCTCCGACACATCCTCATTTTGTGCAAAGAATGAGAACATAGACTTCAATGACCCTCCAAAGAACGTGTTCTTCACTTCTTTCATAAAAGAACGGGTGTATTCCTCTTTCTCCACGGCTGCGCAGAAGAGTTGTGATTTTCCTCTTTTCTCTGATGTGACAAATCCTTTGTCCTTTAATATCTTAAGGAATGTGAGCAATGTGGTCAGGGCTGGCTTTGGCTCGGGAAATTTGCTTATGATTTCAGATGAGTAGCCTTTGCTTTCCGGCAGCGACCAGAGTATATTCATAACCTGAGTTTCTGCTTTTGTCAACTGTTTTTTATCTTTCATATTCTAAAAATTTAGAGTTTTATGCCGCAAAGTTACTCTAATTTTTTAGAATAACAAAATATTTACTCTAATTTTTTAGAATGTTTACAACTTTTAACAATTTTGTCAACGTTTCAACTTTTTCCAAAACTATTCAGCGTGTAAGTTTTTTGTTTGTTACGCGCATCCAGCCGAAGCCCATCCACACTGGGGTTGTGGACGTCCTCGTCCGCACAATAGGCCGGCGAAGCACGGCACTTCTTGAAAGTGAATAGTGAACAGTGAAAAATGTATTTACTTTTGTTGATGGTTGGTCTTGGCTGGGGTTGTGGACATCCTCGCGAGGTGTTGCTCTTCAGCCAGTGCCAAACGTCCTCGAAGAGCCAACCGAGGCGGGTCCAGAATTTGCTAATGATGCTGAGATAGATGAGCAGGGCGATGGTCATAATGACCAACACGCACAGAACAATCATCTGGGTGGTGGTGATGTCATTTTCTGCGTTGTCTGCTTCCTTACTTCAGTTCCAACGGCTGATACTTATTCACTTTCTTCGGGATAATCATATCAGTAGCCACGACCGAGATCTTGTCCTCTGCGGCAGGCTCTGGGCCGCCAGGCCACATCTCGATGATATTCAGGTGGTCGTAGGTTCCTTGCGGAATGTAGTAGTTCGGCTTCTGCACGTACTGCTTGTTGCAATAGAGTTTGTTGCGGTGGGAAATGAACTTGTTGCGTTTGAGGGTAGTGTAGCCGCCCTTAGAGAAGTACTTGATGGGAGCTGTCCTTTGCATCAGTCCCACACAGACGAACGAGAAGATGCCGACCGCGTCCTCCGCTTTCAGAATCATGCCCGGCAGTCCGCGCAACTTCCAAGGGCCAAAGGATGTCGGTACATCTTCCGAATACCATACCGTCCACGTCCTGCCCGCATACTTGCCTACGGCTTTCTGGCAGAGGTAGCCGCTCACGGTTAGCGTGTCGTCCGCTAACTCCCAAACGAAATCAGGCAGCGGCTCCGTATAGAAGTAGCGGTTGGGCACAACTTTGTCGAACGAACTCAGTTCACCTTCGGGGTATCCGATGAACAGCACGGGCAGGTTATACTTCCGAGCATCCCACTCGCCATACTGATAGGAACGATTCTGCCACTCGCCGAAGTCCTCTAGCATTGTGCGGTTATACTCCATGCACTTCGCAACATGGCTTCCCACCACCACCGCCAACTGCACAGAGTCCTTCACGGCATTGCTGTTTCTGTCCGTTGTATTCGTCACAAAGTCATAAACCACCACAAACTGGCATTGGTCTATGCTGTCATTCTTCTGTGCCATCGTTTGAATAGAGAGGAACAACCCAATGATGGCAGTGCTCATCAAACGCAAGCACTTCACTTTTGTATCTACCATGTCATTCTGATTTTAAGTGATAAACATATATAATAAATTCTGTATCAGTACTGACTACCGAGGCCAACTTGTCCCATGCAAAACCTATCACGGAATTAGGCTCGATGTCCTGACCCTGACAGGTGAGCCGTTCCACACGCTCCACCTTCGTACCGTCCACATTGCAGATATAGTCCTCTATCTTGCCTTTCCGAAAGAGTTTTATCCACATCTTCGAGCCTCCGAAATATCTGATACGTGCAATGCGCCCGTTCTCTGGCAACGTAAACTTGTATTCGGGGAAGCAAGTCAGATAGTCATGCCCTGTAGCCACCCTCAGCGAATCGTCCATGCTCAGGGAAAAGTCCGCACTGCTCACATTGATAGAATCCAACGTCTCACCGGTCGCAAAGTCCATCTTCTTGATGAAGTTGATGCGGCTGCCTCCCACGATAGCATTGCCCCATGCATAGCAGAACTGCCCACTGCTATCCAGCAATGCCGAACCGGGATGCACGGCAGGCTCACCCGTCATTTGAGACTGATGGAAAGGCTGTTCATTCATCCGTCGAACAAGACTGCCGTCTTTGATTCTAAACACAGCTCCATCCATTGCCCCCAGCATCACAAGACTATCATTGACAAGCAGATTGGCATTGGGGATGGACCGAATGTCTATAATCGACTTATTTATTATAGTTGTATCAGCATTTCTTGTGATATGCTCCAGATGGAGTATTGTATCCTGATATGAAACAAAATCAATCATGTTCTGTGCATATACATTTGGGAAATGAACACAAATTAACAATATAAATACATATTTCATTATTATCGTTTTTTGGGGGGAGTGTCAATCACTGGCACTCCCCATTCATGTTGAAGTTTACGATGCGCCACATCGTGCATAATGATTTCCGCCACAAGTAGAATAGGCATAGAAATCTTGTCCTAAGGAATCCACATTGCATTTAGTAGTCCAAGTTCCAATAGCATTGTTACAGGAACAAACACCCCTTCTTCAGCTAATTGTTCAAAGGTAACCTTCAAACCAGCTGTTTCAAAACCAATATACTCAGCAGCCTCACTTATGCCGTGTAAATTAACCCCTTGTCTTGTGATATGACAATGCTTACGCAACATCTCTGTCGAATAATCAAGACCATAGTATCTTGCAATCATACGTAGGGATGTCGGGCCACAGTCAGAGGAGTTATTCTGCTTAAAGTGAGGAAAGCGTTTGATGAATTTCATAACAGTTATTACTTTTTCTTCGGATTCTTATTCCAGTGATACACCAGATGCAGCATGACGTAGTGCGGGAGGGAGCGGTACCACGTTTCGGTGCGGCCCTGGGCATTCACGGTGTATTGCGTGTTGCTGAGTTGGTGCAGGAGGTCGAAGGCTTCGATGCGGGCGATGAGCTTGCCTTTGAAGAAGGGCTGGCTGACGGAGGCGTTCAGCACGAAGTCGTCGGTGTTGAGGTCAGGGCTGCCGTAGCCGCGACGGCTGTACATATTGCCGTCGGCTGACAGTGTGGTGTTCAGGCGCGGCAGGGTGTAGCGGGCAGAGAGGCCGTATTGGAAGTCGGTGGCGTTCAGGGTCTCGAAGTCCCGCATCTTGCCCTCCGAGTGCCGCCAGCGGATGTCGCCCGTGGCGCGGATGTTCAGCGTACCTTTATTATATTGTATATAGGCCCCGTCGTGCAGCGTCAGGGTATTGACGGCGTTCACGTGGCTTTCGGTATCTCCTGCCAGCATAGAGTGGTCGAGCGAATGGTGATAGTTGGCATCGGTGATGTTCTGCCACGTCCAGAATCGTTTCTCACCGATGGTGTTGGAGATTTGGAACTTGGCATTGGCAATATACGCGCCGCTCACGTTCTCCGGCTTGTAGGTATAGACACCGCTTGCGGGATTGTACATGACCGACTGCGACACGTCGCGATGATGATAGTTGAACGAGGCCGAGGCGTTCCACTGCTTCTGGCTATGTCCGCTGCCACGGCTGAAATACTCCATTCCGGCACTGGTGCTGGCGTGGCCTTTCAGTCCCGGCGTGCCAAGTTTCACCACCAGCGGATTGCTGTCGTCGCGATAGTTGATCATGTCGTAGATGTTGGCCGTGGTCTCCGTATGGCTGATGTTAAGGTGAAGCTCATGGTTCTTTGCCGTCTTCCTGCCATACGACAGCCAGGGCGTGACAAACAGCTTCGTGTTGGTGGCAAGCGTGTCGATGGAGCCTCGCTGGTAGTCGAGGCTGTGGCGGGTGAACGGCACTTGCAGGCCAAGCTGCCAGTTGGTACTCGATTTCTTGTCGGGCTGCAGTTCGTTACGCGTATAAATACTGATTTCCGTCGTGTTCGTCAGCGAGCGCAGCTTGCTGTCATAGCTGTTGTTCACGTCGGTAATGGCAGCCAGCGCATCCAATTGCGAGGCCAGTAGCAAAGTGTCGGGGTGGTAAAGATAGTCGTGGGTAGCGGTTCGTGACAGCCCCGTCCTGTTCTTGATTCTGAACTGCATCCTGTTCGTCAGCTTGCCGATGTGGTCAAGCGAAAGTTCTCCTGCCGTCACCCGCTTGTCATAGTCGCCGACATTATATCGTTGCTCCAACGATGGCGGTGCATAGTTCCGCGTGTCGTAGTGGCTGGCGCTTTCCGATTTGTCGCTGCTGTGTTC
This sequence comes from Bacteroidaceae bacterium, assembly GCA_017483765.1. Lineage (GTDB taxonomy): Bacteria > Bacteroidota > Bacteroidia > Bacteroidales > Bacteroidaceae > UBA3839. The sequence continues at coordinate 76,276 of JAFUVE010000076.1, read as the reverse complement.
TGCTTTGACGATGTATGTAAACCCCTTGATGTCACCTTCCACCTCCATCACACCATTCCACGATGTGCCCTCACTCATGCCGACGGTGCGCATGGAGGCCGTGAGCGTATCGCCAAATTGCTGGAACATGGAGCTGGACCTGCCGTCGCGCTTGCCATAGTTGAAGTCCGTGGAAACCATTATCCAGAAAGGAACATACATGTTAAAATAGTTATGCAGTGCAAGTTTCCAGTTGTTCGACTTGCCTGTGCGCTCAGTGACGGACAGCGGATTGCTGCCCGCAAGAAACTGCTCGCGGCTTTGGTGCATCTCCTGATTGTCGCTTGTCGAAACGAACTCCGTGCGGAACCACTCTTCAATCATCTGGTCTCTTGATTGGTAGTCAATCTCCGACCGCACACTGCGCGTGGTTATCAGCGACCTCGGTCTGCGGTCGGGTGTCCAGTTGCCAGTCTTGCCGATGTGCTGCGTCTCGTTCACGTTGTTGACATTGCCAAGCAGGGTGAAGCGGTACAGGTCGGTGAAGCCCAGTCCGAACATACGTCCCAGCCAGCGGCCATGCGTTCCCGCTGCCCCTTCCACATTCGCAATATATCCGCGCTGGTACTCCTGCTTCAGGTTGACGTCCATCACATATAGTTTCGGGCCATCGTCGCGCCCCAACACCTCGTCCCGCTTGTCCTTCTTGTTATACACCTTGATATGTTTCACCGTGTAGTACGGCAGATTTTCCAAAAGTATCTGCTTGTTGCCGCCAAAGAACGAGCGAGAGTTCAGCAGCAGTTCGTCCACCTTCTTGCCGTTAACGAATATCTCGCCCCCGTCGTTCATCGTCACGCCCTGCATCTGACGGATGAGGTCGTCGAGCATCGAGCCGTCTGGCATGTTAAAGGCCGTGGCATCATATATCAGCGTGTCGCCTCGGTAGAACATCTTTACTTTCGTGGCTGTCACCACCACCTCATTGAGCGTGATGTGCCGCGCCCGTCTCATCTTGATGAGCGGCACCGACAGTTCTTTCTCCGTAGTATTTGTCACCGACACCTTTTGCCACGCCACCTCATAGCCCGGCAGCTCAGCCCGAATCAGATAGTCGTGCGGGGCGGCTTTGACGGGCGCATAATACGGGGCAATCATAATGCTCCCGTCATCATCTTCAATGACTTCAACATGCACGGAGTCCAACACGCAAGTCGTGCTGTCCGTCTCATAGACAGAAATCTTTGCCACGAGTGGCCTTTTCAGGAATACATCCTGTACTTGTCCCACCAGCGTTACTGTCTGCCCTTGTGCTGTTATCGTCAGCGCAAAGGCGATGATGATGGTGATGAAGTGTCGTTTCATATTTTATTCTCCAAATATTTCTTTCATCTTCCTGCCAATGCCCTCGCCTCGGAGTCCGCGGCTTACGATCTTGCCGTCGGGGGCGAAGAGGATGATTTCAGGGATGGCATCTATGCCGTAGAGGTCGGTGGCTACATGGTCGGAGTTAATAATCTGCGGATAGGGCATCTGTTCTTCTGCGATGGCTTTCAGAGTAGCTTCGGCCTTGTCCCAAGCGGCGATGCCGACCACCTGTAGGCCGCGGTCATTGTACTTGTTGTAGGCGGCGATAAGGTTGGGAATCTCCTGTCGGCAGGGGCCACACCATGAAGCCCAGAAGTCAACAAGGACGTACTGGCCACGCCCCACGTAGTCGCTGAGTCGCGTGGTCTTTCCGTCGTACTCCACAGCAAAGTCCAAGAACATATCGCCCTCGTCAGACGGTTGAAAAGCCCTCAGATGATTCAGTCGCCTCTGAATGCGGAAGTCGTACTTCACTTCGTCACCCAGCGATTCAATCAGCTTCTTTTCCGATGTCACCGTCAGCCAGGCAGGACTTCGTAGCATCCTCATGAAAGCCACGCCCAGGGCATCGTCACGATGCTCCCTTATCTGCTCCAAGTACAGGCTTCGCGCCTCGTCGTCTTTTCCGTTGTTAGCCAGATTCCATATTTCTCCTCTTTGCTTCAGGTACATGTCGGTCATGGGTGAGCCTTTCACTGTAAGCCCATTTTTATAGACAATGTCACATCCTGCCTCCAGTATGAACTCCAGATAGGCGGTATCCATCTTTTCTGTACCGAGCCAAGTAATCTTCATTTCGGTATACTGCGGTTTATCCACGTGTCCCGTGAGGAAAAACTTTCCGTCCTCCACGGCGCACTTCTGCTCTATTCCGGCCCTATGATTGGCATCGTTCACGACAAATACAGAATCAATGTCCGTCGTGTCCTTTACCAGTATGCCCACCATAGGCGACAGGTCGCCACTTATGGTATAGTTGTCCTGCTGCGCCTGTGCCGACGAGGCAGCAAGGGCGATGATGATGGTGATGAAGTGTCGTTTCATATTTTATTTCTTTTTCGGTTGTTTGTTGAACTTATACGTTACGCTAAATAGCAGATATGATGGAAGTGAGACTGTATGGGTTTCGCGGATGCCGCGTTCGTTCACCACGTAGGCTACGCTCTTGTATTGGCGGAGCAGGTCGATGGCCTTTAGACGTAGCCCTAATCTGTTTTTAAAGATTGACTTGGATAGTCCCATACTCCAATCACACGTCAGCTTATTCAATTCATCGCTTGCATAGCCCTGACGCTTGAGCAACACACATTCAGATTCCCAGTCTATCCCGAGGGGCAGTTTAGTAGACAGCCAGACATCACCTTTATAATCCCACGTATCGCTATAACCCATATCAGCACGGTCGTTGAGTGGCTTTCTCCATTCGGCACTCAGACGGAATCCACCCGACACCTTCTTGTAGCTGCTACGGAACTGCACGTGGGCATAGTTCGCCAGTTCGTTGTTGTCAATCTGCTGGGGCAGTCCTGTAGCACCATCGGCTGCGAAGTTTTTCATCCGTTGGTAACGGCTCCACTGACTGAAGTTAAAGGTGACTTTCAGCTTTGCCACACTGAAAAACAACTGCCCACGGTTTTTCAGCTCCAGATTCCAGATGCCGTTCACGTTATCCGGCTGGTTGATGTACACACCTGCATCATAACGATAAGTATTGACTATTTGGTTGAAGCAACTTGTGTATGTCAGGCTTTGTTGCAGATAGGCATTTTTCTTCTTGACAGGCCAATCCCAAGAAAGGCTTGACTTCCATGTTGCTGGCGACTTCAGATGGGCATTACCCTGATAGATGTTGATGCGGTCGGAAGTGACAGGAAGGGTTATCATCTGGGTGGCAGCGGGAAGAGTGTAATTCAACGAGGTCGTGGCAGCGACACCCCATAAGGTTTGTCTCCAGTTGCCACCTTTCCTTTTCTTATGTGATACAGTCAACGACGGTTCAAAGAACACAGGCGATTGCGTCAGGCAAGTATCCAATGTGTAGCGAGAATAATCAGTATTCCTATTGATGAAGGACAATGGCAGGCTGATGTCCACTATGGTTTCCAACTCCTTTTCAAGGTTTTTGCAATCATAGTAATAATTCATCCCCATGATATAATTGTTCTCTGTCATCCTGCGGTCATAGCTGTTCAGCACATCGACCACAGACAAGGCGACGTCGGTTATATTCTCCCTGTCCTTATCGCGATTGAAGCGGTAAGCGGCATAGAACTTCAAATACGTATTGTACAGCAGACGCGTAATCTTGTACGACGCATCGGCCTTTGCACCCACATGGGTATTGGGACAGTCGATAGCTTCCATGACATCCGTCTGTGTCAGCCCCGGAGTCCAAGTCAGGTATCGATTGAAGCGGTCTGTATCATAATTGCTTTTGGCATAGTCTGCTCCTACACTGAGTTCAATGATGTCTGTTGAACGGAGATTCTTGGCAAAGGCAAAGTCCTGCGATGCCTCATACGCCTTCGTCTTACTGTTTATCCAGCGCTTGCGGGCACTGAGTATTGACGGGTCATTGAGAGCCACACCCAAGCTGAACAGCGAATCGAGCACGGCAATGCCCTGCGCCCTGGTGTCAGCTCCCGACTCATAGTATCGCTCGTTGCTGTCATCCTTCTTGTCATTGAATCGCAGTTGCGTCGTGCTTTCCATCCAGAATGGCAGTTTCAGCGTATATTTGTTGGTTAGCGAGACTCCGAGATTCTTGTCGATTTGTGAGTTCTGTAATGTGCTGAAGGTACTGCCCTCATTATGGAAGGTCTCTTGAATCTCATCGGTGCCCCTTTCCGACTTCTTGCGGTTCAGTTCCACCGTCAGTACATTCTTCTGGCGCTTGTGCTCCGTCATCAGTTCGGCTGTCAGCAGATTGCTGACCGTGCGTCCTTCTCTCGCCCCTTCGTCATTAGCATACCCACTAAACGAATAGTCGCTCATGTTCAGGTTGTTCATGCCTCCCACGACGGCCAGCCGCGAGACATCGGTAAAACGTAGCCCGAACAGACGGACCAAATAGGCATCCTCCGTGCCGGCACCGACCTCCACGTTGGCCATGTAGCCCTTGCTGTATTCCTTCTTCAGGTTCACGTCCATCACGAAGTCCTTCTTGGCTCGGTCATCGTGCAGCGCCATAGCCTTATCGGTTGTCTGGTCATACACCTTTATCTCCTTCACCGTGTAGTATGGCAGGTTCTCCAGCATCAGCTTGTTCTTGCCACGGAAGAAGTCCTTGCCGTTGAGCAGCAGGTTTTCCACCTTTCTGCCATTGACGAATATCTCGCCTTGTTTCGTCAGTTCCGTGCCAGGCATCTGCTTGATCAGTGCGTCGAGCATCGAGCCGTCGGCCACGTTGAAGGCGTCGGCATTATACACCAGTGTATCGCCACGATAGAACATTTTCACTTTCGTCGCCGTCACCACAACTTCGCCAAGTGTCTGCTCAGTAAAAGAGTTCTTCTTTTTCACAAATAAAGTAGGAAGGTCAAAATAAGCATTTTTCCCTACAAACTTCAACGAATGCATACTATACAGCGTTTGGTAGTCAGGATGCATCACCTTGATGATACATGAACGAAACGACTTGTCTCGATTTACCCGGAATGAGAACATATCACGTCCCTTAATTTGGGTGCTATCCAACATAACGCTGTCCTTGTTCAATAGATACACTTTTGCCCCCTTGATTCCAGCATCTGTGAAATTATCATGTACGCGGCCACTCAACCAATAATAATCTGTTTGCGCCTGTGCCGACATGGCGGCAGCAAGGGCGATGATGATGGTGAGGATTTGTCGTTTCATATTTTATTTCAATTCCAGGGGTTTATACACATGCGCTTTTGTCAGCAGGGGATGACCGTCGGCAAACGCGAGCTGCTGACCGCCCAACTCAAACACTGTCATGTTACGGATGCTCCCTGGCAGAGAGCATGTAGCGCGTGTTTTCGGTCTCGGGGCTGTCGGTCGCGCGGTCGAAGATGTCGCGGATGTCGGCGCCCCAATCGTTGTAGAGGCTGTCGGCGCGTGAGAAGGTGTAGAGGATGCCCATGCGCTGGATGGTGATGGTGGAGTCCGTCGCACGGAGCGGATGCGGGTCGCCGTTTTCCAGATAGAGCCATTCGCCGCCGCCCTTGTCAACGAGCGTTACGGTGGTCGTGGCTGTCGGCTTGACTTGCTCTAAGCGGTAGGCCATGTAGTCGCGGCCCATCCGCTCCGCCGCCTGGCTCTGGCGGTAGTGCTCATTGAGGTCTGCACCATCGACGACATAGACGGTGCTGGACTTGTCGGCGCGGATGGTGACGGGAGCGGCATCGCCATCGAGACAGTATGGATAGCAGCCCACAAGGTCGCTCGCACAATCGGCCGGCGTAGCATTGCCCCTGGTAGTCTTACAGCTTGAATGTGGTGCGGAGCATGACGGTGCGTCCGCAAAGACCATAGTCGTAGCTGTAGGTGTTGATGCCGTCGAAGAGGGTGTAGGCGTAACTGCGTTGGTTGAGCAGGTTGGTGAGTTCGATCCGGACGACGCAGGGCTTGAATTTATACTGAGCTGAGGCGTTGAAGAGCGACATGTGCTTGTAGCGGTCTGTGGCGATTTGCCGCCGCACATGGTCGTAGTCAATTGAAAGGTCGAGTTTGGGAACTGGAAACAGATGTACGGCGCCCGAATGTGTCAGCGAGGTCCAGGTGTTGTTCACGTCGGAATACTTAGTCCTCGACCATCCGTAGTTGATGTTGTAGCTCAGTTCGAGCCATGTGAGCGGAGTGATGGATGCGTTTCCTCTCAGTTCATAGTTGTTGGAGCGAATTTTGATGACGTTGTCGTTCAACGCCTGCTCGCTGTTGCCAAATCCGTAATTCGCGTCGAATTTGAGTTTGGAGTAAATCGACGGAAAATTCTTAGTGGCGGAGAGTCTGAATCCCGTGGTGCGTGAATGGGTGTCGCGCAGCAGCGCATGGCGGTCGATGTCGATTCCTTCTATATGTTGCGAATAGAGTGTGTTCTGCTTGTTCCGTCCGTGATTAGCCTCAACCGTCATGGTGAAATACTGCATGGGGAGCTGGTATTTCCAATTTATGGAGCTGTTCCATCCCTTTGATTCGCCGATGATGCCCGATGAGGTATATACAGCTCGGTATCCCGTCTGCATGGGTGCCGTCAGCAACGTCATCATATCGCCTACATGGTTGCTGACAGAGGAGTTGAATGACACTTTGTTATTGGCATTGAACGTGTAGCTGGCACCGATGCGCGGGTTTACCTGCAGTTTTGTGAAATCGAGTTTATTATAGTACAGTCCCCTCAAGGCAATATCTGCCGAGGCATTGAAGTAGAACCTACGGTTTTTGGAGTGGATGTCGAATCCTGGCGAGACAGAAGGGGTGAACGCCCAGCCGTGTATGTGATTGCGGTCAGCCTGCGGTATGCGGTTCGTCTCCAGGTTGTCGTAAGCGGCATAGATGTTGACGGGCAGATTCAGCCTGAATAGTTTTCCTACGGGTATTTGAAAAGATGACCCCACATTCATGGTGAGTGTGGACGACTGGGCGGTCTGCCCGTAGCTTCGTCCGTCGTTGAGGAAATTAAGGCGGAGGGTAGGGGTTCGCTTGAAGGAAACGGAGGTGTTCACGCTCCTGCGCACTCCTTTCTTGTTTTTCGTCATCCAGTTCAGCTGGTTAGCCATCTCGAACGACGACGTGCGCCTGCGTTGCTCCACCGGCAGACCGTTCGACAGAATGTCCCCTTCGTTCTGGTCGAACCTTCCTTTTATCACGAACGACTCATTCAGATAGAGATTGTCGCCGTTTTTCAGATAGTTGACCGACAGCTTGGGCAGGTGGATCTTGGAGAGCGGCGAGGTGGTCTCACTGACGGTCACGTAGTCGCCCTCTCCCGCCATCATCACCGAACTCCGGCTGATGTCGTGCGTGGCGCGGTGGTAGCTGTAGTCTGCGTTGACTTTGGCCGTGGTGATGGAGTCGAATTTCTGGATGGCGTTGAGCGTTGCCATCCCGTTGCGCTGATAGGCATACTCGCCCTTGGGAGGCACTCCTCCGTCGAATCCCCCGAAGAGGCTTGTGGCCCTGGTGGTTATGCCCGATCCTCCGAAGTGGTCGTACATGTCTGCATGGGCGAAGTTCTTGTAGTTGCTTCCTTTCAGCGAGCAGATGGTCTGGAACTTGTCGGTGAACATCATGCCGGTGAGTCCGAGCAATGCCTGCAGTTCGTCCTTTCCGTCCTGCATCCATCCGATGCCTGCCTCTTCCTGTCCGAAAGGCTTGAATTTCGCTTTTTTTGCCAGCTTGATGTTCATCGACACCTCGTCGCTGGGCAGGTTCTTCTCGATTTTACGTGAGTGATGGTTGCGCACGATCTCCACGTTTGTCACGTAGTCCGCCGGAATGTTCCTCGTGGCGAGGTTGTACTTGCCGCCCAGCAGGTCAAGCCCCTCTATGTTGAACTGCGAGATGGGCTTGCCCATATAGCTGATGGCACCGCTCTGAGCCACGTCCACTCCCGGGAGCCGTTTCAGACCGTCCTCCAGTGTCACGTCGCCCTTGCCCAGGAACGAGGCCAGGTTGTGGCTCAGCGTGTCGCCTTTCTGCCATAGCGGGCGTCCTTTTATCGTGACCTCCCGCAGCGCCATCGTCTTCGGGCAGAGCACCATGTCCTGACGGATGTCCTTCCCGCTTGCTTTCAGCACGACGGAGTCTTTCTCATAACTGAGGTGGCTGAACATGAGCATGAACTCCTCGTCCTTCAGTCCTTTCAGCTGCAGGCTGTAGGTGCCCTGAAGGTTGGTGGAGGTGAAGGCTACGGTCTTGCCCCCTTCCAGTGCCTTCACAATCACGTTGCTGGCAGGCTTGTTCTGCAAGTCCAAGACCCTGCCGCTCACTTTCACCTGAGCATCCGTGGCATTGGGCAGAGTCAGTAGTATGATGGCAAGAAATATTCTGTACATGTCGATTTATTCTAATTCCAATGGTTGATATTGGTTGCACTTAAACGGTATGGCCACACCATTGATGATTCTCGTCAGATATCTCAATGGGATGCTCCCGTCGGGATTCCGAGGGGTTTTCTCCAGGCTCCACAGGGTCCAACCCTGTTCGTCGGCGTCGCTTATGGTGTGATAATAAAGCGGCTCGGTCGGGTAGCGTGGGTTGAGAAACAGCTTGTTGCGTCTTTCGATAAACTTCTCACGTTTGATTTTCTGGTTCGGACGCTTTGCCTCTTCCATCGTTATCGGAAACACTCTCTTGACAAGCTCGAAGAGCTCAAAAGTGAAGATGCCGCCTTCGTCCTCGCATTTCACGATGAGCCCGGGCAGCCCATGGAATTTCCATGGACCGGCCGTAGACGCCACTTCTTCCGCAAACCATGCGGTCCATTTCCTGCCGGCATAAATTGTCTGTGCTTTGTTGCAGAGAAATCCGCTCACGGTCATCGTGTCCTCGAGAACCGTCCATTTCAGGTCCTCATTCTCTTCATACACATAATGTTGGACCGGTATGTCCTCATATACTGTCATCTTCTTGCCGCCTATGTCCCTCAGTATGGTGGGCACGTGCGCTTTCTCCTCTGCGGACATGGCGTCAAACGTTTCCTGAGTCTCTCCGTTGATTTTTGTCCAGAAACTATGGTAGCCCATTGTCTTGGTGAAATGTTGTCCAACGAGGACGACCGTCTGCAAAGAGTCTGTGACCGGCTCTCCGTCTGCTGTTTTTGTGTTGACGCGGAAATGATACCCCACAGTAAACATTGTGGAGTCAACCGGCGTTTCGTCTTTGGCGTGAATACCAGAATAAATCATGCCAAACAGAATAATTATAAACAGTTTTTTCATCATTAAAATTTTTTTCTGATTATGGTAGTGAAATAAATACGTGATTCAATTTCAAGCTGCATTGACCTGTCTGTCATAGCTGACTATCGTCTCGTCTTCTCGTCTTCTTATTTTTCTAACGGCTGAAACACATGTGCTTTCTTCCCTACGAATACTCCATTGATGATTTCCGACATCTCTCCGCTGCCGTTCTCGTAGTAAATCACGTCTTCAGTCTGGGTTAAAGCCCTGATGTCTGCGTAATACATCGGGTTTTTCGGGTAGAGTTTGTTCCCGAAAATTTTGTTGCGCTGGCTGATCAGTTTTTTATCAGTCATTTTCTTTGTAATGGCGTTATGCTCATAAAAGACGGGAGTCCTCACATTTTCCAGACCTTCCATCGCAAAGCGGTGGATGCCGTCACGGCTTTCGGCTTCGAGTATCAGTCCGGGCAGGCCGTTCAGTTTCCATGGTCCGGCCGCGACGGGGATGTCTTCCGTGAAACGTACGGTCCATTCGAGTCCGTGATATTTGCTGCTGGCCGTCTTGCATCGGTAGACGTTTATGGTCAGCGTGTCGAGCTCCCGTATGGTCCATGTCGGCCGGTCCAGCTCCTCGCACGACTCATAATGGCCTGGCGGGATGATGTCTCTCACGGTCGTCATGCCATCAGGATAGTTGGTCCACACTTCTGGCACATGACACATGGCATCCGACTGCACCGTAGCGTAGTTTTCCAGTGTGAAGTAGGTTGCGTCTTCTGTGTCTTCCAGATATTTGTGATAGGGATAGAAGCGGGTGCAATGCCCGCCAGACTGAAGCACAAACCGCATGCTGTCGGTCACAGGCTGACCGTCAGCATCCAAGGTTTTGCAACGGTAATTGTACACAACAACGACGTTCGATACATCGATGCTGTCCTGATGCAGTTTTGCGGCAAAATAGCTCGCCATGAGATCTGTCAAGCCGTCATCCTGGGCTTGCAGTGCGGTTGCAAGCCCAAAAGCAATGAGGAGAACTGAAATTTTCATTGTTTCTTTTTTTTAGGATTAAAACTGTCTGTATAATTATTGCAAATTGCTATTTCTGATTGAACGACAAAATGATTCTTGTTTATTCTTCAAGCGGTTGAAACACATGTGCGCTTGTCAGCAGGGGGCGTCCGTCGGCGTATATGTACTGCTTGCCGCCAAAATTCATCACGTCCATGTGGTTGATGGCACCGCCGAGCGACAAGGTATATCCAGTCTGTGCCGACCCGCTCATATCTGCAACGTGGTACATCGGATTACCCGCATACTGGCTGTTGCCGTATATTTCGTTGCGGTATTTCAGCAGCTTTGCGTATTTCATGCGATGCACTTCGGGGTTCTGTTCGGGGCTGGTAATCGGTGAGGACTCTTGTCGCAATTCTGAAAGGCAGAAAGTATGTGCTTCGCTCTCTGCGCGGACAATCAGTCCCGGCAGGCCATGCAAGCGCCAAGGACCGGCCGACGACGGTATCTCGTCCGTGTAATACGCATGCCATTCCACACCTCGGAATGTTGCAGTGGCTTGCTGGCAGAGATAGCCGCTCACGGTCATCGTGTCTTCCTTCAATGTCCACTCGATTTCGGGTGTCTCTTCTGTGCCTTCGTATTCGTGCGGGAAGATGAACTCGCGTATGGTGGTTTTTCCAGTGGGGAGGCCGATCCACACGGTGGGCATGTGCATCAAGGCTTCCTCGTATGATGCCACGATGTCAGCTTCTGACGGCTTGCCGCTCTTTGTATAGTCGGAGTAGGGCATCGACTTGGTCAGCAGCTGTCCTGCCTGTACCGCAAGCTGCATCTTGTCGACGACATCTTTTCCACTGGCGGTCTGAGTCCTGCATTCATACTCATACACAGCCACGAACTGGGCCGTGTCGACCACTTCTGTCTGGGCAGATGCAATTGTCACCAACAAGAAGACTGTCATTGTCATTAGTAATCTTTTTTTTCTCATAGTTTTTATTGTTTTATACAGATGAACATTAATTAACTATAAATTATTCATTATAATATTACGATTTTAAACAAAGTATAAAATATATTTTGTATCTTTGCGAATGATTTCTCAAAACTTCCTTTTTTATGAATTCCACAATAGATACTTATAAGTTGACAAGCATGGAAGAGCCTTCGGATGCTGTTCTTTCACAGTTGATGAAAGAGGCGGCTGAGGAGGCAAAGCGTACGAATGATGAGGCTACAAATCGTTTCTTTGAACAGATGCGACAAGATGCCCTTAAGATTTCCGCCACATGGTAAACATAGATCATAGACCTGTCCTTATCGTTATCGCTGGGCCAAACGGTTCGGGTAAGACAACTATCACTACGAAGATTCTTCAACATGAGTGGATGGAGAATGCCATATATATTAATCCTGACCAGATAGCAAAAGACAAATATGGTGATTGGAATTCTATTGAGGCCATCATGCAGTCCGTGAAGTTTTGCGAACAACTTCGTGAAGAATGTCTCCAACAACGTAAAAGTCTCATCTTTGAGACGGTTCTTTCTGCTGATGATAAAATTGATTACATCCGACGAGCTCATGATGCAGGTTTTTTCATCCGCATATTCTTTGTTTCCACTAATCATCCATCTATTAATGCCTCGCGTATTGCACGCCGAGTGATGAAGGGTGGTCATGACGTGCCCATTTCCAAGGTTATTTCCCGTTACTTTAAATCTATCCTTAACTGTCGCCGTGTTAGTATGATTGCTGACAGAACTTATATATACGACAATTCCATTGATAACCAAGAAGCTCGTCTGATCTTCCGTATGGTGGATGGAAAGGTCTTTAAACGCTATGTGAATGATTTGCCTGATTGGGTGCATACAATTATTTCCTGATTTTGTTACTTTATCTATCTTATCAGAACTTGGAATGTCCAAAAATCTTTTCTGAGATATTTTTTTAAGTCTCCCGCACGATCATCCCTGACAGTGCGGGAGTAGCTCCATGATAACAACTTTCATTAACTACATTATCTCTATCTTGTTGTACAATTTCATGAAGCTTTTAATTACTGCCTTACTTTTCATTTATCTCATAATTCTGTCTCTTATCATCTTCATTCCTCATTCTAAAATAATTGTTGTCATAAGTAACTACATTTTTCACTTTTCACTATTCACTTCGTAGAATCTTTTCACAACTCGGCAGAGTTCAAACAAGTTTGACTTTGCACTCGCTGCTCCAAGATTTCACCGTTCACTAAAAAGTCTCATCATTTCTCCCTGTTTTTGGGGATTTTCTGGAATTTATAGGTCACGTGGAGCATGATGTAGCGGGGCAGGGTGTTGCGAATGGTTTCAGTACGCCCCTGTCCGTTGATGACAATCTGCGTGTTCGAAAGCTGGTGGAGTATGTCGAAAGCCTCGAGGTTGACTAAGATTTTTCCTTTGCAGAACGGACGTGACACCGAGGTGTTCCACACGAGGTCATCGCTGTTGAGCGACCTCTCACCATATCCCCGCCGTGAGTACATCTTGATGTCGGTGTTGATGTTCAGATTTTTCAGCCATGCAGGGCACGATTGATATTTGAACACATAACCTCCATTGATCCCGTAGGAGAAGTCAACGGCATTGATTTCCTCAATGGTCCGCTCCTTGTTGTTGGCATGACGGTATTGCCCATACAGCTGTGCACCGAGATAGAGGTCGTTATAGCGGAAGTTGAGAGTCAGCCGGTCTTCCAGATACCAGTTGTTCACATGGGATAGCGAGGTCTTCACTTCCGGCATCTCGGAAGTCAAGGCGTTGGTTGCCATCGCATAGTCCACATTGCGTGTGTAATCACCGTGGATGTAGTTGTTGAGTGTCAGGCGTTTCTCCTTGTCGGGCTGGATGCCGAAACTGCTGAAGAAATAGGTTTGCCAGTTTCCGTCCACATTCTGTGGCTGGTAGGTGTAGACGCCGGTCTGGGTGTTGTAGGAATAGCCTTGCGACACCTGGTTGAGGAAAAATCGCAGTCCTCCGCCGATGTTGAACGTGGTGTTGTGCTGCTTCCAATTTCGGGTGAAGCTGGTCTGCATCCGGTGGTCGGTACGCATCTTCAGGTTCGGGTTGCCAAGACGGATACTGAGCGGGTTGGCGTCGTTGCGGATGTCCACCATGTTGTAGAGGTCGGGCATGGTCATCGACAATGAGTAGTCGAAACTGACATACCGCTCCCAGTTGTTCCATGCCAGATAGGCATAAACTGATGGAGTGAAGGTGAATTTTTTCTGCTGCAGGTCTGTGTTGACCGCCTCGCTCCTGTAATTCAACCGTTCGTTCAGGAAATTTAAAGGAGCCTGTATTCTGAAATATTGGTATTTCCCGTCTTCATCCTTCGTGTACTTCGTCTGAAAAGAAATCACATGCTTCTCGTTAGTTTTCCTCCTGTCGTAGGAGTTGTTGGCATCCATGGCCAGCAGCAGCGAGTCGCGGCTGGAGGGGAGCGTTCCGAACTGATGCCAGGTGTCGTCTTCCCAATAGGGAAGCCGGTCAAGCCGGTAGTCATCCCGTGTCTGGTGGTAGTATGCCCTGTTGTAGCCGTAGGCTGTCCTGAGCGACCATCCGTTAAGCCAGGTTATGTCATAGAATGGGCCGATGGTGAATGTGGATGAGTTGTTTGGAGAATGAGTATGTCGGTTGCTCAAAGTCCGTGGTTGTCCCGTCCGGTAATAATCGACCGCCTGGCTGTCGTAACTGTATGAATGGTGGTTGTTCAGGCTGCCAAGTAGTTCGAAACCAATCTGGTCGCCGGTTGGGAGCTTGTGGGTGAGGTCGATCGACATGGATGAGTTGATGCCGTTCCCGTCATTTTTGCTTTTCATGTGGCTCTTGTTCACGAGTGCTGCCTGGAGGTCGGGATTGAGCGATGCGGAGAAGGCCTCGTCGAGCACTTTCTTTGCCGTTCCGAAGTATTCCGGGTCGGTGAGCATGTTGGCATAACGGCTGCCTCCGTGGCTGTCGTTGTCGAAATAGCCGAAGCGGAGTTCTGCTCCCAGCCAGAATGGCTTTTTGAGCTCAAAGCGGTTGCGGATGCCGAACCTGTTGTCGTGGTAGAGGGAGTCGTTCAGCATCCTGGAGTAGGTGCTGCTCGACGAGGCGAAGAACTGCTCTGTGCTGGTGAGGGTCACGTCCCTGGTCTTGCTCCATGAGAAGTCTATCGTCACGTTTTCTTTCCAGCGCTTGTCCTTCTCGTCAATCAGCAGGTCCAGCCCGGCATTCCGCGTACTGCGTTCTCCCTGTGGTTGGTTCGACGGGCTCCATTCTCCGTTCGACCCCGGCCGCCGGCTTTCGTTCACGTTGTTGGTGTTGAAAAAAGCGGTAAAGCGGGAGTTGTCGGTATAGCGGAGTGCAAACAAGCGTGCCAGATAGCGCTCGTCGAACCGGTTGCCTTCTGCGTCCCGCTCTCCGAAGGGCGTCCCGCCCGCCAGCTCCACATTGGCAATCCACCCCTGGGCATATTCACGCTTCAGCACCACGTCCATCACATAGAGTTTCTTCTCATCGTCGCGGCCCAGCCATTCGCTCCGGTCGGTGGACTTATGGTGAACCATCACGTTTTTCACGGTGTAGGATGGCAGGTTGTCGAGCAGCACGGTCTTGTTGTCCTTGAAAAAGTCCTTGCCGTTGAGCAGAAGCTCGTCGATCTGCTCTCCGTTCACGAGGATGCGGCCGTCGTCCTTGAGCTCCACGCCGTCGAGCTGGCGGATGAGCGCGTCGAGCATCGACCCTTCGGGCAGGTTGAAGGCATCGGCGTTATACACGATGGTGTCTCCTTTATATACCATCTTCACCTTGGTGGCACGGATGGTCACTTCGTCCAGCATACGCTCCATCAGCTCTGCCTGGGTGGGCTTTTTCTTCATCAGATGCCAGGGGGCATCGAAGAAGGTGTTGCGCGCCACCCGTTTCACCTCAAAATTGATGTCGAGTGTCTCATATTCCGGGTGCTCAGCTCGTATGATATACTTCTGCGGTCGGGCAGGCACCTGAAAGCGGTACCCCACATCATACTTGGTGCCGCCGTCCCACTGACCCATGCCGAACACTCGCGTGGTGTCGACGACGGTGCTGTCGGAGGTCATCAGCGTGATGAAGGTGTTGTCAATGCCGATGCGCGTCACATTGTCACGCACATGTCCCCACAGGGCAATCTTGCGTTCCTCTTTCGGATTATCCTGCGCCCGTAAGGATATAGTGAGGGCTGTGCTGACAAAAACTGCCAGCATGAATAATGCTTTTTTCATGTTGTCTTGATTTTTGCCAGTTGACAAGGACACCCTGTCAACTGGCTGGTTTTCACTTTATGCCGTCAGGCGCAGTGAGGCAAAGACGGAATCTTTCGGGGAGTTCCGAATGTCGTCTGTACACATGACGTTCAATCACCCCGTTTTCTCTCGGAATGACGAGGGTCATGGAGTCTTTGGTGTGCCATTCTACATCCTCATAGCGGTCGCCCACAAAGACTCTGTCGTCGGACTCGAAACGGATATCGCCACACCAGCCGCCTGCGCTGCACCAATAGCTTTTCGGGTTGCTGAAGATGGTGAACCGGCTGTAGATTCCATTGCTGACAGTGAGGTAATGTTCCTGGTATGGTATGGTGTCGGGTTCTTCTTTCCATACTCCGCAGAGCATCCGGCTCTTGTCCTTTTCAGCATCCGACAATGCCTTGAGAATCCGGAGCACCCCGCTGTCAGGCTTGGTGCGGTGCCATTTCTCCGTGATGTTCGGCCCCGATTGCATGGCGGTCATTTCGGGGGTACGTGTCCACTCGTAAAGATAGGTGTCAGTGTCCAGCATGGTATAGTTCATCTGGTCGCCTTTATAGTCGTAGAACTTGCCGTTGCGGAACGTGACTGGCTCACCACTGAAATTGAAGTTCATGTTCACTCCGTTGTAGCGGCTGTACCAGCTGAAGTTCATCATCATACCGTTCCCGAAATACTGATTGTTCTTCAGGAAAGGAGTTTCTTCGTATGGTGAGCCTGTGTTTTTTGCCCATTCTATCTCCCAGCAGCCTTCAAGCGGTGTTTTTTCCGGTTTTGTCTGGAACGTGGCGAATGCGGTTGCCGCCATGAATAAAAGGATGAGCACAAACGACACCGCTGTTCTTAACGTGGCAAAGCGGGATGGCTTCCAGCGGTTCATAAACAGGATCCGGCGCTTGATGACCGAACTGCCGAAGGCAGGCATAATCTGCACCCAACTGCTGTTTTTCAGACACATTCTCAGCAGGTTCATCTGATATTGCTCGCGGTCGCGTCCACTGTCCATCACGTCCTGGTCCACTTCCATCTCCTGCTGCAGTTTGTGCTCATGGCTGAAGAGCCATACGAATGGATTGAACCACAGGACGGACTGCAGCAGCTGCATGAGGCAGAGCTTGCGGTAATGGTGGTGGGCCAAATGGCGGCTTTCGTGGAGGAACACGTCGTCGCGGACGCTACCGTCGATTTTCATAGGCATGAATATGCTGTTGCCGAACGAGAACGCCGCTGGCACGTCCGTGTCGTACACTCTTACGCCTTTTTCCATGTCCATGTGGGTGCTGCGCTGGCGGATGCGCACCAACCATAGCATCTGCACGAGGAAAAACAGCAGCATGACTGCCATTCCTGTGTAGAAGACAGTACGGATTAATGGGAATGCCTCACTGGCGAAGACGTTGGTGCTGAAAAGAGGCTTTGCCTCCGATGTTGATGCCGACGGTTTTGCGGCTTGGTGGTAGATGACGGGCAGCTGCTTGCTGGTTTCAGCCTTCTTTTCAGCGCCGTCAGCATGAGCGTCGGCTACGGATGCTTCTGACTCCGTCCATACGGCTTCACGCTCCACGTATCTCACTGGCTGCATGAAGGTGGCAAGCAGTGTCACTGACACGGCAGCCACGATATACCATTGGCTCGTGCGTGGATGGCAGCGCATGCGGATCAGCAGGCGGTAGACTCCATACAGAAGACCTGCCAGCAGGATTCCTGTCAGCGGATAAATGCCAAATTCTATACTCATTTTTTCCCTTCTTTAATGATGTTCACGATTTCATCGATTTCTTCCTGCGACAGGTTTTCTTCCTGGGCAAAGAAAGAGACGAGGCGGGCGAACGAGCCGCCGAAGAAGGCTTTCGTGGTGTCCTTGATGGAGAACCGTGCATATTCATCCCTGCTGACCAAGGCGTGGAAAATCAGTTTGCGTCCCTGATGGAACGACTCCACGAATCCTTTCTTCTCCAGAATCTGAAGAAATGTGGCCACGGTGTTGTAAGCCGGTTTCGGGTCGGGAAACTTCTCAGTGATGTCTTTTCCGAATCCCTTGTTGTCGGGGAGTTGCCACAGGCATTCCATCACCTGCAACTCCGAGTTGGTCAGTTTTTGTTTTGCTTTCATAGGCTTATCTCCTGTTTTTAATGGTGATTCCGTGCTTTTGCGGATGATAACATTGCAAAATTACAACGAAATTTTTAGTTGAACAAATGTTTTTCATAATTTTTTTAGTAATCAATAATTTTTTAACTAATTTTTTAGTTGTTTTGGCTTGTGGTTGGTGGATGAAGCAGTTTTTAGCTTTTTTTACGGCAAAGTTCTTTTGAGCACGGACAATTCACAAAAAAACGCATACAGAGAATAGTCCGTATGCGTTTTTTTTTCTTTTATGAAACCGAAAAAAGTTGAGCGAATGCAATGGCGGGGGATGGCATGACAGCTACAGGTTGAGCAGCTTTGTCACGTCGGCGGGGTTCAGTGCCCATTCATAGGTGTATGACTCGTCGGCGGTGTCGGCGGTTTCCACGATGGCCAGTCCTTGTGCTTCGGCCTTTAGGGTGAGCAGCTCGCCGATGCTGACTTTTCCGTTCAGTCGCCTCAACAGCGCTTCGACGGACTGAGTGCTCAGACTGTGCAGGTTTTGTCCGGAGAACGGCATCTCCAGCCAGATAATCTCGCGCTTTCTCACGTCGAGCACGCCGAACACAAGACCTTTGGAGAGGTTGCCCTCGCTGATGCGTACCATATGTTGGACGCACGACGGGTCGTAGGCCACGCCGTCTGCCTCCGACAGCTTCATCTCATAGGCGGAGTCCATCCAGCCTACTACAAGGTTGGGCGACAGAGCTCCCTGAGAGTAGGCATTGCAGGTGAAGGTCACGTAACGGGCATGGGCAGCTTCCAGCTCGTGCAGCGACAACTCGATATACTCGGCCGTGCCCACCAGCTCGGGTATCGAGCGGATGTCGCCGGAATGCTTGGCGCCATGACAGGTGAGATTATAGTATGCACATTCCTCTTCGGAGCCGTTTTCCATGCCTATCCGCGCACTCAAGTCCATGTCGAGGTGCTGGGCATGAAGCCCTTTGCCCCACTGCATAAACAAGCGGACAGCATCGCCCTCGACGGGGAAGCGTGTGCCCATCAGGGCGCACGACGTGTCCTGGATGGTGGTGGAGCGGTCGCCAACGCTGACTGGGATGTTGTGCAGTGACGGTTCGATATAGATGGTCTTGGAGGTGGTGGGCTGGTTAGCGAATCGGCGTGACATGGAGGTGCGATAGATGTCGAGCACGGCATCTTTCATCGTTTCCAATTCATCAGGAGAATACAGTGCTACAAGTTTGTTGGGACCTAAAAGGTGGGTCAAACCAGTCAGTGGGCGGGCCAGACGTTCGACGTGTGGGTCGAAATAGTTTTCGGCGGCATTGCCGAGCGACAACAGAAGGCGGGCCGGCATGAGGTCGGACACTTCATTGAAAGATGCTGTCACTTTGCCCTTCCCGAATCGCAGCATCGTGGAAAACAGACACCGGGCGAAGAGACCGGGCCGCTGCTTGAGCAATGCCAGCATTGTGTCTGCGTCGTTGGAGGTGCGGGACTTGTCGATCTTTCCTTGGAAGGTGGGGTAGTCGTCGTGGTAGAACACGTCGAGCAGCGCAGCCAGATTCTCAAAACCTCTCTTGCGGGAATATTCTCCCAGACGGAGCGCACGGATCATCCTCACCCACATACCGCGTTTCGGATTCATGTTTTCTGAGGCTTGTGCGGCACTCATCGGAAGATTGTTCAGCCACCGGGCCACACGCTGGCAGCTTTTTCGGTCGTATTTCAGTCTCAGACGCTTCTTCATCGCGGCTGATGCTTCAGCCCCCTTGTCCAGCGGACTCCACATATGATAATAAAGCCGACGGGCATTCTGAACGAAGGTCTTGGGCTCAATAATCTGCACATATCCGGTCTTTTCGTACCACAGGTAGCGTAGCACGTCGGTGGGTGTCTTCATGAGGTCCTGTGCTGCTTCCTCATTGCCTGTCCTTATCAGGTGGCGGATCACAATCATCAAGTTCTCCTTCATCTGGATTTTGATGTCGGACGGGATTGGGTATTCCATAAGCAGTTGCTCAAGGGTGAGTCTCTGCGTCGCGTCGAGTGGGGAGGAAGAGGCGAGGAGAGAATTAAACACCTGCTGGAGTTCGTCGCGGGTGAACAGCCTCAGTTCTTTCTTCTTGCTTCCCTGGCCTTCATACACGTAGTTGGCGGTTTGGAACGGTGTGCCGCAGAACGGACAGCCGTTATATCGCTCGAGCGGGAAGGTGCCCTCAGGGATAAGGTGACCGCATGGCAGGGTGGTGCCTTTGATTCCGGAATCCTTGTCAAGCAGGTTGGCAAACATGGTGATGAAATGGTCAGCGATGGTCTCGCCAGTCGGCACATTCCATCCTTTCACCAGCGGAGCCCAGTTCAACTCCACACCCATGACCTCTTTGATGCAGTCAACGATTTCTGCCAGACGCTCAGCGGACACCGTGTTCAAGGCATGCAGTAGCTCCTCGTTCACGCTGAATCCTTTCTCGCTCAGCCGGGCCACGAAAGCCATCACCGGCACTGTTGGTGTCGACTTCATGTCGATTGCCTCGCGCTCGATGTCGAGGAATATTGCGCGGTAGCGGAGCGCAACCTGTGTCATTTGCTTGCTCTTCATTTCTTTTCTGTTTTTTTGCGGCTTTCCAAGTATTTGTACAGGTAATAAAGTCTCAATAAAAAAAGACGGAAATTTCCTCCCTGTTCATCATATCGAACAAGCCGAAGCTTCTCCGATATAAAACTGTCAATGAAGTAAGGCAGGATTGGTCCGTCTTTTTTTAGTTTTTTTTATAAAATGTGGTCTTAGTTCGGCCGGTACACCCGGATGCCGAGATGGGATTTCTGCCCTTGTGAGTAGTTGTAGAAGGTCTTCTGGTCCATCACCACTTTCTTGTAAAGGCTGGAGGCATGCATCAGATGCAGCTTTCCGTTCTGCCAGAACACGATGCCCACGTGGCTGGTGTCGAGTCCGTCCTTGTTGGTGATGATACTGATGATGTCGCCGGTGTGCACGTCGGCTAATTCTTTGGGACTGCCGTTCAACCGGGACTTCGGTATATAGCGGAACATACGGCCGTTGGTCTCCTGCTCCTGACTGCGGATCACAGGAATGAACTCCGGATGCAGTTTCAGCTGCTTGTAGTATTCGGGATGGGCACTCATGTAGTTGATGTTCACGGTCTGTATGGCAGAGAATGGGAAACCGTCGCGAACCACCTGGCGCACCAGTCCCAGTTGCTCGTTGTCTTCTCCCCACCATGTGAAATAATGTAGCCTCGACGTGTAGTCGGTCATTTTCCCGTTGCGAAAGCGGATTTTTGTGAGATTACGGCAAAAGTCGTCGAATGTGCGTCTGTCCTCCTTGTCGCAAAGATACAGTGCGAAGACGGTCTCGACGAAGGTGGTACAGTCCAGACCGTGGACATTGACAATCAGATGCTCCTTATTACCTTCCTCCAGCGTATGGGCCACGTATGGGATGCCGAGGAATTGTTTCCCGAAGTAAATCATGCGGTTCTCATTGCCGGCCTCAGTAGCTGCCTTGCGCAGGATCGACTCGATTTTCGCGCGGTCGGCCTGGGTGCATTCCACTTCCTGGCTCCAGGCCGCAGCTGACGACAATAGGAACAAACTTGCCAATATATGTCTTAATAAATTCATTCTATATACTTTCTGTCTGAATTCAATGGATTCTAATTTACTTGAAGAATGAAGGCTTAAACTTCAAATTTCAAACTTCAAATTTCAAAGAAATTTTTATCTCCGGTAGAGTATGTCCTCGATGGTGTGGCCGAACATGAAGCGGCTCATGTCTACACCGCCCTTGATGCCCTGCACGCGGCTCTTGTCGGTGAACTGCCACATGATATAGTCTTGGTCGTTGTTCAGCACGGGCTGGTTCGTCGTGTATGCGGCTATCCAGAATTTGTACTGATTCCAGTAGTAGCTTTGGAAATATTTGTTGTAGAAGTTGCGGCCGGTATAGATAATGGGCTTTGCCCCGTAGGCTCGGGTCACCATCTCGCACAGGCGCTGAAGTCTGCTTACAAACAGGTCGTACGACACACCGTTCGTCAACTCCACGTCTATCACGGGGAGGATGTCCTGCTGCTGAGGGTCGATGTTGCGCATCATATTGCGGAACTGAAGCTCAGGGTCCACGTGGGCTCGGTAGAAGTGGTAGCTGCCCACTTTCAGACCATAGCGATGGGCCTCTCTGATATTGAAATGGTAGCGGTCGTCAACAAAGTCGCTCGATTCTGTGGCTTTCATAATCACGAACGTCACCTGAGGGTCGCGTGCCACCTCTGCCCAGTTGATATACCCTTGGTAGTGACTGATGTCGATGCCGGTCCTGCCTGGGCCGCTGGCTACCACAACCCTCCGGTTGTTGAAAAGAGGGGGCTGCTGAAGGTCGGTGCCAGGACGGTCGGGGTTGGCTGCGTAGTTCGTGGGGGAAATCTCGGTGAACTCGACGGGCTCCGGCAGTTTCGACTTCTTGCTCTTCTTCTTTTTCTTGTCGTTCGTCTCGTAGCGGTTCTCAAAACGGGGATTGTATTGGGCAACGGCAATTGTGCATATGCTCAGCAGCAAAACCAACGCAAGGATTATCTTAGGGCAATTACTGTTCATCATTATTAATTAGGCTTGAATGGATGGGAGATGATAGGAAAAAGGAATGCGACATCATCTTTTTACCGCAATAGTTCAGCAAAGATACGATTATTATCGCTATTATCCAAAAAAAAACTCCTTTCACACCTACTATTTACGATTTATTTGCAAATAAACAAGAAAGGAGGCACGCTTTTGCGGTCTCCTTCCTGTTTGTTGTGACGGGATTTGTTTATTTCGTTTCTGACTAAGATAGATGAGAAATAATTGACTCCTTTTTGCTTGGCAAGTCTGTCAACTAACTATTGTCTCGTCTTCTTGCCTTCTCGTCTTCTCATCTTCTTAAATACTATAGCACGTAAACGATGGCGAGGCGGTTCGACGTCTTGCCTTCTACGCCACGGCCTTCGATGGCGTCGATGATCACGCCGCGGCTCTCAAGATAAGCAGCTACGGCATTGGCACGGTTCATCGACAACTTCTGGTTCCATTCGGCGTTGCCTTCTGGAGATGCGGTACCGATAATCTGCACGTGTGAGCCTGGCTTGATGGAGTTCAGGTCCACCTTCGCGTCCTCGCTGATGTCCCACTTGCCCTGCTCGAACGGCACGACTTTCAGATTGTCGATTGAGATGGTGCGGGTGCCGCCTTCAACGACGCGCTCCACCACTTTCTCCACCACCTGCGGATTCTTCCGGCAGTCTTCAAGCATGGCGTTCAGGCGTGCAATCTCGATGTCGCAGTCACGACCGAACTTGAAGTTGTGGCCGCCGTAGGAGCAACCGAACTTGTAGTTGTAGCCTACAGAGAGGCTGAAATAGGCATAGTGCTTGTTCATCTGGATGCCGCTGTGGCCGTCTTTGTTCAGATTCCAGAGGAGCGCGGGCTCAAGATATACCTGATGCTCTTTCTCGTCGCCAAAGTTGTAGGCGATGTCCACGCCGGTCTTCAATGTCAGCACGTCGCGGTCTTCTTTCTTCACCAACTGACGCTTGCTTGACGGAGAGAACACATGACCCCAGCCAAAGCCCAGCTGAGTGATCACTTCTATCTGCTGGGGCTCGCCAAGGTAGCCGTTCAGCAGGTTGGTCAGGTTCACTGTTCCGTTGATGCCCAGGTTCATCGCGCGGAAGAAGTTGTGGCCGTGGGATTTGGTCACACCTTCGGTGTCGATGTAGGCCTGTCCTTCAGGAGTGTCGTAGTAGGTGCGCACCGTGCCCAGCATGTTGTATGTGTCGAAACGTGCATGGCCACGGTTGATGTGGTCGTATTTCTCTGCATGGGAGCCAAACCAAGTGGTGGCCTCAATATTCATGCCTATCACAGGGGTGAAGTCCTTGCCTACGCGAATACCGAATGTGGGGTTCAACGGGAATACTTTGTTTCCTGCCAAATTCGTGTTCACGCCTAAATTAGCGCCAACATACACGTTGTCGGTGAACTCGCCGGTCAGCAACGACTGCTGGGCATTTGCCGCACTTGCTGCACATGCCAATGCGAGAATGGAAAAAATCTTTTTCATAAAAAAGAAACTTTTGGTTAAATGAATGTATGAATGAATGATTTTGATTGCAAAGATAATGAATTTTTCACTCTTTTTCGCATTTTTCAGTGCTTTTTCATCTTATCTGGCTGAATTTTTCAGAAAAACAGGTATTTGACGCTTTTTCTGTTACTTTACCCTGACGGATTCAGTACATATAAACATATAAAAAAGAGGGCCCTGATTCAGGACCCTCTTATAATGCTTTTTTCAGTTGATTACTGAGGACGGCTAACTACGTAAACGATAGCCAGACGGTTAGAGGTCTTACCCTCAACACCGCGACCCTCGCAAGAGTCAACTACTACGCCACGCTCCTTCAGGTAGTCAGCAACAGCCTGTGCACGGTTGTTGGAGAGCTCCTGGTTCCAGCCTGCGTTACCCTCAGGAGATGCAGTACCGATGATCTGTACGTGTGCGCCAGCAGGAATTGAGTTGAGGTCGTTCTGAGCGTTGTCAGAGATGTACCACTTGTTAACCTCGAACGGAACAACCTTCAGGTTCTCCATTGCGATACCCGGCTTCTCAACATACTTGATAACTTCCTTCGGAACTTCCTTGATAACTTCCTTGGTGATAACCTGAGGCTGCTTGCGGTTGCACTCGTCGAGGAGAGCCTGCAGCTTAGCGAGCTCAGCATCGCAGTCGCGTCCAGCCTTGAAGTTGTGGCCACCATAAGAGCAACCAAACTTGTAGTTGTAACCGAGAGAGAGTGAGAGGTAAGCATAGTGCTTGTTGAACTCAATGCCATCGAAACCGCTCTTGTTCAGGTTCCAGATAACAGCAGGCTCAATGTAGATCTGATGCTCCTTCTGTGAACCAAGGTTGAAAGTGAAGTCAAGTCCAGCCTTTGCGCTCAGGTGGTCACGATCCTCGTCCTTGTACTCATTAACACCAAGAGTCTGTGCTACGAAATGAGTGTCGTTCTTGTCGCTTGACGGAACGAATACCATACCCCAGCCAAGACCAGCAACAGTAGAAATCTCGAATGGACGAGGCTCTCCCTGATAACCGCAGAAAGCGTTCATGAGGTTGATAGTTCCATACACACCTACGTTGGCAGCACGAAATGCGTTGTGTTTGCCGTCAGGATTAGAAGGATAAACGTCGAAACGCTGTGGGAAGATTCGGCTGTCCTTCTCAGAGTGAGAACCGAACCACGCGCTTCCTTCTACGAACACCCCGAAGATCGGGTTGAAGTCCTTACCGAGACGGATGCCGAAGGTAGGGTTGAGCGGGAATGCCTCGTCAAAGGCAAGATTCGTGTTTACACCACCATTGATACCGATGTATACGTTATCGGTAAATTTCGGGTTGTAAATCGTTTGCTGTGCATTAGCTGCAGCACATGCACAAACAAGTGAAAGAGATAAAATTAATTTCTTCATAACATAACTAGTTTTAGTTAATAAATAGAAAATTTACTTAATTTATTGCAAATATAGTGATTTTTTCATTCATGCAAACTATTTTTTGAATTTTTTTCGCAAAATAGCGCAATTTAGCACGCTTTTTATCGCTAAATCGTGATTTTAGCAATAAAAACAAGCGATTTTGTTGAATTTTAATTTTTATGGTTTATAATCGTTTCTTTAGGTGAATGAATGCGGTTGATTCGCTATTTCAGCGCAAAGTTAATACTTTTTTTTATAATCTTTCTCCTTTTTCCGATTTTTTTTTTGTCAACTGGAAAAAATCTTTCACTTTTCTTAAAATTTGTTAAATTCTTGCCCGTTTTTCTCCATATTATAATAAATAGTTGTAATTTCGCATAACTTTTTGCGTATATAACATTTATTCAATATTTCTACTATCAAAAAATGAGAATCAACTCTAATTTGTCGAAGGGAATGCGGATGTGCATCTCCTTATTAATTATTATGTGCTTCCCGGTCAACACCGACGCGCAATTCTGGAAAAAATGGTTCAGAAGAAAGAAGAAGCCGAAGGTGGAGGTTGTGGAAAAGGTGGACTCGATAGAAACGGTGGATTCGATTGCATTGCTCGCAAGACCCATCAGTTCTGACACGGTCGTTAATCTGGTGGCGTATATGCCGGATGATGTCAAGACGG
Source organism: Bacteroidaceae bacterium (assembly GCA_017483765.1). Classification (GTDB taxonomy): domain Bacteria; phylum Bacteroidota; class Bacteroidia; order Bacteroidales; family Bacteroidaceae; genus UBA3839. Next base: position 50,437 of record JAFUVE010000076.1, on the reverse strand, counting down.
ACTCACTTGCGGATTTTTCAGACTATCTCACTTGTCGGGTGAACGACAAGGTGGTCAACGCCAACGGTGTACAGTTCAACATGATTGGAGTACAGGGTGGCACTTTCCTTATGGGAACGACCATCGACCAGTATTACCGTTCAGAGATTGACGAGTATCCTTGCCATAACGTGGCGCTTAACACATTTTATATTGGAGAGACTGAGGTCACCCAGGAACTCTGGCAGGCGGTCATGGGTGTGAACCCCTCGAATTTCCGTGACCCTCAGGCTCCGGTGGAGATGGTGTCGTGGAACGACTGCCAGCTCTTCCTCAGCAAGCTGAACGCCATTACAGGGATGGAGTTCCGACTTCCGACTGAGGCTGAATGGGAATATGCGGCAAGAGGTGGATGCCTGTCCGGACACTGGATGTTTGCCGGCGATGACTTCCTCGACGGACTTGGATGGTATGTCAGCAACGCTGCCAAGACAATGCCGGTCAAGCAGAAGAGGCCTAACGAACTCGGACTCTATGACATGAGTGGAAACGTGGCGGAGTGGTGCTACGACTGGTATGGAGAATACCAGGACACTTGTCTGACCAACCCCATCGGGCCGCTGGATGGCGTTAACAAGTGCGTGAGGGGAGGACACTGGATTGACGGAACTAACGCCGCAAGAGTGGCCTTCCGTTACAGCCTCAGACCTAACAGCTCCAACTACCACACCGGGCTACGGCTCGTGGCATCGGTCACCCAGGGCGATATCGATGAGGCGGTCAACAACCCTCAGCCCCAAAGACGTCATTTCGCGGATTTCAGCACGCAATTCCTCGAGACGGAGACAATCAATGTCAAAGGTGTGGATGTCAATATGATTGGCGTGCAGGGAGGCGTGTTCCTTATGGGAGCCACACTCGAGCAGACAGAATATGGCGATGTGGACGAACAGCCGTGCCACAATGTGGCCATTTCCAGTTTCAGAATCGCACAGACGGAGGTGACACAGGCGCTATGGAAAGTGGTGATGGGCACAAACCCTTCATCCCACAGGGGCGACAACCTCCCCGTGGAGAACGTGTCGTGGAACGACTGCCAGCTGTTTATCGAGAAGCTCAACGCCATCACAGGACGAAAATTCCGACTGCCGTCGGAGGCTGAGTGGGAATATGCTGCCAGAGGCGGAAACCTCAGCAAGCAGTACTCTTTCCCGGGAAGCAACAGCTGCAACGAGGTGGCTTGGAACGCGCATATCTGCAAGTCCACCAATCCCGTGGCCATCATGAAGCCAAACGAGCTCTGCATCTACGACATGGGTGGAAACGTGGCGGAATGGTGTGACGACTGGTATGCTGCCTATAATATTCTCGACCTCACCAACCCCGGCGGCCCTGGATACGGGGCCAACAAGGTGATTCGCGGCAGCCATTGGGAGGACGGACAGCGATACTGCCACTGCTCCTACCGGTATAGCGCCAAGCCGGAGGCCAAGTATTATCACACTGGATTCCGATTGGCACTTTGACAAGGACAGATATATGCTTTCTTCGAAAGCTTTGTTTATTGAAACATCAAGAGGGCGTACCAAAAACGGTACGCCCTCTTGATGTAGTTAGGTGTGTTGATGAATTAGTATTCCACTGCTGGATCCATCTCTTTGGCCTGGTCGATCATGCGCTGAATCTCGCTCTCGGCAGGAACGCGGTTGCACAGGTTCTTGGCTTCGTTCGTCTCGTCGAGCTTGGCCTTCAGGTTGGCTGCCACACGGTGCTTCAGCTCTTTCACGGTGTCTACACCCGCTGCTTCCAGCAATTCGGCAAACTGTGGACCTACGCCGTTGATACGGAACAGGTCGGCATGGTTCGTCCATTTCAGAATCAGTTTCGGGCTGATGCCAGTCTCTTCAGCCAGGGCTTTGCGGCCGGCGGGCTTCCCGCATTTGGCCAGCAGGTCTTCCACTTTCTCGATTCCGGCTGCAATCAGTTTCTCGGCATATGCTTCGCCTACGCCTTCGATGTCAATAATCTTGTAAGCCATAGTCTCATTAATTTAAGGAGTTAATAATTATGTTATTTTAGGTGTTTTTAGTACACTCGGAAGCCGATGGTTCGGCGCACTTCCTTCAGCGTGGCTGAGGCACTCTCGCGTGCTTTCATCGCGCCGGCTGCCGCAATCTTGTCCAGGCGGGCCGGGTCGGAGGAGAACTCGAGGATGCGCTCACGGATTGGGTTCAGCACGTTCACCATGTCTTCGGCCAGCTGCTTCTTCATGTCGCCATAACGCAACGTGCAGTCGTTCCATTTCTCTTCGAAATATTGGAGCGTGTCGGCACTCGACACGATACTCATCATCTTGAACAGGTTGGCTATCACCTCGGGCTTCTCGCTGTTGGGGCTCTGAGGACCGTTGTCGGTCACGGCACGCATCACTTTCTTTCTCACCACCTTCTCCTCGTCGCACAGGTAGATGCAGTTGCCGTCGCTCTTGCCCATCTTGCCCGATCCGTCGAGTCCTGGCACTTTCAGTGCCTCGGCACCGAAGTAGTAGTTCTGGGGCTCAGGGAAAAGGTCTGTCTTGTAGATGTTGTTGAAACGGCGGGCACACTTGCGCGCCATCTCCATGTTCTGCTCCTGGTCCTTGCCCACGGGCACCCACTTAGCCCTGTGCTGAAGGATGTCGGCAGCCATCAGCGTGGGATAGGTGAACAGGCCGGCGTTCACGTTGTCGGGCTGCTGGCGGGCTTTCTCCTTGAAGGTGGTCACGCGGCCCAACTCGCCGAGGTAGGTGTTCATGTTCAGGTAGAGGTAGAGCTCTATCGTTTCTGCCACGTCGCTCTGTATATATATGGTGGCTTTCTCCGGATCCAGGCCGCAGGCTAGGTATTCCGCCAGTATCGTGCGTGTGGAGTTCTGGATGTTCTCAGGGGTGGGGTGGGTGGTGAGCGAATGCCAGTCGGCAATGAAGAAATAGCAGTTGTATTCGTTCTGCATTTTCACGAAACTTCTCACTGCACCGTAGTAATTTCCTAAGTGCAAATGTCCGGTAGGGCGTATGCCGCTAAGTACTGTGTCCATTGGTTCTTTGTCCTTTTTTGTATGTTCTTTGTTGTTAATATCTTGCTTCTCTATGATTTACGTTTTTTTTGTCTTCCGTTTCTCCAACCTCAAATCTCAAATTTAATATGCGTTTTTTTCGCCATGCAGAACGTTAGTCACGGTCTTGATGATGATTTTGATGTCGAGCAGCAGAGTCCAGTTCTCGATGTACTCGATGTCTTTCTTCACACGGTCCTCCATCTGGCTCAGCTTGTAGGTCTCACCGCGGAATCCGCTTACCTGGGCCAGACCTGTGATGCCAGGCTTGGCGAGATGACGCACCATGTAGCGGTTGATGATGCTGGAGTATTCGTCGGTGTGCTTCAGCATATGGGGACGCGGACCGACCACCGACATGTCGCCCAGCAGTACGTTGATGAACTGGGGAAGCTCGTCGATGTTGGTCTTGCGCATGAAATTACCGTATGAGAATTTGCGGGGGTCGTCTTTTGTGGCCTGAAGTTTGTCGGCCTGGTCGTTCACGTGCATCGACCGGAATTTCAGACAGCCGAACGACTTTCCGTCAAGTCCTGTGCGCTGCTGACGGAAGAATATTGGTCCGGGCGACTGGATTTTGATGATGATGGCCGAGATGATGAACACAATCGGGAAAACCAGTATCAGTACCAGCAGTGAGAACACAATGTCGAAGAGCCGTTTCAGGAATTGGTTCATCGGGTAGGTGAGCGGTTCGCGCCGACGTGCCACAATCGGCGTCTGGTTGAACTGTGTGAACGAAAGCTTACCGCGGAAGATGTTCAGGTCGGGCACGTAGAAGAAGCGGATGAGATTGTTGTCGCAGTATTTCGACAACATGTTGATTCGCTCCTGGTCGTTACCCTCATAATGGGCATATATCTCGTTGATTTCGTTGCTCTTGTTGTTTGATGCCATCCACTCGTAGATTTTGTCGGGGGTGCCGGCATACAGGTCTTTCAGGTCTGGATCCGTGGAAGGGGATTTGCCGAAATGGGCCATCGTGGTGTACCCGTGAACAGGCTGCGACAGGTAGTGGAATACGTCGAGGATGCCCGCGGTGTCGCCTATCAGCACGATGTTATTGTGGTTGCGTTGTCGTTTGCGGAGATGGAAGAATATCTTTCTTAACACCAGTCGTTCTATCAGCAGCAGAAGCACGAAGATGATGACGAACGTGAAGAAATACGTCCGTGGAAACCTCATGGATGGATAGAACAAAATGATAATCAATGAGGTAAACACGCCGAACAGCATACCCGTGATGAGCACGTTCTTTACCACGTCCTCCGACGTGTTGAAACGTTTCTGGTTCACCGAGGGGCGAATCGTAAAGCTGATCAGGTGGGCCACCAGCAGGATGAAGGTGGTGAGCTTGAATCCGATGTTGGGAAAGGTCATCGGGGAAAGGTTCATAAACAGCAAATAGAGAACGTAGTTCAAAACGAAAATAAGCGCCATGTCGGCTGCCATGACGATGTAGTATAGCTTATTGTCTCTATTGATTTGCATAAAGAAGGACCTTTTCCGTTTGAGAAAACGCGTTATTTATGCAAAGGTACAAATAATTATTAACAATAGGAAATAAAACGGTAAATTAATTTACCCTGTCTTTCAAGTTTCTTGGGAATTTTATCTATTCGTGGTTGCGCTTTCATGAAAAAAGATAAATTCTTTTCTTTTGCTTCATCAATGGATAATCCTCCCAATTCCATAAATTTCAAACCTCAAACCTCAAATTTCAAACTAATAATTGTAGTATCCCCGGTTGTAGGCTGCTCCTTTACACATCTCTCGGAAATTCAATATCTCGTGGTTTTGCTTGAACACAGGCGGCGCGGAGTTGTAGATCTTTTGCAGTTTCTCGGGCATGCAGAAGAAGCCGGCTGACGAAGATGCCTCATCGCACATACGGAGAAACCACGACACGCCAAGCACGTTGTCGTAGTTCTCTTCCACAAAGGCACATTCCAGACTGTCAATCTGGGACGTGACGGTGCGGATGGCGGCTGCGTCTGAGTCGTAGTTGCGGAATGTGCTGTAGACCGACATCGCAGAGATGCGGTCGTATAACTCTTTCTGTATGAAAATCAATGAGTCGCGTGTGTTCAAAAATGTGTAGAAGCGGTCGTTCAAGGGTGTGCCGCTCACGCGGATATTGGAATTTTGGAAGTTGATGCTCACCTCTCCTGTCTCCAGAACCATCGGGATACCGGTGCTGCCCATGTAAATGGTCACGCACTGGATGGAGTCCAATGGACCGGTCATCTCGAACTGACCATGAACCACACGGCACGAGTCGATATAGGGAATGAGGTTGGCGGTCATCGGAGCCATATAGGCATACTCACCGTCGAGCGTCGACTGGGTCGACTTGCCCTTCACGAAGTACTGTTGCTCGGAACACGACACAACCAGCACAGCAAAAATAAGAATGGTGTATATGCTATATTTCATTTTTACTCACTATATATAAACTGCGAAATACTGCACGTCATGTATTCTCGCATTAAATATATATGCAAAATTACAATTTACTTTCTTTTATCGCAAAAAAAAACGGCTTTCTTTTTCAATAATTCAATTTATTTCACGTTTCAGCACGATTTATTTACTTTTATTCACTTTTTTTCTGAATTTGTTTGGTAGTGAATAAAATTTTCCGTAACTTTGCATAGCTTTTCAGAAGAACGGCACTCAGGGCGTTTAGCTCAGCTGGTTTAGAGCATCTGCCTTACAAGCAGAGGGTCGGCGGTTCGAATCCGTCAACGCCCACAAAAAAGGAATCCAATTTGGATTCCTTTTTTTTATGGCTTTTAGAGGCCTCTTGCTTGGATTGTCAGACCAGTCAGACCAGTCCGACTTGTCTGACCAGTCCGACTTGTCTGACCTGTCTGACTCGTCCGACCTCTTTTTCAAACACACAAAGACTCTATCTGAATTTTCCAATCTTGCTTTCTATCCGCTCTTCCATCTCGTCGGGAAGGGCAGGGAAGAAGTCGATTCCTGCAATACGTTCGATTTCGTCGATGGTCATGCTGTAGTCGTTCAAGTCGTAACTGCCATGTCGGTTCTCACACATAAAACCGATGCCCTTGCCTTTGTGCTTATTGCTCACCACCACTTTGAAGAAAGCGTCGGGGACAGGAATTTTGCTTCCACCGATTCGTTCGCGGTTGCGCTTGTGGGGGTAGAAGATCGGACCGGCCACGATGTAGACGTCGCCTTCCTGACGGGCCCAGTCCCTGCATTTTATCTCTATGTCGTTCCACACACCGCTGTTCAGCTCGTGGTACTGAGGGCATACGTTCGACATGAGGAAGGTCTCATACATCGCATCCTTGTCCCATTTGTTGTCACCGGCAGGACAGAGGTGTCCTCGGTCGTACTGCTTCGACTTGTTGTAGTCGTAGAAGTGCGTGCTGTTTGGCACGTCGTCATCGTCGTGGAAGGCACGGGGCATTCGCTCCACCTTGCCGTAGGTGTGTGCTTTGGTCAGATGCCATGCCACCCAGTTGGCCTGTTTTGTCTCGCGGTTGTACGACAAGGCGTAGGTCTTGCGGAAAAGCAGCTGCTCGGGCTTCTCCTTCATCTTTGCGGGGATGGCGATGTAGTCGGGGGTGTCGTCAAACAGGCCGTCCTCGTATTTCGTGTTTTTGTCGTAGGCGTATGTATAACCGCGGAGGTTGGGGTCCTTGTCGTTGGTTTTCGGCCCCTGTTGTTTTGTGCTGGCAGATGTTGGCTGGCTGGATTCCCCGTTTCCGTGAGTTGCGGCTTCAGCCGGAGATGATGTGCCTGCCCCTTCTCTGCCTGTGCCTACAAATGTCTCAGCCACGGCTTCCTGCTGCTCTGTTGTCTCCTCGTTCTGCCCGCGCTTGCATCCGCTCAGCAGTGTCATACTGAGACAGACGGCACTTATAATCCATATTCTGCTTGATTTCATAGCTGATTGTTGTCTTTATGGAGTTGGAAATAATATTTTATTTGCTTTCGGCATAGTTGGCTGCCATCTCTGCGCAGCGCTCCCCGTCAATGCCTGCCGAGACGATGCCACCGGCATAGCCCGCTCCTTCACCGCAGGGGAAGAGACCTTCGAGCCGCACGTGCTGCAGGGTGTCGGGCTGACGCAATATCCTTACCGGCGAGCTTGTGCGGGTCTCTATGGCTATCATCACGGCCTCGTTCGTGAGAAATCCATGTGAGCTCTTGCCGAAACGGCGGAATCCGTCGCGCAGGCGGTTGCTGATGAATTTGGGCAGCCAGAAATGCAAGGGCGAGATGATAAGCCCGGGCTGATAAGAACTGGAGGGCAGACTGCCCGACACGCGGTTGTTCACGAAGTCGGCCATACGCTGAGCGGGCGCGGTCTGACGGCGGTTGCCCTGCTGCCATGCCAGTTTCTCCAGACAGGCCTGGAAATGCATCATGGACAACGGGCTGTCGGCATCCCATCGCTCGTCAACGGCTGACAACATCGAATTTATGAATATGTGGGTGTCGTTGTCTATCAGCGACTTGTCGTGGAGGTCTTCAGGTCGGGTCTCCACCACCATGCCGCTGTTGCTCCAGGGTGAGTTGCGGAGCGACGACGACATACCGTTCACCACCAGCTGCTCAGGACCGCTCGACGCGGGAACGACCGTGCCGCCTGGACACATACAGAAGGAATAGACGCCACGCCCGCCCGACTGCATCACGTAGTTGTACTCGGCGGTAGGCAGGTATTTCCCTTTTCCTTCCTTGTTGTGATACTGGATGCGGTCGATCATTTCGGCGGGATGCTCCAGACGAACGCCAACCGCGATGCCTTTGGGGGAAATCTCCACTTCATGACGGAAAAGCCACTGGTAGACGTCGCGGGCGGAATGGCCGGTGGCCAGGATGACCGGACCGTGGAACTCCCTGCTTTCCACATGACTGCCTTCTGCGTTGTCGATGGTCTGTTCTGCCTCGATACCTTCCACTTTGCCGTCGTGGATCAGCAGGCCGGTCATCTTTGTCTGAAACCACACCTCGCCGCCACAGTCTATGATGGTCTTCCGCATCGACTCTATCACGCCGGGCAACTTGTTCGTGCCGATATGGGGATGGGCGTCAACCAGGATGGAAGGGGAGGCGCCATGCTGGCAGAACACTTGAAGTATCTTTTCCACGTTTCCGCGTTTTTTGCTGCGGGTGAATAGCTTTCCGTCGGAGAAGGCACCTGCACCGCCCTCACCGAAACAATAGTTGGACTCGGGGTCCACTTTTTGTTCTGTGCTGATGCGGCTCACGTCGCGGCGTCGGCTGTGAACGTCCTTGCCACGCTCCACCACCACGGGCTTCACGCCCAGCTCAATCAGACGAAGGGCGGCAAACAAGCCGCCGGGGCCCGCGCCAACCACGATCACTTCCCTCTTTCCGTCCACCTTGGGATACGACACGGGGGTGAACAAGTCCTTGGGGGGCTGCTCGTTCTCATATACGCGAACCGTCAGGTTCACGTAAATCGTACGCTGTCGTGCGTCGATACTCCGACGCGTCACCTCCACGTGCGTGATGCCTTTCTGAGGGATTACTTTTTCCTCTGCGATATATTTTTTGATTGATGCTTCCGAGGCAGCCTGCTCAGGAAGCAGGCGCAGCTGAAAATCGTGTGTCATAACTTGGGTGCGCTAAATGGTCTGAAGCTGTTTTTCTGTATTGCTTAATCCTGATAGACAATCAGGTCAAATTGATTTGCTAATCTATTGCTGTTGCTGAACATTATGGCATCAGAAGCGACGAGTCGCCATAGCTGAGAAACCGGAAGTCGTGGCTGAGGGCATAGTCGTAGATGGAGCGCCAGTCGCCGTCCACAAAGGCGGAGACGAGCAGAAGGAGGGTGGAGCGGGGCTGGTGGAAGTTCGTAACCATCTTCTCCACGATGTGGTATTTGTAGCCGGGGGCGATGATGATCTGAGTGCTGGTGTGCAGGGCGTCCAGTCCGCTGGCATCGAGATAGTCGAGGATGTTATGGAGATAGCGGAGGGTGAGCTCTCTGTCGTCGCCTGCTGGCGGACATTCGTAGGGCTCCCACTGGGCAACGTGTAGGTCGTGTTCGTTCAGCTCTTTGTCTGCTTCCAGTTTCCTACCTATGTAGTAGAGGCTTTCGAGGGTCCGCACCGAGGTTGTGCCCACGGCGATGGCTCTGCCGCCGTGTTTTATGAGTTCCTCTATGGTCTGCCGCTTCACTACGATATACTCTGAGTGCATGTCGTGACCACCGATTTCTTCACTCTTCACGGGCTTGAAGGTCCCGGCGCCTACATGGAGCGTCACTTCCTCGCGCTCGATTCCCTTGGCGTCGAGGGCGTCGAGCACACGCTGCGTGAAATGCAGGCCGGCGGTGGGGGCGGCAACAGAGCCTTTCACCTTTGAATAGACGGTCTGGTAGGTGCGTAGGTCGCTCTCCTCGGTCTTGCGGTTCAGATAGGGAGGGATCGGCATCTCTCCACAGGCTTCCAGCAACTCGGAGAAAGACACGTCGGGAGCTGACCAGAAGAATCTTACCCGATGCTTCGTGCCATTGTCGTTTGATGGGTCTGCCGATGGGCTTTCCATCCGCTCGGCACAGAATGTCAGCTCTTTGCCCGCCACGGTCAACGTGCGTTCCAGACGGCCGCTCTTCCAGCGTTTCAGGTTGCCAATCATGCACAGCCACTGACATTCGCCTTTTGAGGCGAAATTCTGTTGATATTCAAGCGGATAATAGGGCTCCATGCAGAACACCTCTATTGTCGCGCCTGTCTCTTTGCGGAAGTGCAGGCGCGCTTGTATCACCTTCGTGTTGTTGAACACCATCAGCGCCCCTTGAGGCAGATAGGACGGGAGCGAGGTGAAGTGGTCTTCGCTCACTTCGCCATGATTGTACACAAGCAGTTTGCTTGAGTCTCGGTCGGCCAACGGGTATTTGGCTATGCGCTCATCAGGCAAATCATAGTCGTAATCAGATATATGTATGTTTTGGGGTGAAAGCATTTCTAAGATTTTAAATTATGATGTTGTGATTAATGAGAGGGCTTATGGCTCCTTGCAGAAACTCACTTCTTTGAAGGCGTAGCGTCTCATATGGCTGTTCTCGTCCTGCAAGATGAGGTGGCCGCTCTCTTCGATTTCCACAATGCGTGCCATGAACTGTCCGGATGCGTCGGCATAGGGATGGTAGCCTTCCCGGCGGTAGAGATTGTCAGTGTATTCTCTTCGTGTCTGTGTCCACTCACTTGACTCCATCTGCTCGTATCGGGATGCGAAATCGTTTATGATGGATTCGAGCAGCTGCTCCCGGTTGAAGTCCGTGCCGAAAAGCTGCTTGAGCGATACGGGGTTGGGGGCGTCGCTGTGGAATACTTCCTGGTTCACGTTCAGACCGTTGCCTATGATGCAGTTGGAGATAGATTTGCCCTGAAGGTCACATTCTATGAGGGTTCCGCCGATTTTAAGGTCGCCGGAGTAGATGTCGTTTGGCCATTTCACGGTGAACCGGCCGTCGCCACATCTGTCTGCCGCTTTCAGCACGCGGAGAATGGAGAGTGCCATAGTCTGGCTCAGGATGAACTGCGCGGAGGCCGGGACAAATGCGGGGTGGACGAGAAAGGAGAACGACAGGTTCTTTCCCGGCTCGCTCTCCCAGCTGTTGCCTTGCTGCCCACGGCCAGCATACTGGTTGTCGGTGCTTACGACGGTCAGCCCTTTGCTGCGGTAGCCTTCGTCCAGCATTCTGCGCAGGTGGTTGTTCGTGGAGTCGGTACGGTCAAGGTGGATATGCTCGATTTGCATGGGGATATCGTGTTTGATGGGGTGTTGAAAGATAGGGTCCTTCCAGCGGTTTCTTGTTTAACGGGGCATTCGAACGGATTTACCCACTTTAAACATTAAACTTTCAACTTTAAACTACAAAAGTCAGAATTCCAGGCGGAATTTGTGCTTTTCCTTCATCTCGTCGTATTTGGCCTTGTTGAACCTGTATTTGATGGCGATTCGGGGACTGTTGCGCACGATGCCGTCGTCGACTACGTCAAGCAGTTCCAGGCTAAGCATCTTGCGGTAGAAATTACGGCGGTCGAACTCCACGTCGAGGATGGCCTCGTAGAGACTCTGAAGCTCCGACATCGTGAATTCCTCTGGCAGCAGCTCAAAGCCTATCGGCTCGAAATGAATTTTCTCTCTCAGGCTCTGCATCGCATGCTGGAAGATGTCGATGTGGTCGAAGGCGAGTGGTGGCAGGTCGTCAACGGGAAACCAACGTGCGTCTGCGGCATCGTCACCGCCTTTCACGTCTGCTTTGTTCACAAGGGCGAAATAGGCGATGGTGACCACGCGCTCGCGAGGATCACGGTCGGTCTTTGTGAACGTGTGGAACTGCTCCATGAACGCGGCGTCCAGGCCCGTCTCTTCCTTCAGCTCCCTGCGTGCGCATTCCTCGCTTGTCTCGTCCATGCGCAGAAATCCGCCAGGGAAGGCCCACGAGCCTTTATATGGCTCTATTCCGCGTTCCACTAACAGCACACTCAGCCCTGTACGGTCGTATCCGAAAATCACGCAGTCTGTCGTCAGCGCGGCATGAGGGTATTTATACCAATAGCCGTTCATCACTTCCACGCCGGCAGTCTTGCCGGTGATCACGCTCAAGTCGATATTCGACTTGCGCAACACATCCCTCAAGTCGGGATGGATTCCTTCTGGTCCCATATGGAAAATAACTTTAGTGTTGATTTTACGCAAAGATACGACCTTTTTCTTGGAATAGCAAATTTTTTAATGTTTTTTATGGTGTTGATGCTGCTGAAAGATGTTTTGCGACTTGAATATGGGGGCTTATAACGGAATCGTAAGGGTTCAGAGGCCCTCACGGTAGAAGTCGAGCATCTCGTATATCTCGTCCTTGCCGGCGGTCTGGTTGATTTCGATGCCGCCCACACTGCTCAGCAAGGTGAAGTTTATCATGCCCGACGTGTTTTTCTTGTCGTGGGTCATAAAATCAAAGAGGGTGGGATAGTCGTCGCAGGTGACGGGCAGCAGTCCGTAATGTTCCTTGATGAACTGCACGCACTGGCGCATCTTGTCTGTGGGAAATCCTGTCTTCACGCAGGAGAGGTAGAGCTCGCATATCAGTCCCCATGCCACGGCGTAGCCATGCAGGACTGGGGTGCTTTTCAGCGCGAAACTTTCAAATGCGTGACCTACGGTGTGTCCCAGGTTGAGGGCCTTGCGGATGCCGTGTTCCAGGGGGTCGGCCTCCACGATCTTCTCTTTCACCTCAACACTGCGGCCTACCATCTCGCCTAATTCCATCAAATCCGGATTCTCTAGGTCGAAATTCAGAAGGCTCGACAAATGTTTCTCGTCGCTGATGAGTCCGTGTTTCAGCATCTCGGCATAGCCCGAACGGATGTTCTCCTGATCGAGGGTTTTGAGGAACAGGGTGTCGATGATGACGGTTGTAGGGGAGTTGAACACGCCAATCTCGTTTTTCAGGCCGTTGAAGTTGATGCCAGTCTTGCCGCCTACCGATGCGTCCACCATAGACAGCAGGGTGGTGGGAATATTGATGTAGCGGATGCCGCGCTTGAACGTGCTGGCTGCAAAGCCACCCAGGTCGGTCACCATACCGCCGCCCAGATTCACCATCAGCGAGTGGCGTGTTCCGCCGTAGCTGCCCAGCAGTGTCCATACGGACGACAGCGTGTCGAGGGTCTTGTAGCGGTCGGTCGCTCCGATTGTGATATGATGGGCTCCTGCAAGGCATGGAAGATTTTCCACCAGGGGCAGACACAGTTCACGGGTGGTTGTGTCGGTCAGGACGAATAATTTGTCATGGGGGCAACGCGCAATCGCGTCTGTCAGTTCTTTACGAATATCTTTTGATATGATTACTCCTTCCATCTCCAGTTTTTTTTTAATTTTTGCAAATTTACGACTTTTTTCCCGTTTTTTCGGAATTTCGCAGGTTTTATTTGTCCTGTTTGTGTGGTTTTCGAACAGTCATGTAGTGAGGCATACGTTTTCACTCAGGACAAACAGAATTTTTCTTTTTATGAGGGGGGTAAACAAAACGAAGGCACCTGGTAATGGATGCCTTCGTCTGTCTTATACAATTTCTAATGACAATTTTTCATTTTTTGCCGGCTTATTGCCTTGTGCCATATGCTTTGGTGGTGTAATAGTAATCGCCGGTGACGTCCTGATGGGGGAAGTCAAACATGAGGGCGGGATTTACCGGAACGCCACAGATGCGGGTCTCGAAATGCAGGTGTGAACCAGTGCTGCGTCCTGTGTTGCCACCGAGTCCGATGGGTTCGCCTGCGCGGACAATCTGGTCGTTCTTTACCAGCTGCTTGCTCATGTGGCCGTAGAGGGTCTCAAGACCGTTGGGGTGGCGAATCACCACGTATTTGCCGTAGCCGCGTGCGTCGAAGTCTACCACACGGATCTTTCCGTCGAATGCAGCGCGGATTGTGTCGCCGATATACACTTTGATGTCAAGTCCGGCGTGCAGGCGTCCCCAGCGCTGTCCGAAAGGAGAGGTTACCTGACGGCTCGGAGTCGGCATGTGGAAACCGCGCAGGTCGATGCGTGTGCGGGCTGAGGCATAGCCAGGAGCTGCCTTCACACCTTTGTTTTTCCAGTCGCTGTATATGTGGGATGCCGGGTTCATCAAGTCGGCGGCACTGTAGTAGCTGCCGCTTGTGGATGACTCAGCTGCGTTGCTGTAAGCAAACATATTTGAGAAATTAGGCTCGAACACGTCGCTCGGACGCTGGTCGTTCATCGTACGGGCTATTGGCTGGCTGGCCTCGGGAAGATATGGACCGTTCTGGGCTGACATACTTGTTGTGGCAACCGCCAGGACTGCACAACCTAATAATCTCTTTATTACATTCAATTCCATAATTATTTGATTTTTTTTTGATTCAGGGTGTAATGAGTTAGTATTTTTTTGTTGTTTTCTGTCCTAATGACTATCTTCTTCTCTTCTCGACTTCTCGTTTTCCTGTTTTCTCGTTGAAAAAATGAGCTAACTTGTATTCTCGTCGTCAATTAATATTCGTCGTTGGCGTAGAGGAACTGGAACGGAGCCTGGTTGTAGTCGAAGATTTCCTCAGGCTTGAAGAAGCGGTTCAGCTCTACAACGGCGTTCTCAGGAGAGTCTGATGTGTGGATGATGTTTTCCTGGAAGCTCATACCGAAATCACCACGGATGGTACCGGGAGCAGCTTTGCGGGCATTGGTGGAGCCGGTCATTGCACGTACGGTCTCTACGGCGTCAACGCCTTCATAGCAACAGCATATCACAGGAGCGGCCATCATCGAGTTCTTGATTCTTTGGAAGAAGGGCTTGTTGGCAAGATGGGCGTAATGCTCATCGAGGAGTTTGTCGGTCAGCTGCATCATTTTCATTCCTGCCAGTCTTAATCCCTTGCGCTCGAAGCGGGCGGTCACTTGTCCCACAATAGCACGCTGTACGGCGCATGGTTTCAGAATTACCAGAGTTTTTTCCATAATTTAATTTTTTTGTTCGTTTGCAGTCAATCGATTTACTTCAAAAACAGGGAGACCAAAACAAAAAATGTTTCCCCATAAATAAATATGTAAATCCTGATTGGATTACTGCGGTTTTCTTTTGCCGATTATGGCTGATTTCTTCTTTCCACTTGCAAAGTTACGAAAAAATTGTTGTTTCTACAATTATTCACTCTTCCTTTTAGTTTTCTTTCACAATTGCTTTCATATATCGCCTGAATGTTAAATTAATTAACACAAAACCGCCTGTTTTGCTATCTGTGGTTTGCAAAACAGGCGGTTTTGACGATTTTTTTTCTGTCAGGAAGGTTTTTTGCATTGCAAATAGAACGATTCTTAATTTTGTTCCGTCATGATTTTGTTCACTTCCTGCTCCACGTTCTGAAGTTTCTCCTTGCAGAACGCCATCAGGCTTTTGGCCTCCTTCAAGCAGCCAGCCAGGCGGTCAATGTCCATCTCGCCGTTTTCTATCTGACGGACGATTTCCTCAAGACGCCTCATTGCGTCTTCGTATTTCAGTTCTTTCTCTTTCTCCATATCTGTTCTTTTGTATATTGTTGTCGAAATGAAAAAATTATAAAATGAAAAAATAAATAGTAAATCGTAAATAGTAAATCGTAAATAATCTCAAGCAAGATAAGTGTCCTTGTCCAGGGCAAAAGGTGATTTTTTACGCTCTTCTTCGTAGTCGGGTGGCGGAGCCTGGTTGACTGTGGACACAAACGTGCCATTGGCCACGGTGGTGACCACCTGGTCGCCGGCTCTGAGCTGACTGACGTCCTTCACGGCTTTCCCGTTCACACGGCTCACGCTGTAGCCCAGTTTAAGCAGGCGTGCAGGACTCGCACTGTCGACATGGGTCTGGATGAGTTTTAGTTGACTCTGATTTTCAATGAAATACTTGCTTATCGCATGGCGCAGGGTCTCCATCATCAGCTGAAGCGTGGCAGTCTGCTCTATTTTGTGAGAGCGGATAGCGGTCTCCAAGGCGTTTTTCAGGTTGGCGAGATGATGGATTTCACGCTCTTTCCTCAGGGTGAACAGGGTGGGGATCTTGTCGGTTGCACGGCTGAGCCTGTTGCGTTCGTCGGTCAGTCTCTGCTTGCAGTAGTTCACGATAAGATCCTCGAATCCATTCAGCCGCTGCAGTTGTCCGTACTGATGGGCGACAAGAAATTCTGCGGCGGCGGTTGGTGTCTTCACCCGGGTGTGCGACACTTCGTCGATGACGGTGTTGTCGCGCTCATGTCCGATGCCAGTGATGATGGGTAATGGGAATTGTGCCACATGCTCTGCCAGAAGCAGCGTGTCGAAGCCGCTCAGGTCGGAGGTGGATCCGCCACCACGGATAATCACCACCACATCCCATTTCTCTATCTCTGCGAATATCCGGTCGAGGGCGGCTATGACAGTGCTCTCCACGGTAGAGCCTTGCATCGTCGCCTCGAACAAGCCTACTTCGAAACGCAAGTTGTATGGGTTGTTGTGCAACTGCTTACAAAAATCCTGATAGCCGGCTGCGCTGTTGGCGGAGATTACGGCAATGCGATTGGTCAGAGCTGGCAGTTCCAGACTTTTGTTCAGGTCGTAGATGCCCTCGGATTTCAGTTTTGCTATGATTTCCTGCCTGCGGCGGGCGATGTCGCCCAGTGTGTAAGTGGGGTCCAGATCCACAATATTCAGCGACAACCCGTATTTCTCGTGATACGTCACCTCCACCTCGGCCAGCACTTGCATCCCGTTCGACAGGGGTTGGCCTGTGGCTGACTCAAAGCGGGGCTTCAGATACGACCATTGCCGCGACCAAATCTGAGCTCTGGCTTTTGCACGTGGCTCGCTGCCCGATGCGTCCTTCTCCACTAATTCCATATAGCAGTGGTGGCCGGGACGGACATCGCTCAATTCAGCTGTCACCCAGTAGGTGTGGTCGAAATTCACTTCAACGATCTGGCGTATCAGATGGGTCAGCTCATAAAGGGTAAGCGGTGTATTCGACATTCTATTGTGCTTTTGTGAGGTTCTAAATTGCTTGACTCATTTTCTGGATCCTACTTAATTTCCATCGACAGAGTAAATAAACTTTTCACTTGCCTTCTTGTCTTCTATTTGGCATAGTCGGGGATTCCGTATCCGTAGACATTGTTTGGATGGCTTGCGTTGTCTCCGTTACTGCGGATAAGCGAAATGATTTCCTTGGCGGTCAACTCGGGATGTGCCTGCCAGTAGCACGCCACCATACCGCTGGTGATAGGGGTGGCGAACGACGTGCCGTCGGCATTTGTAATCTCGCCATCACGGTCAATCACACAGCACTCCTCGCCCTGGGCGCAGACGTCAGGCTTGATGCGGTTGTCAGCACTGTTGCCAAGCGATGAGAAATAGGCTATCTCGCCCTTGGGCGTCAGCGCTCCAACGGTCAGGATGTCTTCGCCGTCGGCAGGGGCGCTTATGAGTTTCCATCTGGAATAGCTGCCTTCGTTGCCAGCTGCCTGGCACAGCACCATGCCTTTCGACGCGCCCATGGAGGCGGACTTGGAGATGAGGCGGGTGTGGCCGTCTAACTCCCAGTATCTCACGTTGTCTGACTTGTTGTCGTATTCTGTGTAGCCCAGCGAAGTGCTCACCACGTCAGCGCCTACACTGTCGGCAAATTCCACTGCGGCACACCAGTTGTCTTCCTCCACCATCTGCTCAGAATGACCGTCTTCACTGCGAAGCAACCAGAAACTGGCCTCTGGAGCGGTGCCGATGATCTGGCCACGGCAGTTGGCGCCGATACACGAAAGCACCATCGTGCCATGCTCCTCTTCTTCGTAGGGGTTTCCGCCGATGAAGGCAAAGTCCTTGGCACCTAATATCTTGGTGTTTTTGAAATAAGGGATTACGTCGGCGTTTCGGAAGCCACCGTCTATCACGGCGATGGTCATTCCTTCTCCGCGGTAGCCCTGCTCGTGGAGCTTGATGCCGTTCAGCATCTTGATTTGGTTGTAGGCATTGCCGTATTTGTAGGAACTGGTCAGGTGACGCTCAATCAGGTCGTCCTTGAAGCCGGAGAAGAAGCTCTTCTCCTCAGGGTCGCCGCCCAGGTTCACCACACTTTTGGTGCGCTCCTTGTCGGGCTCGGGCAGGGAGGTGTAGGTGGCCACCTTTCTGACACTGTCCACGCAAGAAAGACTTACCACCTTTTCCATCACAGTCGTGTCTTCTGTCTGAACCACCACCGTGTTGTTCCATTTGCTGCAGTTAATCAGCCTGACGCCACAGGACTCCACCTTGTCAAGGTAAGTGCGGTTGACAGGAAGGTCTGTTTCGTCGATAACCAGTTTCTGCTTATTCCGGCGCTCGATGGCTTTCTGTGACAGAAACTCCTCAGGACGTTTCACGGAATAGGGACTTCCTTTTTTGTCCTTCAGGTAGACACGGTAGCGGTAGAAGGGATTGATCGCCTCCGCTTCTTCTTCCTCAGACGAAACTTCCTCTTCTGTCTCTGTGTCACTGATGATGTCCGTTTCCGGATCCTGTGCCTGCATGGCAAATGCCATTGCGAAACACAATGTTGTGAATAAGATTTTTTTCATATTTGTTGAATTTTACGTGCGGTTCTTTCCGAAAAGACAAAGTTAAGCATAAATTTTGAGAAAACATGCCAAATGGGGTGCGTTTTTTTGCTGGACATTGTTTTCTTATGTTTTTGTGGCGATATAAGGTGTCTGCTCGGCCTGAAAATGATGAGTTTTTTGAAGGACCTCTGGGCGTTATAAGTTGGGCCTTCTGCCTTCAAGCACAAAGCGGAATTTCTCGAACGACGACTCGAGGTAACTCAGCTCATATTCCTCTACTTTAAGCGACAGCTGCCCTTGGATCTCACTCAGTCCGAAATAGGTGCGGAGGATGCTGGCCATATTGTAGGACAGGTCGTCTTTACGCTTCATGACAAAACGGCAGCACTGCAGGCATTTCTCATGATGGTCGGGCATGCTCTTCAGGGTGTTGAACAGGAGGTAATAGGCGAGTGGGGTGGATTCGCGGATAAGGATGGCCACGCGTGTGGCGGGTTCTGTGATTTGCATGGCTGCGAACAGCTGCCCCACAAGCTTCTCATTGTTGAGATAGGGTAGTGCCATCGAGGCCAGTTTCTGCCGTTGCTGCGGGGCAAGACGTTGACTGATGGCCGCCACGTGCTCATTGTTGAAGTCCAGCGTCCCGTTCTCCACCAGGTGCTTGATGCAGTGGATGCACGAAAGAAATGCCTGAGGACGATAGGCCAGGAAATGGCGGTAGGATTCCCAGAATTCTTCGTTTGTCATCTTCGGAAAAATCTCTTCGCGCATGAGTGGCTGAAGCCGGCGGAATTCCGAATTCGTCAGCCTGCCGAGCACGGACGGCATTCCTACCCAGTCTTTCCGTGTCACGACTGTCTCTATTTTCTCTTTCAGCGTCAAATCTCAGAGTGGATAAAAATGAAAAGAATATAAGGAGAAACAGCATGAAGTCATAAAAATGATGTGGGTTCATCATCAGAGTGACAGATGAATTCAAACTGACAAAAAATCTCAATCGGCATCATATCCGCTCATCCGCATGGCTAAATTTCAAATTTCAAAGTTCAAAGCCTTTATCTGGTCAGCGAGAATTTCAAGCTGACACCGAAGTCGGCGGTTACTGTCGGGTAGGAAGATGTCGACACAAGTGGCACGTTCTTGTTCCAATCGAAGAAGCCGCTCATGGTCAGCATTCTCGAGAAGGTGTAATCGGCGGCAAGCGAGATCTTGTATGCCGTCTGACCGCTTGTGGCAGTCGTCATCAACGTCTGGATATTGCGGTTCAGAGCGTTCTGCATACGGTAGGAGAAGTCAATTCGGAGATTGAGGTCGTGGCTCACCTGACCGCGCGTGTTCTTGCTGGTGCTCTTGTTGCCTCCTTCCTCTTCTTCGCCTTTTTTCTTGCCTTTCTTCTTGCTCTTCTTGCTCTTCTGGGGATTCTGGATGTTCTTCGCGCCGAAGATGTTCACGTCCTTGATCTTGTAGCCCAGTCCAATCACGATGTCGTCAGAGTAGGTCTCTGTGAGGGCCACGGAGGTCATCGACAGGTTGAGCACTCGAGTCTTGTTGTACTGGCATTTTGCGGTCAGACCGCTGTTGAAGGTCATGTCCACGCCGAAGAGCGGGGAGAACTGCTCGTTGATGCTCACGGTCGACACATTGTACATGCTGCTCGGTATCGGGCTGCCGCTCGTCACGTCCTGTATGAAGCCCATGTCGCCCATGAATGCCATGAAATTCGTGTAGGAATTGTAGGCACCGACAGAGAACACGCTCTTGTAGGCATGGTTCAGGTTGAAGCTCTTGAAGCGGTCGGCAAACCAGGGAAGTTTGCTCAGTCCGCTGTAGGTGATCTTCCATTCTGGCAGCAGTCGCGACAGGCTGGGGAAGATGTCGAGCGGATATTTGTTGGCGTTGCCTCCGGTGTAGGCGGCAAGGAAGGCGGGCACCATCACGTCGGCTGAGTAAAGCTGGACGCCGCCGTTCTCAGGATTGTAAGGCTGTCCGGCGAAGCCTGCGCCTGCCGTTGCGGGATAGGTGGTGCCGGCGTATTTGGCCTCGAGGCGGCCTTGCATGATGCTGAGGTTCTGAACAAACTTGTCGAAATATTTCGAGTGGTAGTTGTTGTTGATGTTGCCAAAGCCGCCGAAGGCTGACTTCAGTGTGATCGTGGTCTGAGAGAAACTTCCGGTCTGGCTCATCGGCATGTCGGCATACATGAACCGGATGCTCTTGGCTTTCGTCACGTTGCGAGCGGCACCGAGGTCTATCTTGAAGTCGCGGAACGGCTCGAGAAGCAGTCTGACCTGAAGGTCTTCCATGGCGTTGGTCGTGGCGGGAGAGGTCAGGTTGGAGTTGTTCTGCATCAGCCAGCCACGCTCTGCTGCTTTGTTGATGTAGCTGTCGCCGATGGCGCCGAAGGCGAAGTCCAAGCCAGGAGACAGGACTCCGTTGATCTTCTTCTGACCGAATGCGTCGCCAATCTCGGTGTTGAAGCCAGGAAGGGTCATGGCATACGTGTTCTTGTACGACAGGCTGGCGTTGCGTACCATCATCAAGCCGCGGGCCACCACCTGGGCGGTCTTGTACCAGCTCTTGTCCTCCAATTTTGGCTTTGGAACCACGAACACGGTCACGTCCACGGAGTCGCGGTTCTTTATCACGATCGTGTTGGCGTCTTTCTTCTTGTATTTCAGGTTGTAGGCCTTGCCCTCGGCGGTCTTGGCGCGTACTTCTATGCGTTTCGTGTTCTGGCCGTGCTTCAATTCCACGCTGGTGGAGTCGTTCAGCGTCACCTTCTTAGAGAACGACTTGCTCTTCTTGGCGTTCTTAGGGGTGTTCTTGTTGTCCGCATCCTTGCCTTTCTTTGGATCCTTTTCGTCGGCACTCTCGCCCTCTTTCTTCTTGTCGTCTTTTTTCTCCTTGGTCTTCTGAGTGCTCTTCTTCTGGTTGTTCTTGTTGCGCGACGAGCCGGAGAACCGCTTCTCTGTCTCGGCCAGGAACGGCCATTTCTTATATAATGTGGTGAAGTCAATCTTTCCGTTGAGATTGATGGTGCGCTGGCTGGTCACGGTATGTCCCAGCGAGGTGCCGTCTTCCAGCTCTGTGCCTCTCACCCATCCATAGGTGGAGTTGTAGCTTCCGTCGGCGCTGATCCAGTCGAGCAGAGGAATCTTGTCGAACGGCACCTTGTAGCTTCCTGTGAAAGTGCCGGCATAGGTGAGCGGGCGTCCGAAGTTCTTGATGCTGTGGCGCACGGAGTCTTTCCATGCTTCGTATTCGTTGGGGTAGAGGCTCTTGTTGATCACGGTGTAGGGCTCCTCTATCTCGGCATGGGTGGCTGAGGTGTAGGTGAGTTTCAGCGACTTGAAGATGTCCCAGCGGAGGGAGAAGTCGCGGTTCCACAGGAACTGCTCGGAGAAGCGTACCGGCAGCTGCACGCCGGCGTCGATGTCGCGCTCTTGCAGCTCATAATAGGTACGCGTCATGTTCGTGTTGAACGCGATGCTCTGAGGCAGGTAGTTCAAGTTCTGGGCCTTCACGATGTCCAGCCATTTCGACTTGCTCTTCAGGTTCTTGAACGGCTCCCAGGTCTTGTATTTCGGGGAGTAGTTGTAGGAGAGGTTGGCCTTCCATTCTTCGTTTATCTCGTAGACGATGGTCTCGCCGCTCTGGTCTCGTTTGCTGTGGGAGTAGCCGAACGTGAAGTTGGCGGGGTCCCAAGGCATAGGCACGCGGCCGGTGTAGCTCGAGCGCCAGTTGGTGAGTGAGAAGTTGCGGCTCTTCATCACCGTGCTCGTGATGGACTCGAGTGAGTCGCGTGCGGCTCCCTGCAGCTCGTCGAGGGCGTCGGCAAGCAGCATGTCGGTGTCGAACGGATTATATTTCGGTGATACTTTCTTATAAGAATAGGAATAGTAGACAGGGAGGCTCATCTTCCATTTCTCAGGGAAGAGCTTGCCCAGTTCCCACTGGGTGGTGAGGCTCCATTCGTAGAGGTTGTCGTCACGGCGTTCTTTCACGCCCTGTTCCAGGCCGCCGAAGCCGTCGGTCTCCACGTGGCCGGTCAGGTTCACGCTTGCCAGGTCGGCCAGCTGCACGTTCAAGTTACCCTGGGCTGCCCAGCCGCCGTCGTTGTTGTAGCCTTTCATGCGCATCTCGTTCACCCACACTTCCACGCTGTTGGTCTGCTTGCTGTTGTTGCGCACACCAATCATCATGGTCTTGATCTCGCCAATCGAAGGATTACCCATCACGCTGATTTTGTTGTTGGGCTTGGAGTCGTCGTAGATGGAGAAGAGGTCGGTGTAGCTGGCTTCGCCCACTGCACGTGCCTTGTTGCGCTCGTGCTTGGCGTTGGTGAGTTGGTCGAAGTCGATGTCGAGCATGTTCTCGGCTGGCCATACAGCTCGGCATCCCTCAGCGGAATAGGTGTCGTAATGGCCGGGAGGGGTCAGCACGAGAGGAATTTCGTATTCGTAGTAGTTGCTCTTGCTGTCGGAGCCCAGACGGACGAACACACTCATCTGGTTGTCCTGAAGCTGGGTGTCGCCTTCGAGGGCATTGGCGTGGACGAACATCTGAAGATGCTTGTACTTGCGAAGGTCTATAGATGCGGTCTTATAGACGGCACGGGCATCGCCGGAGGCCAGGTTCTCAACTTCTATCACCAGGGCCTGCTCGTTCTCCTGTGCGAGCTGAGGCTGCTGCGGGTCCTGAACACGTGAAATACCTGGAGGCAGTACATAGTTCACGGGGGTCTTGTCGTTATTCTCCTCTATGTTCACGGCGCTGGTGTGCAGCAGGCCGCTAACGCTGGGCTTGTTGCCTGTGAAGAGGGTCTGGGAGTAGTTGCGCCACTCGCCGCGTATGAGGTCGAGCGAGGCGAAACGGAGTACGATGGGCTCCTCGAAGTCGGTCAGGTACATTCGCATGAAACGGATGCTCGAGAAGTCATTGATACTGCCGACTTTCTTCTCGTATTCGTCTACCGGAATACGGAACTGATACCATGTGGCTTCCTCACTGTTGCCGTTACGAAGTTTCACGGTGGTCTTTCGCTCGTCTACGATGTAATTCTTGCCGATGGCCAAATCCTCAGGACGGATGCTCACCTTATACTGGAAGAAGTTCTCGTATTCGTTCATCGTGTAGTCTTGGTTGATGTCCTCCACGTCGGGGGTCGTCTTGTAGGCTGTGCTGTAGCTCTCGCCGCTGTCGCTCGAGTTGGGCGAGTTGCCTTCGCTTCCGTTGATGTGCTTGTAGCGGTCGAGGATGGAGGTCTGGGCGTCGTCGAAGTCGCTGCCGCGGAAATAGTGGTAGTCGTCGCCGGCTGGGTCGTCGAAGAACTTGCTGTAGGCCTCTGCCGACATCTTGCCCTTGATGGCGTTCAGGTAGTCGCTGTATACGGTGTAACTGCGCTCTTCCGTGCTGTTCAGACCGTTCAGTCCGATGTCCTGACGCTGACGTGCGCCACTCTCGGTGGAGAAGGAGTAGACCACGCTCTTCTCGTTGGGCACGCGGCCCCAGGTGGTCTCGGCATAGCTGCCGGCGTTGCTTACGGGCATGCCGCTCTCATAGTATTTCTTGCCGTCTTTCAGCACGTCCTCACTCACGTCACCGAGGTTGAAATAGAGGTCGCCGCCATAACGGCTGTCGCTGCCGGTGTAGATGAACGGGTCGAGCATCCAGAATTCGATATACTGCACGTTGGAGGTCTCGAAGTCGCTGGTCTCTAATTTGCGCATCATGCCGCCCCATCGTTTCTTCGGGTCGTTCAGCTTTCCCTCCGAGTCGAGGTCGGGGTCGAGGTTGTAGGGGCCGCGCTCATTAGGATAGTAGGCCATGTTGAGCACTTGGATGGTGTTGCTCTCGCCCTGGTTGGTGTCACGGTTGGGGTACACCTCGCGGACGAATACCTCGCGGACGTAGTGGTTCGACAGCTGGTCGAGGTCGCCTTTGATATGGCCGGGGGTGAGCGAGGAGTTTCTGCGGGTGAACAGCGGGTCGATATAGTACCAGGCCAGCAGCGAGCGGTTGTATCCGTAGCGCACGTCGTTGGTCAGATTGCCGTATTCCAGGTTGGCGGGGGTGGACGCCAGCATCCACTGCGACGGGGTCTTCACGTCGATGGCGTTCTTCGTGGACTCGAAGTCGTCGAGATAGGAGGCGCTTCCCTGCACGTTGGTCGGGTCGCCGGCTATGAGTTGTGCAAACTCTCCGGAGAAGGAGATGCTGGACGGCTTGCTCACGTTCACGAGGGGGATGCGGTCAATCAGGTTGGTCAGCCACTGGCTCTGGGTCTTCCAGTTCATGTTCAGACCCCATATCGTGTTGTTCAGGGGCTCCTCGCCCATGCCTACTTTTGTGGTCAGAGGCTTTTCATGAACCCGCATGAACGTACCGCCTATCTGGAAGTTCTTCGTGAAGTCGTAGCTCCAGTTCAGGCCAAGCATGGTCTTTCTCATCGTGGAGTACTCCGACTGGCTTTCCAGCTGGACGCTCACGTTCGTCCCGGCGTCGATAATGCTTTGGTTCAGGATGGTCACACGGCCCATCGTGTAGTCCACTGTGTAGTCGCTGCCTTCGTTCAGCTCCACACCGCCCGCGGTCACTTTCACCGACCCCTGCGGGATATTCATGGACCCCAAGTCAATCTCACTGCCTGACGTGGCCTTGAACTCACCGGTGAATGAGAACTTGTTCTTCTCGCTGATTTGCTTTGCCACCACCTTGGTCGAGTCGTACAAGGCGTCATAGCAGTATTTGTCGGCCAGTGCGTCGCCTATCTTGCTGCGAAGCCAGTCGCCGAAAGGCTCTACCACGGGGAAGATGATTCGTCCGCTCGAGGCTTGGATGGTGTAGCCTTCGATGAAGTCGTACTTGCCGTTGGGGTTGTTCTTGTTGTTGTCGTCCAGTCGGTCGAGGTTCATCATGCTCAGCAACGTGGTGTTCTTGAAAGCTTCCTCGGGGAGATAGCTCAGGTAGGTACCGTTGTTGTCGCTGTAGTATTTGATGTCGAGCTTGAATTTCTCTTTCTGTACGGACTGGGCACTCAGCGAGTAGATGTTCTTCATCATCAGGTCCCAGTTGCCCATGCGGGGCGAGTTGCTGGTGTTTTTCAGCAGTTTCACGAACAAGGCCTGGTCGTTGTCCTTGATGTCGCCCGAGAATTCACCCACCTGGAAGGTCTGCCCTCCGTAGGTGTATTCATAGGCGACGGCCAGTATCTGGTTCGACTGAAGGGTAGACTTCAACGACACATAGCCAAGATGGCTGTTCAGCGTGTATTCGCTGCTTTGGAGCAGGCGGGCGTTCTCCACTTTCTCGTAGTCCACACCACCGGTGAGGAAGGCGTCGAGCACGGTGCTTGTCTGGTCGGAGATGCGGGCTCCGGCGTAGTTGTTCACCATCGAGGCATACAGTGTGTTGGAGTTGTTGCTGGGCTGGGTGCTGCCGCTCGACGTCCACATCGGGTTCATGATGCGGTCGTGCTCGCCAAGGTCCACAAAGCCTACGATGTTGCGGGTGTTCTCCGTCTGGCCCGTCGTGTTGGTCACCCATATCTCCACACGGTTGATCGTGATACCGGAGGTGATGTTGGGCAGGGTGGCGCAGTTCTTGTTGTAGGTGTTGCGGAAGAAGTGGGAGAGGAAGAAGTGGCGGTTCTCGTCGTAGTCGTAGGCTTCGAGCTCGAAGGCTGAGAGTTGCGCGCCGCCGTTCGACGACACGCTCTTCGACTTCGACTTCTTTTGGCTGACTGCCATCTGCAGGTTCAGCTTGCCGAACTGCAAGTCGGTACGGACGCCGAACAAGGATGACGATCCTTGTACATGGGAGTTGTTCGAAGGGAATGTGATGTTTCCAGCCTCGATGAGTTTTACGATTTCGTCTTCCTTACCTTCGTACTTGAGTTTCAGGTTCTTGGAGTCGAAGTCGAACGTGGCCTCCGTGTTGTAGTTCAGGTTGAAGTCCATCTTGTCGCCTATCTTCGCGTTCATCGACAGGTTCACCTTCTCATCGAAATCGAAGCTGGTGGTCTTACGATTGCGTTCCGACAACGACGGGTTGTCCGTAAACTTATAGGTGTAGCCGAATTTCAGCTCGGCTGATCCCTGCGTCTTCAGCTGCACGCCACCGGGACCGAAGATCTTCTCTGCCGGACCGAGGTCGAAGTGCATGTTGGTGAAGTCGAACTTCTCCTTGCCTTTACGAACGAAAAGGGAGTCGTTGCGCATCTTGAAATACTGGTTGATGGAGTTCCGCTCGGTCCAGCGGATATATTCCTGAGGGGTCATCAGGTAGGGGGCACTCAAGTAGCTGTCTCCCAGCTTCGAACCGATGCGGTACAGGCCGCTCTTCTCGTCGTAGTCTCCCGATTCGGGTTTCAGGTTCTCCGGGTCAGCAAGGTCGAACGGGTAGTCTTCAGGACGTGTGCCGTCTGGGTAGTCACTTTGGCGGACTTTACGTTTTGGCACTGTGTCTATCGGAGCCTCGGCGTCTTGACGGACGGCAATCTGGCGAATTCGTGTGGCAGACGAAAAAAGTGCGCTATCGCCGATGCCGGCAATGGCGCTTATGCTGAACATAACTAGCAGTATGTATACTAATCTTCTGGCTTTCAATGTATTTATCCTTGTCTGGGAGGCTCCGCTCTGCTCTCGTTGCCTCCGCCGTTTTCGTTTTTACAATATTTATAACGAAATTTTTCCGATATTATTGCAAAAGAATGGTCTATTACTTTGATTTTTGACTTCGAGTCGAGTACAAAGGCATGTCAATCCACTTGTTTTTTTTCTTTTTTCCGTTTGTCTTGCATTGTTTTTGTAGAAGTGCAATAGGTAAAAACCTCAATTTTTAGGACACCCCTTTATTTGTCGTTGCCAAATTTTGATTTATTCTATCAATTTCGTAAATTTGCAAAATAATAAGGCATCAAAATCAACAAAATGCTTTCAGTAGCCAAGTTTACTTTACGTTTTTTTACAGTCATCATAACTATTAACGTGTCAATAACATAATTCAATCAGAATATGAATTACGCAATTAGAATAAGCCAGTGTTCAGTCCGAGTGATAATTCTATTATTTTTGACATTCGTGACGATGCTGCAGGAGATCAATAAATCATCTTTAAATATATTTAATCAAAAAAATTATGAGACATCACGGTAAGCAAATCGTTATTACTGCCGTTCTCCTGTTTGCCGCGAGCATGGCAATGCAGGGGCAGGAGGAGAATTGGACCACTATCCGTAATGGAATTGAGTGGACTGACACTGAGGGTTATATTGTTCAGGCTCATGGAGGCAATTTCCTGGAGCACGGAGGACGGTGGTACCTCATCGGTGAGGACCGTTCCCGTAGCTGGAATCCCGATGTGAACCTCTACAGCACGGCAGACTTCCAGACCTGGAAATTCGAGGGTAAGATCATCAAGAACCACGTGACGCACGAAGAACTGGGGCGCAGCCGAATGATTGAGCGTCCTAAGCTGATGTACAACGAGAAGACGGGTAAATTTGTGGTATGGTGCCATTGGGAGGCGCGTAACTACTCGGCCAGCGAGGCTGCCGTGTTCGAGAGCGACAGTGTGGCCGGACCCTATGAGTGCGTGTGGGCGGGAAGGCCATGCGAGACGAAGTCGCGCGACTGCAATATCTTCGTGGACAACGACGGCCAGGCCTACTTCATCTCCACGACTGACGAGAACACCAACCTCGGTCTTTTCCGTCTTTCCGACGACTACCATTCAGCCATCTCCAAGACGCTGCTGTTCGAGGGTCAGCGTCGTGAGGCACCCGCCATCGTGCATATCGGCGACACTTACTACATGATTTCCTCCGCATGCACAGGGTGGGATCCGAACCAGGCCAAGATTGCGACATCTGCCAGCATCGACACTGGGTGGTCAGCGCTTGAGAATATCGGTGACCGCATCGCGTTCGATACACAGGCCAGCAGCATCCTCACAATCAAGGGTACGGAGGCGACCGCATATATCTACGTTGGCGACCGGTGGATGGATCCTGACCTGCCTCGATCAAAAATCATCATGCTGCCTATCAGCTTTGAGGACGGAAAGATGGTGCTCCGCTATTATGACTCCTGGCAGATTGACCTGAAACGGGGGCTCGTGAGAACACCGTAGGTGGTTGACATAATAAGACAACAATCATTCCTCATCGCTTTACCATCCTTTTCAACTTCATGTATAGCTTGTACTCAGGGCAATCGGGGTTGTCTTTCCTTTGATATCGTGTTCTCTGGCTAAAACTGCCTAATAATCCTAAGTTCAGAGATGTCAGACGCTGTTGCCCGTCGAGTACAACCCAATAGTCCGTGTTAGGAAACAATGGGGATGGCTTTGGAGCTTGATTTTTCTGATGGAAAAAAGGGAACTTTGGCAGACTTGGTGTATGCGCAAGACTGAAAATCTTGAGAACGTGGTTCGACTCCACGAGGTTCCACACACACGTTTTACAGAGGCGTACTCTAGCGGCAATGAGGGCAGACTGTAAATCTGCTGCCTTTGGCTTCGGGGGAGGCGAGTCCCTCCGCCTCAACCACGGTTCCGGTGAGAGAACAATACGGTTCTTTCTCGGGTTCGTATTTTGAGCCAGGAGCATAGTTCAGTTGGCAGAATGTCGGTCTCCAAAACCGAAGGTCGTAGGTTCGAACCCTGCTGCTCCTGCGCTATAGTAAGAGAAATGTGAGGATGCCCGAGCGGTCCAAGGGCATGGTCTGCAAAACCATCGTTTCATCGGTTCGAATCCGATTCCTCACTCTTTTTTCGAATAATCAAGGCCGGTGACGCGCGTCACCGGCCTTTCCGTCTCTTTATGAGTTACAAGTTTTTTCGTTTTCGTTTTATCCGTAGTTGAGAATCGCGGTCAGCCGCTTCTCCACGAGCGAGAGAACAGTGCCGGTCTTCTTCAGCAAGTTCTGGTCCTTCACCTGCGCGAGCAGTTCAATGGCTTTTTTGATGAGTCTGAAATCATCGTAGGTGAGAGGCATTTCGTTGATGGAGTAGTCTGGGTCGGCATAGCGGTAGTACTTCAGGTCGTACACCTCAATCGGGGCATTGTAGCCCAGTTTGTCCGACCGCATCATCTGAATGTCCGCCTGTACGGTCCGTAGGGAAATTCCTTTACGTATTCCCTCCAGCTCGTATAGGGCGTCTGAGCAGGCGTCAACCAAGTCTTCGATGGTCCAACGCCTGTACCTGTTTCTCAGGCATCTGTCAATGGTTTTGTAGCGTATCAACGCATTCTTGTTTGCTGGCATAGTCTATAACGTAATCTGAATGGTTCATGAATAGGGTGATTGTTCTCGTTGGCATCGTCTGTGGTTTTTCTCTGATTGATGCCGTCGGAGTGGGGTGGACCAATTCTCCTGCCGGTATCAAAACGAAAATAGTTGGAAAGCTTGGTAAGGTCTTTCCAACTATCTCGTTTGCGTCTGATTATTTCTCCCTGTTGTCCGATTCCGTTAGCCGCGGTGTGTCATGTGGTTGCGGTGTCGGTGGGTGTGTTTGATATAAGTTGGAAAGTAAATGCTGCTTGCCACAGGCGGTCTGTGCATTCGAATGATGGGGCAAAACTGAAATCCCCGTGGCGCTTTTCGTCGCGGGTTTTCAAATAGCTTGTTATGTTCATTCTTCTCAGCATCACTTTTGTAGTTGTTTACTTGAGTGGCGGCTCCAGGATGAGTTTCCCGGTTCCGTTTGCAAAATTAATGACTTTTTTATTTTTCTCCAAATAAATGGTGTGAATTGTTACGTTTTTTGGGAAAAGGCAGTGCGACAGTTGCGGAGAGTCTTGTTTTCGACCCAATTTCGGATGATTATGCATAGCTGAAGTATCTCTCTGCTACGGCAACAGCCTTATTTTGTGGGATAAGTTGAAAAAAATGCAGAAGCTACTATCGGAGGCGGCACGGGGAGGAACATCGTCGACGTCGTCTGGGGAAGACGGCTCTAGATGGTAGACTCCCATTTATTATTTTCTTTTTTCTGATGTATTATTATTTTTATAACAGATCGAAGTAACCGTAACCTACGGCATTCTGCATTTTCCCCCTTTGTTGCGGAGGCTGGACTCGAACCAACGACTTCAAGCATATGAAACTTGCCAGCTGCCACTGCTGTACTCCGCGACATAAGCAAGGCGACAGTCGAGAAGACACTTATTACGTTGCTCTACCAGACTGAGCTACATGGAGATAATCTCCATGGGCGGATTCGAACCGCCGACCCTCGGCTTAACACGCGAAGTAAGTCTTTTCTACGGCACTTGCTGTGTTTTTTTTATTTTTCCCCAACCTTTCAAAGAACGCTTTATTCGTTTTCGAGTGCAAAGTAACGAATTGTCTCCGCAGTTTTTCTGCGTAGTCGGAAAATTTTTTGTTTTTTTCTTAATTTTTTCAAAGTCAAGTACACAAGCTGATCGTTGGAGGTGGAGTAAGCCTTGGAAAGCTTACTCTTCCTCCTTTTTCTTTTTTAGTCGTGCATATTCTTCTTTTGCCTTTTCCAACTGTATTCTGAAATTATCGTTTCCTGCCAGTGCTCCCATGACAGATGCTGCCAGTATGGCGGAGGCGTCAATGTCGCTCTTGTAGTGATATCCTGCCACCACACGTCCGAGCGCATACTGATATGCTCTTTTCATCAACACATTGGCTGAATCCGGTTCGATCAGCGCCAGAGTCATGGCATATACATAGCCACGAGTGGCATGGCCGGATGGGTAGCTGTAGTCCTTCCCCTCATCCTCCTCGGTCTCAGGCACAAGTGAAGGTTCTTTGAACTGAACGAATGGGCGCATACGCTGATAGTAGTTCTTCACACGTCTGTTGGCATTGTGGGCATCACTGCCGGCACCTCCAGCCAGTTTGTCAATCTCTGGTGTCAGTCCGGGATGGATTGTCATGCCGAACGCTTCCGAGAATGCTTCGTAAAGTTCCAAAGGACCGTCTTTTCTGGCTTGTTCTCCAAGGGGGGTGTTGCGTTGTTGCTTTCCCCACTGATAATAATAGAAATCATTGCAAAAAGCAGGATCGGTCACTTCAAGTGGCTCCGGAAGAAACAATGTGCCGTCGGGACGTGTTTCATCCGTGAGGAATGGATCGGGATAGGTGACAACTGGTTGCGCCTGAACAATGACATTGCAGAGTATGATAGCAACACAAGCAATCCACATCCTCATCCGTTCTACAGAAATCTTGTAATTCATAAAGTTATAATTTTAAAATAGTAAAAATAAAGATTCATTTTTAGTATCATTCAAGCGTGTCTTGACCTGTTTTTATGTCATTTCCCATGCTTCGGAATGATGGTGAAATTAAGTGAAAAAATATGCTGTCTCGTTTTGCTAAAGGCGAGAAGATAAGGAAACGAAAAATCAGGACAAAAGTTCTTGGGGAATTTTTGTCCTGGATATGTCGGAGAGTCGGTCGTATCAGCTGAGGTGTTGCTCACGGTATGCTTTCGGTGACATGCCCGTGGCGTTCTTGAAATAGCGGCTGAAAATGGACTGGTCAGGGAATCCCAGCTTGTGGGAGATTTGCTGCACGGTCAGATGGTCGTGGTTGCGCAGCAAGGCCTTGGCCTGGATTATCACGTGGCTCGTGATCCATTCCAGCGCACTGATGTTCGTCAGCTGCTTGATTACCGTGGAGAAATGCTTCGGAGTCAGGTTGAACATGCTGGCATAGAAATGCACCTCGCGGCTCTCTCTGTGGTGGTCGATGATGGCCTGGTAGAAGCGGGCGAACAAGTCTTCGCGCTGTGAGGGCTGGTGGTCCTCTATGCCGTTCTCGCGGCGGTATTCCTGAAGCAGGTCGAACAGGACTTCCAGCTGATGGCCTATCATGTCCATGCGCTTATGACTCGTCGTCTCGCTCACGGATTTCAGTAGCAGCAGCAAGTTGTGGATTGTGGCGAACTGGTCTTCGTTCAACGGCACTTCCTGCTTGAAGATGTAGTGATGCACATCACGGTAGGTGGAAGGGAAGCGGCGTTTCAGCTCGTTCTGGAATTCCGGCGACATCACCACCATGATGGCGCGGTAGTCGTTGGAATGCTCGTGGAAATAGTGGATGTGGTGATGCATCAACACAGCCAGGTTGTGGGGTTGGAAAAACACGGGGCGCATGTCGCACTCGGCTTTCACCCAACCAGAGAGATTAAGTACTATTACGGTGTAGGGTGTGGAAAATGCCTCTTCGTATGCTGGTAATTCTCGAAGATCCTCATAAACCACAAGACCGCGCTCCTCTATCAGCGAGGAATCGGTCGCAAACGGATGGTGGGTTGGTTCTGTTATCATTTTTTTTCGCTTTTTGCAAAAATACGAAAAAAATTTGTTTTTTTTGGAAAAAATTAAAACCTTTTGAAAAATATTACTGAAATTTTGTTATATTTTATGGCATTTTATCCCAAAATGAGTCAATTTGTAAACTCTATTTTACAATTAGCTATTTTTTTTACGCATTGAATTGTTTGCTCATGGGCAAATCTTCTTTACCTCGTCGACTGAAAATCCATAACCCTATGAATGTCAGCAGCCCATTCAGCATCAGCATCTCGTAGCCGAATTTGTAGCCGGTCAGGCGGAGGGTCAGCACGTCGGTCAGATAGCACACCACTGGGGAGACGACGGCCACGACTGGCAGAAGACGGACAGAAGGTATCCGCTTCGTGAACATGCCGAAGACAAAAAGTCCGAGGAGCGGGCCGTAGGTGTATCCGGCTATCGTGTAGATGGCGTCGATGACGCTCGGGTTGTCGAGGGCGCGGAAGGCCAGGATGAACAGGACAAACACGCCAATCATGCATATGTGCACAAACTTGCGGACTTTCTCACGTCGCTCATAATATTTGCTTTCAGGATTCTCCACTTCCAGCAGGTCGATGCAGAAACTGGTGGTCAGCGAGGTCAGCGCTGAGTCGGCACTCGAGAAGGCTGCGGCGATGATGCCCACAGTGAAGAACACCAACACGGTGTCGCCCATCACGCCGCTGGCCACAAAGTCGGGTAGGAGCGAGTCTCCTTTCGCAGGAAGGGCCATGCTGTTTTGCTGGTAGAGATAGGTCAGCAGCAGGCCTAACGACAAGAACAGGAAATTCACGGGGGTGAACAGCATGCCGTAGAAGCACATGTCCTTCTGGCTGCTTTTCAGATCCTTGCACGACAGGTTTTTCTGCATCATGTCCTGGTCGAGACCGGTCATCACGATTGTGATGAACACGCCGCTGAGAAACTGCTTCACGAAATGCTGCTTCGAACTCCAGTCGCTGAACTCGAATATGCGGCTGTGGGGGTCGGCCCACACTTTTCCCATGGCATCCCATAAGCCCATGCCCAGCATGTCGCTCGCTTTCAGCAGTATCAACACCAGCGCGCCTATCAGGCACAACGTCTGCAGAAAGTCCGTCCACACGATGGCTTTGATGCCGCTGATACGCGTGTAGAGCCATATCAGCAGTAGCGTCACCAGCACGATGACCACGAACGGCACATGGAGCGTGCCGCCGCCAATCGAGAACTGGGAGTTGAACGTGTACTGCTGGAGGATAAAGCAGACGAGATAGAGGCGTGCTGCGGCTCCTGTCAGTTTTGAAAGCAGGAAAAAACTGGCGCCCGTCTTGCGGCCGCTCTGCCCGAAGCGCGTGCCCAGATAGCTGTAGATGGAGGTCAGATTATACTTGTAGTAGAGCGGGAGCAGGACGAACGATATGATCAGATAGCCCACGAAAAAGCCCAGGCACATCTGCATGTAAGTCATGTCGCCCTGCATCACCATGCCGGGCACACTCACAAAGGTCACGCCAGACAATGAAGCTCCAACCATGCCTATCGCCACAATCGGCCAGGGCGACTGGCGGTTGCCACGGAAAAACGCGTCGTTGCCACCCTTGCCCGTCAGCCATGAGATGAGCAGCAGCAACAGGAAATAAACGCCGATGGTAATGATGATTGTCATCCTGAATTATTGGTTATGTCTGTTATTATGGTGCAAAGTATGATGTATGCTTTTATCATGCAAAGTTACAACTTATTTGTCACTTTTGTCCATTTTCCCCAATATTTCTTTGTCGTCACAATTTTTATCCTCCTTTGTCGTGCTTTTTTCACCCTTTTTTTATATATTTGCTTTCAGTTTCTAAAATCGTTTAATTACGAAATACTCAAATAAATCGTCAATTGTAAATATCAACCATGTTACGTTTCGTTTCTACTCTCATTTTCATGCTTGCGGCTCTCATGGGGAATGCCGCCACAATCGAAGTCAATGATTTCAAGTATGCCGGACCTTTCAGCATGAGGAGGCCAGTCCTTATGGACTCGCTCGATATCAACGGAAAGCCGTTCTCCAACTCCTCTGTGCTCGATTTTTATCTCGACACCGATCAGGTGTGGCAGGGACGTGACATCAAGACGGAGGCGCTGCCTAAGAAGTCGGCCGAATTGCAGGTCCATCTCATCGCATTCCGATTCTCTAACGCGCAATATCAGAAAGTGGAAATCGTGCCCAAGGGGATGATGCATTTCCATCTCTTTGTCGACGGGAAGAAGACGGACGGGAAGTCCGTAGAGCTGACGCCGGCTGTGCATGACGTGGTCATCAAGTATATCACCGACTCAAGCGAGCCCCTGCCGATGTGGGGTGTGAAAATCAATGCCGACAATGTTGACGGAATCGCAGTGGAGCCAACCCAGGGCAAACGGGACTACCAGCTCTCCGACGTGCTGCATTGCTGGAGATTCAACAAAGCACTTATCTCGCCCGACGGCAACTACCTCATCGCTGGCTATTCCACCACCCAGAAGGACGGAAAGAACATCTCAAAGACTCTGGTGAGAAGCCTGCTTAACGGACAGACCATCGACCTCAAGCCGGGTGCCGTATGGATGCCCAAGTCCAACCGCTATTATTTTCTTCGCACCATCGACGACAACCGTTCGCTCGTTGCGGTCAACCCACTTAACCATGAGGAGCAGGTGCTGGCCGAGCATCTGCCAGAAGGCAATTTCACGATGTCGCCATCGGAGGATTACCTCGTCTTCTCCAAGGTGACGGCCGGACCGAAGCGCGACAAGGATGTCTATCTCGTCGTTGAGCCTGACGACCGCCAACCAAACTGGAGAAACAAGGTGTCACTTCAGATGTTCGATCTCAAGACGGGCATGCTCCAGCCGCTCACCTTCGGCAACCATAGCACCCGTCTCTGCGACATATCGGCCGACGGAAAGAAAATCTTGGTGTATAAGTCGCAGAACAGGCTGGGAAAACGTCCAACTACTGTATCCTCACTCTATGTCATCGACAAAGACTCCTATCAGGTGGAAACCATCTTCGAGGAAGACGGATTCTTCAACGACGCATGCTTCTCGCCCGACGCCACGCAGATTCTGCTTACCGGATCGCCTGAGGCATTCGGCGGGGTGGGCAACATCCTGCCGGAGGGTACGACGCCAAGCATGTACGACTACCAGATTTTTATCATGGACCTGCGGACAAAGAACGTCAAGCCCATGACCCGTGATTTCAATCCGGCTGTGGAGTCGGCAGCATGGAGCAAGGCCGACGGCATGATTTACTTCACGGCCAATGACAAGGACTGTCTTTTCCTCTTCCAGATGGATCCCAAGTCGGGAAAAATCAGCAAGGTGGAGGTTCCGGAGGATATGGTTAACCGCTTCAGTTGCGCTGCAGCCGCCCAGAAAATCGCATGCTACGGACAGAGCGCGTCCAACTCTGACCGCCTCTACATCGTCGACACGAAGAAAAAGAAGACCGAGCTCGTGGAAGATCTCAGCAAGGAAACGCTCAAAAACATCCAGCTGGGGGAATGCCGGCCTTGGAATTATGTCAACGAGCGGGGCGACACCATTTGTTGCCGCTTCTATCTCCCTCCTCATTTCAATCAGGCACAATCCTATCCAATGATTGTCAACTACTACGGAGGATGTTCTCCCACCAGCCGGAACTTCGAGAGCCGCTATCCTCATCATGCCTATGCGGCTCAGGGATATGTCGTGCTTGTGGTCAATCCCAGCGGTGCGGCTGGATTCGGGCAGGAGTTCTCGTCGCGACATGTCAATACGGCAGGCCAGGGCGTGGCTGAGGATATCATCGGCGCCACCACCGCCTTCACGAAGGAGCATCAGTTTGTCGACGCAAAGAAAATCGGATGTATCGGTGCCAGCTACGGCGGATTCATGACCCAGTACCTGCAAACCCGTACCGACATCTTCGCTGCCGCCATCTCGCATGCCGGCATCAGCGACCACACCAGCTATTGGGGTGAGGGATTCTGGGGATACAGCTATAGCGAGGTGTCTATGGCCAACAGCTTTCCTTGGGCCCACCGTCAGCTCTATGTCGACCAAAGTCCGCTCTTCAATGCCGACAAGGTGAACACGCCCATCCTCTTCCTCCATGGCACCGACGACACAAACGTGCCGGTGGGCGAGAGCATCCAGATGTTCACTGCTCTCAAACTCCTCGGAAAGGAGACGGCCATGGTTCTAGTGGAGGGCCAGGATCACCATATCCTCGACTACAACAAACGAATCAAATGGCAGAACACCATCTTCGCCTGGTTTGCCAAATACCTTAAGGATGACTCCTCCTGGTGGAATGCCATCTATAAGGAGCCGAATCTGTAATCAGCAGTTTTTTCAGTTGGCTCGGGATGTCGGGCTGATCGGACTTGTCGGACTTGTCGGACAGGTCCGACCAGTCTGACAAATCTGATTACTCCGATTCCTCTGATTCCTCCGCCTCTCTCTTCCTAATGCATTTCCTTCTCTTCGTAATATCCGTTGTGTGCCTTGATATATGCCACTAAGCGGCTGAATATAGGGTCTTGGCACACGATTTTAGGGTTGCCTACCATGATGAGGTGCTCTTGAGCGCGGGTCATCGCCACGTTCAGCTTGCGGTCCACGACGGTACCGTCGTAGTCTGTGAACACGTTGCCGGTGAGGAAACGCAGTTGGTGGCGCTTCTGGATGGTGAATCCATAGATGATATATTTTCGCTGACTGCCTTGGAACCTTTCCACGGTGTCGATGGTCACGTCTGCCAAGGCTGGAATTTTACATTCGCTGACCACGGCACGTATGGTGGCTATCTGGTTGCGGTATGGCACAATCACGCCGACTGTGGATGAGGGGTCGAACGAAGGTCCCTCTATCTTGTAGATGCGTTCCAACAGATTGGCTATCAGCTTAGCCTCTTTCGTGTTCGACTTGTCGGAGCGTGGACACTCGGCTCCTGCCACGCTGATGAATGTCAGACGGCGTGTGCGCAGCATACGCTCCATGGGGTCGGGAATGTCCACGTCGGCAGGCAGTTCTGACTTCTGATGGGCCAATGGCACGGTCTGCAGTTCCCCGTTGTAGAACATCTCGTTAGGGAAGGCGGCAATCTCCGGATGCATCCGGCCGTGCTTCGTCAGCTTTCCCACCACTTCATCATCTCCATTATATTGCTTCAGCAGACGCTCGAACAACGACTGGCGGCAATCGGTCAGCAGTATCTGCTGCAGCTCCTGCTCCATCACTTCTGAACTCTCGGCCGGCTGCTGCACCACGGCTGGTAGCTGCTTGTGGTCGCCGATAAGCACAAACTTGTCGATGGTGGGGATGTGGTCGGCCGACTGGCAGCTCAGCAGG
This sequence comes from Bacteroidaceae bacterium, assembly GCA_017483765.1. Taxonomy (GTDB): domain Bacteria; phylum Bacteroidota; class Bacteroidia; order Bacteroidales; family Bacteroidaceae; genus UBA3839. The sequence continues at coordinate 12,619 of JAFUVE010000076.1, read as the reverse complement.
CCCAGCAGGTGGGACTCCAGCAGCTGGGATGCCTCGTCGATGATGGCGAGGGAGAAGTGCTGCTTGCTCAGATATTGGAGCTGGCCGTTGAAGGAGTGTACTGTCCCGACTATCACCCGGTAGTTCTCGATGGTGTAAATCAGGGAGTGCAGGTTGGCACATCCCTGGCTCACTGTGTTGATATGGTGGTCTATATAAGACTTGTCGCACGACAGCTCGCTGCCTATACGCAGGAAGTCAATGTCTTCGGCCAGCAGCTTGCTGCACATCTCGTCAACGGCGCGGTTCGTGTAAGCCATCAACAGCACGCGGCTGCCGGGTTCCAGCAATTCTTCTCTCAGTGTGTTCAGCATTCCGTAGGATGTTTTCCCCGTGCCGGGCGGACCTATGATCAGGAACAGTTCGCGCGCTTGCTTCACTCTGAGCGACAAATCGTTGAATTCTTTGTAGTCGCCTTTGAGCCGCAGGCTGTGGTCCACTTTAGGCGGACGTTGCAGCAGCAGCAGGTCGCGCCGCTGCTGGGGAGCCGACAGGAATGAATATACGTTGCTGTAGGCCGATCCGTACGACGACTCGATGAAGTCGCTTTCCAAGGCCCATTTCTTGTCTTGATAGTAGTCGAAGATACGGCTGTCTGACTGAGGCGCTCGCAGACGGACGGTCACGCTGTCTCTGTCCATGCTTTTCAGTGTGCCGCGTATCACCATCGTGGTTCTCAGGTCGGGCTCGCCGGTCGGGTCGTAGGGATGGATTACCACCACGTCGCTCACACGCAGGTTGGTGATGTAGCGCGACTCCTTGTTGGAGAGTTCGAAACGGACTTCGTCGATGCGCTGGCTCCGTGCCTCGTAAGGGATGTCGAGCGTCAGACCCGTCAGTATCTCGCCGCACTGTTCCTTCTCCTCCACGCTCAGCTGCCAGGTGCTGGCGAAGCCGGATGCCTCTTTGTCGCGGTTGCCCAGCTTGCTCACCACATGTTCCTCGCCCACGAATTTCAGCATCCGCAGGCAGTAGGCGCGTTCCAGTGGGCTGCAAGAGCGGATAGGCAGCAGGATGTCATTGAGTTGGGGAAGGATATATTGATTCCAGAACTTGTCGTTCATCTGCTTTTCTTTCAGCTGGCTGGGTGTCAGTGTCGTCAGGATCGAATAGCCCTCGTCGCGGAAACGGACGATGTCGTTCCAAGCCAGTTCGTTGCGGATTTTCAGCGCGTTGAACAGCCACTGCGGCCGGGATTGCAGCTCCACGATGCCTTCCCTGTATTTCGAGTAGAGGAGGAAGGGGCGGAGCTCTTGGTTGTTCTGCTCATATTCTTTCCTGAAGTTGTAGCGAAGCACGGCCATGTAGAGCAGCAGCTGGATGATGTTGTCCAGTTTCGGGGTGGGAATGATGAAGTTGTTGAACGGAAACCCGCCCTTGCCCGATTTCTGCTCCAGCAGCACCTTCATGTCGAGCTGCAGATAGTCCATACGTCCTTGCAGTCCCAGCATCTCGCTGAAAAAGGACGGCTCAACAATGCCGTTTTTGGAGTCGAAATTCCTGATTTGCTGAGGTAGGGTTTGGTGGATGGCATGCTGGATGTTCTCCTGCTGGTCACGGGCTTGCTTGTGAAAGTCCGCACTGTCGAAATCCTCGGCCGCTATGATTTTCATCGCATAATAGGAGAAGAATTCTTTTGCGCTTTCGGCATAGCTGCGTGTCTGAGAGTCGCGTATGCTCTCGTCGAGCAGCTGGCTGGCCATGTTTCCGAGCAGCATGGGGGAGGTGGTCTCTTTCTTTCCCATCCTGTTCATGAGGCCCACTAATGCGGAGTCGGCATAACTTCCGAAGCAGTTGGCTATGGTCGTTATGTCTATCAGGTAGTCGGGCTCGAAAATCCACAGTTCCGGATAGATGATTCCGTCGTCGTGCTTGTACGGCCTTATAAGATTGAACTGCGCTCCTTCGTAAAAGAGTCCTTTGAGATAGCTGCGGTCGAAGTTGTATGCCTTGTTCCCGTGGCTGTAGCATACTTTCAGCTCTTCATTGCCAGTGCTCTCCGAATGGCAGTAGGCGTAATCGTCGTCCCAGTGCACCACAATAACGCGAATGTATTCACCCAGTCGGACGGAAGGGGCCAGGCTGGTCTGCTTTGCAGGATAATGTGCGGCCAGCTCCGTGGGTACGGGTTCGCCGGTCAGCAGCGACAGGAATTCACAGAGGTTGCGCAGGTCCCGCTTGTAGTGGTCTTTCAGCTCTGTTTCACTCTTGCTGTGGCGCTGCTTGAAGTATTGACGTGTGTCGTTGATGGCAAGCGAAAGGTGCTTGCCGGCCTTACGCTCTTTCAGAAGGTGGTCCGTCTTGGCGAACGGGCCACTCAGCGAGAGGCGGTTGCCCCGCGTGAAGTCGTTCAGGCTGCGCATATACACGCTGTTCATCACTATGTACAAGGTCTTGTAGTCCGGCGCGTTCGTCACTGCCGATTTCAGTTCATCGAAATAGTCTGTCTGCTGCATTTTTTTTCGTGTTTCTATGTTGTTAAGGCGTCTGTTTTTCTCTCCATTTATGTTTTTCGCATTTACATCGCAAAGTTACGTTTTTTATTTCTATCTGCCAAAAAACGGAACTGTAAAAATGTTATGCCATGCTGAAAATGTGATTATAATAAGAGAAAGATAAATCTACTTAGTGAGGTTAAAATAATAACTTGCCTCACATTACAGTTGATTGTAGGGACTTACTTTATGTATGTCCGCCAATTGACTATCGTCTCGTCTTCTCGTCTTTCTGTCTTCTCGTCTTCATCAAAACGAGGCAACTTATTTTTTCTTACTGTTACTTAGTGAGGTTGTAAAAACACGCTTCTCACCCTCTGTCTCATTGGAATATCAGTCATGACTGACTGTCGTCTTATTTTCTCGTATTCATTAAAGCGAGATATCTTATTATTTTACGATTACCAAATTGCTCGATGAGGAAAGCTGAAGTGGAGAAAAAGACATAAAAATGACTGTATTTTGCAGAAAAGATGATTTTTCTTCGTTATTTTGCGGAAAATAAACTAATTTTGTATTTGTATACGTATTTAATTATAATAAGGTACAACCTCAGCATAATAAGAATGGAAAATAGAATCAAAGTAGTTCTCGCGGATAAGAAGAGAACAAACAAGTGGTTATCCGAGCAGTTGGAGTGTGCATTTACTTGAAATAGCCAATGCACTTGGAGTATTTGTAGAAGTATTGGTGTGGCAGGAAGATTTTCATCAAGAAAAATTAGAATATTTTGTAATATTAGAGATAATGACAACAAATCATAATATAATTATAGGTGCTTCTCAGCACATGACCTCAACTAAAGACAATACAGTTAATTTGGTTGTAACCTCGCCTCCATATCCCATGATTGAGATGTGGGATGAAATTATGGCAAAACAGAATCCTGTTATTTTAGATTATCTTGAGAAAAAACCAGAAACAGCTTTTGAGTTAATGCATCAAGAATTGGACAAAGTGTGGAAAGAGTGTTTCCGTGTGCTTAAAGATGGTGGATTCTTGTGTATTAATATTGGTGATGCCACTCGAACAATTAATGGTAATTTTACCTTGTACAATAATCATAGCCGTATTTCTAAAGCATGTATTGAAATGGGATTTGTAGGTCTGCCTAATATTATTTGGCGTAAACAAACAAATGCTCCAAATAAATTTATGGGTAGCGGAATGTTGCCATGTGGTGCATACGTAACTCTTGAACATGAATGGGTGCTTATCTTCCGCAAAGGGGGCAAACGTGAATACAAAAAGGCCGATGCTAAGTTGAGTCGTATGAAAAGTTCTTTCTTTTGGGAAGAACGTAATGTATGGTTCTCTGATGTATGGGAGATTAAAGGTACTAAGCAAAAGATTCAAAAAGACTGTACTCGCGAACGTAGTGCTGCTTTCCCATTTGAGATCCCATATCGCCTTATCAATATGTTTTCACAGAAAGGTGACATGGTAATGGATCCATTCTTAGGTACCGGAACAACTATGCAGGCAGCAATACTTCTAGGTCGTAATAGTTGTGGATACGAAATTGACCCAAACTTTGAAAGTATCATTCGAGAAGGTATTGATAATTTAGAATTGGATTTGTGCAATAGTTTGATAAAGCAACGTTTTGATGCCCATAAAGAGTTTATCGCAAATCGGAAGGCTTCTGGCAAGGAGATTAAACACTTCAACGAGACACTTAATTACGCAGTAATGACAAGCCAGGAGAAGGAAATAGAACTGAATTATCTTGAAGATATAAAGTTAGAAAAAGAGACTGGCAAGTATATTGTTTCGTACGAGGAACATTCTGATTTGACACAGCTTCCTCTTAAAGACACGTTCTTCAAGGCTGCAAAATAACAAATGAGCACAAAGCACATTCTCATAAATGGCGATTGCCGAAAAATGTCGCAGATTCAAAATGAATCTGTGCATCTTATTGTTACTTCTCCTCCTTATTGGCAATTGAAAGATTATGGCACGAAAAATCAGATTGGTTTTAATGACACTTATGAAGCGTACATTAATAATCTAAATCTTGTGTGGAAAGAATGCCATCGTATTTTGATGCCAGGTTGTAGATTGTGTATCAATATTGGAGATCAGTTTGCTCGTTCCGCATATTATGGTCGCTATAAAGTCGTCCCAATACATTCTGAGATCATTCGATTCTGTGAAACCATTGGTTTTGACTATATGGGAAGCATTGTGTGGCAGAAACCGACATCTATGCACACGACTGGTGGTGAAAAAGTTATGGGAAGCTATCCCTATCCGCGAGGTGGCATTATAAAGATTGACTTTGAGCACATTCTCCTATTTAGGAAGTTAGGTAAAGCTCCCATGCCTTCACGGGAAGCGAAAGAGGCATCCGCTCTTACAATGAAAGAGTGGAATGAATACTTCTCTTCGCATTGGACATTTATCGGAGCCAAACAAAATCGTCATATTGCAGTTTTCCCAGAAGAATTACCCAAACGACTAATTAAAATGTTTTCATTTGTAGGAGATACGGTGTGTGATCCTTTTATGGGGAGTGGTACCACTGCTTTGGCCGCAGGTAATCTTGGACGTAATTCTGTCGGTTATGAACTAAATAATGATTTCCGTGTTTTCTACAAAGAAAAGGTAATAGATGGTTGTCTTGATAAGCAATGCGAATATTCTTTTGCACAGGACATCTCAATCAAAGACTTACAATCTGCCATCAGTGCGCTTCCATATCGATTTGTTGATATTCACAAAATCGATAAAACGATAAACGTTAAAGCTCATACATACGGCTCCAAATTTGAGATAGATAAAGATGTCAAAGATGAAATAGACAGTTCCTCTATTGAAACAGTTTTGACAACTAATACCGAGCCAATGGTTTTGATCAATCATGCTCGTACTTCGATAAAGAAGTTAATGATAGAAAAAGGTATTTGCTACCTACGTGCTGGCGATTCAAAAGGTTCTGTGTTGGTACAGTCGGGATTTGAACGAATGCAATATGTTTTGCTGCATACGGCTGGTAATGAACCTATGCTGTTCAAGCTGAAGACCAAGGGTATGTTCCAGATTTGGACAAAAGAAACACTTATTGAGAATGGTTTTACCCCCCGAAATGCCCCATATTATGTTGTTCTTCATTTTGATAATCTGCATCCTATACAGTTGAAAAAATGTCCCAAATTAATAGAAGACAAAAATACCTACAGAGCTAAAATAAAGAAACTAAGCGAATTCGTTTAAAAGGGAAGGATAGGACGAGCCTATCCTTCTGTCATTCTATCTATTTTGGTATCTATTTGATATTCGATTTATAGTATCATTCCAATCGTTAGTGTCTGATGATGGTTCACGAAGCGCATTTTGAGGAACATCATAATTAATACCCTCTTCACATAATTTGTATGTAACGATAGGGCATCTGAAGTGCTCTTGTTTATGCTCATTGTTATATGATGAGCTTTTAATTTGAAGAGGGAAAAATCTCGGCCCATTCGGATCAATAACATATCCGTCTATTCCTTGCTTTTCATCTTCCATAGATCCTAACATCCATTCAAAACCATTCTTTTCTGCAATATCCTTGAGAATTAGTTCTTGAGCCTCCAATCCACAATATGTTTTCTCATAAACGAGATTATTCAACCATGAACGAACCATATCTTCTGTCAACTGATTGATATTATTCTTGACTTCCTCCATTTTGTTCATAATATCTCGAACCCCTTGTTCGATACCAGCCATTTGAACGGTTTCACGTCTTTTGGTTTTTCCTTTCCCTTTTATGACTTGAATATCAGTCCCTTCCAATCCTTGATGGAAGGAGATCCAATCTTCAAGTGATCCTTCGGGGTTCTCTTCTCTGAATTGCTTGATTACTTCTGACACTTGGCTAACATTTTCGGCTTTCGAACCACCTGCCCATCCATTTATATCATTAATAAACCCAGAAGTATATTTAGGTAGTTCTGGGGAACTATTTAGGTCGAATAGATTTTGCCCTTCTTTATATTGAATGTCAGGAACAATAGTTTTCCTTTTTCTTGCCATACTTTAGAAATCTTGCGGGTTATATTCAATGTTTATACCATCCTTCTTCTTATCATAATATACAATTGGAACGTCTATTGTTTCAGATAAACGAGCTTCGAGTTTGTATGTTGCTGATTTTATTTGAAGCGGTTTGTCTCCAATGAAACCATCAATACCTTGAGCTTCCTCTTCAGGATTAGCTTCACGCCATTCTTTATTTAGCTGTGATGCAATAGCAGAAATGATGGCTGTTTGGAATTTGAGACCACAAAAGGTTTTACCATAGACGAGATCTTTCACCCAATTCTCAACCATTTCCTTTGTAATGGCATTGAAAGCACTCTTCATCGTCTCATACATATTCCAAATTTTGTCAGTTGCATCATTAACCGCATTTGGATAACGCTCTGTATACCATGCTATCCATTCATCAATTGTTTTGCCATCGAACTCTTTAACAAGTTCTGACATCTGGCCAACAACTTTGGGACGAGTTCCACCTGCGTTACTATTAACAAGGTTTATTACCTGAGTAACATATTTGGGAAATTCGTATTGAGGGGCATTTGACAGTTCTGCGACCTCGTCGTTTGAAATCTTAAATTTCTTCATATTAAAATCATAATTAAACGTTATTGAAATAATTCTGTTATATGAACACCCAAGCCATTTGCAATCTTGTGAATGCAAACAAGGGATGGGTTACGTTCAAGTCGTTCCACCATACCAATATATGTACGATGAAGATCTGAACGTTCTGCAAGTTTCTCTTGTGAGATACCTTGCTCTTCTCTTAATGTTCTAACTCTCTGAGCAAATTGCTTCAAATAATCCTTGTCTTCCATTTTTGTTGTACACAAATGTATTGTAGTCTATTGTAGATAATATAAGAGGCTGTCAACATACAACTGTATGCAAATAAGCTGTAAAGCCAAATATGGTTGTAGGTATTTTATATTTATTAACAGAAAATTAAGCAAGATATTTGTCCTTCCTGTCGTAAAAGCCCTGAAGATTAAAATTACAAGACCATTTGTCTGACACTATTAGAAAAATTTGAATACATTCGGACAAATCGTCAATCAAAAGTAGGCATCTCCAATTTGGGAAACACCTGCTCTTTATTATAATACGTATGCGCGCGAGAACTACTTGCTCAGCGACCGTTTGAACCTATTACCAGGATAATGTTTGGCATGGGCATGTCGCATCGCACGGCGAGCCCAATCGAGAAAGTCTTCATCCTTATCTTGCCACGGCATATCGTTTGACGTGCCGCCACCGCCTGACACCTGGGCTACGCCAGTCGCACCATCTATTCCGGCAATGAATACTCTCAGACCTGTGCTTAGCACATCCTTCCAACAGAAATTGTTACGGTCATCAATGAATGTGTCCTCTGTCATCGCTTCTGCTTCGGGGATTTCTCGGCATATTTTGACTGCTTCATATAGCACTTGATCAAAAATGGAAGCTTTGAGAATAATTTCGGCATCTGTGTTGATATAGTTTATCATGACATTGTCCTTCTTCATGATAGCGTCCAACCCTTTTAATTTGGTATTGTAGGTAGATTTGAGACTATCCAATTCTTGATTAACTTGGTCAAGTTTTCCTTGCTTTTCTCTCAAGTTGATTCTGATTTCAGTCAGCGTTTGATTGAGGAACTTTATCTGGAGCAAGATATCCTCCTTATTGGAGTCGGATTCCTGTTGTTGCGCTTCAAGCTCTGCTATCTGTGATTCGATTTTCTTTTGCTGACGAGTAAGGTTCTCAATCATTGTGATAATAGAAATATTGCTGCCGCTAATAATCAATTCAGCATTAATTGTCTTCTGCAATGCCGACCAAAAGGCATAGTGTGTTTTTTGAAAAGTAGGCCCCTTCTAATCGCAAAATGTCGGTTTGTCAGCAGGTGTGATTCCCATTCAATGAGTCTTTTGGAGTGAAACGATGACCACGTCAGGACAAAGGCAGAATAAGCGCATGGAAAACATGATCCCATAAAAAGCAAATGGCGTGTAACTTGGTTGAGCTACACACCATTTGATAGTGTTTTGTTATGTCTTTACTTTATGCATCTTACTTCACCTCCTCAAATCTAACATGTTGATAATCAGTGATTTATGAAAGTTTTGGTACAAATACGGAACACCATAAGCATCTTGGATGTTGTCCCTTCAATAACTATCGATAAGCATCCGTGCGATGCCCTTCCTATTCTTCTTTGTCCTTTTCTTTGTATTTCTTCCTTTTGTTGGTGCAAAGGTACTAAAATTTTTGCACACAAGAAAATTTATTTAGTACTATGTCGAATATCGAGGTATAGTAATCGACAAAAATAGGTATTTAGAGATGTTTCACCTTAAGAATTGTTCCATAAATTCTCATTAGTTGTATAGGGATGCTAATGTGGTAATAACAATTATATTTACAATACTAGGCATTCTATTGTTTACAAAAAATTCTACAATGCATATCAGCATCTTTACAAGCAGAGATAAATGCGCTCAACAACCAAATCATTTGAGAAACAGAATTTTTTTGTTTAAATGGTGTATCTTGACTAATATTATCAAAAGCTGTTTTAAGTTCATCCTTTGATACAAAATCTATAGCAAGGCATACTTCCTTTATACCATTAGGTGATTTAGAAATTCTATTGTATTCAGATTCAAATTGATTAATATCACCCACTCTACACACTTGTATCTCGGTCTGTCCATACATTTTATTTTGCCACGCATGGACTTTATTAGGTACATTCAAATTCCTAAGGTTACCAATATTCTTGATAGCTTGCCCTATTACGACTTGAAACTTTGATGCAGATAAGGCTGTCATTCCGTCTGCTTTTGAATGGATAAATGATAATGTGTCTCCACATACAGCGATATGATCGGCACATTCATTACCCATATCATCGCAAATCAAAAAAGATGCGCCTTTACGTATATAATAATCTTCTATGACCTTAAAGACAGAATCTTCATCAAATTGTGTAATACCAGCTCTTAATTCTCCTTTCTCCGTTTTAACCCCTTCCATGTTTTTAATTGGTTCAAACACAGAAAGAATGGATGTTAAGTTTTCTTTCATATTGGAATCTTCATGAAGTTGTGCGCCATAATACATGTATCTAACATCTTCAAAGCCCACATAAAAACACCTATTGGAATTAATATAGGTAGTCATTTTAACTTTGTCACCATTAGTATAACGTACATAAAGTTTACTCAAACGTCCAGCGCTATCCAATCTTATCCCATTTTTTGTCACTTTCACCAAGAGATTAGAAAGGCATTTACAAGAATATAGTGCTTGAGCATCTATCTCTTTTAAATCAAAACATTCACAATGCTTTGCCAATATCTTTTTTAGCAAATCCCCGGTCCTTTCTTCATTATTTTTATCTTGCGCATAAACGAGTTCCACCTGTTGTGCTTCTATTATATCAATGAGTTCATGAATATCTATAAGAAGATATATGGGCTTTAATTTTGTGTGCTCATTCTTCCACTTAATTGGTTTGGAAAAATTGTTTAGCATGGTAGTCCTTAAATCTACAGGATTTTTTATACCAGTTATTACCATGTCTGCCCAAATGCACAAATCCTCTATATTCCTTTTGGCAGAACCAATCTTTGCAACTCTTGATGTGCTTAATGAAATTGTTGTTGTGTCCTCATTTGGTTGTCGAATTCTTGTAGTTTTTACTATACTTTGTCCTAAACCAAATAATGGCATCGACAGATTTAAATCATTCCCTTCAAAACTTCTATTTCGCAATGCATTTGGATTAAGGCTCATACTGCCTAATCTCAACTGAGTAAATAGTGAGTCTGCTTGAAGTATTGCGCCAGTTAGTGTTGATCCATTAATGGGGTATAGTTTGTTCTTGAATTCATTCATTCCATTAGCATGCCGACTAAAGATTATAACATAATCTTCTATTTCGAGAATTAGTGCATAACCAATATAGCACTCTTTCTTTTTATAAGCATCATCTAGATTCTGCATAAATGAAGGTATAGCTTTTGAGGAAAAAGTAACAATGAACAAAAGGCGATTTTTTCTCCATTATAATTGATTCTTTCCCATTGTACATCTGCAATTTTTGTAAAATCATTTGTCTTACCTCTGATTCCTCTGAAACAATTCCTTATATCTCTTTTTTTTACTACTTCATCAACATGTTCGGGATACGAATAAAAGTATGCTCCTTCATTGAGCTCTATTCCTTTAAAATAGGCATTATTATTTGTTGTCATTCCTATGAATTTTAATAAATTATAGTTAATAAATTAACAAACCCTCATCTGTGCATTCGAAGAAAATAAGTCATGGTATATACACTTTGCATATTGCACCATTCGTTGCTAAATGAATCCAGTTCATGGTGTTATACCTTTTTTCTATATCCATTCCCCATAGTCTGCCAACATTCTCTATCACTTCGTCTATATTATTATCCGTTATGTCTTCTGGATTTAGATGAGTGTTATGTTGATTTATCCAGCAATTCCAAGCCTCACTCTTGATGAACCTATTTCTTCTTTCTTCAAATGGAAGACTTGTGGGCAACTGTTTTTTTAACCTATAAATGCCCAACTCCCAAAGATACAAAATCCTATGAGTAGGATCCATTTCTTGTTTTTTCCTTTCCCTTGCAAGAATTGCCAAGAACTCAGGATCCTTGAGTTCTGGCTGTTGCTGCCAATAATGACTTAATGCCTCGCTATCAGCCTTCTGCATTGCCTCGATTCGTTTGTAATCTTCTGCTTGATATCTTACGACATAAGGGCTTTCACTTGCAATAGGATTATTACCATACCATAATTGACCAACCTCGGGCTGTTTCACGGCAAAGATAGAAGACCCCATGCTAAAATCACTCTTAGATAATTCTTGATATTTAACTACCCAAGAGTCATTCCTATAATATAAGTTCAAAAGATAAAGCGCAGCCATCGAATGTAAAAGAGCTTTTACGTTGCCATCTTTGAGAGAAAGAAACCTATCATGTTTCACAGCTTGATATGCTTTTTCCCAAAATGTACCAGATCTCTTATGAGCATTCTTCAATGGTCTTAGCACTCTATTCTCGTCTTTTGTCAGATTGAAAAATGGAGCAACAACCAAAACTCGTTTATCATGTGTTGCCCATTTTATATCAATAAGTTTCAAACAATCCTCATCAAAAAACAAGTTTTTATCACCACGTGGTTTTGTTCCGCCATTCTCATAATACAGTTCTTTGGAAATAGCTTCAATTTGAACGCAGCATCGTATTAGTAAATCTGCTATGTGTGGCGAAAATGTCTCCATTTGAGAATTATATGGTTTAGTAACTTCTAGGCCACGCTCATGGGTAGTAATTTCATCCGTTATAAATATGAAATTAGATACATTAATGAGCTCTTTTTCGAGGCTCAAATATGTTTGCCAAAAAATATCTGATTTTTTCATGCAATCAATCCTTTATGTTAATTATAAGTTTTTACGCAATCTTTCCAAATCCGCTTCCACACCATTTTTTGACACTAGTGAGTCTTTGGGCAGCACGGAGTAGTTCTTGGCGATGTTCTCTTTCTTACCACTGAACCATTCACCGAAAGCGGTTTGGAGGAATGACTCGGCATCGAGATTTTCTTTCCCGTTATACCTTATTATATTATAAACGAACTGCTTCACTTCCGCATTGCGCAGTTTCTTGTTCAAAGGAATGCATAAATCCTTGTTGGCTGATACATGCCCTGTCTCAATAAATAGTTTCACAACGTCGCATACTTTCTCTACATCTTCTACAGGAGTACCGGCAAGCGAGAATACAAGCATCGTATATTTCTCTGTATACTTTAACCGTTGTGCTTGATTCTCGGCCTCTTGTCTTTTGATTTCCCGTTCAAGTTTCAAGAGATAGTCACGCCTTTCAATAACACCAGAGACATCGGTACTCATCGCATTAATTTCATTCAATCGCTTCTCGTTCTCTTGCGCGAGGCGTTTCTTCTCCAGTTCTACTTGCTGGGTGACCAAATCCTGCACAACTTCAGGCAGACGTTCCCTCAGAGTAC